>FR886126.1 GCA_000436475.1 Eubacterium sp. CAG:248
GGCAGTTCTGCATGAAATAGCTGTCATATCAGATGACTGGTAATTTACATTTATGATTTTAAATAAAAGGTGTTTTGACTGTGCTGTCATACAAATATGATTAGTATGAATTAATTGGGAGAATAAAGAAGAATGTTGGTTGATATGAGAAAAAATACATTATTCAAACATATGTTATTAATAGTTATATGCGAAGTGATGCTGATGCTGTCAGCATGTGATAGGAAAAGCGTTGATGACCTGTATAATATGACTGAAACTTCTATAGAAGATGATATGCAATTCTTAGAATCGGTGTCAGACTGGAAAGAAGTAAAAGAAGAGTATGCGACATGGGGAACTACAGAAGATAAACCAGAATTAGTACAGCAAGGAGATTCATGTACTGTATCACTTAGTGGAATAGAAGGAACTAGTACATTAACTTTTCAGGTGGAGAACACCATACTTTCGGATGATTTTAATGATCTGAAGAAATTCACAACAGAAGATTCGTATGATAAAGTGGAGAATTATCTGCGGTCAGTTGATAATGATAATAGAATAGATAAGGACGGCAAGCTTAATACTGATAATAAAGGGATGGAACAGAAAGCGGTATTTATTAAGCTGCGTGTGAAAAATGAAAATAATAAAGCTTATGAATTTTGTATATCCAATTTAAAGATCTGTTGTATTGATAGTCAGGATAATGATTTATTATATAGAGAATTAAGAGAATTAGATATATTAGATACACCAGATGCGTGGACGCGTCATGGGACAAATAAGATTACTATACAGCCGGGTGAAAGCAGAGAAATAGTGGCTATTGGATTTATTAATTCGGAGCTTATTAATCGGTATTATACTAAATATGATATGAAAGAAAGAAAAGCATATTATAAAGATTTTGTAACAGAAGAACTGCCATTGGATAAATTATATATGACAACAAGATTTATAGATTATTCTGGTGGAGATAAGGGGAATAAAGGATTCAGGGGTAATAAAGCATTATTAAAGCTGGAGGTTGAATAAGCTTATATGAAATCAATGATTAATATAGAATTGGAGAGGGCATTCAGGAGTACATCTTTCTGGATTGCAATACTCATAGGCATAATAATAACAGCATTACAATTCATACAACAGGTAATACCGGCTGCAATGAACCCTATATATTGGATGAAATCCAATACGCTTCAGGTACCAGCTAATGCATTCAGAGATAGCATAATAATGGGTGATGGATGGTATTATCAATTATACATACGACTTGTTCCAATATTAGTAACGATACCATACGCAATAACATATTATACCGATTATAAAAAAGGAATAGTCAGGAATTATTATTCAAGAACTAATAAAAAGAATTATATAGTAGCTAAATTTCTTGCAGTATTTGTTACAGGAGGTACAGTGGCAGTGCTGCCACTTGTGATTAATCTTCTGGCTACATCCGCAGTCCTTCCTTCCTTTGCTATTATTAATGGGGAGATGACATGCAATGGGAATGGAATGTGGTCTTATATATTGTATTCACATCCATACATATATTATGTAATGTATTTTATATTGCAGTTCATATGTGCGGGGCTACTTGCCTCAATATCACTTGTGATATCTAGGTATGTTAACAATGTATTTATAGTATTATTGTTTCCTAGTGTGTTGTGTGAATTTATTAATGCTATCGCACAGTGGTTTCCGACCAAAATATTGAAAGATCTGGCACCTTGGAGGTTGTTCAGAATAGACCAGTTGGCTGTTAACTATTGGCAAAGTTATATTATATTTATATTGGTTATATTATTTCTGGATATAACTATATATATGTGGAGAGGAGTGAAAGATGATGTCCTCTGACAGAAAAATAATAATAAAAAAAGTGATTATAATTGTTATTATAATGATAGTATCGGGTATCTGGATTGCTGCATATATAGATATTAACAGAAGATTCCCTGTGCCAGAAGAAGAAATATATTCGCTTAACGAGTGGTTCAATGACAGCGATGCAGAGATTAAAGTTAATTCAATAGAGTTAATATCGGCAGAAGATGGACATGACCTATATGGATTAGATGAAGGAAACAATAAATATGATATGCAATATTTTATTGCAAAGATGGATGTTAAGAATATATCAGGCACAGAATATAATGTAGAGCGAAAGCTGAATTCGCATATGGCAATAAAAGCATACCCACTAGGATACTTTAATGAGGGAGAGATAATAACAGAAAGTGGAGCAAGTAATGTCATACTTCAGGAAGGGGAAGAAAAAGAAGTGACGATATATTTCATATTAGGAAACGGGGTGTTGCGGACAAACCGAAGATGGATGCTAAAAAAAAGCAGGATGTATTTGGATTTTAAAAATTATCCTATTCATAAAGCTGTATTGTTGGGGGATGTTAAAGGGATATGACATATTATTTTGACGATTACATTGTGATAACCTAAATTATAAGATGGGACAATATGTAAGTTTTATAGGAAAAACACTGATTTCAGAAAAGATAACAATATAGCATTAGGGATTGCAGAATTTATTGTGTGAATAAATTCTGCATTTTTTTATAAATTTATGAAAATAGTTGATATCATTTAATAATATATCAATAATGTATTAAATATCCATAATTATTACTAGAGATAATGACATATAAAAATCACAGTAGAAAATATCATTTGATAACAAGAGACATAAATACTTTTAAAATATATACAAAAAAATAATATGAAAAAGGTATGCGATAATATTAATCAATTCACAAACTTACAAAAAGTTACATCAAACAATACAACTTTTTACATTTGGAAAATATTGATAAATTAGTGTGATATAATCTGATACATAGTAATTCGTCGACGGGGTGCTATAAAAATATTAAATACTTGGAGGTACAACAGATCATAAGTAAAAAGTTATCAGGGAAAATTATTACAGGGTTATTAATATGGGTGGAATAATGCTGAAAAAATATGTAATTACCGTATGCGTATTATCTATGTTGTTTATAGCTGCTTGTGATAGAAAGAGTGTTAATGATATATATAGTATGCAATCAGAATCCTCTTCTTATGAACAGCAGACATCAGATAAAGAGAATAAAGTAATCAGTAAAGGATATCTGCAATGTACACAGGATGATAAACCGTTACTAATAGCTCAAGGCGATGAATATACTGCAATCAGCAATGGCAGTCGGAAACAAATGCTGACATTTAAGATAAATCAGAGTTTGTTAACAGATAATTTTAATACCTTGAAAGATATAACTGATGAGAATATGTATAATGTAGCGTTAGATTATATATTAAACATTGATGATAATAATGAAATCTGTGCGGATGGGGAAGTTAATACAAGAAAGGGAATTGCGCAGAAGATAGTTATTATAGACATGAGTATAACTAACGAAAACGATTATGAACAGAACTTTTATACAAATAGTCTGACCCTTTATTCTATAAAAGATGCGGATTCTACATTTCAATATAGAAGAGTAGAGGGATTTAATGACTTTATATTGCAAAATAATTATGAAAATAAGAAAAAAAGCAATATAATAACATTACAGCCACATGAAAGCAAAGAAATTATTGATATTCGTTTTGTTTCCAATGAATGGATGAATGAATATACATCTTATAAAGGTGCAGACAATAATATATTGTTTAAGGATGTTGTTCTTGAGGAAGTGCCTTTTGATAGTATATATATTACAACACAATTTGATGGAATGTATAGTAATGGAAATAAGAAAGGATTTGAATTAAATAAGGCATTATTAAAGCTTGATCTGATGCAATAGATGTTTGTATTATATTTATAACTGCTGATTTGATGAGCGGCGATGATGTATGATATTTTGATTATTAGAGCCAGATTCTATATAATTAAATAAGGGTACAGTATAATTTATAGTATCTGCATCAGCATCTGATATGGCAGTTGTACATGAAATGGCTGACATATCAGATGTTGATAATGTGATATATCATTTTGATAATTATGTTATGATTAACTGAAATACTTGGAGATACAACAGATGATAAGTAAAAAGTTATCAAGAATTTTACAAAATAACAGATGGAGTGATAGTGTGAAAAATAAGATTTTTCACACGCAAGATTTGTGCTTCGCACAAATTTGAGATACGCAAAGAAGCAGCGCAAGAATGGAGATTAAAATGAAACAGATGTTGAAAATAGAGTTGGAAAGGGCTTTTAGAGGCTCTGGTTTCTGGCTTTCTCTTATGATCGGAATGCTAATATCAATAATACAGTATATACAAAAGGTTATTCCAGCGGTGTCTGATATACTATTACCTATGAAAGATAAACTTGGAATACCTGTATGTGTACATCAGACGTGGATAGCGATGGGAGATGGATGGTATTATACACTTTTTGTAAGATTGATTCCGTTACTTGCAGTAATACCTTATGCAGTAACATATTATACAGATAACAAGAAAGGTATAGTATATAATTATTATTCCCGAACCAATAAAATTAATTATTTACTGGCTAAATGGATGGCTGTATTTATTACAGGTGGAATGGTAGCAATAATACCACTTATGGTTAATCTTATGGCAACATCAGCAGTACTTCCATCTTTTATAGCCCTTGATGATACTATCAGCTGCAATGCTAATGGTATGTGGTCATATATACTTTATTCTCATCCATATATATATTATATGCTGAGTTTTATATTGCAGTTTATATGTGCCGGACTTATTGCCACAGTTTCACTGCTTATATCACAATATGTTAATAATGCGTTTATTGTATTATTGTTTCCATCTGTATTGTGTGAATTCATGAATGCTACTGCAAGATGGCTGCCTACAAGAATACTAAAAGCGTTAGCACCATGGCGGCTGTTCAGGATAGATCAGCTTGCTGTTAAATACTGGCAGACATATGTCATATTTATAAGCATCATATTAGTTTTGGATGTGATTGTGTATGTGTGGAGAGGAGTAAAGGATGATGTACTCTGATGATAATAAGGCGAATAAGATAAGGAAAACAAAGAAGACAAAAAAATCAAAAAAGACAGCTATAATTGTTGTAGCTGTATTAATTGTAATTATATGGCTTGCTGGATATATAGATATTAATACAAGATTTCCCAAGGCAGAGTCTGAGACATATAATATGAACGAGTGGGTAGATAATGGAAATATAAATATCCGTGTGAATTCAGCTCAATATATGGATCAGGAGAAAGTATATGATTTATACGGTATAGAACCGATTAAAGACACAAGTACACATTATTTCATATTAAGCATAGATGTGTTGAATAGAAGCGACAATGAAATTAATCTGGCCAAAGAATTTTATGGAAATATAGCAATGGATATATATCCATTGGGATATCACAATATAGGAGAGCGTGTGCACAGGGAAGATAATAATGTAAAGAAAATGCTTAAAAAGGATGAACAACAGGAAGTTATATTCGCATTTATAATAAGTGATGGAAGTATCAGAGAGGATAGAAGATGGATGATGCATAAGTCTCAAATATATATGACGTTATCTAATTATCCAATTCATAAAATGATTATGCTTGATAATATAGAAGGTTTCTGATGAGAATGTCTGTTGCTGTAGGAAAATTAATATTGTGGGAACCAATAATCAAGGCACAATACTTGTGGATAGCAAAGAAGATAGCAATATTGAACCAAATGAAAGCAAAAGGATGATAATATATTTTATCATTACGAATGGAATGGTCAGGAAAGACAGAAGGGGAATGCTTAAAAGGTAAGATATATATTTGGATTTTTCTAACTATCCTATTCATAGGGCAGTGCTTTTTGAGAATGTAAAAGGTTTTTAGATATATATGGGATGCCTGAATAAAAGGCATACACAAGATGATGGAATGGGATAGGGTATAGTCGGAATGGGGAGTGATTATGAAAAGATTATTAGATTTGTTACGGATAAATGAAGTGAGATTTACATTTATAGTATTGTCGGTTATGACAATTGCAGGCGCAATCAGTCTTAAAGGTAATCTTATGTCTGGAGGGGCGGTGCCTTGTATGTATGATATATATCTGGTAGGAACGCTGCATATGGTATCGTCATACTGTGTGCCTTTTATACTTTTTTATATATTATTCGTGGAAAGGTATAACCAAAGACCGATGCAGGTTATCCGTGAACGCAAAGTAAGCAATGTGTGGAAAAGGAGTGTTTTTGACTTGGTTATTCTGACAATATTTTTTACAATATATGTATTAATATTGACAATAATAGCAGGTCTTCTACTTACGGATGAGTTTTATAACTGGAATGAACCAGTAAGTCGTTGTGTTGCATGGAGTGGCAGGATATGTGAGGAGCAGCCTTCATTTGTGTTGCTGGTTGTATCTTATATAGTAGAAACATTTGAAACATTTCTTGTTACGGGTATTGTGATGCTGGGTGTATGGTGGTGCACGAACAAAGAATGGGCAGGATACATAGCATCAATAGCATTGATAACAGTTGATAAAGTAGATAAGAATAAAAGTCTGCTGTTCGCAAAATACTATATATCAAGTGAAACTTATAAGAAGGGGCTAAGTATAAGTACTAATATTATATATCCGTTGCTGGCTGCTATTATAGTGTTTGCTCTTGTAAATGTGTTAGTTAGATTTAAGAAGAAAGAATTTCTGGGGTCGTGATGTATGATAGAGATTAACAGCGGTTTAAATATACTTTGGTAAGTGGGAGGTGTGAAATATATGCATATGTTTATGTTGCAGATAAAGTATGATATAAGAGAAGGGATAATACAGCAGTGGAAGAAATATGCGGTGCTTTGTGTGATATATATAGCCTGTATTGTACAATTTATAATGCTGTGCGGGGCAAACAGGCATATAGATACATATACATGTGGTGATATGGTTATGTGGATGTTTGATGGTGTTAAGAAGTTTGATACGGGTGCTAAAAATAATGTTGACATATCATCTGTATATATACTTCCTAACGTATTTATAGCTTATATTATAGGCAATTATGTCATAAAAGATCTATATGGGTATGGTAAGGATATACTTATAAGAACTGGAAACCGTATTAAATGGTGGCTTAGTAAGTGTATATGGTGTGTTTTAACCTCATGTATGTGTTATGCAGTATTGTATGCTGTTATTGTTATAGCTGGTATATGTACGGGTAGTTTTTCGTTTGTACCAACGAAAGAGGTCTGCTATTCACTTCTTCATATGGATAAGCAGCTTATTATTGATAATCCTAATCTGACAGGACTTATGGCAAGTATGATGGTTATGAGCCTTGTAATGACTATAACCTTTGGCATTATCCAGATTGCTGTGGGACTTATCGTTTCACCTACAATCGCATATATTATAGTTGTATCGTTTCTTGTTGTAGGGGCATTTTCTGATAATCCGCTTGTTATATCTATATATTGTATGGCACTTAGAAGTGGAATGTATAGTCCGGGTGGTTACAACATGTGGCTTGGACTTCTTATTATGGCAGTGATAATAATGTGCTGCATAATCGCTGGAACATTGTATGCACGCAGAATGGACATAATAAGTAAAAAACAGGAGTGGCAGAATCCGGAATAAGTTATGCTTCATAATATAAATATAAAGATGGTGTTGGAAGATTGTACTGTGATTGGTACTGACTGACACCATCTTTTAAAATTTTTTGAATGAAATTTAGATGTTTTTATAAGGTGTTTTTATATGAAATATAGGTGAAATGATGTAAAAAGCACAAAAAATCGTGAAAAATCTCAAAAATGAAAAGAACTAACAAACCTAGTATTTATGCGGCTTCTGACGGATGTTATGCCGTTGTAAAACGAAAAAAATCAAAAAAATCAAAAAAAGTTGAAAAAAGTTGTTGACATATGTT
>FR886127.1 GCA_000436475.1 Eubacterium sp. CAG:248
GGGATAGCGCGTAGCGCGGGTTCGTGAGTGTACGGGTTAAGAAAGAGTAAATTATGATATAATAAACAAAAGTGAAGCAACTGTAAAATAGGATGGTAACAGAATGGTAGATAGAATACCAAATGAAATAATTGATTAAAGGAGTTAAAAGGTATGACTGCTAAAGAACTTATGAAACAATGTGAAGCTGAAGAGAAAGAATTGAAATTCAGGGAGTTTTCATCAGAAACAGCACTTGCTATTGGAATGGCGCTTATAGAAGAAGCGAAAAACCGTAACAATAAAATATGTATAGATATTGCAATAGCTGGAAGAAGATTGTTCCATTATTCCAGTGATGGTAATGCTGTAAGTAATGATATTATGATCGAGCGTAAGAAAAAGACGGCGATGCATACCGGACATAGTTCATTGTGGGCGCACTATATGCTTGAGGATTGTGGTATGAATATTAAAGAAAAGTGGGCATTAGAACCATCAGAGTATGCACAGGTGGGAGGTGCATTTCCAATAAGACTAGAGAATTGCCAGACAGCAATAGGCACAATAACATGTTCTGGTTTTAATCATGAACAGGATCATAGTATTATTATAGATGTTTGTAGAAAACTGAAAAAAGAAAATGTTTTGTAAATTAATTGATATTATTTATTTTCAGGAGGTATGAAGCTTATATGGGTAAGTATCATTTTATAATAATAGGTTCAGGCTGGCGTTCGCTTTATTATGTCAGAATAGCAAAAGCAATGCCGGATATATTATGTCTAGATGCAATGTACTGCCGTACACAGGAAAAAGCAGATAAGATGGCAGAAGAATTCGGTATACACACTACAACCTCTATAGAAGAGTGCGTAGGTTATAAACCGGATTTTGCTGTTGTAGCAGTAAATAAAACAAGTATATGTGATGTATCAATAGAATGGATGGATAGAGGAATAACTGTTCTTTCTGAGACACCAGCAGCATTGGATATGGATTCGCTTAAAAAGTTATACAGATATCATATGTCAGATGATAAAACAGATAAGAAGCAGGTTGTTGCTGAACAATACAGGGAATATCCATATAATAAAGCACGGATTAAGCTTGTTAATAGTGGTGTACTTGGCGATATCAGTTGTCTGAATATATCCCTTGCACACGAATATCATGGTTTCAGTCTTATAAGAGCATATCTTGGTATAAAAGCTGATGAAAACTACACAGTGTCAGGTAAAATATATGAATTTCCGACAACTCAGACACTTACGAGATATGACAAATTTACAGATGGCAGAACAGCACCTAAAAAAAGATGTGTAGCAGCATTTGAGTTTGAGAGTGGAAAGGTTGCATGGTATGATTTTGACTCTGAGCAGTACCGCTCACCTATAAGAAAGAATATGATAAAGGTGCAGGGTGTCAGAGGAGAGCTTATTAATGATGAGATGTATTATCTTGATGATAAAAATGAAGGACAGTATCAAAAGATTGTGACAGATGTGAATGTAACACACACTAAAGAAACTAATCCTAACCTGTCTACCGTTCGTGAAATAGAGAAAATAATGTGCGGTGAAAATGTACTGTATGAACCGGAATTAGGGCTGCATGGCTTGTCAGAGGATGAAACAGCAATAGCGGCTCTTATGATAGGAACAGCAAAGTATAGCAGAGGTGAGGCAGAATCACCATATAGCATGGAAGATGCATTTGCAGATGCATATGCGGCAATATTGCTTGATGAAGCAGTAAGGACAGGTAATAAAATTAGTAGTTGTATTGAAAAATAATAGGTAATGAATAGGTATTTCATGCATCCCCTACAATAATAGTAGAATGCAAAATAAATATAGAAATTTAATTATAGAATAGATTGCAAAATAAATAAGAAAGGAACCATGAATAATATGCAGAACAAAATATTAAGAGTAGCTCTTATAGGCGTTGGAAATATGGGAAAGAAATATGCACAGATGATTGTATCAGGTGAAGTTGCAAACATGAAGCTGACAGCAGTAGTTATACGAAGAGATGAACTTATGGAGTGGGGTGAAGCACTTGTAAATGTTGATGGTGGGCATGTAAGAATATTTAGAAGTGCAGATGATATGTTTAAAGCAGAAGATGTAGATACATTATTTGATGCAGTTATTATAGCAACTCCGCATAAAACACATGCTAAGCTTGCGGTACAGGCATTTTCACTGGGAAAGGATGTTTTGTGCGATAAACCGGCAGCATCAGATATAGGGGAAGCACTTACTATGAATGAGGCAGCTAAAAAGAGCGCAAGAATATATGGTATGGTATTTCATCAAAGATTATATCCTAAGTATATGAAGATTAAGAGTATGATTGATGCAGGTGAGCTGGGTAAGCTAAGAAGGGTGAATCTTATTAATTCAAGATATTTAAGAACATCATATTATCATCATTCTGGCGCCTGGAGAAGCAGCTTTGCTGGAGAAGGCGGCGGTGCACTTATTAACCAGGGACAGCATATACTTGATATGTTCCAGTATCTTTTTGGCATGCCGCAGAGAATGTTTGCGCTTATACCTTTTGGCAAATATAATGATTTTGCAGTAGATGATGAAGATACTATTATTATGGATTATGATGATGGCATGACAGCTTCATTTGTACTGACAACGGGAGAAGCGTGTCATGAAGAAAGACTTGAAATAATAGGAACAAAAGCAAAGCTGCTGCTTGAAGATAATACGCTTACTATAACAAGACATCAGGATGTAGAAGAATATATAAAAACTGAAATGGTTAATTCAAGGGAAAATATGCAATATACTAAGGAAACAATTGAGTTCCCAAAGACACCAGAGCCATATGTAGAACTGCTTGAAAGATTTGCCAGAGCTTCATTAGAACATGATGATACATATCTTGTAGCGAAAGGCGAGGAGGGGCTTAATTCACTGATGTTGTGCGCAGGAGCTTATTATTCAGCATGTAATGGTATTCAGGTTAAGCTTCCTGTTGCTTCAGAGGATTATAGCAGACTTATGGAAGAATTGATTACAAAGGAAAAGAACATAAAAAAATAATGCAAGAAGAATAATACAAGAAAGACAATAAAATAAAAGATAACAAAATAAAAATATAGTATAAAATGCTGCCACATAAAATGGCAGCATTTTAATTAGTGATTAATATTCAGAACTGCACCATCTTCCAGAAGCGCCACAAGGAAGAACGAGTCCGTTGGATGATACAGGAAGTCCTACTTCGTTTGAGCTGCAGTAACCGTCAAAGTTTTTAAGCTCTGTGCTTAACATATATGTAAGAACCGCTGGCTGAAGCCCTGTTGTATATGAGTTAATGAGGAAGAATAATGGTTCCTCAGAAAGAAGCTGTGCACATAACTTTACAAGTGGATGTATGGCTTCTTCTATTTTCCATATTTCGCCTTTAGGTCCTCTTCCATATGAAGGAGGGTCCATAATGATGGCATCGTAGTGATTGCCACGTCTTATTTCTCTCTCAACGAACTTAACACAATCATCAACTATCCAGCGGATAGGTTTGTCAATAAGACCGGAAGATGTGGCATTTTCCTTAGCCCATGCAATGATACCTTTAGATGCATCAACGTGTGTTACATGTGCCCCGGCTGCAGCGCATGCAAGAGTTGCACCACCGGTATATGCAAAAAGATTAAGAACCTTTATCTGTCTATTGGCATCCTTTTCCTTAGCTTTCTTTATTATGCCTGAAAACCAGTCCCAGTTAGCAGCCTGCTCTGGAAATATACCTGTATGCTTGAAGCTGAAAGGTTTTAAGTTAAAAGTAAGAGGCACATCAAGAGAAGGACTTTGATAGTTAATAGTCCAGCTCTGTGGAAGATCAAAGAACTCCCATTCACCGCCGCCTTTTGAGCTTCTGTGATAATGACCATTCATGTGTTTCCATCTTTTATCGTTTTTAGGGGTATCCCATATGACCTGTGGGTCTGGACGTACAAGGATATAATCTCCCCATCGTTCAAGTTTTTCACCACATGATGTATCTATAACTTCATAGTCTTTCCAGTTATCTGCAATAAACATATATTGTGTAATCCTTTCTTTGTTATATGTGATATGAGCATAAAAGTGGGATGATAATCCTACGATATGCTAATATTAGGTAGGGTGCTATGTGCCAGTGACACATGTTTAGCACGGACCGAAGCGTAGCGTAGACGTTGGAGTGCGTAGCACAGAACAATCCATAGATATCAAAGTTGGTGGCTTTTGCCCCCGACATCATACTTATATAAGTATATAACATTCCATATGATAAGGGCAAGGAAATGTTTTTGTTAGAGGTATGTAGGCATTTTTATGTACACCTTGTTATTTTCAGAGTTAATTGCAATATGCAGGATATAGTTCTTTACAGTGACGTATTGTTAAGATAAATTTTATTGAAAAATCCATATTTTTACTGTAACATATAACAGATAAAAAATATAAATTGTGATATGGTATTAGTGTTAAAAGTAACTATTGATAATTACATTATGTATATAAGGAAAGGAAAATGCACATTTGAAAAATATATCTTTTAAAACAGCAAAGAACGATATTATAGCAGGCATTATTGTGGCACTTGTATCTATTCCTATATCTATGGGGTATGCACAGATAGCAGGATTGCCAGCGGCGTATGGGTTATATGGTTCATTACTTCCTGTACTTGTGTATGCATTTACAACAAGTTCACCACAGTTTGTGTTTGGTGTAGATGCCACTCCTGCAGTGCTGGTTGGAGGGACACTTGCAGCACTTGGAGTAACAACAGGTTCAGATGAAGCGATGCGGCTTGTACCAGCTATAACGCTTGTAGTTGCAGCATGGCTTTTAATATTCAGCCTTATAAAAGCTGGTAGAATAGTGAACTACATATCCACCCCGGTCATGGGCGGTTTCATAAGTGGGATAGGAATTACTATTATACTTATGCAGGTGCCTAAGCTGTTTGGAGGAACGGCAGGTACAGGCGAGCTTATAGAGCTCATTCTGCATATAACAGACCAGTTGAAATATTTTAATGTATTGTCGGCAGTTCTGGGATTCGGAACAGTTGTGATTATTCTTGTCTGTAAAAAATATATGCCGAAGTTTCCAATGTCGGTTGTACTTATGGTACTTGGAGCTATGGCAACAGCATTTTTACATATAGACAGATTCGGTGTAAAACATCTTCCACATGTAGATGCAGGATTTCCTAAGCTTTCTATTCCGGATGTTACATTACTTCGCGATAATACATCAGAGATAGTTGTTCTAGGACTTACATGTGCACTTGTTATTATGGCACAGACTTTGCTGGCAACGAACAATTATGCAAACAGATATGGTTATAAGGTTGATAATAACAGAGAAGTTCTTGCATATTCTCTTGCAAATGTGGCATCGGCAGTATCAGGAGGATGTCCACTGAATGGAAGTGTGTCAAGAACAGGCATTGCAGACCAGTTTGGATGTAAGACACAGCTTATGTCAGTGACAGCCGCTGTAACCATGCTTGTTGTTTTGTTTGCAACACCGCTTCTTGAATATCTTCCTGTACCAATACTTACTGGTATCGTTGTGGCAGCACTTATAGGTATAGTGGAGTACAAGCTGGCAGATAAGTTA
Source organism: Eubacterium sp. CAG:248 (assembly GCA_000436475.1). GTDB lineage: Bacteria > Bacillota > Clostridia > Lachnospirales > Lachnospiraceae > Lachnospira. The sequence continues at coordinate 5,625 of FR886127.1, forward strand.
AGAAAGGTTAACAGAGCTGAATTTTTTATTTTTCTTGCTGCTATGTTCGGAGTGCTTTTATTCGGAACAATATATGGTGTAATAATAGGTGTTATTCTTTCATTTATAGCAGTGATTATAAGAGCGGTTGTTCCACCAAGATCACTTCTTGGATGTATACCAGGTCATGAAGGCTTCTATAATCTTAACCGTAACAGGAATGCGCTTGAGATACAACATGTTGTGATGTACAGATTCAGTGGCAATCTTTTCTTTGCAAATGTGTCTACATTTTTACAGGATATAGAAAATGCGATAAAAGATGATACAAGAGTTGTTATAGTTGATGCAAGTGGTATAGGAAGCATAGACATAACAGCAGCCGACAGACTTGTTTCGTTTAATAAGATTCTTAAAGATAAAGGCCTACGTTTTTATATAACAGAGCATGTTGGTAATGTTAACGATCAGCTAAGAAAGCTAGGTGCTGGATGTCTTGTGGAAGAGGGTGTCACACGAAGAACTATATCACTTGCGTTAAGAGATGCTGGCGTTGACAGACCTTATCCACTTGCAGGTACACTAGAACAGACAGAGGCACATAATGATTTTATAGAGGACAATGAAAGACTTGCAGAGATAGAGTGGGCATTTGGCGAGGATGCATCGGAATGGCTTGATAAGTTTGCAGTGCAGATGACAGATGATATCACACATATGGATGAAAATAATGAGCATATTCCGGATAATGTACTTGCAGAGGCTGAAAGTAAGAATACATGGGGACGTATTGGTCTGTTTGATGAGGATGAGCTTCTTGAGAGAGTTGAGATGCATTTATCAGAGCTTACACAAAACAATAGCAATGCAGAAGAGTTAGAAGAAAGAATCGAAGAGCGAAGATTAAGACTTGAGGCAAAGATTGCAAAGCTTAATCCGGATGCACTTGCACACCTAAGACAGCACAGAAGAGAGGTTATGCTGCATTTTAAGGAGAATAATCCTGAGGCATATAAGCATATGATGGAACGCAGAATGGAGCATATAAGTAAGCTTGAGAAGGAAAATCCGGAGCTGGCTGCCAAGATGAAGAAACTGTATAAGCTGGATGATATTGCAGGTGATTACAGTAGTGTTAAAGAAAGGTAATTGTTGTGAATATATTAAATGTAGAAAAAGTGAGTAAAACATTTGGCGAGAAGGTACTACTTGATAAGGTTACACTTGGAATAAACAAGGGTGATAAGGTGGGTGTCATAGGTGTCAATGGTACTGGAAAGTCAACATTGCTTAAGATAATAGCTGGTATTGAAGAGCCTGATGAAGGAAATGTTATAAAGGGAAGGAATGTTACAGTAACATACCTTGCACAGTCACCTGACCATGCGAAGGATGAGACGGTTCTTTCCTATGTGCTGAGAGGAAAAGCTAATGCCAGTGAGGCCAAGGCAAAGGAGATTCTTAACAAGCTTGGGATAGGAGCATTTGATGCTTCTATGGATATGCTTTCAGGAGGACAGAAGAAAAGAGTGGCGCTTGCAAAGGCATTGGTTGAACCTACAGAGGTGCTTATACTTGATGAGCCGACTAACCATCTTGATAATGATATGGTTGTGTGGCTTGAGCAGTATATAAAGGCTTTCAAGGGCGAACTTCTTATGGTAACGCATGACAGGTATTTCCTTGACAATGTAACTAACAAGATAGTTGAGATAGACCATGCGGCGCTTTATAGTTATGATTCCAACTATTCCGGCTTTCTTGAATTAAAGACTGAAAGAGAACAGATGGAAAGAGCTACAGAGGCTAAAAGACAGAACACATTAAGAAGAGAACTTGAGTGGATAAGAAGAGGATGCCAGGCGCGTTCAACAAAACAGCAGGCAAGAATAGACCGTTTTGAGGATATGAAGGAAGCTTCACGTGAGGCAAGGGCTAAATTTGACAAGAGCCTTATGGATATGAGCTCTGTAAGCACAAGATTAGGCAAAAAGACGATAGAGCTTAACAACATAACCAAAGCATATGACGGTCATACTTATATCAATGATTTTTCATACATTTTTCTAAGAGATGACCGTATAGGTATAATAGGAAGCAATGGATGTGGTAAGTCAACACTTATGAAGATAATAACAGGACAGATACAGCCGGATAGCGGAAGCGTTGAGATAGGTGACACTGTACATATAGGTTATTTTATGCAGGAAAATGAACCGCTGGATGAGAATCAGACAGTGCTTGAGTTTGTAAGAAGTATAGGCGAGTATGTGCAGACAGTAGATGGCAAGGCAACAGCAAGCCAGATGTGTGAAAAGTTTCTCTTTTCACCAAAACAGCAGTGGACACCAATAAGAAAGCTGTCCGGAGGAGAAAAGAGAAGACTGTATCTTTTAAGTGTGCTTATGAGTGCGCCTAATGTACTTATACTTGATGAGCCTACCAATGATCTTGATATTGAAACACTTGAAGTACTTGAGGATTATCTGGATGGATTTGCAGGGATTATCATAACAGTTTCACATGACAGATACTTTCTTGACAGAACGGTTGATAGAATATTTGCATTTGAGGCAGGAGGTCACCTTACACAGTATGAAGGAGGCTATTCAGACTACAAAGAAAAATGCGTTTCTTCTATATATAATGTGCCAGGAAATGGAATATCGAAAGGTACAGCATTATCAGGTAATGGTCTGGTATCAGGCAGCGATGTGGCAGCAGGAGGTAACGGTGATAAATCAGCAGATGGTACACAGAAGGTTACAGCGGGCAATAAGACACTTACAAGTAAGGAATATAATAAATCAAGAAGTGAGCGCCTTAAGTTTACATACAAGGAACAGAAAGAATATGAGAGTATTGATGATGATATAGCTGCATTAGAAAGCGATATAGAAAGAATAGACAGTGAAATGGCTAAGTGTGCAACTGACTATGGTAAGTTAAATGACCTGTCTAAGGAAAAGGCTGAAAAAGAAAAACAGCTTGAGGAAAAGATGGACAGGTGGGTATATCTTAACGACCTTGCGGAAAGAATAGCAAACCAGTAAAGATGTGTACAAACAAAGCAGAAATGTTTATAAATATTCATCAAATAATGCATATTTGTGGATAAATAATAACAAAAATGGATAATAATTAAACCAGAGAAATATTATAGAATTGTACTTAAAAAAATACAATAAAATAATATTTTTCTGGTTGATTTTATATTAAGTGTAGTGTATATTAATACTTGCTGTGACATTGATAGCGTAGAAGCGTGAGGTTGCTGCTCATAAGAGCAGGTTTTCCGTGGAGCGAATGTCAAGGCCGGTAAGAGACCGGCGAAGAATCTGGCGACAAGTCACTGTACCTAATATCATCTGCAAGATGCAGAAATGACACGTTGGTAATCGGGATAATCCAACAGGTGATTCTCGATACACGTGGGAGTGTGTACAGTCACCGCTTGTCGTACTTAAACAATAAAGTGCGAAGGAGGCGACTTTTTTTATGGCAAATCAGGTAATAAGAATTACACTGAAAGCTTATGATCATCAGTTAATCGATCAGTCAGCTAAGAAAATCATCGAAACTGCTAAGAAGACAGGAGCAAATGTGAGTGGTCCAGTACCTCTTCCAACAAAGAAGGAAGTAGTTACAATCCTTAGAGCTGTTCACAAGTATAAGGATTCAAGAGAACAGTTTGAACAGAGAACTCACAAGAGACTCATCGATGTATTATCACCATCACAGAAGACTGTAGATGCATTATCTAAGTTAGAGATGCCAGCTGGTGTATTCATCAACCTTAAGGTAATGAACTAATCATTACACAATTTTTCATTATTATTTAAGAGCAATAATCCTAAGGGTTTAATATAGAAGTAACGTACACAAAAGTGTAGCACAGTGGTGCAGGTTCCACTTATATTAGCTGTTCTAGGATGACAGGATGCGCTTATGACGTATAAAATATTATTACAATATAATATAGAAACTTCCGGACTAAAGTCGGAAGAAAATCCGCTAGGATTTTGCTTCCAGATGATTACGCCGGAAACGGCATAATCATCTTGTCCGCTGTAGATTAAACAGGAGGAATATCAATGAAGAAGGCAATTTTAGCTACAA
>FR886128.1 GCA_000436475.1 Eubacterium sp. CAG:248
GTTACTGTTTCACACCATTCGGATGATGTTTTTTCTCCCGGTACTTCAATTGCCAGATGTGAAAACCATTCATCTGGTGCTGCTCCATGCCAGTGTTTTACTTCTGCCGGAATATTGACACAATCTCCGGGTTTCATTTCTACTGCTTCTTTTCCTTCTTCCTGATAGTATCCACGTCCTGCAATGCAGATAAGAATCTGTCCGCCTCCGCTTTTTGCATGATGAATATGCCAGTTATTCCTGCAACCAGGTTCAAAAGTCACATTGAAAATTCCAACCTGTGACGTAGACACAGGAGCCAAAAAACTTTTCCCTGTAAAATATTGTGCAAATTTATCATTTGGCTCTCCAATCGGGAATATCATCTTTTTAGCATGAGCTCTCATTGCTTCATCTTCATATGAAAGATCACCTTCGTCTATACTCCAGACATCTTTTGCAAGATTGAATGCCGCCCATCCTTTTGGCCACCCTGCATAAAATGCTATATGGGTAATCACGGCTGCAATTTCTTTCTGAGTCACTCCATGAGCTTTTGCATTTTCAAAATGATGTACTAAAGATGTATTAATCATTCCTGAAGCGATAAGTGCTGTGACTGTT
>FR886129.1 GCA_000436475.1 Eubacterium sp. CAG:248
ATATGCTGTCGTCCGTACGTTAAGAATGTATGTTAAACAACTATATCACCCTATAAGCAGCACTGCCACATCATTAACATTTGTTCCTGTAGGTCCTGTTATTATAAGTCCATTAGTTTCTTTTAATGCATTGTAGGCATCATTTTCCTTCAGCACCTCAAATATATCTATGTCTTTTTCCTTCAGCACTTTGGCTGTATCGCCATCGCAATAGCCTCCTGCGGCATCTGTTGGTCCGTCTGTTCCGTCACTGCCTATACTAAACACTGCTACGTTTGACATGCCTTCTATTCCTGTGGCTGCCGATAAAGCTATCTCCTGGTTTCTTCCTCCCTTGCCATGACCGGTAAGATTTACTACTGTTTCTCCACCTGCTATATAAGCAAGCTTTTTTCCTGAAGCATAATGTGTTTTCGCTATTGATGCAAGAAAACTTCCTGCCTCCTTTGCCTGACAACACAACTGGTCTGTAAGCATAACCGGCTCATAACCATACTTTGTACATTCATTTTCAACTGCACGACATAATTCACGCACGCTTCCATTGATAAGTGTAGTAACATTGTCCAGTTTTTTTGGTGTTTCTATATTTATAAGCTTTTTCGCATTCTCCCCCAGCTTAAGATTATACTTTGCTGCTATGTGTCCTGCATTCTCACAGGTTGAGGAATCAGGGCATGCAGGTCCTGATGCTATCATATCAAGTGGGTCACCAAGTATGTCTGATAACACTATTGAGAACACATGCGCTGGTTCACACAGTTTTGCAAAACGACCACCTTTTACCTCTGACAAACGTTTTCTTATCGTATTAATCTCAACTATATCTGCACCACAGGCAAGCAGCTGGTTTGTTATATTCTGCAGTTCTTCTTCTGGTATCTTTGGTTTTTCAAACAAAGCACTTCCACCACCTGATAAAAGGAACAATACTGTATCCTCACTTGAAAGTCCTGTTACCATATCTATAGCTGCCTGCGTTGCCCTAAATGAATTCTCATCAGGTACTGGATGACCTGCTTCAAAACATTCAACCCTGTCAATAGGACCTTTTACATGTCCATATTTTGTTATAACAACACCTTTATCTATTCTATCTCCCATACAATCACTTGCAGCCATTGCCATCTGCCATGCAGCTTTTCCAACTGACACCAGAATGACTTTTCCTTTGAATTCTTTCCCATCCAGTGCTCTTTTGACTGCCGCATCTGGTAGTACAGCCTTTATAGCTGCATCTATTATATTGTCCGCTATATTTCTTAATTCACTATTCATGGCTAATCTCCTTTCTGATAAATGTTCATTGTAATATTTTGTAAAACCTCTTTTGTATATTTTTATAACTTTGCACTATTTACTCAATCAAAATATTTAAACTTGCCTATGCTCTCATTCCTTAAACAACATCTAATAACAAGGCGGCTATACTAACAAGTCAAGAATGTACTTACTTATCAGTATAGCCGCCATAGGTCACTAGAATCGAATTATAATATTAATGAAAGTATGAATATTTCAACCATTGAAGCAATACCCATTATCAATGTACATACCGTCTGTGTTTTATATCCCTGATCAGGAGTCATGTCACCAAAGTTAGTAACTACCCAGAAGTAAGAATCGTTAGCATGTGATACTGTCATGGCACCAGCACCAATAGCCATTACACAAAGAACTGTCTTTACTGGTGAGGCAAGACCAAGTGCACCAAGAAGTGGAGCTATGATACCTGCTGTTGTTGTGATAGCAACTGTAGAAGAACCCTGTGCTGTCTTTAATATAGCTGCAAGAAGGAATGGGAAGAATATTCCCACTGCTGAGAGCACCTCTGCATGCTGTGTAATAAATGTAACCATAGATGTTGATGATATAACCTTACCTAAAACACCACCTGCTGCAGTTACGAAAAGGATTGGTCCAACTGTCTTTAATGTTTCGTTAGTTATATCGTAGAAATCAGACATCTTGTCAGCTGTTGCAAGCTGTATTATCGCAAATATTGTACCAACTGCTAAGGCTATAATAGGTTTTCCTAAGAACTGGCATGCCACATCAAGAGCACCGGTCCAGCCTGCCATAGATGAAATTGAGCCAAGTGCCATAAGTATGATAGGAACAAGGATTGGTGCTAGAGCATTGAATCCGTTAGGAAGCTTTCCATACTCTGCAACTAACTCTTCATATGTCTTAGTTACCTCTGAACTATCTGTTGTCTCGTCTGCACTTTTAACCTTCTTACCTATGTACTTTGCATATATAAGACCTGCTATAAGAGGGAATATAGAACATACAACGCCAAGTCCCATAACAAGTAAAAGGTTATCTCCGACACCGAGTGTATTAGCTGCTGCTATTGGTCCAGGTGTAGGTGGAATAAATACATGTGAAATATAAAGTCCTGCTGAAAGAGCTACAGTCATTGCCACGCTCGATACTGCTGTTCTCTTAACAAGCGCTTTTCTGATAGGATTCAGAATAACGAAACCACTATCACAGAATACGGGGATTGAAACTACCCAGCCCATAAGCTCAATAGCAAGCTCAGGTCTTTTCTTACCTACTACCTTAATCACCATATCTGCAAGCTTAAGAGCTGCTCCAGTTTTTTCAAGAACTGATCCGATCAATGCACCAAGTATGATAACTATACCAATACTACTAAAAGTTCCTGAGAATCCGGCACCTATTACTGTAGGAATACCAGATACTTTTGTTCCGTCCGGTTTTACTGTATCAACGAATGGAATACCTGCTATCATGGCAAGAATAAGTGATACACCCATGATTGCAAGGAATGGATGAACCTTAAACTTGGATATCGCAACTATCATTACGATGATTGCCAACACAAACACAATTATCAATGCTATACCTGACATAAAAACACCTCATTTCTACTAAATTATTGTACGTTTTGCACAATCTCTTGTGCTTTGTATGGTGCAATAATAGCATAGAAATACATTTTTGCATATGTTACCGTATACATAATTATTTTTTTATTTCGTTCCACGTAACAATAATGGTAAATCGTATTTTTCATTTATAAGCTCATCCGCTATTATATATGCAATAAACAATGCAGGACTTTCGGTAGGTTTTCTTATATCAAGTCCTGTTGTATCTTTTAACCTTGATATCCTGTACTGCAGTGTATTTTTGTGTATATAAAGTGCATCAGCTGCTTTCTGTATTGACCCCTGTGCATCATAATAAGCCTTTAGAAGTGCTATAACATCACCAATATCATCGCCATACTCACCTTTAAATATTTTCTTTAAATACTCAAGCTTTATTTCTACAGGAACATTACTGATTAAAAGCTCCAGACTCATATTCTCATAACATATTATCTGTTCATGCTCTGAGGCTGCTACATTCCAAGCCCTGTGAGCCTGTACATATGCATCATGCATATCAGCATTATTCTCACCATCTATACCGATATTAAGCTCCACTCCCTCTTTTTCCCTTATATAATCAGCAAGTTCTTTGGCAAATGCAGCCAGCTTATCCGTCACCATGTTATCTACAATTATTATCTGTCTTGAAGCATTTCTAAAATGCATCTTATAATTATTTCTGCTTAAAAATGTATCAACATCATTCTCAAACTTGGCAATCTTGGACTGACCCTGCTGTGAATCCTTATAATTATCAAGTTCATCAATACTAGCAATAAGAATACGCCTTGGAATATTGATATCCACGCCTATAGCCATTCCTCTATCCTCAAGGTCAGCACTTTTATATCCTCCATTTATAAGCCATTCTTCATAGAATGCATTTCTGACTCGCTTATTCATAAGCTGATGGTAGTTTGCCCTGCTCTCCATAAGAAGAATTTCTGTCATCTTCTTTAAAAGCTTGCCAGATGTAATAACCTCTTCATACTCACCAGTCATACCAATAACACCAACTATTTCACCATCAAGCTCCAGTGGAAGATTTATTCCTTTCTTTATTCCCTTAGAAGCATCATCTTCATCTATGTAATATTCATCAAGATTTTCAGATATAATTTTATACGCACCATAATGAAAGCTTCCTATACGGCTTTTATCTACACTTGCTATTATATAACCGGTCTCATCCATCAGGTTAATGTTCTGTTTAACAAGCCTGGATATTTCATTTACTATCTGTGTTGCTGAATTCTTTGAAATATGCATAATTACTTCATCCCGGCTTTCCTTTTTTACACTTTTCCTTATTTCTGCGCACGCTTTTTGCGCATATCTCGCATGTAAAAAATCTTGAATTTATGGATTTTTTACATTATTCTCCCACATCTGTCATTACATGTCCATCTACTATGTTAAATATTCTGTCGGCATATTCAGCCATCTGCTTATCATGTGTTACCATCACTATTGTCTGCTTATACTTGGCTGCTGCCAGTGAAAGCATGGCTGCAACATTCTCTGCGCTCTCAGCATCAAGATTACCAGTTGGTTCGTCTGCATACACTACTGCAGGATGCATTATAAGTGCCCTTGCTATAGCAACTCTCTGCTGCTCACCACCTGACATCTGCTCTGGAAACTTATCTCGGCAATGTTCTATCTGAAGTGATTCTAACAGATCATTAACATCATCCTCATCGATATCCTGATTATCAAGGACCACAGGAAGTACTATATTCTCATATGCCGTATATTCTGGTATCAGACTATAATTCTGATATACAAAACCTATCTTTTCCCTTCTGAGTTTTGATAACTGCTTATCATTCAGTTCACCTATATTAATATCATCAATATATACCTCACCCTCATCCGGCTTATCCATGGAACCAAGTATTCTAAGCAGTGTCGATTTTCCTGATCCACTCTTCCCTATAATAGCTGTAAATTCACCTTTTCTTATTACTATGTCGCATTTTTTCAATGCATGCACTTCCACCATACCTGTGTGATATGTCTTGCTTATACCTTCTGCTCTTAATATCTCACCCATATTTTTCCTTCCTTCTTACTGTATTATACTGCAAAAAATGCAAACTATTTTTATTCCTGGCTCATGCATGAATACACCCACATTTTTATAAATCAAATAGTTTTCTATGTATGTATTCATACCCACTCATGCATAAACACACCTGCATTTCTATACTATCCATGCAGAATCATCATAATCCTTTAGTTTCATGCCTTATTACTAACACGTATATCAGCAGCATAAGCGGCATAAGGATAATGCAATATAATGACTCACTAAAACACTCTTTCATATATATCTTAAAGATTACAGATTTATCTGCTCCACTATATCTTAAGATTGTCATAGTATTTTTATATTTTTCAATCCTGCTCATTAACATAAGAACGGATATCATTATGTACACACCGACAGCTACAGCTGCTGTGAATACATATAGTATTATTGCTTCAAATGTCTTTCTCTTCACCTCATCCTTTTCCCCCGAATAAGAATGATATCCCCATCCTGTCTGAAGCATATATGAATTCACTGTATTAACTGTTCCACTATATAGCGAATTCATGCTATATCTTAGTCTTATCTGATTATATGACATATCAAGAGACAATTCATCTGGAAGTACATCCATCTGGAAATAATCTTTTAAAACCTGATTCTGGTTATCAAGCTCCCTCTGTAAAAGCTTTGTTGAGGCAATCATAGTATACTGCCCGAATTCAGGAATATATTCTTTTAATCTGTCTTTTATCTCATCACTGAGCTTCACTACAGCCCAGGCCTTAGTTGTAGCTGCCTGCTCGTATCCAAGAATATATGAATAATCTTTTCTTAACCTTTGATAATAATACTGTTTTACAAGCTCAAGCTGTTCTTCCTCTGATCTGCAAAAAAACGTAAAATCAGCTACATTTCGTCCATAATTATTTTCCAGATACTCAATATACTCTTCTCTTATTTTGTTAAAATCAGGTTTGTTTTTAAGATCAGACACATAGTTATCGCATCCCTTTGCCTCTATTTTACTATCTGTCAGACTCTTATATGCGCTATATCCTTTATCTTTTATATATATTGACAAAGCCTTATTATAGCTTCCTGAATTCTGCCATGCTCTGTCATACATAAACGAACCATTTATATTGCAGTAATATTTCATAAGATTAATATCCATTCCCTCAGATAATGTATCATCATAATCTCCATCAATATTCTCGTCAACAAATACAACAGATATATCTCCATTATTAAATGCCTCCTCATCAAATGAAGGCTTACCTGTTATATCCTTTAATATGTCATATAATTTATTATCATTTTCCACATATTCTGTTGCAAAAAGATATTTATACGTTTTTTGATTATCATTAAGTGCTTCAACACTATTAAAGCTATATGAAAGATACCATGGCACACCAAGCTTGTTGTAATCCATATTATTCCATGCCCATGTTCTTGCTGTTTCAAAATATCCATAACTTATATCTTCAACACCATCTATACTGTTAATATAATCAATCATGTTCTTATCAATATCCTTATACACTGGTGTATCCGCTTTTTTTATATTACACATAAGTGTATAGCTGCTGAATCTGTTAAAGTAACGCCTTGTTTCTCCTTTAGTATCTACCTCAGTAAACATTTCATTACTGTTATCATACATTTCCTTGTTATAATCACTTAAATATGTTTTACTTCGTATTTTGGCTTTAAGACTATCTCTCGTATATATATTTCCATTTTCACCAGAGTATTGTGTATAATAGTACTCATCCCTTGACTCTTTATCTGCATAATTAAGTACATAATTTGTACTGGAATCGATGCGGTTAAATGCTATAATATCGGACATATCAGATATATCACGATACTGTTTATACGCCTTTATTGAATTAATCACACAGCCTGCTATAATAACCAGAATCGCAAGCGCAAACACTCTGACTGCAATAGCTGACAACGCCCCATGTGACTTATTTAACCTTTTTTGCGTCTGTGAAATATAATTATTCCGGTTAATTATTACCAGCTTATTTTTTCCTGTCTTTAAAATAAGTGATTTATTTCTTCCAATGCCGCGGATATTTCCAACACCAGATGCCTGATGTCTGAAATTTTCAATAATACAAGCTATCATGCTTATACAAACAGATACTAAAAGCATAATGAATACATATACATATATACTGTTTTTTATGTTAAAAAACTGTATACCTTTAACATAACCAGTTATAGTACATACTATCTTCCCGGTAAATATTGAAAAGAACAGACCTGCTATGGCAGCAAGTGTAACTATGACTATATTTTCCACTAATAAAAATGCCATTAGCTGTATTCTTTTAGCGCCAAGATTCGTAAGTATACTCCTTACATGCTTCCGCTTTCTGTCATGCATAAGCATCTGATATACAACTGCTGATACACCTATAAGCATAAGAAGAACGTACATATAATCATATATATATCCACCTCCCCATGGTTCATAGTCGTATACGCTGCTATTATATATAAGCTCTTTTTGTGACTTTTTCTTTAATCCATCATATATATCATTATAATTTCCATCTATATAACTGTCAGATGAATATATATATGCAGCTTTTCCTACGCGGTTAATATTCTCTCCTTCACCTTGTGTAACAATAATACCCGGTATATAATTTCCACCACACCAGATGTTCGTATAGTTATTAAGAATTCCCGTAAGCTTGTATGTTTTTTCAATATTTTCTGTTGTCTGATTGCTTCCCTTTTGGACTGATATATGAATCTCCTGACCTAACTGTGTTCCCTGATTAAGCTTAAGAAGTGTGTCCCACTCTATGGCAGCTTCATCATCATTTTGCGGCATATTCCCGCTCTTTAATGATATGCTGCCTATCCTTATAAAGTCATCATTCATATAACCAACTTTAATATCTGTCTGGTTATCATTTTCAAACACATAATTATCTACCGAGGCTTTACCTGACTCGTTCAGATACGGATGATTCTTAAGTTCTTTATTCTCTTCTAAGTTACTGTCATAAAGCATCACAATCCAGCTACCAAACTTGTGCTTTGCAGACTGTATCTGATATTCATACATATTAGTCTTAAACAGCATAATCCCTGCAACAAACGAAAACGCAAGAAATGCCGAAAGTGCTGTTTTAAATATACTTTTCCATCGTCTTTTTACACTTTTTATACAATAACTGATAAATTCTGTATTCAATCAAACACTTTCCTCCATTCCCAGCCAGATACCATGTGCCAGTACTCACCGTTAAACTTCATATTATCTGTCATAAGTTACGTATATACCTTTTTATGCATATTATACCCAGTATAAGCATCAACGGCATGAGCATGATACACCACAGCATTTCCCGTATGCTCTGCTTCATATATATGTTAAATATTACATCCTTATCTGCACCTGTATTTCTTAATATATTTATTCTGCCCTGATACTGTAAAAGTCTGTTTTTTAATATAATCAGGCTTACTATCATATATACTAAAAACGCTGTTATGCCTGTGAAACCATATAGGATATAAGCTTCTATAGTATTGCTCTTTATAAGATCCTTATCATGCGAATAACTGTTATATGCATATCCAGCCTGTCCAAGATAAGAAGCTACAGCATTAGCCGTTCCGTTATATATTGAATCAAGGCCATAGCTTACATTAATCTGGTTATACTTCATTGAAAGATTAATCTCCTCTGGAAGCTCATCAAGCATAAGATAATCCTTTAGTATATTATTCTGTGTATCCAGTGCCTTCTTTCCCAATTCATCTGATGCAAGCATCGTGTACTGCCCGAATTCCGGTATATATTCCTTAAGCTTATCTTTTACCTCATCATCGACATATATTACCTTTGCAACCTCAGCTGCAGCCGCTGGTACATAATCGGAGCTGTAAGCATATACTTTAAGTTTTTCATCTGCAATGTTTCTATCAAGATATGAATCAACATACTGATAAAACTGTTCTTCGCCTTTATCTGCCCAGTACGCATAAAAATCATCTAAAAACTTTACATTATTTTTCTCAAATAATTCTGTCAGCTGTTTTAGCTTATCCTGTTCATTATCAGCTATTAATGAGTGGAAATATTCACTGTTAATTTTATTAAAATCGTCTGTAACTATGCCTTTATCATGCATATAGCTGTATATAGCCATATAATAACTGCTGGCATAATCCTTATCTATATAGCTATAGTTTTCCGGATAGGCTTTATAGCACATAAGACCTATATCAGTTCCCTTTGTTATTGTATCATCATATACACCCTCAGGATTCTTATCTAAAAATATAACCACCTGTCTGCCGTCTTTAAATGCCTGTATGTCAATCTCATCTTTGCCTGTAATATCCGCTAACACATCATATACTCTGCTATCAGCTTCTACATACTCTGTTGCAAACAGATACTTTGGATTAATCTGTTCACTGCTATATGAAGCATTATTGGAATCACTATTCTTAGAATTAATATTCTTAGAATTACTATTCTTATTATCATCAATATCTACATAATACGGAATACCCATCTTGTTATAATCCATAGTATTCCAGGTCCATACTCTCGCTGTCTCGAAATAGCCATAACTGATATCATCTACACCAGTTATCCCACGCACATACTCAATAGTACTTTCATCAATATCTTTATACATAAGTGCATCTGCATTCTTTATGTTGTATTTAAGATTACGCTTACTAAACGAAATTCCATCATCATCAGATATTCTTGATTTATAAGCATCTGAATACATTTCCCATGACACATTATTAATTGCATTACTATAGCAATCCTTTATGTACTTAAACAAATCCAGAGTTTTCCCTGCCTCATATTCTAACTGCACATCATTCTCTGCATTACATATGATATATTCTGCATTATTGTCCTGTCTATAAAATGCAATAATATCTGATTTTTGTGAACTTATCTTATAATCAGCATATGTCCTTACAGAATTCACTATACATATAATCATGATTATCATCATAGCTAGTGAAAATAATCTTATGCATATACTCTGCACTATCCCCTGTCCTAGCATGAGACGTTTATATGTTTCTTTTACATAATTGTTTTTGTTTAATATATATGTATGTCTCGTATGCCTGTCTTTTTTATATAGCCTTTTCAGCTTATAACGGCTTGTATATCTATGCAGTCTGTTAGAGCTCTGTCCACATATATTTACAATACTTCCCACAACAACAGCCATGATAAGCATAATCAGAAGACTTATATATATCCCTCTATCTATTGTAAAAAAACTTATTCCTGTTCTTAACTCGACAATAAAGCATATAAGCCTTGCTGCAATCATTGAAAGAATCAGACCTATAACAGATGAGCTTATAACTATAACAGCATTTTCAACACATATAAAAGCTATCATCTGCAGCTTTGTGGCACCCATATTCTTTATTATGCCATATGCATATTTTCTTGTTTTATTATATACAGATAACTGATAAGCTATACCAGCTACTCCAAGTATAACAAGAACAACATACATATACTCGTATATAGAACATCCACTCCATGGTTCGTAATCATACAGACTGCTGTTATATATTAGTGAACCACTTACTTTTTTATTCAGTCCTTCATATATATCTTTGTAATCTCCCGATATATAATTGCCTGCTGAATATATATATACTGCTGAATTACTTCTTTTTATATTCTGAGCTTCATTTTTAGTAGTTATAATACCTGGAACATTGCTTCCGCCAACCCATACATTAGTGTAGCTTTTAAGTATTCCTGACAGCTTGTATGTCTTTGTTATCCTGTCCGAGCCTGAACTTGCCTTTGGATTATTTACAATTATATTCAGAGTAATATCCTGTCCTATGTCTGTACCCTGATTGAGTAAAAGCAGAGTATTCCATTCAACTGCTATTTCATCATCGTTCTTTGGAAATTCTCCTTTATCAGGTGTTATATTAGAAAGACGGACAAAATCATTATCCATATATCCGATTTTAATATCTGTCTGATTCCAGTTATTATTGTATTGGTAGTTTGATATACTTACTTTTCCTGAATCATTAAGATATGGATGTGACTTAAGCTGTGCATTTTCCCTGCTGTCATTTCCATTCATCATAACAAACCAGTCGCCAAACCGGTGTTTTGCTGACTGTATCTGCCATTCATACATATTATCCCTAAAAAGAAGCACACCTGCTACAAATGTAAATGACAAAAATATAGCCGTTACTGCTTTAAGCACCTGTTTTTTTCGTCTTTTAAGACTTTTTATACAATAATCAAAAAAAGCTGTATTCATGCCATCACCCCTGTTTCATATTATAAATAAATATCAGTACCCGTCCCCTCATC
This sequence comes from Eubacterium sp. CAG:248, assembly GCA_000436475.1. Lineage (GTDB taxonomy): Bacteria > Bacillota > Clostridia > Lachnospirales > Lachnospiraceae > Lachnospira. The sequence continues at coordinate 11,318 of FR886129.1, forward strand.
TTACAATACGGGTACTGATTATACAGGCTACCCTGCTTACAGTTATTATCATATAACAGACTGCTTACATATAACTTACGTTTTATATACTTTAATGATAAGATGTCTGGGGCAAAAGCCCCCGACTTTGATACCTTCGGATTGCTTTCTTAGTTATGCCCAACATTCCCCTTAAGCTTATATAAAGGAAGAAGTATCCGAAACTCTGCTCCACCATACTTCTCACTGTTAGCTGCCTTTATGCTGCCATGATGTGCTTCTATTATAAGCTTTGACAGATTCAGGCCTATGCCAGCATGAAACTCGTTCTGGCTGCTTTTCCCTTCGAATCTGTCAAATACACCAGCAAGGTGTGCTTTATCTATACCTTCACCATTATCCGATATCTTTATTATACACACCTCATTGTTACTGCTTATATCTATGTACACGCGTCCGTCTTCTCTGTCACATATGTATTCGTAGCTGTTACTTATAATGTTTATAAATGCTTCTGCTAACCAGCCTTCGTCTGCATACATGGCTCTCTTCTCCTCTGTACCATAATCAACTATCACCCTTGACTTATCTGCAGCTGCACTTTCAACGCTTTCTTCAACTATATAATCAATAATAACTTTATCTGTGGCAAGTACTACTTTTCCTGACTCAATCCTGCTTATATCAAGCAGCTTTTTTATAAATGTCTTTATCTTAAATGCGCTTTTTGTACACTCGGAAATTATTGTAGATGCCATCTGTATATGCTGTTTTGTTTCTGGTACATATTCATCCGGTTCTTTTTTCATTTTTTCCACGTGTTTATCATTATCATCTTCATGTGTATTTTCAGGCTTTATATCATTTAACATATCCTGAAGCATCTCAAGCTTCATAGTCATAACCGAAAGTGGCGTTTTTATCTGATGTGCTATATTCTCTACAAACTCCTGCATTTTTTTATACTGGCATATATTGTATTCATGCTCCTTTTTAAGCTGTTCTTTGAGTGCCTCATTTTCCCTTGCATATGCCTTAAGACTTCCAAGGCAATCCTTTTTTCCTATCCTGTAGCAATGTATAAGTCCATACACCAACAGTACCGCAATAATCATACCTATGATAGTATACATCATTGTCTCACCATTAATGTGTGACAGATATGCATATCCATTTCTGGTATATCCGGCCTGCACCATAGCCTCTTCTCCTGCATAATATGTGTTCTTACTTATATTCATATGCATCATTCTGTCTATGAGATTCGTTGCCGAATTGTTGTCATACAGATAAAGGGCTCCTACAAGAGCCCTTTGCCTGATACTATAATATATGGTTAGAAATGCAGCAATAAGTGCATTAGTAACGGCTGTTCCTATAACGAATAACGTCTGTTTTCTTCTATAATCTCTTATAATATTATCTATATTCTTTCTTGAACTGCCAGACTGAATTTTCTTCTTATTATCCATACCCTATCTCCCCATAACTGCTATGTATTATTCCTTTACGCTATCCAGCGGTAGCCTACATTTCTTATTGTTTCTATATAAGGAACTCTTTCATCCCCAAAGGTGCCAAGCTTGGCTTTAAGACGGCTCATATTAACAGTAAGTGTGTTATATTCTACATAGTTGCCATGTATATCCCACAGTCTGTCAAAAAAGACATCCCGTCTTACAACTCTTCCCTTATTTTCAACAAGTATCTTAAGCATATCCCATTCATTGTTCGAAAGCTTAAGTTCATTACCAGCCCTGTACAGCTTGTATTTATCAAAATATATTGCAAGTTCTCCCTTTTTATATACATCTCCATCATTCATGCCACTTCTTCTTAAGTTGGCACTTATTCTTGATAAAAGTACCGCATTATGAAAAGGCTTCGTTACATAATCATCTCCACCTATATCAAGTCCTTTAACTATGGATTCCTCATCATCGCATGATGTTATAAATATGATTGGAGCATCAAGATTATGTCTGATTTTTTCACATATCTGGAAGCCATCTCCATCAGGGAGCTTTACATCAAGCAGATACATATCATACACTTCTGTATGCTTATTATATTCCTTTACACTCCCTATGAGTGTCACATCATATCCTTTTAAAGTAAGAAGACTCTTTATAGTTTCTCCCAGCTCTCTGTCATCCTCGACCAACATAATTCTGTACATGTATCCTGCTCACCCCACCCGTGTATCTGTATGTTTTTATAGCTTATTCTGTATCGTTATTCCTTAACATACATTGATAATAACATTAACACCTTGCAATCACCTTACAAGACTGCAATATCATTATTATAATACCAAAAGCGGGATTTTACCAATATTATCACTCTTTCGATGGAGTAAATATTTTATTGTAGATTATTCTACAACCTTTAGCATATATACACTCGTGATAAGTGGCCCTGTTTGCTTTGTTGCAAACAGGGCCACTTTTTACTGAAAGTATATACTATTGTATGAATTTCCTATGTCATAGCATTAATAATTAATATGCCACCTAAACAATAAAACAATAAATAACTCAGTTAAACATCAATTCCTCTGTTCTTACCTGTCCATCAACTATATTAAGTATCCGGTCTGCATATTCTGCCATCTGCTTATCATGTGTTACCATAACAATGGTCTGCTTGTACTTGGCTGCTGCAAGTGAAAGCATGGCTGCAACATTCTCTGCACTTTCCGCATCCAGATTACCTGTTGGTTCATCTGCATATACAACTGCCGGATGCATTATAAGTGCTCTTGCAATAGCTGTTCTTTGCTGTTCACCACCTGACATCTGAACCGGAAACTTATTGCGGCAATGCTCTATCTGCAATGATACCAGCAGTTCATTAATCTCATCCTCATCTACATCCTGATTATCAAGAATTACTGGAAGTGCTATATTCTCATATGCAGTATATTCAGGTATAAGACTGTAATTCTGATAGACATAGCCTATCTTCTCTCTTCTTAGCTTAGATAGCTGTCTGTCATTTAATTCACTTATATCTATATCATCAATATATACCTTTCCTTCATCCGGTCTGTCCATAGAGCCAAGAATTCTAAGCAATGTTGATTTACCAGAACCACTTTTACCTATAATTGCAGTGAATTCACCCTTTCTTATATTTATGTCGCATTTTTTCAAAGCATGTACATCTACCATACCTGTATGATATGTCTTACATATACCTTCTGCCCTTAATATATCACCCATATAAAGCTCCTTCCAATCACACCTTTTATTTGCTTTTTATCAGTCTTTTATCCACCTTTTATTGACTTTCATCAGTTTTTATTTATCTTTTCTTTAAGTCACATTTTTTCTTATGATTATTGCCTCTATTAATAACATAACGGGCATAAGAATTATGCAGTATAGATTCTGCCATATACAGTCACGCATCAATATATTAAATACAACACTTTTATCAGCTCCGCTACGTCTTAGTAGCTGCATAACAGGCCCATACTGATGAATTCTGTTGTTTAACACCATTATTGAAATCATTATGTATACACTTGCTGCTATAAATGCAGTAAAGCCATATAATATAATTGTTTCAACAGTGTCACTCTTCATAGCATCCTTTTCTTCCGAATAGGAATGATATCCCCAGCCCAACTGCTCCATATATGAGTTGACTGCATTAACTGTACCGCTATATAACGAATTAAGGCTGTATCTTAGCTTTATCTGGTTATATGACATATCAAGCGTCAGTTCTTCTGGAAGCTCATCTAACTGAAAATAATCCTTTAACACCTTATTCTGGCTATCCAGTGCATTCTTAAGAAGCTCTGTTGAAGCCAGCATGGTATATTGTCCGAATTCAGGTATATATTCTCTGAGCTTATCTTTTATCTCATCATTTAACTGCACAACCGATATTATGCTTGTAGTTGCTGCCGGAACATAATTCATATTATACGAGCAATCTTTTCTTACCTGCTCATAATATTCATTCTTTATTTTACCAAGCTGCTCCTCTTCGCTTAAATTCATGAATTCTGAATACATCCATAAGCCGCTGTCAGATAATAAATTATTAACATAAGCTTCTCTTAGTTCATCCATATCTGGTTTAACCAAAAGGCTGTCTATGTAATTAGAGGCTCCATGTGCATCATACTTGCTATCAGTAATGCTATATGGACTATAACCATTATCCTTTATATATGCAGCTAAGGCTTTGTTATAGGCACTGGCTCTATATCTGGAATTATTATAGGCAAAAGTTCCATTTATGTCACAATAGTATTTCATAAGATTTATATCTGTTCCCTCAGTTAAGGTATCATCATATTCGCCATCCTTATTAACATCAACGAATACAACTGATGCTTCCCCCTTCTTAAAGGCTTCCATATCCAGCTTTTCTTTATCAACATACTCACTTAATATATTGTATATGTCAGCTTCAGCTTCTACATACTCTGTTGCAAAAAGATATTTATCTGGTATATCTGCCTGATTAAGCATTTCAACAGAATTAAAATTATATTGTTTAAACCATGCTAATCCCAGCTTATTATAATCTATATTATCCCAGCTCCACATTCTGCCCGTTTCATAATATCCGTAGCTTACATCCTCAACTCCATCAATATTATTTATGTAATCAATAATATTATTATCTATAGCCTTATACATAATCGTATCTGCTGGTTTGACATTATACATTAATTCATATGAGCCGAACCTGTTATAATACATTCTGCTTTCCCCTGTTACAGGGTCATTATCATAACATCTTTTACTGCTTTTATCGTATATATCTTTATTGATACCACGCAAATATTCTGTATTTTGTATGTCGGATTTAAGATTATCTCTTGTCCATATTTTTTCCTTTTCTCCAGATATATAATAATCCTTAGCCCTGTAATCCTTATATCCATAACAAAGCATGTAATTCGTACTCTTATCTGTCTTATTAAATGCAATAATATCTGAGCATGCATCTATATCCTGATACCGTCTGTATGCTTTTATGGAATTAGCTGCACATCCTATTATAATTACACACATTAACAATGCAAATACTCTTATTGCAATATTAGCAGCCGCTCCCTGCGATTTTCTAAGCCTTCTGCTGGTCTGTCCGATATAGTTGTTTTTATTAATTAACTTTAATTGCGTTATTTTTGCTAATCTCTTTTTTTTCTTTTTTCTTTTATAACCATAATTAACACTATTACAGGTATTAACTATTCCCTCTGCCAGCATACCTGTAACGAGGGCAATTCCAAGCATTATTAATACATATACATATATACTGCTTTCAATATTAAAAAACTGAATTCCTTTAATATTGCTTACTATACTGCATATTATACTGCCTATAATTATTGAAAAAATCAGACCTGTTGTTGCAGCCACCACAATTATTACAACATTTTCTATAAACGAAAGCGCTAATATGTGTATCTTCTTTGCACCAATATTTGCAAGAATATTCCTTACAGTTTCACGCTCCCTGCTATGTACAAGAACCTGATGTATAATTGCTGACACACCTATAATCATAAGTAATACATACATATAATCATATACATAACCACCAGCCCATGGTTTATAATCATATACGCTGCTATTATATATAAGCTCTTTATGTGTTTTCTTCACCAGACCATCATATATATCCCTATAATTATTGATATAATTATTAGATGAATATATATATGCTGCCTTTCCTATTCTGTTAACTGCCTCTCCTTCACCTTCAGTAACAACTATCCCCGGTATGTATTCCCCTCCATTCCACACATTAGTATAATTATTAAGTATTCCTGTAAGCTTATATGTTTTTTCTATAGTTTCTGTTGTCTGGCTGCTTCCCTCTCTTACTTCTATATGTATCTCCTGGCCTATCTGTGTTCCCTGATTCAGCTTAATTAAAGAATCCCATTCTATTGCTGCTTCATCATCCTTTTCTGGCATTCTTCCGCATTGCAAAGATATATTACCTATTCTTAAGAATTCATCTGTCATATAACCAACTTTAATATCTGTACATTCCCCTTCTTCGTACACATAATTATCTATTGATGCTTTTCCTGATTCATTAAGATAAGGATGATTCTTAAGTTCTTTATTCTCTTCTATATTGCTGTCATACAACATTACAATCCAGTTACCGAATCTTTGTTTTGCTGATTGTAGCTGCCATTGGTACATATTAGACTTAAACAGCATAATTCCTGTAACAAATGCAAACACCAGAAATATTGATAATGCGGCTCTTAACAGACTTTTCCACCGTCTTCTTACACTTTTTATACAATAATTAATAAATTCTGTATTCAATCAAACACCCTCTTCTGGCTATTTTACTTAATATTTCTATGTAAATATAACATCTCCAATATAACAATAACCGGCATAAGTATTACACACCATATTGCTTCTCTTATACATTGATACATATGTATATTTCTGACTATTGTGTTATCAGCCCCATGATTTCTTAAAATATTCATACGGTTATTAAATCTGCTGACTCTGTTATTAAGTACAAGCAGGATTATACTTATATACATAAGTACAGCCGCAACTGCGGTAAATATATACAATACCAGAGCCTCTATTGTGTCTTTCTTTACCTGTTCTTTATCCGCAGAATAGTCATTATATGAAAAGTCAGCCTGTCTAAGATATGCTGCTACTGCATTAGCTGTTCCATTATATACAGAATTCAATCCATATCTTATATTAAGCTGGTTGTACTTCATGGCAAGTGTAATTTCTGGTGGCAGCTCATCAATCCCAATATATTCCTTTAACACTTCATTCTGTGTATTAACAGCCTTCTCTCCAAGCTTATCTGATGCAACCATTGTATACAATCCAAACTCTGGTATATATTCCTTTAGTCTTGACTTTATCTCATCATCAACATATATAACCTTAGCTGCCTTAGTTACTGCTGCCGGTGCATATCTTACATTATATGTATACTTTCTTTTCCTATCCTTAAACTCTTTCTCCTCCCTTACACTTATTATTCCTTGCTGCCTTAATATGTCACTCTGGCTCTGTATATCATTTTCTTTCATATAGTTATATACAGCTTTATAATAGCTGCTATACACCATATTAAGATTAGATGCGCCATCTTCATATGGATAAGTCTGATAACACATCAGACCAATATTGGTTCCACTTGTTATGGTATCATCATATTCTCCCTCAGGATTCTTATCCAGAAATATAATTGCTTCATCTCCTTCAAGAAATGCAGCATAATTCCAATCATCGCCTGCATAATCCTCTAAGATGTCATATATTCCACTATTTTCCCCCACATATTCAGTTGCAAACAGATACTTGTCCTCTTCATCAGAGTATTTCTTCATAGATAACGATTTATTATTTCCAGCCTTCTCATACCAGGAAACTCCCAGATTATTGTAATCCATATCATCCCACGTCCACATACGTGCTGTTTCATAATACCCATATCTGATATTACTAACACCATTTATACTGCTTATATAATTAATAACACTTTTATCTATCCCTTTATACATACTGGCATCTGCTCTCTTCAGGTTATAATCCAGAAGGCAATTGTTGCACTCCAGATTGGACATTGTTCCATTCAGATTAGAACTCATATAATCACGATACTGGTCATATGTCATATTATTATATACCAGCGAATATTTAAGCTTTACATTCTTTCTTACCTCATTGATATCTGGTGAATTCAGCACACTATCGTCATGCTCATCCCAATATCTCCTGAAATTATATGCAATATTAACCACATATGGAGTATTCTTATCCTGCTTATAGAATGCAAGTGTATCTGTTTTTTCTGAAACTGTCCTATATTTGCCATAAACAGTTATTCCATTAACCACACACGTAATCACTATAACCATAATTGCAAGTGAAAATACTCTTATAGATATATTCTGTATAATTCCCTGGGAACGCATTAATCTGCTGCCTGTCTGACGTATATAATTATGTCTGTTTATTATATGCTTTACATCTGTATTATGTGCAGATCTGCCCGGCTTAGCGCATATATTGGCTGCTTTGCTGCGCTTTGCCACCCGACTGGTTCCCTGACTTACTATACTTACAGCTAAGCAGACTGCTATTGATATAACAAGCATAACAGCCAATCCAATATATACACTTTTATCTATTGTAAAGAAGACTATTCCCGTAATTCCTTCAATAATAAAGGTTACTACCCGCCCTGTTATTATTGAAAAAATCAGACCTGCAAGTGACGAACATATAATTATAACTACACTTTCCATAAAGGCAAAAGATATAAGCTTTAATCTGTCAGCCCCCAGTCCTCTTAATATTTCATACACTCTTTTCCTGCCTGTACTATATACCGATAGCTGATAGGTTATTCCAGCAATTCCTACAAGTACAATAATCATATACATATAATCATATATATTGCCACCACTCCATGGCTCATATTCATACACGCTGCTATTATATATAAGTGAACTGCTTGTCTTTTTTTTCAACCCATCATATATAGCTTCATAATCATTAACGTAATCATCAACTGTATATATGTATATAGCAATATTATTACGCTTAATATCCTTTGCAGCCTGCTCTGTAACTATAACTCCCGGAACGCGGTCTCCCCCAGCCCATGAATTCGTATAGCTTTTCAATATTCCTGCCAGCTTGTAGGTTCTTGTTACATCTTCTGTCTGTCCATTTTCATCTGATATAACAGTCCTGATTACTATATCCTGACCTAAGGATGAACCCTGATTAAGCTCTAACAGCGTATTCCAGTCAACTGCAGCCTCATCATCCTTCTGTGGAAAATGTCCTTCCTCCGTAGATATATTACCAAGCCTGATAAATTCCTCTGTCATATAACCTATACCGGTTTCCGTCATCTCGCCGCCATTATCATATACATTATTAACCTTTACAGCTTTTCCTGACTCCTTAAGATAAGGATGTCCTTTAAGTTCACTATTCTCTTTGCCATCAGAACCACACATCATAACAAACCAGCTTCCAAACCTGTCCTTTACTGACTGAAGCTGCCATTGGTATACATTAGTTCTTATCAGTATCAGCAATGTGACAGCAGCGAATACAATAAATATAGTAAACGAGGTCTTTATTATATTCTTTTTCCTTCGCTTTATACTCTTAAAGCAATAGTCCATATATTCTGTATTCATACACCATCCCCCATTCACTTAATAATATAACTATATAACAATCTGCTTACATATAACTTACGTTTACTGATTATGTTCTACCTTCCCCTTAAGCTTATACAATGGTAGTAATATCCTGAATTCTGCTCCTTTGTACTTTTCACTGTTGGAGGCCCTGATGCTTCCATGATGAGCCTCTATTATAAGCTTTGACAGGTTGAGTCCTATGCCGGCATGGAACTCGCTCTGGCTGTTCTTACCTTCGAATCTGTCAAATATGCCTGATATTATATATGAAACTCTTTCTTCCCCGAACGTTCCAAGCTTTGCTTTAAGGCGGCTCATATTGACAGTAAGTGTATTGTATTCCACATAGTTTCCATGTATATCCCACAATCTTTCAAAAAACACATCTCTTCTTACAACTCTCCCCTTATTCTCCACAAGTATCTTTAACATATCCCACTCATTGTTGGATAACTTAAGCTCATTGCCTGCCCTGTACAGCTTGTACTTATCAAAATATATTGCTAATTCACCCTTCTTATACACATCCCCGTCATTCATGCTGCTTCGTCTTAGGTTAGCACTTATCCTTGATAGAAGCACCGCATTATGGAATGGCTTTGTCACGTAATCATCACCGCCCATATTTATATGCTTATTTATCCAGCACTATATACATTACAAGCAGGCTTACCACCTGTTTATGATGCTCTTTTATATTACTTTCTTATAATAACATTAACAGCTTGAAATTAACTTACAATTTATTATTTTCCTGTTAAATATTCTTGTTAAATACATAATGCAAGGAGCAAAATGTATTCTGCCCCTTGCATCCTATTATAATATATATTATGTAATATTCCTACTTTTTTACTTTTTAAATAAATACCATAAATAAATACTTTTTCGCGAAATATGTTTTTGTGAAATATATTTTGTGAAAAAAACACATCATTACATTGTGATTGCTATGACCACTACCATAATTGGTATCATAAGGGCTGTTGATAACGGATTGAGAGCTGCCGCTATATCAGTCGAAACTCCCAGCTTTTCTGAATATATTATGGATACTGCTGCACTTGACGAGAATACTGCCGCTGCCAATATCTGTCTCATAACAAGCGGTGCAGGTAATACACAGAATATCAATATTGCTGATATTATTCCAATTCCATATCTTAATAACAACAGATGAAGCACCTCGCCGGCCGTTTCCCTGCTCATATTAAGTTCAAACGATATTCCAATCATCATCATAGCAAGAAATCCATTACCATGTCCACAGAAATCAGCCGCCTGTATAACTATATCCGGTAATCTGTAATTAAGAAAGGATAATACTGTCATAATAAAATACACATCAAAGGGAACAGACGTAAAAAGACTTTTAACTATTTCAAGTACGCCTATGTCCGATTTATTCAATTTTATTTCAGATGTATTCTTTTCTTTATTTTTCTGGCTTATTCTCATTTTCGCAATAGCATATGTCGTGCCTAACGTATAAAATGAATCTCCTACATCAAACATACATAGATATGGAACACCTGCCGGATAGAAATTAGAAAGGAAAGGAATGGCTATGCAGGCCATATTAAAGCCGGAAGCATTTACCGCATATATAGCCTGCATATCTCTTTCCTTATGAGCTGCTGCGAGCTGTCCGGCTATTACCATAACTGTATTCACGCCAAAGCCTATAAGTATAGACACAACATAATATATGTTAACCTGGGCTCCACTAAAACCGCTAATAAGAGATGCCGGTAATGTGACATAAAATATAAGGTTTGACAATACCCTCTTATCTTCCTTATGGAAAAGTCCCATCTTTTTTAATACATATGCAAGAAGCATAGTAAGAAGATATATCGCTGCTGTTGCTATTATTTTAATCATTCACTTCACCTCTTATATGTATGCTATTATGTTAACATCTGTATTGTATGATGTCGGTGTCAAAAGCCCCCGGCTTTGATACCTACGGATTATTCCGTGCTATGCACTCCCATTACGCTTGTTTCCGGAATCATATTACCGCCATCTATAACATTGGCTGTTCCTGTAATGTATTCTGCATTATCACCTGCTAAGAATGCCACCAGACTTCCTATCTGCTCTGGTGTTCCCAGCTTTTTAACTGGTACTGCACCTGCTATCTTATCTATAACACTCTGCGGATTATCTGGATTAGTAGTCTTAGCACTTATAATTTCTTTGCAATTCCGTAGCCTATTCCAGAAGCTGCTCCTATTATTACAGCCACCTTAGTATTAGTTTCAAGCCACTCTCTTGCAAGGTCTATGGTCACCTTAAGATACTCAGGCTCTACTGTCTTAGCTGTATCACTATCGGCATGTCCAGACAACCACGCAAGTCTTGTAATTCTTCTTATAAGAACAAACATAGGTATAAGTCTTTTATCTTCATCAGAAAGCCTTCTTACCTTCTCATAGCCTCTTATCCACGCCTCCTCAAGTTCGCAAAGATTCTTGGAATATGTGACAAGCGCACAGCCCATATCATACATATAAAACCCATATCCACAATCATCAAAATCAATTATCTGGTCATTGCCTTCATAGCTGATTACGTTGTAAAAATGCAGGTCTGCATGAATAAGTCCATACCTGTCATTACTTCTTCCATAATGATTAAGCTCTTTTTTGATATTTTCGGTACATTTTTCAAGAATACGGTAATCGTGGCCTGTGATTCCTTCATAGTCCCGCCAGCTTCCCCATATTCCATCGCCATTATCACCAAAAAGGTTATTAATATCCCAGCAGAATCTTTTTATTTTAACTGATTTATCCCTGTTTATTGACTGTATATGGAGTCTTGCTGTAATCTCTCCAAGCTTTTCAAGACCGTCCAGCAAAGCCTCACCCTTAAGTTCTCCAAGTGGACTTCCATATAAAAAGGAGATAACAGAGCAGTATACAGTTTCCCCGCCTGATGTCCGCATTTTTTGAAGAAATCCGCCATCACGTCCACGATACACAACTGGAAGTCTGACCTGTGTATCCTTATGTATTTCATCCATCCATCTTATTTCGCCCTCAAGCTCTTCTATATCGTGATATCCAGGTCTATGTATACGAAACACAACAGGGCTGCTTTTGCTAAACTCAACCTTGTATATAATATTTTCCGAGTACTTTAAAAGACTTACCTTGTAATCCTCATCAACATCATATAATAATGGCAGATTATTTTTAACATCCTCTAATAATGATTGTGGTGTATCCTTCATAGCTGTTTCCTCGTATTATTCCATACTGCTAATTTTACATATTAGTTTTGTTATGTTTATTTCTATATATTTATTTCTATTTTTACTTCTATGTTTATTTCTATATTTATTTTTTCATATTTACAGCCTGTGCAAGTCCTTTGTCTATCTTTTCAAACAACTCATCCATAAATGCATCATCACATAAAAGTCCTAACTTCATCTGGAGTGTATTAGGATGAAGTCTTGAATTATGTGACCATACACCATTATCAAATAATGGCTTGCATATAGTCTTACTTGCATCCTCACATGCAAAGTTAATTCCCATAATAACGCCTCTCTGGGTATATCCGGTAAGGAAGCCATCATATTTATCCATAAGGGCATTAACGCGCTCTGTAAGAATCTTTGTATTCTTATTAATATTATCAACTGTTTCCTTACGAGTAGTTATCTCAAGCACCTTCATTGCAACAACACAACCAAGCTCTGAATTACCACAGGTTGAACCATGCATTCTTCCTATATCAAACATCCAGCTAGCTGCCTTTCTGTTCATAACAGTTGCTGATATAGGATATATGCCTCCGCCAAAGCCTTTAGCCGTTGTGATCATATCCGGAACAAAGCCTTCATGCTCAAAGCACCACATTTTTCCAGTTCTCATAAGACCTGTCTGTGTTTCATCTGCTATGTAAAGTGTTCCATACTTCTCACACAGCTTCTTGACTCCTGCAAGATATCCCTTATCAGGAATCGGAAAACCATATGTGGCAAGAATGGATTCTATAATAACACACGCAACATCCTCTTTTTTAAGCTCTGCCTCCATAGCATCCAGGTCATTAAGTGGAACCTGTACGAATTCTCCCGGAGCTCCCTGACATAAGAATGGATCCTTGAATCTTGCATCACCTGTTGATACAGACAAGCCTGTATGTCCGTGGTAACAGCCTTGAATAGATATAACACGCTTACGTTGTGTGGCATATCTGGCACTCTTTATAGCAAGATCAACTGCCTCTCCACCACAGGTTGAAAAGCACGCATAATCAAGTCCATCAGGACAAAGCTCTGTAAGCTGTTTTGCAAGCATAGCCTTTGTTATACCTGTAAAATGATGATTACCTATATCAAGTTCTGTCATGGCATCTGTAAGTGCGCTTATAATCTCTGGGTTTCTGTGTCCCAGATTATAAGTTCCTCCATTAATATGTATATCAAGAAACTTTCTTCCATCAAGATCCCAGAAGCAATAGCCTTCTCTTTTTCCCATTACAATAGCCATATCACGGTCTATCCATTCCTGTGTTTTTCCTACATTCCAGTGAGCAAGGCTCTCCTTTAGTACTTCTTCCTTTGTTATATCTGGATTATTAATAAAACTCATAGCTATATCCTCCTGCATTCTTTTATTATCTGCTTATTATTCACTTGCTGGCAAAATGCTGGATGATCACAGATACTCCCTCCAATGAGCAAGGCTCTTTTTTACTATATCTTCTTTAACTATTTCTAAAGTATTTATGTAATCCATAATCCCTGCCCCCTTTTATACAATATTCAGTTCACTATTAACCTTTCCAAACTTGTTCGGTGTAAGTGAAGTATTTTTTTTAAAATCCTTAATAAAGTGTGCCTGATCGTAATATCCAAGTCTTTCATATATCTCATATGTGAGATTATTCTGAAGATAATATATCGCTTTCTGGATTCTTATGATTCCAGCGTACTTCTTCATGGATACTCCAAGTGATTCCTTAAATACACGGTCAAGGTAGCGCTGGTTATATCCTGTCTGTACAGCTATATCTGATATTGTCACGCACCCTTTTTTATTGTGTATGATACCTGCTATCTGGACGATTATATTTTTTCTTTCTTTAAAGTAATCAGCATATATGAAATGAGAAGTAAATATATCTGCCATGTCTTCAAATGACATATCCTTCCCGAATTGCACTGCTATGTTACTTAATGCTTCCATATCTGACACATTTCTTCTTGTACACACAAGCTCACCAGCATAGCTTTTCATAAAATCAGGCACAACTCCCGGTTCGAATTTGACTCCAAATATTTTTTTACTGCCACTAATGAAGGCAAGGCTTACCTCTGTATGTGTTCCGCATACATATGGCACAAAACGCCCCTTCTCATATACGAACTGCAGATCAAGGCAGGCATCAGGTATGGCATATATTTCCCGGTCCGGATTATCTATCATATATATCTTATTAATATATCCATCCTCCAATATAAGCTCATGATAGCTTACAGCCTTAGATATAAGATATGTTTTAACCTGCATATACACCACCACCTTTTGCAATTCGTACACATCCCGGACATTATTTATTTCATAGATATAACCTTATTATCATCAACAGTTCTGCCACTGGCATCTATCTTAAAATCAGGATACTTTATCTTAATATAGTCCTTTACAAGCTTAACTGCACCTTCAAAGCCAACTCTCTCTGTATTGATAGTAAGGTCGTAGTTAACAGGATTCGTCCAGTAATTACCACCTGTATAATGCTCATAATACTCTGCACGGTATTTATCTGTCTGCGTAATCGATCTTGCTGCTGTAGCCTCATTAACGCCCATTCTGTCCATGATTTCTTTAAGTGTAAAGCTTCTTGGAGCTTCTATATACAGACTTATTACGTTTGGTCTGTCCTTTAATATCCAGTCAGCACATTTACCTACAATGACACAGCTTTCTGTATCAGCAAGCTGTTCTATAATCTGTTTCTGGTATTCAAACAGCTTCTCATCTGATACGAACTTTCTGTCTTCAACCTTAGGTGAACGCTGCATAGGCAGTCCTTTAAGAAATGCCGAAAAAACATTCTGGTTTCTCAGCTTTTCATTAACCTCTGCAAACACTTCCTCATCAAGACCACTCATCTGTGATGCCAGCATCAGAATTCTGTTTTCATAACAATGTATTCCAAGGTCATCTGCTATCTGTTTTGCTATTCTTTTTCCACAGCTGCCAAAGCCTCTGGCAACTGTAATAACCAAATTATCCATATTAGTCCTCATTTCTGCGCACCTTTTTACGCATAACGGATTAGTACCAGGTGTGCACAGCCGCTAATCCATCATATAAATTTTTTTTACTAAGCACCTTTCTTAACTCCGCTTTCCATATATCTTGTTAAGAATTCCTTTGTTCTTTCATTCTTAGGGTTCGTGAATAAGATGTCAGGACTTTCATCCTCAACAACATATCCGTTATCCATAAATATTGTTCTTGTTGATACATTTTTAGCGAATTCCATCTCATGGGTAACTATAATCATTGTAAGTCCCTCATCTGCAAGCTCCTTCATAACATTAAGAACCTCGCCTACCATCTCAGGATCAAGTGCTGATGTTGGTTCATCAAACAGAAGCACCTCCGGATTCATACATAATCCTCTTGCGATAGCAACTCTCTGCTTCTGTCCACCTGATAACTGTGCCGGATGAGCATTGATATAAGCTGCCATTCCAACCTCTCTTAAGTGCTTTATAGCTCTTAGCTTTGCCTCTTCCTTACTAAGATGTAATATTTTCTGTACTCCGAACATGCAGTTTTTTAATACTGTCATATTGTTAAACAGATTAAATGACTGGAATACCATTCCAACCTGTGATCTGTATTTTGTGAGTGATGACTGTGTGTTTTTAACCTCATCACCATGGAAAAGTATCTTACCGCTTGTAGGTGTTTCAAGATGATTAATACATCTTAAAAGTGTTGACTTACCAGAACCGGAAGAACCGATAATACATACAACCTCACCCTTTGATATTTCAAAATCTATTTTCTTTAAAACCTCATGATCACCGAATGACTTTACAAGGTTTTCTACCTTTATAATTGAATCTGCCATAACCTGCCTCCTGTTCTTAAGTTATACGTTGATATCATATAACCATCTGCTCACACACAATCATTCATTTTCCAGATACTCTGTAGCCAGCTCATAATCACTTCTTCCCTGAAGCTTCTTTTCAATCACTGAGAATACTCTGTTGAATACGAAGCAGAGAATAAAGTAAATAATTGAAATAACTATATATGATTCAAAGTACTTATAATAAGCACCACCTGCTGTCTTTGCCATAAGGAAAAGCTCTGATACACCGATAACATTAAGTACTGATGTCATCTTTAAGTTGTTAACAAATGTGTTACACATTTCAGGTATTACATTTTTTAAAGCCTGTGGAACTATTATGTATAACATGGCTTTAAAATGTGACATACCCATGGCAAGAGCGCCTTCCTCCTGGCCTGCATCTACTGACTTGATACCTGCTCTTACTGTTTCACCCATATAAGCTCCTGTATTAAGTGTTGTTACAAGAATACCTGCTATGATTGATGTAATCATAATGTCATTCTGTCTTAATCCATAGTAGATAACCATGCCCTGGACAATCATTGGTGTATCCCTGAATATTTCAACATATACAACTACTATTGCCTTTAATATATGAAGCAGGATTTTCTTTACTATGTTATCCTCTTTGTGAATCTTTACTGTATTGATTATGCCTACGGCAAAACCAAGTATAAAGCCTAACAAAGTTCCTATAAGTGCTACATAAAGTGTTACCCACGTAGCTTTAAGAAATAATGTTGAATATTTATTAAAAATGAACCAGGCCCATTCAAACAAAGAACCCTCGGCTCCTGGCGTATTCGCTGCCAGTGCAATCATTGTATTCATATACATATAGCAAAACCTCCTTTATAGTGCACATATATGCTGACATGCACTTTTAAGATTAGTATTTATCCCAAAACCATTTTATTTATTATTACCCAGTATTACTTTTATTAAGTTAAAATAAAATGCCGCAGTTTCCCATTAAAGACCCAACATCTTCGTCAGGGAAAACCACGGCTTATATGTTATAATCACAAGTTATAATGCAATTATTTTATTTATTTCTAGTTAGATGCTGGCTGTAACTTTACCATTTCATCCATAAGCTTATCGAATTCAGCCTTATCATTCCAGCCAAGCTTATCAAGTGCACCCTGAACTGTATCTCTCATAGGATCTCCTTCACGGAATACTATACAGCAGTCATTAGAAGCACCCTCTGGTTCTGTGAAGTCAAGGTTAAGCATCTTTAAGTTATTCATAGTAGCAAGTGCTGAAACAGATGTTGTGTAATCAAGAATAACCATATCAGCTGTCTTGTTCTGTACTGCAAGGAAACACTCTGAAGATGTTTCATAATCTGTTGCTATAACGCCTCCTGGAACCTCATCCTTATATGGAACATAGTTAGTAGCAATCTGTGTTGTAATCTTAGCTCCATTTCCTGCAAAGTCTGATAACTTAGTAAAGTTTGCAAACTGGCTGTCTGATCTTACAACACCAACAATCTGTCTCTTATAATATGGTGAAGAGAAATCATATGTTTCATCTCTTTCAGCGCTGTAACATACACCTGTCATAACAGCATCATATGAACCATCCTGAAGTCCCATAAGGATTGAACTCCATTCAATCTTGTATACTTCAAGTTCGTATCCAAGCTCATCTGCAATTCTCTGGGCAAGTTCTACTTCGTATCCATATGCATATCCATCTGCATTCTTAATCTTAACTGCTTTCTTGCCGTTACCAACATCAGGTGATTCCTGTGTCCAGTTATATGGTGCATACGCACATTCAAATGCTACCTTTAATACCTTTTTGTCTGAATCTGCACTCTTGCTGCTGCCACAACCTGTAAGTCCAAGTGTGAGTGACATGGTAAGTGTCATAACAAGTAACAACGATAAAAACTTCTTCTTCATAATAATCTCTCCTTTCAGCTTATCCCTTTAGTTCCTGTTTCTTTTTCTGTATCTATTTTTCATATAAGTTTTGCTGTCTTATGTCTATTTATTATTTTACGCAACACCTATATCCGTTTTCTTCGACTTTTATAGAAAGAACTCTTGTAAAAAATACATACAGAAAAGGCGCCAGATTCCTTGAATCTGACGCCTTTGTCAACTTGTTGTTCTGTTGATGTAAATTAAAATAGCAGATAATCTGTTATATGAATTGTAAAATTTTCACCTTTTATATCCAGTTGTTTAAAATTCTACTTTTTTCCCATAGAATATACAATCAAGGAATTTTTTCATATCATCCTCTGATACCTTTATCGGATTAACTACTGTTGAGCCCTGCATAGAGAATTCAAGCAGCTTATCAAAGTCCTTCTTAAATTCTTCTTCACTAACTCCGGCATCTATCATCCTTGCTGGTATTCCTACAGCCTTAGATGTTTCTTTAACCTTTTCAATAATATCACAACCGATTATTTTTGAAAGCTTCTCATACTTCTTAGCCACCTCTGGATCCTTTTTGTTATAATCCATAGAATAAGGCAGTATAACTGCATTAGCAAGACCGTGTGCTACGTTATACATACCTCCAAAGGCATGTGATACACCATGTACCATGCCAAGTCCGCTATTAGCAAATGCCATGCCAGCCATGCATTGGAAATTATGCATCTTCTCCCTTGCCTCTAATGTTCCTTCATTAACTGATACAGGCAGCCATTCTATGATACCCTCTATAGCCTCTTTAGCCATGGCATATGTGAAGTCATTGCCATTCTTGTTAATATATGCTTCAAGGGCGTGTGTAAGTGCATCCATTCCTGTTTCCGCCGCTATATGTGCAGGAAGCGTTGCTGGCAGTGATGGATCAAGAATAGCTACATCTGGAAAGATATTAACGGATCTGATAGCCCTTTTAAACTTCTCATCCTCAAATGTTATTACGCTGACCTTTGTAACCTCTGATGCTGTTCCTGATGTAGATGGAACTGCAACGAATTTCGTCTTGAATTCAAGTTCATCAAGATTAGTACTGAAGACGTTATCAAAATTCACCTCTGGATGTTCATAGAATATAAGCATAACCTTTGCAGCATCTATAGATGAACCACCACCTACGGCTAACAGACAGTCCGGCTGTTCTTTTCTTACGAACTCAAGTCCATCAAGAACCATATGTGTTGTCGGATTCTTTCCGATTCCACTATATATTGCTACATCTGCTCCCGCCTGATTCAGTATATTAGTCACTTTATCCAGAACGCCTGTCTTTTTCATAGACTGTCCACCAGTTATTATAACTGCTTTTTTACACTTTAATGTTTTAAGATATTCAAGTGCATTTTCTCCTGTTACAAGAGCATCCTTTGTAAATGTTATTGTTTTCATCTCTGTGTTATACCTCCCACTTTTTATTTTCCATAAAATAATGATGCTTTATTAAGCATAACATAAGTTTTATATGAAATTATATTATAGCAAAGGCGCCACCTACCATATGGTAAATGACGCCTTTGTCCTTATATGTGTGTACTATAGCACTGTATATTAAAAAGTGCAAGCATTTTATGTGCTTATTTCTACAACTCACGGACAGTAATGGTAATCTTTCCATACAATAATTACAATAGCTCCATTAGATAAATAGACTGTACGCTGAACAAAATTATTATGAGAACTTATATCCCACACCCCACACAGTTTTAACATACTGAGGATTCTTTATATCCGGTTCTATCTTTGACCTTAGATTCCTTATATGTACCATAACTACATTGTTAATATCGTATGCTTCTTCCTCGCTCCATAGTGTATTATATATATGCTCTGTAGAAAAAACATTACCTTTATTCTTCCATAGCAGCTCTAATATAGCGAATTCTTTTGGAGTAAGCCAAATCTCTTTTGAGTTAGCAAATACCCTGTGTGTTTCAAGATTCATGGATAAATCCATATATTCAAGAATACTGCTTGGCTTTCTTTCATTAAAATCATTGAATCTTCTAAGCTGTGCCTTAACTCTTGCAACAAGTTCAACCGGGTTAAAAGGCTTTGCAAGATAATCATCTGCCCCGGCACTCAAACCTATAACCTTATCCATATCCTGATCCTTTGCCGACAGCATTATAATGGGGATGTTGCTCTTTTTTCTTATCTCAAGGCATAACGCTATGCCATCCATATCCGACATCATAACATCCAGTATTGCAAGGTCTATCTGCATATCATCAAGACACTTTAATGCCTCCTGTCCGTCTGCTGCCTTATACACCTTAAAACCTTCATTCTTTAGATATATTCCAACCAGTTCTCTTATATCTTCCTCATCATCAACCACAAGAATAGCTGCCATATTAGTTTGCCACCTCCATGTACTTATTGCTCTAACTTCATCTTATTTCTTGATCCTGGTTCTGATTGCACTTCTTCAGCTTTATGCTTATCGTAAACAATCCATTATCATAATCTGCCAGTACACTGCCACCTAATCCCTCTACTGTTTCTTTTACAATAGAAAGACCTAAGCCATTGCCTGATATGCTTGAATTTCTTGCATGGTCAGCTCTGTAAAACTTATCAAATATTCTTTCGCAATCTGACTTTTTTATACAGTCTGTCATATTCGATACTTTTATAAGTATATTATCATTCTCCTCAAGAAGTGTTACTATAATATCCGTATTCTTCCTTGAATACTTTATGGAATTCATAAGAATGTTATCAAACACCTCTCTCATCTGTTCTATCTCAACTTCAGCATATACTGGCTTTTCTGTTATATCTGCCACAAAATTCCGCTCCTGCTTAAGTGCTATTCCTTCAAACTCTGACACATCCTGCTTAAGCATCATAGCTATATTACATTTTTCTTTATTAGCTTTACTGCTGTCTATATCATTGCTGCTGTCATTACCATATGGCTTTTCATTTCTTGCAAGTATGAATATCTTATGTATCATTCCATTAATCTTTTCAACCTGCTGGAACGCCTTTTTTATGTATGTATCACGTTCTTCAGCACTATCGTATTTATGGCTTATAACAACATCAAGATATCCTGTTATTATTGTCATTGGCGTTTTTATATCATGTGAAAGATTCGTGATAAGCTCCATATTCTTTCTGTCATTTTCACGTTCCTCTTTCATCATTCTTCCTATACTATGCTGCATATTATCTATACTATACGCTATATTGGTAATTTCATCACGTCCCCTTTTATCAATCTGCGTATCAAGATTCCCCTTTGATATCATATTGACAACATCAGAAAGATATCTTATATAATCTATCCTTTTCTTTGTCATAAGAATAGCACATATTATAAATATAACTGTTCCAAGACATATACATGCAGCCTTAAGCTTGATATCTGCATACAGATATTCTGGTGTAACCTTAGTTTCAAATATTATATAATATAAAGTCTTTTTTATGCTTTTTGTGTATACAAATGAATACTCCGGACTACAATCATCATAAGAATTAACTACAAGTGCATCTATATCAACGTATACTTTTTTACTTCTATAATCATCACTATTGTCATCTGGATTTTTTCTCCATAACACAAGACCATTTCTGTTCGTTATGGTTATATTCATATTGTTGACCTCTTCTGTTGCAAACGGAAGCCTGTCATTTAACAGCAGGTACTTCATGGCATCTCCCAGATTCTTGTCATCATCAAGTTCATTGGCACTTATCTCATCCATAGCATTGCTAAGGGCACTGTCAAGCTCTCTTACCATTCCCATAACCTGAATATCATATTTTCTTTTATAATCAGAACAGTCTTCTGTTACATCTACTAGCACTCCATAATGTCTGCATACTATAAATACTCCCAGTGAAGTTAAAACAGCGATAGTAAAAGCTGTCACAATTACTACCGCAAGTTCTTTATATATTCCTATTTTTTTACCGGCGCAAGTATTATATTCATTCATACTATTCCTCATTTCCTACATAACCCATATGCACCTGACATAAGCACTTTTTTACCAGTAACCTAGCTCTAAGCCTTTCTCATACACCCCATAACCTATGGCATAGTATCCATATGAATTAAGATGTGTATAATCATACTTTATCGTTTCAGGAACTCTTCCCTGTGAAAGATCTTCCTCATCCATCTGTGTCGGTTCTAAGCCTGCTATATTAAGTGCATTTTCAAGCAGATAAGTTCTCATATTGATAAAATGTTCTCCAAAGGCTTCCCTAAGTGCTGCCTCCCACATAGAATCATCAGTTCCTATCTCCTGGTTGCTCGTATAATTCGCGCTATCAACTGACTCCTCAGGATTATCCGTATCACCGATTATAATATAGCATTCCGTACCAGAATTCGCAATCATTGCCTTATATTGTTCTATAAGTTCATCATAATCATTCCAGCCCCCATTGCTGCCCATCTGTATAACAAGCACATCTCCTGATATATCATGTGCTGCCTTTGTTATAATCTGTGAACCATTCTTTAATTTAACGCTCTTATCCACGGCATTATCATATATACTTATATATATCCTGCTATTATCATATTCCAGCTTAAAAGGTATATCGTTAATATATACAACATTCTCTGGCTGTTGATTATCCGTCTCATATCCGTTAAAATTCTCTAATATAACTGGGTTTCCTGATTCATCCACTATACTTATCTGTGTGCGTTTTCCCGGTTTAACGGTAATCTGCTTTCCTACATACATCTTTATTCCTCCCTGTCGGAGTGCTATCTCGTAGGATGTTTCTCCACATACACCAAGATTGTATACATCCATTCCTGTGTAGTATCTAAGTGTATCCGGATAATTCCAGTTTGAAGCATCTATAATCCCAGCTTCACTCTTTATATATGTATTCTCCTGTCCACCAAGTCCATATGTTATTGAATCTCCCCAGCAGGCTATCTTTTTATTATTAATGTTATTATTGTTGTTATCCGAATCTCTTCCATCACATGCCAGATTAACATTTTCATCGTTTTCTGAGCCACTCACATTATCCACACTCGTGCATAGCGAATCATCACAATCAAGGTTACTATTCACATTTTTACTTACTATAACTGCATTATGTTTTGCTACTATATTATCTGCTGCAACACTTACAACTAATATCAATGCTGCACATATACCAAATATAATTAATCCATACATAACATCTTTTATCCAGCCTCTTACATGCATAGACAGCCGCCTCCTTATCTATGTGTCCATCTGCCACTTAATACATGCTTTAAACACGTCTTATATTTATGATATCTTTCGTTTATTATGTTATAAATATAAAACCAAATGATGTATATGTATTTATAATATTTCTTTAGTTTTCTTAAGACTTTTACCAGTAATTAACTGAATTCTCAACAAGCTTACTTCCCTGATATCTTAACTTAACCGTAAAAAATCTTTTTTCGTCTTCTAATATCAGCTTAAGGAATACCGCATCACCTTCCCATGTCGGAAGCTCTGGCACCTTCTTTTTATCTATCCACATAAGCTCCCCCTCATCACATTCACATACATTTCCTGTGAATCCATCTGCCGTAAACAGGCACATAAGTTCAGGCTCACACTCATCACTTATAAATGTAATAAGTCCTCTGAACTTGTATGATGTTAATGTAAGTCCGGTTTCCTCTTTAACTTCACGCAGCAGGCATTCCTCAGGTGTTTCACCATCATACGCATGTCCGCCTACGCCTATCCACTTTCCCTTATTAATATCCTTTTCCTTCTTTGTGCGATGTAACATAAGATAACATCGGTCTTTCTCTATATAACATAATGTTGTCATCTGCATGATATGGCTAACTCCTTTATAATACGTTCTGGTATAACACTGCTACTGCTTTCGTACGTTTACGATAAGGATTCCTATACTTACAAGAATAAGTGCTATAAGTGCATTTATTCCAAGCTCGCTGCTTCCCTCTCCTAACCACCATGCTGAAAGAAGCACACCAAATACAGGATTGGTAAATCCGAATATAGCTACCTTGGATACAGGGTTGTGCTTAAGCAGTATTCCCCAGAGAGAATATGCCACTGCTGATATACAAGCAAGATAAAGCAGCATAAGTACAGCGCTTAATGATATATGATTAATTCTGCCACCCATGATAAGTCCAACAATCACCATAACTATGCCACCAAATATAAACTGATAGCCACTAAGCATTACCGGGTTATCATTCTTTGAATAATTCTTCATAAGACATGATGATACCGCATATGATATTGCACATAAAAACAAGCTTCCATCTCCCATAAGGCTGAGATTCATATCTATGGACTTACCATTCATGCTTACTATAATTACACCTGCAAAGCCTATTACACAGCCTGCAAGCTTCTTAAAATCAAGCTTTTCCTGATGAAATACAAGACCTGCAAGCAAAATTACAAAAAATGTGTTTGAACCATTTATAATAGATGCCTTTACACCGCTATTATGTGCAAGTCCGATATAAAAGAATATATACTGGAGTATTGTCTGGAATAATGCAAGCTTTGCTATGCTGGGAACTGATGATTTAGTTGGCACTAACATTTTTCTATTAAGCGCACTTCCTATAAGAATAGTAAGTATTCCTGCCAATATAAAACGTGTACCTGCAAATAATATCTGTGTCCATGTTTCACTTGATGGTATCTTAAATAACGCATACCCTAACTTAATACAAGGTGATGCACTTCCCCAAAGAAATGTACATACAAGTGCGAGTGCACATACCACCCAGGTTTTCTGAAGAAAATCTTTTCTGTTCTCTTCTTTAGCTATTGTTTTTGTTTTGTTCGTTAATTGTTCTTTTGTGTTCATTATTACTCTCTTTCTCCCTGATGTTATTTAATATCGAGTGAATTTAAATAATGTTACAATTCACTCTAGACACTCTTAGCATATAAAGGTGCAAATGCTTTAATATATGCTAAAACAGATATCTTGCCCACAAAACAAAATTCTTTATGAGCTTCATCTGACGCTCTCTATATGATGACAACTCTACCGGCTTTACATTATATGGATTATCATAGCTTCCATCTTTATCAGCCTTTCTTGCTACCCTTTCATAACCCTCCATTGACTGATTCAACTCTCTGTTAATATCCTTGCTATCTATCACAAGCATAAGCTCTGTATCCAGATAAGCACTTCTCATATCTATGTTAAATGAGCCTATAACTGATATGTTATCATCAATCAGTACCGACTTACCATGGTATGAATAACCGCCTTCATATTCCCATACATCAATCCCTGTACCAAGTATCCTGTTCTTATTAACATAATAATCTGCAGAACCAAATGGATTGCCATTGTTAGCAACTGAATTCGTCATAAGTGATACATCATCAACTGAGTCGCAAACCGACTTCAGTCCTTCATACATATAATCGTTGCATATAATATATGGTGTATGCAGCTTAACTCTGCTGTCTGCTTTCTTCATAAGTTCAACAAGCTGATACCACACATATGGTTTCTTTGATGAATATTCTATGGGATTACTCATAAGTGCTACATTATTCACTTCATAAGCATCCTTAAACATATCCTTATAAACACTTTCCCCAAGGCCTTTATAAATACCATTATCTGCATTGTCTGCACAATAGTCTGCATATAATGAATGAAGTTCTTCCCTGGCTGCTGCCACTTTCTTCTTAGATGCCAGCTTGTTTTTCTTATCTGTGATTCTGGAACTGTCCAACGAATTATTATCTGAATATGTATTTCCTACATAATAATTATATTCATTATTCTCTGATATTGTAAAATATGTGTCTGTATCTGTAATCGCATTTACCCCATTGATAAAAGCCTTACTTTCTTTATAATTCCACACTTTTCCAAAATACGATAGAATATCGTTAACAGAACTATTCTCATCTGGATTCTCACAATACACCAACGCATCTCTGTCATAATTCTTATATGGCGAGCTGCTTCCTAAAAAATATGAAAATGTGTTTCTTCCACCTATTATATAACTGCTTCTATCAGCTATAAGATACTTATCATGAAGTCTTCCCATAGATTTCCATGGTGCAAACGGATTGACCTTATTATATATCTTAATACTTGTTCCTTCTCCTGCTGCCAACGCTTCAAAATAAGGATTACCATTCATACGAAGAAATCCAGATACTCCATCAACTATTACATTTACCGATACTCCACGTTCTGAAGCATCTAGAAGCGCACCAAGAATAAGCTTTCCACTATCATCTGCCCTGAAATCAAAGGTTGATAATATAATCTCATCCCTAGCGTTGCTTATCAGCTTAATACGCTCAAGCAGTGCATCTCCATTATCTTCTATAACTTCCGCCATTTCCGGCTCTGTTCTTGTCTTCCATATATTATCAACAGACAGCTCTTCTTTGTCCTCTTTTGTCAATACTGGCTGTTTATGATATGTAATAAGCGCACAGCCAACTATGGCAATCACAATAATAAGTAGTATAGCAAGTATTATTAAGAATACTTTTATCACTTTCTTTAATCTATTTATATGCATATACTTTTTCCCTTTTTAAATATATAATCATCTGAAACTTTATCTTATTGTATAAGCTGCAAAATGTGCAATATCTTGTATTCTATCAGTATATACTGTTTATTGCAAGGTTAGTTGTGATTTGTTTATATATTCTTTATGCGTTTTATTTTTTTATATTCAGGTGAAATTATTTTAAATTCAAAAAATTAAAAGAGCTCCCAACTATTATATTGAAAGCTCTAAA
The DNA here is from genome assembly GCA_000436475.1 of Eubacterium sp. CAG:248. Taxonomy (GTDB): domain Bacteria; phylum Bacillota; class Clostridia; order Lachnospirales; family Lachnospiraceae; genus Lachnospira. The sequence goes on from FR886129.1 coordinate 38,335, forward strand.
ATGCATCTACTAACTAAATTATCAGGTATTTTTTAGATTCTGAGTTTATTAATGACTCAATATTTCAGGTACTAAAACAGTTTAGTCAATGTTTGCACTCATATATCTGAATTCCATGATGACTCAATTCTCCCAGGTACTAAAACAACGGCGCGGTACTAAAACAACGGCGCGGGAACTTGTGCGCTTCTTATAGTTTTATGATGACTCAATTCTTTCAGGTACTAAAACCGTTATGTAGTGGGGCGCTCCGTGGAAGCTGTTTTATGATGACTCAATTCTTCCAGG
>FR886130.1 GCA_000436475.1 Eubacterium sp. CAG:248
AGATAATACATCTTCTTGATCAGCTTAAGGACTATACTGAGTTTCACTTCCATGATGAGGAAGAATATATGAAGAGCATCAATTATCATGGGCTTGAAGCTCAGCAGCAGGCTCATGCAGCTTTCATTGATAAGCTTGTTAATATTGATATACACGAGCTTGAAGCCATGGACGACAACCAGCAGCAATATCTGCTTGACCTTGTCAACTTCCTTGTAACCTGGTTAGCTAACCACATACTTGGTGCCGATAAGAAAATACCAAAGCCTGAGGCATAATAAATAATCCACAGGTCATACATACTCTGGCCTATAAAGCAAAATAGATTGTAAATATATCTTTTATCTGTTACCTGTATAGAAATGTACGTGTAACTGACATAGATATATTTACAATCTATTTTTTATTTACTTAATGTTTTATTCAATATTTATAAGCTTAGTTAACATGACCTGCCTGCTACTTACCTGCATTGTGCTTCTTAAAGAACGCCTTAGTTTCTGCCACTACAACTCCACTAAGTGCAAACAGTGCAATCATGTTAGGGAGTGCCATAAGTCCATTGAATATATCCGCTATTGTCCATACAGCACTTACTGTCATATATGGTCCTATAAATACTGCTAATATGTATATCCAGCGGAATATCTTTACATGCTTCATATTTCCGTTACTTAAATATTCAAGACATCTTTCACTGTAGTAATCCCATCCAAGAATAGTAGTAAATGCAAAGAATACAAGACAAAGCATAAGCACAAAGGATGAAACCTGTGCAGGAAATGGCAGTCCATTCTGGAATGCATATGTAGTAACCTGGACACCCTGAAGTCCCTCTACCTGCCATGCTCCTGTTATAACTATTGAAAGTCCTGTAAGTGTACATATAACTATTGTATCTATGAATGTACCTGTCATGCTTACAAGTCCCTGACGTACTGGCTCTTTTGTCTGTGCTGCTGCCGCTGCTATAGGCGCACTACCAAGTCCTGCTTCGTTAGAAAAGATACCTCTTGCAACACCCTTCTGCATAGCTACAAGCATGCTTCCTACAACACCACCTGTTATAGCTCTTGGTGAAAATGCTGCTTCCACTATAATCTTAAATGCTGTTGGAACCTTTGTTATGTTAGTTATAACAAGAACTCCAACAAACAACACATATAATACAGCCATAAATGGTACAATAACCTGACTCACACTTGCTATTCTCTTAACTCCACCTATAAGAACAAGAGCTACACATACTGCAAGCACAAGAGAAGCTATAACAACTGACCATGAATATTCTCCTAAAAATGGGATATTCACGCAATGCGAATTATCTGCATCAAAGAAGCCATTAACAGCACTTGATATACCATTTACCTGACTGAACGTTCCTATACCAAAAAGACCTACACATACACCAAAAAATGCAAATATTTTAGCAAGCCATTTCCATTTCTTTCCCATGCCCTGCTCTATATAGTAAAATGGTCCACCCAGACTATGTCCATCTTCTGAAACAACACGGTACTTAACAGCTAAAAGTCCTTCTGAAAATTTAGTTGCCATTCCAAAAAATGCTGCAACTATCATCCAGAATAACGCTCCTGGGCCTCCTGCGCATACAGCAGTTGCCACACCAACTATATTACCTGTACCTATCGTGGCACTTAACGCTGTACATAAGGCTGCAAAGCTTGATATTTCGCCTTCGCCCTCTTCTTCATTCTTTATCATCCACCTTAATGCAAGAGGAAGCTTTCTTATCTGAAGCACACCAAGACGTACTGTAAGCAGTATACCACCTGATATGATAAGAACCATAAGAGGTACACCCCAGACAAAATTATCAATTGTTGTAAGAACCTGATTAACTAAATTCCACATATGTCCTAACTACCTTTCTTTATTTTCATAAATATAAATGACAAATATCCGGTTATATGACTTTCTATGGAAAACTGACAAGCTTTTCAGCCTGAATGGAATACATGACCTTAAGATTATATTGACTTATATATAAATATATATACTTATATATACTTGTATAATATATAGAACATATGGCCTTCTCTGTCCTTTTGCCTGAGAGATTCATATACGCATGTATATGTTGCACCTTCGGCTTCTGTATTATATCAGAATCTCCAGAGAGTCGATCCATTTACAGTTGCACCAGTCCCTTACACTGGCACCTGAGAGTGTTACTCCTTCGGTAGACATCAGTCACTTTCCTGCAAACTTCATATCGAAATTGTCATAGACTAATATATATCTATTTCAGACATTTTTCAACATTTTTTTATAATAATTTTAGACAATAAGTTTTAGACAATAAATTTATTCCAATGAATTTATTCAAAGTAACGTCTTATTCCCTCTATAAGCCCATCTCTTAAAGTCTCAAGTCTGCTGTCGTTATGATCTGAACATTGATTTCCAAGTTCTATATCAACTGATGGTATTGTGCTATACGAGGTCTGTGTAAGATCTATCTTCATACTTCCCTGTCCGTTTATCTTAGCGCCGTTGTTACTAAGTCCTGCTATAAGTTCTTCACCTAACGCATCATGTTCCTGCCAGTGTGAGGCAACTGGTTCCATGTCCTTTATGCCATCAGGAACAGCTATATAAAAGCACCCCTTATCATAGCTTAAGTTATCTCCATCCCAGTGAAGTGCTATATGGCAATCAGCTGCATTATTAGCTATAACTGTCCTCGCCACATTATCAAGCTGTACATCATCAGAATCCCTTAACATAAGTACATCATAGCCGTTATCAAGCAGTCCGTCTCTTAATATCTCTGCCATGCGGAGTGTTACTCTGCTTTCAGCAACACCATCGTTAAATGTCATTCCAGATGACACTGCTACAGCCATCGTTGAACCACTTGCTGTAGTTCCTCCTGTTGTCTTAGGTGAACCATCCGGATGACAGAATGTTTTTACTGTTGTGCCACCTACTGTACCATGTCCTGCATTCACTGCTACTGTTATGCCTTTACGTTCACTACTGCTTTTATAATATACTGCATTTCCTGTTGTTATAACTGCATTTCCAGCGTACTGCCATGAAGGATCAAGCTCGACTCCTTCCCTGTCAGAATATGCAGGCTTTACAGCTGCATTGTTGTCAGTAGTGTCAGCTGCTTCTATACTTGTTTCTTCTTTAGTATCCTCTTCCGTGATTGTTTCCTCTGTATTATTCTCTTTAGTCAGCTGTTCTTTTTCTGTATCTGACATAACAGCTTCATTCATACTAACTGTCTGTTCTGATGAAGTGCTTTTATCCGCTTTGCTGCACGCTGCAGCTGTAACTATACATAGCATAGCACTTATGCATACTAATAATCTTTTTCTCATATATAATCCCTATAATCTATCATAATCATAATTGCCAAACGCGATTTATACTTTTGACTCTTACATCATTCTATTAGATTATATTTGAATAATCAAGTAATTATTTACTTTTGTTCTTTTTTGTAATTATTCACTTGTGTTTACTTTTATTTATTAATACTTTTATAAACCAATAACACGATATATATAATCCATATCCATATTGGCTCTTATAACATCTGCAAGCTTATCATACTCAGCCTGCTTATACATATCATAGCTTATATGAGTGCTGTCTTGTGATATTCCCCGTCTTTTACATAACATTTCTATGAAACTATCACAGAATTCCTGTACATCAAAGATTCCATGCATATATGTTCCTGCCACATTGCCACGTACGCATCCGTCCATATATTCCAGTCCATCCACTGTATTTCTTATTTTTGCAAATGCCACGTCTGTTTTTACAACACTCTCTCCCATATGTATCTCATAACCACCACATACTTTTCCTGTAAGTCCACTCCATATGCCTGGCTGATCACATATTATCCCTTCCACTCTTGTCCTGTGCTTGTTTCTGGAAAATGTTGTTACAACTGGAAGCAGTCCCATTCCTGGTATAGTCTCACCTGTCTCTGCGTTGCAGCTGTCATCTATCACATCCCCTAGCATCTGATAACCTCCACATATTCCAAGCACTAAAACATCCTGTCTTAGACACCTTATAATCTGTGCTTCTATCTGGTTATATCTCATCCACTTAAGGTCTCCTATAGTATTCTTGCTTCCAGGAATAATAATCAGGTCCGGACTTCCTATCATAGCTGCATTATCAACATACCTTAGATTAACTATATCTATACGCTCCAATGCATTAAAATCTGTAAAGTTAGATATATGAGGCAGTCTTATAACTACTATATCCAGCTGCTTCTTTAGTGTGCTGACAGACTTATGTGATGTATCTATTCTTTCAGAAAGACTGTCTTCATCTTCTATATCAAGCCTTGTATAAGGAATAACACCTGTAACTGGTATATGACATATATCATAAAGCTGTTGTATGCCGGGCTCTAATATTCTCCTGTCGCCACGGAACTTATTCATGACTAATCCCCTGACACGTTTTCTTTCCTTTTCCTCAAGAAGCATAATCGTTCCGACAAGCTGTGCAAACACACCTCCACGGTCAATATCCCCGACTAAAAGTACTGGTGCATCTACAAGCTCAGCCATCCCCATATTTACAATATCATCTTTTTTAAGATTAATCTCTGCCGGACTTCCAGCTCCCTCTAACACTATAACATCATATGCCTTATCAAGCTTGTCATACGCCTGCATAATATCCGGTATAAGCTTCTTTTTATACTGGAAATATTCCTTTGCCGGCATATTTTTTAACGGAGTTCCATTTACTATAACCTGTGAACCGACATCACTTGTCGGCTTTAAAAGAATGGGATTCATACATATATCAGGCTCTATCATGGCAGCTTCTGCCTGCATGACCTGTGCCCTTCCCATCTCATAACCATCCCTGGTCACATAAGAATTCAAGGCCATATTCTGCGATTTAAAAGGTGCCGCCTTATACCCATCCTGTTTTAACACTCTTAATATTCCTGCTGTCACTATGCTCTTTCCTGCATTAGACATAGTTCCCTGAATCATAAGATTCCTTGCCATATATTACTGCACCGTTACTGAAAACTTATAAAAAGTTATAA
>FR886131.1 GCA_000436475.1 Eubacterium sp. CAG:248
GTTCGTCACCAACTAATATTCAATTAAACAACGATATAGGTACTATAATGAAATCTTCTTAGCCGTCGTTCCATTTTGATTGCATTGGATAGTTCGGCAAATGCACCTACCTGTACCTTGTAGTAACCATCTTCATATATTATAAAGGCTGGGAAGCCATCTATAAGTAGAGAGTTTAATAAGCGGTCTGCATTATCTTTATTGTGGTATGCACCAGTCTGAACCCGGTAGAGAGGCTGATGTATATATGAATTATTGCAGGTGTTGCTGCAGGAGTTATTGTGTAGGCTGTTGCAGGAGTTATCATTGCAGAGATTATATCCGGTGTCAGCAGTATAATTATCAGAGTTGTTAATACCTTCTGTAATACTTTCTGTCTCTGTTTTTGGAGTTATATCATATCTATAAGAGGCATTATCACTATTAATAGAACTGCTTGTGCCGATGAAATTACCGGAATTATAGGAACTGCCGGAATTATAAGAATTGCCGGAGTTGCCGAAATTACCGGAATTGCCGGAATTTCCGAAACTACTAGAATCATAGAAAGTACTAGAAGCTCCTAAATTGCTGGCGTTGCTGGAATTATTGGTATTGTTGGAGCTGTTGGTATTGTTGGAACTATTGGTATTATTGGAACTGCTGGTATTATTGGAGTTGTTAGCTTTGTTGTAGCTGCTGTTTGAATGGTGAGTATTAGAGTTGCGTGAACCAATAGGGAGGCTTTCTAATATTCCATCAGCTATAGCATTTGCAACCTTATCGAATTCCTGGTCAAATATATAGTTATCTTTTTCATTATTTATAAAGCCTGCTTCAACAAGGACAGCTGGCATCTTAGTTCTCTTAAGTACCACAAGATTTTTCCGGGTATCAACTCCCAGATTCTTAAATCCAACATTCTCAAGCTGGTTGTTTATGTTTCTTGCAACCTCTGACTTAAGTCCTGAATCATTGTATACAAGAGTTTCAACACCAGAATACTGGTTGGGCTTTTCAGAAGAGTTTCGATGTATTGACACGAAAAGATCAGCTCCTGAGTTGTTAGCATCAGTTGCCTTTTTAAAAGGTGTCTCATATTCGTCGTTAGTTCTTGTATAGAAAACATCAATTCCATTTTTTTTAAGAATATCGCCGACGGCCAGAGTAAGGTCGAGGGTATCATCTTTTTCCTGTCTGCCATTATAAACAGCACCAGGATCGCTGCCACCATGGCCTGCATCAAGAGCTACTTTATATTTTGACATATCCGCTCCTAAGGGAATTATCATTTTATTTTATTCATAAAAATATATAAAGATACATATAATAATGAAAAAATATTGATTTTTGTATATAGGTGTATACAGAATGGGGGTATAATGGTGTATGTTCATACTATGGAAACACCACAGGATATGATAGATAAAGGGAAGATGCACATAAATGTATATGATAAACAGCAGGGAGCACCGCTTGCAAATGCAAGAATCACTCTGTCATACACAGGTAATCCGGATTCGATAATAAATGAACTTGTAACGGATTCAGAGGGGGCTGTTAATCTTGATGAACTTTTAGCACCACCGATAGAGTACAGCATGGAGCCAGGGGAAAAACAGCCATTTGCAGAATATACGATTGATGTCAGTGCCAACGGATATGAGGAGACTAACATATCCGGAATAGATGTCTTTTCAGGAGAAACGAGTATACAGGATGTATATCTTAATGAAAATGAGTATGCAGTTGCGGAAGATAATATAGTTATTCCGGTTAATACCCTGTATGGAAACTATCCAGCCAAGATACCAGAGAGTGAGATAAAGCCACTTAACCAGTCTGGTGAGATAGTATTAAGCCGTGTTGTTATTCCTGAAACTATAGTTGTGCATGATGGTGTTCCTACTGATTCAACGGCGCTTGATTATTATGTCAGGTATAAGGATTATATTAAAAATGTTGCAAGCAGCGAGATATATTCAACATGGCCAAGGCAGACGTTAGAGGCTAATATACTTGCAATCATGTCATTTACATTGAACAGGGTGTATACAGAATGGTATAGAAACCAGAGTTATAATTTTACTATAACATCTTCAACAGCATTTGATCATAAATGGGTGAATGGCAGAAATATATTTGAGAGTATATCAAATGTAGTAGATGAAATATTTGATAATTATCTTTCACGTCCGAATGTTAAGCAGCCAATACTTACACAGTACTGTGATGGAAAAAAATCAAGCTGTCCGAACTGGATGACACAGTGGGGAAGTAAGTATCTTGGTGACCAGGGATATTCATCAATCGATATATTAAGATATTATTATGGCGATGATATGTATATAAATACAGCAGAGCAGATACAGGGTATTCCTTCATCATGGCCTGGTGCCAATCTTGATATAGGGTCATCGGGTCAGAAAGTAAGACAGCTTCAGGAGCAGCTGAATCTCATAGGAGATTATTACAAGGCTATACCACCATTGTCAGTTGATGGAATATATGGAGAGCAGACAGCAGAAGCGGTAAGACAGTTTCAGAGGATTAACAATATGCCACAGACAGGAGTCGTTGATTTTCCGACATGGTACCGTATATCAGACAGATATGTGAGACTGTCAGGCATAGCTGAGCTTATGTAAGCGGGCATGATATAGTCTGGATTATGGAAATGTTGTCTTTAAACAGTATTGAAATAGTATTATAGTACTGATATTATGATGATATAAAGTAATGTGTACAAATGAAAGAGGCGAAAGATATATGAGGTATAAGATAAGTGATCTTGCAAAGCTTCTTGGCGTATCTACAAATACGGTGAGAAGATATGAGGATATGGGTTATATATCTGCTGTAAGGGATGAGAACAGCGGATACAGGTATTACGATGATGATGGAGTGTTTGGTGTGCTCAATGCTAAAATGCATATAAAGTATGGTTTTACGCATGAGCAGATAAGTAAAATGCAGAATTATACGCTTGATGAAACTATAGAGGCATGTCAGGAACGCATGCAGCAGTTGGATAAGCAGATAGCCTATATGACGTATTTAAGACACAGACTTAAGGATGACTGTTTGCTTATGAATAAGGCGGCATCTAATACAGATATATATGAAAAACAAAGTCTTCCTATGTATTATGTCTTATATAAGAATGGCGGAAAGCTGCTTCAGGAGCCAGAAAGACTGGAGCAGCTAAGCGAGTTTTTATACAATTCACCAGAAATACAGCATATATACATAATTCCTGAGAGTGAGATGAAAGCAGGACGTTTTACTATAAGCTGTGGTTATTCGATTAAGGAAGAGCATCTTGAAAAGTATCATCTTCATATTAACCAATATGCACAGAAGTATATTCCTAAGCCATCAGTTATGGGTATATCAAAGGTGCCGGCAAAGTTAAGCAATATATATGATCACTCACAGGATGAGATTAAGGAGATTATGATAGGGCGTCACCTTGCGTATATGAAAGAGCATAATCTTGTCCTTGATGGTGATATAACAGGTATAGTTATAACAAAGGTTAAGGATGATGATAGTGATGATCATGTGATGTATATCCTTATGAGTGTTCCTGTACGGCATGAAAAACAGTGAATTATGAGATATTATGTTCGCATATAAAAACAATTCTTTGTTAAGTATGTAAAAGATATTGACCTTGACATTGGTTCATACTTTATAGTTTGTATTATGGATATCAAAAAGGTTTTATAAACAGACCCTGACAGTATCCATGCAGATATATAATGTTATAATGCCTTTAAAGGCAGAAAGGGAGGTCAATATGCGCAAAACAACTAAAAGACGACTTAGCAGTCTTTTGTGTGCAGCTCTTATGCTTATTACAAGCATAGACGTAACTGCATTTGCAGCAGAATCAAAAGCGTCAACAAGAAAGATTGACGTATGGGACATGGGCGCAGTACAGGAAGCAGATACAGATAAGTATAATAATCATATTACTGCTGCTGACTGGGAGAATTGTGACAATGTTTCAAAGGATGGTAAATTCGTTGCCGGAGAAACAACATTTGGTGATCTTACAATCAATCATAATGCCAATGACAGATTGTTTTCGGCATCAGGCAAAAACTATGGAAGCAATGCGTTAGCAACAACAGCATATGATGATGGATATACAGCATCCGGTATGTACTACTGTAATGGTACAGGAGGAGAAGGAAGAAGATACATTGCTATTAACAATGTAGAAGCCGGAGATAAGATAGTTGTATACATGGCATCAAGCAATGCTGCTAATGGAACACTTCTTTTTAAGTATCTTGGTGAAGATAATGAACAGGTAGAAAAAGCAAGCTTTACTAACAAGGGAGCTAAGTATGAATTCGTGGCTAAGTATAGTGGTTCATATAAGGTGTATACAGATGCAGCAGCAGGAAAACCTATATATAACAGGGTGGTAAGAATTCCGGGAGTAAAAGTCAGTGGAACAATAGAAGGCGTACAGGTAAGCGGTCTGAAGGTTTTATTTAAGGATGATGTTAACGATATCACATATGATGCAGATGTAAAAGGCAATACATTTACAGCTACACTTGCAGCAGGTTGTGATTATACAGCAGTTTTATCCGGAGTAGCAGGATATGGATTTTCCGTTGATACAAAGAATGTTACAACAACTGTAGATGAAGCTCTGACAGGCAAGACAGGAGTTACATTAAAGGTAGAAGAAAAGAAAGTATATACATATACAGGAAAGGTTACAGGCTTTGCAGCAGATTATGATACATCGGGATTATCAGTTAAGCTCGTAGCTGACCCATCTTCATTAGCAGATGATGTGGTTCTTAAGCTTGATGATAACAAAGCTTTCAAAGCAACACTTGAGCCTGATGTTAAGTATACAGTTGAGCTTAGTGGAGTTAATGATTATGAAGTAGCTGATGGCAAAGAGGTTACAGGCCAGACAGATTACTCTAAAGATATAAGCGTTTCTGCTAAGAAGTTATATAAGGTAACAGGTAGATTTACAGATATTGATGCTAAAGCAGCAGTTACAGATATTAAGTTTATCAATGTTGATGACAAGTATGTGTATACAGGAAAGGTTACATCAGATGGATATGAAGTTTCTTTAAGAAATGGTTCATATGAAGTTGAAGCAGCAGTTGATGGATATAGAACAACAACACATATAGTAGTCAATGATGCGGATGTAACTAAAGACATCTTAATGGTGTCAACTAAAGATAAGGAACAGATTGAAAGAGTATCTGATATATATGTCGGATATAAAGAAAAAGGAAATGCAAACTATAATACAGTAAAAGAAGCAGTATCAGCAGTATCATTAATGACACCTGCTCCTGATGAGAATAATGGAGTTACTATTCATATTGCTCCTGGTACATATAGAGAACAGGTTATTATATCAACTCCATATGTAAGACTTGTTAATGATGAAAAGTCATCAGGCAAAGAAGTGCTTCTTACATGGTATTATGGAATAGGATATAAGTATTACAGCATAGATTCTAAAGGCTATTATAATGCTGAAAATGCATATGATAAGTACGAGAAGGCAGCTGCAGCAAAATGGGGCTGTTCAGTACTGCTTAAAAATACAGCAACAGGATTTAGTGCTGATGGAATCACATTTGAAGCTTCGTTTAACCGTTATTTAACAGATGAAGAAATAGAAGATGGTGTGACACCTACAGAAAATAAGAATCTAGACAGAAACTATGCAACAGATGTTACATCAAAGGCAGCAACAGAAAGAGCAACAGCCATGGCTATAGAAGCTGATAAGGTTGAATTCACAGACTGCGCGTTTCTTGGAAGCCAGGATACATTATATACTGGCAATTCAGCAACTAATATGTACTTTAAGAACTGCCATATAGAGGGTAATACAGATTACATATTTGGTGATGGAAACGCAGTGTTTGATGGATGTGAGCTTAGATTTGCAGGTTACAGTGCTGGCTCTGCAGGTGGTTATATTACAGCACATAAGCCAGCCTCTGCTGCAGCAACTAAGATTGGCTATGTATTTAGAAACTGTACAATAACAGGCAGTGATAAACTTGAGGTAAGTGCAGGATATCTTGGAAGACCTTGGGGTCAGGATGCAAAAGTAACATTCCTTAATACTAAGATAAATGGTAGTTACATTAAGGATGAAGGCTGGTTTGAAATGTCTGGCAATAAGCCGGAGAAGGCTGGTTATACAGAATATAATTCGGTTTATACAGATGGAACAGCAGTAGATGTTTCTAAGAGAGTAACAGGAGTTACAACAGATGAAAGTGTTGCAAAGAAAGATGTTGTGAATGATTATCTTTCAGGCTGGACACCTAATGCTTATGTGGCTGATGAGGGCACAGTAGCATTTGTAAAGAAACCATATCTTGTGGATAATGGAGATATCAATGCACCATATCCAGGACATACTCTTACTGTTATATACTCTCTTGGAGAGAAGAATGATAAAAATGATGCATCAGTAATCCGCTGGTATATTGTTAATGAGGATGGCAGCAGAACACTTGCAAAATCGTCAACTGCCAATGCTGATAATACATATAAGATTTCTAAGGATGCTATTGGAAAGCATATTGAAGTTGAAGTTGTACCTGAGAACTTAAGTGGTGTTAAGTCAGGAGCAGTAAAATATAAGGCAGAGGCATATGTAAGAGATGGATATGAAGATCCTACAGGTTCAACAGATATAGAACTTGGTGATGGAGTAAATGTATTTTTAGCAGGTGATTCAACTGTTAAGGATTATTCAGCATCAGGTATGTATATGAGCGGTAAGGCTCAGGCTGAAGGCTCATGGGGCGAATATTTACAGGCGTTCTTTGATTCTTCAAAGGTTAAGGTGCAGAACTATGCCAATGGAGGACGAAGCAGCCGAAACTTTATCAATGAGGGCTCATTAGATAAGATAAAAGCCAATATCAAAGCAGGCGATTATCTGTTTATACAGTTTGGACACAATGACTGTGCCAATGGAAAAGGATACATTGAAGATAGATATGTACCACTTGGACAGCCAGATGCTGACGGAATATATCCTGTAACAGCAGGAACTAAAGTGGCAACACCATCATCACTTACTTCAAAGTATGGAGATACATTCTATTCATATGATTGTGGTGGTACTTATAAATGGTATCTTAAACAATATATTGATGCGGCAAAGGAAGCAGGGGCAATACCGGTTCTTGTAACACCAGTATCAAGACTTTATTATACTAGTGAGGGTACTATCAAACCACATCATGATTCAACAGATAAAGAAACAGGAACACTTGTAACTGAAAATAATGCATATGTTGAAGCAGTTAAACAGCTTGCAAAGGAACAGGATGTATTACTTATTGATGGTTTTGAGATAACAAAGAATATGTATGAGGAAGCATACAAAGCAGATGAAAAGGCAGCTAATGGCAAGTCTGTTAATGGTACACAGGTTATGTCAGCAGGAGACAGTACACATAGCAATAAGCTTGGTGGATTCATAACAGCAGAACTCTTTGCACAGCAGATCCAGAATATGAATATATCACTCTCAAAGGCTGTTAAATCACCATCCAGAGTAGCAGGTGTTAATCCGGATGGACAGCAGGTGTTTGTTGTTGATAAGAATGGAGTGCTTACTGCTAAAGCAGCAGATGCAAATGGCAGATTCACAGAAGATGCAGTGTACTGGACAACAAAAGGCCAGAGCCTTTTAAGTGCAATAAGTGCTAAGAGTGAAGAACTTAATAAGAGCGAGAATCCAACGCCAGCGCCAGACCCAACGCCAGCACCAGACCCAACGCCGGCACCGGATCCAACACCAGCGCCAGACCCAACGCCAGCACCAGATCCAACACCAGCGCCAAACCCAACACCAGCGCCAGAACAGGGCGGCAGCGATAAGAAAGATGATGGAGCTACGTCAGGTAGTGACAGTAATAAAGATGACAATACTATATCATCTGACGATAAAAATCCAGATGCTTCTAAAGATGATGTAAAAACAGCAGATGTATATCACGTGATAGGATATAGTGTGGCATTTACAATGGCATTAGCTGGAATAGTACTTCTTGTGTATGAAGATAGAAAAAAGAAAAGGCTGATTAATAAATAATATAATAGTTATAGATACTAGTTTTAGTGATGATTAGAATTGATTAGTATTGATTGGCATTGAATAAAGCCAGATACACAATGACTTAGGTTGTTGTGTGTCTGGTTTTTGAATGCTTGAATATTATTCGTTCGAATATTATTTGCTTGAATATTATTTGCCTGAATATTTTTTGAAATATAATAATGTATGGATTTATGTACAATGCATTATTAAATGTGTAAAAAGATATTGACCTTGACACTGGTTCATACTTTATAATTCCATAAAAAGGGACGGATTGTCCAGAAAAGAAAGGGAAGGTTATTTATGATGAAGAAAAGAAACAGAAAACGTATAAGTTGTCTGCTTAGCGCTTTACTTTTGCTTGTTATGAGCATAGGCTGGAGTGTTATGGCTATGGCTGATGATGCGGTTAATAAAGACAGCAGCAAGCCTACAGTATGGATAATAGGTGATTCTACAGTAAGTTCTTTTGCTGATAATTATTATTATCCAAGATATGGATGGGGTACACAGATTGATAAGTATCTTGATGGAACATATGAAGTGAAGAATATAGCTTTATCAGGAAGAAGTTCTAAGAGCTATGTTAATGATAAGGAGTATAATGAACTTACATCCGGTATGAAGCAGGGTGATTATCTTCTTATAGGCTTCGGACATAATGATGAAAAGGCAGAAGCAGACAGATATACAGATCCTAATGGTGATTATAAGACAGCTGGCTCATTTGCTAACTCATTATATGAAAACTATATTAAGCCTGCGCAGGCAGCTGGTACAACAGTTATCCTCTGTACACCTATAGTAAGAAGAACTGCTACAGCAGAATGGTCTGACAGCAATCTTCATATCACAAAGGATAGTGGTGATTTCAAGGGTGGAGATTATGCCCAGTCTATAAGGAATCTTGGTAAGGAACTTAACATACCAGTTGTTGATATGACTAAGATGACAAAAGAGTTATATGATACATTAGGACCAGATGAGACAGTCAACCTTCATGCATGGACATCATCTAAGGCTACAAGCGTTGATAATACACATACAAACATTTATGGTGGAACATATAATGCTTATCTTGTAACTAAGACAATTAAGGAACTTGGAGTGGCTGGAATATCAGAACATATAACAGCTAAGGAAGCACCTGTTAAGGCTGATGTACTTAAGTCTAATCCAGATTATAAGGAAGCTGAATATTCAGGAGAACTTAAGCAGAGTGAATTATGGAAAGATGCGGGAGTTTTCAAGGGTTCAATATTTGGAGATATAGGTGGAGACCCAAATCTTATTAAAGATAAGTTCATACTTGAGGGCAATGAAGATGGAAGCATTCACATTGCTGTTAATGGTAAGGGAAAGATATCATCAACAACAGATGGAATTGCAATGTATTATTATAAAGTACCAGCAGGTAGTAACTTTGTAATAACAGCTAATGCAACAGTAAACAGCATTAATAAACACAATCAGGTTGCATTTGGTCTTATGGCAAGAGATGCGATGTATATTGATGTTAATGATAAGTCAGCTCTTGGAGATTATGTTGCAGCAGGAAGTATCAAGCAGGGAACAGCTAACTGCTTTAAGAGAAAAGATGGTGCATTAGGTTATGGTGGTACATTAGAGAATCCAGTAGAGGCTGGTAAGACATATGCACTTAAGATTGAGAGCAACAGTGATGGATACGCATGTACATTTGGCGATAATGCTGCTATATCAGGCGGTTTTGATTTCAAGCTTACATCAATAGATGCGGATTATGTATATGTAGGTTTATTTGTAGCAAGACAGGCAGATGTAACATTCTCAGATATAAAACTTGTTGTAGATGGTAAGGTAATAACTGGTTCTGATGTTAAGCCAGGTGATACACCAGATGATAGCAAGCCAGGAGATAGCACACCAAGTGATACACCAGATGATAATAAGCCAGGAGATAGCACACCAAGTGACACACCAGATGATAATAAGCCAGGAGATAACACACCAAGCGACACACCAAGCACACCAAGTGATACACCAAGCACATCAGATTCAGATAAGGTAAATGCGGTAATTAAGGCTGATGATGGCATCAATATAAAGGCCGAAGTACCAGTGAGCGGAATCACATTCACAGAAGAGGAAAAGAAAGAAATAGAAAACGGAAGTACAGTTTCGGTATCTATGGAGGTCAAAGATGTAACAGCTACAGTATCAGAAAGCGATAAGAAACTTGTGGAGGATAAAGTTAAGGAAGTTCTTAACAATGGTGTAGTTGGAGCATATCTTGATCTTACATTATTAAAGAAAGTTGGAAGTCTCAAAGAAGTATCAGTAACAGAAACAGCTGCTGGAGTTGTTGTTAAGCTTGATATTCCTGAAAGTCTTAAGAATACAGATTCATCTGTAGAAAGAAAATATACAGTTGTAAGAATTCATGATGGTGTAGCAGAGGCACTTGAAACAAGCTGCGAAAACGGAGTTATTACATTTACAACAGATAAATTCTCTACATACGCTATATGCTATGAAGATGTAGCAGCAACAGGAAATGGACAGGCATCAGATAACACAATAAACACAGGTGATGTGTATAATGTAGCACTCTATGTATTATTCGCAGTTATATCATGTGCAGGTCTTGCATTCGTAGTATTAAGAAGAAAGTCAGTTGTAAGATAAAAAATAAAATAATGTATAATTTTTGTATTGCAGAAATTTGAAATATTTGAAATGTTTGTTTGAAATGTTTAAAAATATAGTTGACAGCTATAACTATTAGTGTTAAACTCTAATAGTTGTTAAACGAAGCAGAGTATCCACTCTCACCTTAGCGCATGAAGGCGACTCGGGTTTATATTTTTAAGAATATGCATGATAAACAGCAATTAAGATGCATTATGATTAAAAAGTGGATAGTCTGACTATCCACTTTTTTTGATTTTGGAGGTGCACTACTATTAGCGAATTAATGATTAACGAGCAGATCCGCGATAAGGAAGTTCGTGTTATTGGACAAGAAGGACAGCAGCTTGGAGTTATGTCTCCTAAGGATGCTATGAAGTTAGCAAGAGAGGCAGAGGTTGACCTTGTAAAGATAGCCCCATCCGCAAAGCCACCTGTATGTAAGCTTGTGGATTATGGCAAGTATAAGTATGAACTTGTCAGAAAAGAAAAGGAAGCTAAGAAAAAACAGAGAACAATAGAAGTCAAAGAAGTTCGTTTATCACCTAACATAGATGTGAATGACCTTAACACTAAGTGTAACGCAGCAAGGAAGTTCATAGAGAAAGGCGATAAGGTTAAAGTATCACTCAGATTCAGAGGACGTGAGATGGCTCATGTTGATTCAAGCAAGCATATACTTGAAGATTTTGCAGAGAAGTTAAGTGATATAGCAGTAGTAGATAAGGCTCCAAAGTTAGAAGGCAGGAGCATGACTATGTTTTTAACTGAAAAACGTTAAAATATTATTCCATATGAGAATTAAATTAGGAGGATTATTATGCCAAAGGTAAAGACAAAAAGAGCAGCTGCAAAGCGTTTTAAAGTAACTGGAACAGGTAAATTAAAGAGAATGAAAGCTTACAAGAGCCATATTCTTACAAAGAAGACTACTAAGAGAAAGAGAAATCTTAGACATGCAGCTATGACAGATGCAACTAATGTAAAGACAATGAAGAAGATTATGCCATATTTATAAGATATGGGTGTCTGTGATTGATTATTTTAGGAGGAAATTAAGAAATGGCAAGAATTAAAGGCGGTATGAACGCAAAGAAGAAGCATAATAGAGTATTAAAGCTCGCTAAGGGTTATAGAGGAGCTAGATCTAAGCAGTACAGAGTTGCTAAGCAGTCTGTAATGAGAGCTCTTACAGAGAGCTACAAGGGTAGAAAGCAGAAGAAGAGACAGTTCAGACAGTTATGGATCGCAAGAATCAATGCTGCTGCAAGAATGAACGGTCTTTCATACAGCAAATTCATGTATGGTTTAAAGTTAGCTAACATCGACCTTAACAGAAAGGTATTAGCTGAGATGGCTGTTAATGATGCAGAAGGATTTGCTAAGTTAGCAGAAGTAGCTAAGTCTAAGCTTGCTTAATCATTAGATTAATTAGTATAAAGATAAATATAATGTTATATATCAGATTTATATCTGTCAGATTCTGGATATCTTCTGATTAGTAGCATTTAAGCCGCTATATAGGATGAGATAACTCTTTATATCCTGTATGGCGGCTTTTGTGATAATATTGTGAAACATTTATGTAATACTGGCTTTAGAGGCTGTATTATGGTATAGTTTATAAGTCGGCAATCAGGCATAATATATATTTATGGAGACAGGTTATGAGAAAAGTATTAAAAGGAAAGTGCGTTAAATATGCAGTAGCAGCAGCTATGGTTGTTTCTATGCTTATGACTACAGCATGTAATAGTAAAATAAAGGTTGATTATGGATATAGTCCTACAGATTATGTTGAACTTGGAAACTACAAGGGAATAGTAGCAGATGTTGATGTCACATCCATAACTAACAAGGTTATAGATGACAAGATATCTGAGCAGATGGATGATGTAACTACATATACAGATGTTAACCGTGGGGCACAGAAGTCAGATAAAGTAACATTCAGTTACTCAGGAACATCAGGCGGACTTGCAATAGATGATTTCACAGGTTCTGATTATAGTATGGTTCTTGGAAAGGAAGCTTTTCCAGTTGCAGGAACGAGTCTTGCAGATGAATTATATGGTATGGCAGCAGGTCAGACAAAGGTTATAACAGTAACTATGCCAGATAACTCTAAGTATACTGATTATGCAGGTAAGAGAGTAGTGTTTGAACTTTCCATGAGCTACGTACAGCAGCCAAATGTTCCTATGCTCACAGATTCGTTTGTAAAAGAGAACTTTGGTCTTGAATCAGTAGATTCATATAAGGAATATGTTAAGAACGATGTTAAATCAACTATAGATGTAAAGGTGAGTGAAGCAAAGAATGAGGCTATTCTTACACAGCTTCTTGATGTATGTAAGGTAACAGGATACCCTGAAGAATTCCTTGCACAGCAGACATCAAAGCTTGAAGAATCAATCAGTTTTTATAGTACTCTTCAGGGAAAGACTAATGATGAATACTGCCAGAATCTTTATGGTAAAACATTTGATGAATTCGTAAAGGCATCAGCAGGTCAGCAGCTTATATATCAGGCAATAGCAGAAAAAGAAGGACTTGATATAACAGAATATGAATATAAAGATGACCTTGAACAGTTTGCAAAGGACAGTGGTTATTCACAGGTAACAACATTCACAGATAAGTTTGACAAGAATACAATAGTAAAGGCAATGCTTGTAAAGAAAGCACAGAATATAGTTATGGATAACGCGGTTGTGAATGAGAAGTAGTATGTTTGTTTAATTGAATATTAGTTGGTGACG
>FR886132.1 GCA_000436475.1 Eubacterium sp. CAG:248
TGAAAAATCAATAAGGAGGGCATTATTATGTCATATAATTCATCAAATAATGAATCTAACACTTATAACGAATCAGCTAAGGCATCAAAGAATTCTTACAATACGTCAAAGAACAGTACGAAGAATTCGTCAAAGAATTCATCAAAAAACAGTTCAAAGAATTCATCAAAAAATTCTTATAATCAGTCATCAGATAGCACAGATTGCTACTAGATGGCAGGCTGCATATGCAGCCTACATATTTTTGGCAATATTTTTGGCTGAATGTATTATAAGTTGATTTATACAGAAGTTATTTATGTTAGAAATTAATTATATTTCTTAAGTATCCATCATAAAATATTATAAAAATGCGTAAGAAATATGATATATGAGATGTGAATTAATTGGCCCAGGAAGACTTGATTATTATATAAACAATCCATATACTAATATAATTGATGTAAGGCCAGAGGATATGTATAAAAAGCTTCATATAACAGGTGCTTATAATTGGCCATTTTTAAAGTTAAATACATTTGAAGGATATAAAAAATTTTCACAATATTTTGCGGACAAAAGGGTGATATATGTTATATACTGTGATATGGGTGTAAATAGTATGATAGCAGGTAATAATCTGGCAGCTATGGGATATAGGGTAAAATCACTTGTAGGTGGTATATCTGGATATAAAGGAAAAGAACTTGCTACATCTGACAATTAATAATGCAGTTTAATAACAATGATTAACTATAAAGAATAAAGAAATGGAGAAAAGAATGATAGATACATATGAATTGATTGCTCCGTGTCATTTTGGATTGGAGTCGGTGCTTAAAAGAGAAATATATGATCTTGGTTATGATATTTCGAAGGTAGAGGATGGTAAAGTAACATTTATAGGTGATGCGGATGCAATAGCCAGAGCCAATATATTTTTAAGATCAGCTGAAAGAGTGTTGCTTAAGATAGGCGAATTTAAGGCGACAACATTTACAGAATTATTTGATAATGTAAATATGCTGGAATGGGAGCATTTTATACCTGAAAATGGAAGGTTCTGGGTAACAAAGGCTAATTCAATTAACAGTAAGTTATTTAGTTCATCAGATATCCAGTCTATTGTAAAAAAAGCTATAGTTGAAAGACTTAAGCAGAAATACTCTGTAAGCTGGTTTAAAGAGGATGGAGATAGTTATCCTATAAGAGTAAGCATAATGAAAGACGTTGTAACTGTTTCACTTGATACATCGGGGGATTCTCTTCATAAAAGAGGTTACAGACCAGCAGCAGGAAAGGCTCCAATATCTGAAACACTTGCTGCAGCTCTTATAATGCTTACACCATGGAAACCAGATAGAATATTAATAGATCCTTTTTGTGGAAGTGGAACATTTCCTATAGAGGCAGCCATGATTGCAGCAAATATTGCACCAGGTATGAATAGACGCTTTACATCTTTACGATGGACTAATATAATAAATAGTAGATTATGGGATGATGCCGTAGAAGAAGCAGAAGACTTAATTAATTTAAGTGTTGATACAGATATTCAGGGTTTTGATATTGATGATAATGTTATAAAGATAGCAAGAAGTAATGCTGCGAATGCTGGTGTTGATAAGCTTATACATTTTCAGTCAAGAAGTGTAGCTGAACTCAGCCATCATAAGAAGTATGGGTTTATAATAACGAATCCTCCATATGGTGAAAGATTAGAGGATAAAGAAACACTTCCAGCAATATATTCTGCATTTGGAAAGCAGTATGCAAAGCTTGATTCATGGTCAGCATATATGATTACTTCATATGATGATGCAGAGAAGTATTTTGGACGTAAAGCGGATAAGAACCGTAAGATATATAATGGTATGCTAAAAACATATTTTTATTCATTTATGGGGCCTAAGCCACCAAAGAAAGGTTGATTATGAAAAGAATAATACTTGCATCTAATAATAAAGATAAGATTAAGGAAGTAAAAGAGATACTTACGGGATATGACATCATTTCTATAAAAGAAGCTGGAGTCAATGTTGATGTTGAGGAAAATGGAACAACATTTGAAGAAAATGCACTTATAAAAGCGAGAGCTATTATGAAGATTACAGGTGAGGTCACTATGGCTGATGATTCCGGACTTGAGATAGACTATCTTAATAAGGAACCAGGTGTATATTCAGCAAGATATATGGGACATGATACGTCGTATGATATAAAAAATGCAGCTCTGCTCAAAAGACTTGAAGGAGTTGAAGGAAATGATAGAAGTGGACGTTTTGTATGTGCAATAGCGGTATGTTTTCCAGATGGAAGAGAAATAGTTAAAAGAGGAACTATGGAAGGCCTTATAGCAAAGGAGATAAAAGGAAACAATGGGTTTGGATATGACCCTATTGTATATCTTCCTGAGTATGGAAAAACTTCGGCAGAACTTGATCCAGAAGAGAAGAACAGGATTAGTCATAGAGGAAAAGCATTGGCTTTGATAAAAGAAGTACTGGATAAGTCGGAGGATATATATGCAGAGGATAATGATAATAAGTGATACGCACAGAAGGCATGGTAATTTTTCACAGGCTCTTTACAATGAAGGAAATATAGATATGCTTATACATCTTGGTGATGTTGAAGGTGAAGAAGATATTATAAGTGGAATGGCTGGCTGTGAATGTATATTTATTGCTGGAAATAACGATTTTTTTTCTCCACTTGATAGAGAAAGGGAATTAGAGATAGCTGGTAAGAAGATATGGTTGACACATGGACATAATTATTATGTTTCGCTTGATCTTAAAGTTATAAAAGATGAAGCTAGAGCAAGAGGCATGGATATTGTTATGTTTGGACATACACATCGACCAGTAATAGAAGTGGAGGATGATATAACTCTTATTAATCCAGGAAGCATATCATATCCAAGACAAGCAGATGGTATACCTACATATATTATGTTAGAAATTGATAATAATAATGAATTTAGTTTTGAACTTAAAAATGTGTAATGGTATTTTAATACAATATAAGGTCATGATATGTGAGTTTAAAGTTGTGAGTTTAAAGTTATGGATTTAAAGTTGTTGGTTCAAAGTAAAATTTTATGTTGATTGAAAGTTTATAAAAAATTAATAATTAATGATTGGTGTTTCCAACTCTTAAAATATATATCAGATAATTTTTTTGTAGTATTTTTGGGAAATTCAGATAGAAGTGCATGATAAATTACCAGAAAAAAATATGATAAAAATTAAAAGTTTTCATTTTTTTTAAAAAATATGAGTTGCAATAAGTGCAGAAAAGCCAGTAAAATAGCGGCTTCGCAAAGGTTGTAAAAAAAGTTTAAAAAAATTACAAAAAAGTGTTGACATAATGTACATATTAGCATATAATCTATCTTGTTGTTGCGGTACACGAGTTAAGAACTTAAGAAAACAGCAACAAGATAAAACCTTCCGGGGTGTGGCTCAGCTTGGCTAGAGCGCTTGATTTGGGATCAAGAGGTCGCAGGTTCGAATCCTGTCACCCCGACTTACAACTGAATATAACAT
>FR886133.1 GCA_000436475.1 Eubacterium sp. CAG:248
AGTTCGCCAACCGAATGTGTGTTAAACAACAATATTATTTCTTATCAGTTTCCTCCAACTCTATTTCCTCAAGTTCGATTTCCTCTGATTCTTCATCTAATATATCTGCATCTGAAGAATCATCTGTATATTCTTCATTCTGTTTATTATAGCTGTCATTGTTTTCGGTACTTTCTTCAATCTCAGCATCTTCTGATACTTCTATATCTTCATCATGTTCCTGTGAATCAGCTTCATCATTATCGCTGTCATCACTATCATCTTTTTTTATAAGAAGCTCATCATATTCATCTGAATCATCATACTCATCCATGGCTTTTACAAATGCTTTCTTACTTACAGAAAGTTTACGTGAAAGTACTATAACTGCTACAATAAGAGCTGCTATTATAAGTACAAGTACAACTAATAATGCTAATATTATATAGCTTGTGCCTTTTAAGACGTTTACTACTCCTTTAGCAGAAGCTTCCTTATCCTGCACATGTATCAATGCAGGTTCATCTGATGAATTATATCCGGCATAGCCCTGTATCGTACCATCGTTGATGTTATACCTGAACCATCCTGTATCACCAGTTGAGCTTACGCCATAAAACAATGCATAATTACCAGTTTTATCAAGAAGTACATCCACTTCCCTGTTATTGATGTTTATTCTTCCCGCTTCATAACCATCAGGAAGCTCCATAGACGACTCATCTATAGGAAGAATACAATATGACAGCTCTGGCTGATATACTTCTATGTATTTCGAAAAAGTCTTCTTTACTGAATCATATACATAAAAACCACTTTCACCTGTTCCATCCGTGCTCTCAAGATAAGCTAACATAACTCTTGTGTTAGTTCCCATGCCTACAGCTATCTTAATGCCATTATAATCGGTTTCTGACCGGACATAACCTGATGGCAGTGGATGCTCATCAAAAGAAGATATTACCTTATATTCATTCCCATCAATACTTACCGCAGGTTCCTGGATAATACTGTTGTTATCTCCATCTGTTGTTCCACCCTGATTAGTTCCATCCGTTTCTTCTGCTTCTTTACTTGCCTGCTCAGGTGTTATTACATTATCACTTTTAGTTGTTTTGATAGTATATACTTTTTTGCTTCCATTTTCGGCTGTTACTGTAATAGTAGTTGTATTAAGTCCCGGATCCATACGTGTACCAGATACTTTGACTGTAGCCTTTGAATCATTTGGTGCAGCACTTACCGTAAGTCTGTCACAATCACTTCCAACTGATGTTGTATATGTCGTAACATTAGATGAAAATGCTGGTGAAAGCACACCTGGACTTATCTCAAGTGAACTTAATGTGTTATCTGTAGAATAACTTGCAGGTGCTATTCCTGTTATTGAGCCCGATGACCTTGATATTGATGCATTATCGTAGTCCATGCTTATAACCTTGGAATCACCTATAACACTAAGACTTGAAGTTCCAGCAGCCTTTATCCTGAAGCTGATAGATGAAGACTGGCTGCTTGATGCATTGCTGTCAAGGAAGTTACAGGTTACTGTTCCTGTGTTGCTTCCGCTTACTGGTTCCAGTACTGATGTATCATATGATACATATATTGTAGCAGCACCTATCTCAAAGCTTGCATCTATTGAAACCGTTACAGATACTGTTTCTCCCACTGTTCCACTTGCTGAACCTATTGAAACTCTTGCTGTTCCTGCCGCTTTAGCACTTGTAACATTAAAAAATGGTACACATAATAATAATGTCATAAGGACAGCCGCTATTTTTCTTATATTTTTCATATCATTTTACCTTTAATACCTAAACTAATCCTGCTGAATAAAACTTACTCCAAGTATGTGTCTCTTAATAGCGACAAAATCCATAAGATCTATACTTCCATCATGAATTATATCTGCTGCCTCAAAATGCACACCCTCTGGCTGTGATACATTAAGTATAGCTCTCTTGATAGCTACAAAATCCACAAGATCTATAACACCATCACCATTCACATCACCATATATAACAATATCGTACTGTGCATACACACTTCCATCTTTTCTATATATAGTAAGCTTATCACCTGTAGCTACTGTATCATCTGACGAACATTCGCTGTTATCACTGTTAAGAAGTTTTCCATAACAGCCATTGGTATATGTTATGCCATCAAGTATACTCTGCACACTACTTCCAACACCTATTCTAGTAACTATCTTCTTGTCATTATCTATCAGAAGTCCTGTCTTAAACCCATCGCTTTCAGTGTTTCCACTATTGCCTCCATTGTCCGGAGCTGGTTTTACTGGCTCTGGTGATGGCTCTGGATTAACAGCCTCTTTTCTTACCACATTGATAGTATAAGTCCTTGTTCCTCCATCTTCTGCAGTAACCACTATGTTAATATTGTTATTTCCTACAGATAACCTATGGCTTCCTCTTCCGCTTACACTTGCATTAGTATCTGCTGCCGATGCTGATACATCTATGCTTTTAACTTCATTTTCAACTATAAGACTATAATCTGTAGTATCTGATGAAAATGTAGGCGTAAGTGAATAACCATCAACTGACAAGCCTCTTAACCAGTTATTAGAGCTCTGGTTGCCATCAGGAATAATACATCTTGATGAAGGCATATTATCATATACTGGTATACTAAACTTAAATGTTGTATTGTTAAGTGTACTTGTACTATATGCTTTCTTTGCTCTTGTGGCTTCTGAACGTGGTGCTAAGACATTTGTCATATACTGGTGTGAAAAATTCTTTATATCAAATTTTTCATAATATATCGTATCCTGTCCTCTGTTTATATACCACTTTCCAAGATTAATAGCACCACCTACAACAGCCTTATATCTTGTATTCCATGGGCGCATATTAAAGTCATCTGTCTGCATGGCATATCTAAGGCCATTTTGTACTGCGCTAAGACCACCACTGGCATAGGCATTCTGACTGTAATAGTTATAATAACCTCTGTAACCACTTACATTACCTGATATCTGGTTACCAATACCATTAGCACCCTGCTCCTGTATAATTCTTGTTGCAAGATGGTAAGGACTCACCTTTGACACCTCTCCTGCATACATAAGCAGTGTTGCATAGTCATATCCATCAAGATCATGTCCTGAATCTTCCATAAATGTACCACTTATTATGTTACGCACACCATCTGTATTATGTACAGATGAATCATATGAAAGACTTTCAAACATGAATATATATGTATCATCAAGGAAATTACGAGGATCAAGGGCATATTTTACAAGACCTTCTGATGCCTGTACCCAGCCACCACTGTCAAGTATCGTATACTCACCTGTTTCCCAGTCATAACATCCTTCTGCTGTAGACTTCCATGATGAATCAGCAGAGCTGTATATAAGACTTCTTCCTATAACATTCTGTGCATTAACCATGGTATTCCAGTCTCTGCCGTTATGATCTGCCACAAAAACCCATAATGGATACTTCTCATGCAGCTGTCTTAAGCTTTCTTTATATGATTCTGGAAAATCCTGTGCTGT
This sequence comes from Eubacterium sp. CAG:248, assembly GCA_000436475.1. Classification (GTDB taxonomy): domain Bacteria; phylum Bacillota; class Clostridia; order Lachnospirales; family Lachnospiraceae; genus Lachnospira. The sequence continues at coordinate 3,515 of FR886133.1, forward strand.
AAGATAATCCTCAAAATTATTATCTGGCTTATAATCCGACTTTTTATCTTTAGTTGTATACTGTGAGGTTATATAGCCTCTTGTATATTCACCATCAAGATAAAATCCAATATTATACCAGCTATATGTCGCACTTGTACTTACTTCCTCATATATATCGAACTTAAAGCCACCATTAACCTTCGTTATAATGCTTCCATTAACCGGAGCAGTTCTTATCCTTAAATCCGTAACATCATAGTTAACATAGCCTGTCGCTATAATGTCATCATCCGCTTTAGCCTTTATGGCACCTGTGTATCCAAACTGAGTACATATAATTATGACCATCATAAGTACAACAGCTGTTATCTTTTTTGCAACATTCCTGTAGTTTTTTTCCATCTAATCACCCGGTTCCTTATTTTCAGCCATGTTTCATTCTAATTTCTTCCAAACTCTGACAGCTTAAGACCTTCGTTACGTTCAAGTACCATATTGACAGACCAGCTGTTAGCAAAGACAAGCAATGGATTGCCTTTAAGGTCTTTAATCTTCTTCATATCCGATGTACCTACTATTCTGTTTACATCCACCTCCTGTGGATTCTCTATCCAGCGGATATGCTCATATGGCAGTGTCTCAAGCTTTATATCTACATTATACTCATTTTTAAGACGATATTCCAGCACTTCAAACTGAAGAACACCAACAACACCTACAATTATCTCTTCCATTCCAGTATTATATTCCTGGAATATCTGGATAGCACCTTCCTGCGCTATCTGGCTGATACCCTTTATGAACTGCTTACGCTTCATAGTATCTATCTGTCTTACTCTTGCAAAATGCTCTGGTGCAAATGTAGGAATGCCATCAAACATAAACTTCTTATTAGATGAACATATTGTATCACCTATCGAGAATATACCCGGATCAAATACACCTATAATATCTCCTGCATATGCCTCTTCAACTATGTGTCTTTCCTGTGCCATCATCTGCTGTGGCTGTGAAAGTCTTATCTTCTTGCCTCCCTGCACATGATTAGCCTCCATACCTGCAGTAAACTTTCCTGAACATATACGCATAAAAGCAATTCTGTCTCTGTGTGCTTTATTCATATTAGCCTGTATTTTAAATACAAATGCTGAGAAATCCTCCTTAAAAGGATCAATAAGTCCTTCTGATGAGTTACGTGGAAGTGGTGATGTAGTCATATCAAGGAAATGCTGTAAAAATGTTTCAACACCAAAGTTAGTAAGAGCCGAACCAAAGAATACAGGCGTAAGATCTCCTGCCTGCACCTTTGCAAGATCAAACTCTGCACTTGCACCATCAAGAAGTTCAACATCCTCATCTAATTTTTCAAGATAGGCATCACCTATCTCCGCTTTAAGCTCAGGCGCATCAAGTGCGATATTCTTAGTAGCAACTTCCTTCTGGCCATTCATGGCTGCTTTAAAGAGTGATACCTCTCTTTGCTTTCTATCATACACTCCTTTAAACTCTTTACCACAGCCTATAGGCCAGTTTATAGGACATGTTGATATGCCAAGTACATTCTCTATTTCATCAAGGAGTTCAAATGGATCATTGGCTTCTCTATCCATCTTATTTATAAATGTAAATATAGGAATATGTCTCATAACACATACCTTGAAAAGCTTAATAGTCTGCTTTTCGACACCCTTTGATGCATCTATAACCATGACTGCCGAATCTGCTGCCATAAGCGTTCTGTAGGTATCCTCTGAGAAATCCTCATGTCCTGGGGTATCAAGAATATTGATGCAATATCCATCATAATTAAACTGAAGTACAGAAGATGTTACGGAAATACCTCTTTCCTTTTCTATCTCCATCCAGTCTGATACTGCGTGCTTTGCTGTTTTCTTACCCTTTACAGAACCTGCTAAGTTGATAGCACCTCCATATAACAGAAACTTTTCTGTAAGAGTTGTCTTACCTGCATCGGGATGCGATATAATCGCAAATGTCCTTCTTTTCTTTATTTCACTTGTAATATCTGACATACTATTCCTCATTCCTGTGCGTGTCATGGCACATAAAATCATAATTTATATTTTACTTTCTTTACACTCATAAATCCGCTTCCTGCACGACCATATCAGTGTAACTAATTAAGTATATAGTATAAATTTTATAAATTCAACTATCATGCAATTATTTCATTCAAGACTTATCTGTTTTCCAAGTGCAAATGAGTATATAATTTTTTCTTTAACCTCAAGCCCAGTCAGCTGAACAAGGGCAAGCGCATAATAATCAAGCTGTACACTATATCTTCTTATGAGCTCCTGCTCGCCCGCCTTTCCTTTTTTTACACGGTCCGTTTTATAATCTACAAGGACTATCTTATCATCCTCTATCATATAAAGGTCAATAACTCCCTGTACAAGCTGTCTGTCATATTCAAACATAAATGGCTGTTCACGCCTTACATTGTTTTTCTTAACAGCCTCCTTTATACGCTGTCCTATAGGTGATTTTACGAATTCATAAACATCCTCTGCCCTGATACAGCCAGCCTGCATGCTGTTCATTTTTTCAGAATCAAGCATTTTTTTAATATCTGCTTTTACATCGTCAAGGCTTTCAATCTTATTATAATCTAAACATTCCATAACTCTGTGATAAGCCGTTCCACGTTCATTCGCGCGAAGTGTTTCTTCTTTATCTGATATAAAATCAGGTATTGTTGGTACAAAATCTTCATCTTCTGCTTTTTCCTGATTTGTTATTTTATCAGCTGCTTCCAATTCATCCTTACCCGCTTCTTTATATGCCGCTTTTATATCGTCCGGCATAAATGCATTATTATCATAGTCTGAATCTTCCTGCATCTTCTTTAACTCTGATACAGTAACCTTGACCTTTCTATCTGCATCCGGATCCTTTATATATTCAGGCAGCTCTGATATATGCATGTCAGAAGTCTTCTCCTTAATATATGGCACACCTTCATCCAATCGTGTATTGTCTGTGACACATGGCTGCACATTGTCTGTATCACTTACCTGGTCATTATCTGCAGCTGTATCACATACCACGTCTTCATCTGAGGTTATTATACAGACATTAAAAATCCCACTGTTTAAAGTTTTGTCCATAAGTGCAACTGGCATAACCATATCTGAATACTTATCTATATTTTCACACTCGGCATATGAATATATCCCATTTAGTGCAAGTTCAACTGATAACATCTGCCATGCTGACATTTTCTTATCTGTTCCTGTCACACTTCCAATCATAATAAGTTTTTCCCTTGCTCTTGTCATAGCAACATATAACACACGTTCTTCTTCCGATATGGAATCACGCAGGATTTTTCTTGCAACGGCACCCTTTATTATAGTTGAAGTTTTGGTATGCTTATCAAGATTAACATAATCAGTTCCTATTCCAAGCTCCTGGTCTATAACAAGTCTGTTTCTTGCATCCATCTTATTAATCTGCTTGTTAAGACCAGCCATGATAACTACAGGAAACTCCAGACCCTTACTTTTATGTATACTCATAACCCTGACAGCATCACTGCCAACTCCAGACCCTTGTGAATCTGTAAGTTCTATATCATATTTCTGCAGTCTTTCTATATATCTTAAAAAGTTAAACAATCCACTATAACTAGTTCCTTCAAATGATGATGCCCTATCAAGAAGTACATCTATGTTTGACTGCCTCTTTTTTCCTGCAGGCATTGTACCGACATAGTCATAATATCCTGTATTATATACTATATCCCACAACAGATCATATATTGTCATAAGTCTTGATTTTTTACGCAGTGCGGCTAGTTTATCAAGAAAGCTGCCACATTTGTATGAAAGCTCTTTTAATGCTGCATCACCACTTTCTTTTACCGCCTTAATCTGTTTTATAAAAAGCTTATCCGTTTTGGAAGCATTTTTACCATAAACTCTTAACATTGCAAGCTCATCTTCTGTAAAGCCTCCAAAATATGACAGCAGCACTGATGCCATAGGTATATCCTGCATAGGATTATCTATACATGTAAGCAGACTTATAAGTACCTTTATCTCTCTTACTTTAAAATACTGTTGTGCTGTTTCTGCCATTGCAGGAATATCATTATCAAGAAGGACATTAACAAATGTATCTGCCCAGCCTGTAAGTGTCCTAGTAAGTATCGCTATATCACCATACTGTATTCTTCTGTAGTCTGATAAGTCTGTATCATACACATAATAAGGATTCTCATCTGTCATCAGAGCCTTTATGCGCTTCACGGCGTATAATGCCTCTGCTTCTATGCTGCTGTTTTCATCATCCTCGGATGTATCTATAAGCACTACGTCTGTACTTTTTTCAGATTCCCATCCAAAGTTTCTTTTATCCTTACATTCCGGATAATCAAGCCCACAGTTTAACTGCTGGCTGCTGTCATATTCTATCCCACAATAATTGCGGTTCATGACTCTGTAGAACACATCGTTAGTTGTATCAAGTATATTTTTCCTGCTTCTGAAGTTCTTTTGAAGTTCTATCCTGCAGGCTTTTTGCTTATCTGTTATGGCATCTTTTATATCTTCTGCATTATCATTTTTATATGTCTGATAGCTGTAATACTTTTTCATAAAAAGCTCAGGACACGCAAGTCTGAACTTATATATACTCTGTTTAACATCACCAACCATATACATATTATCAGGCTTATCATCAAGCCTTTCCCTCGATATTGCTGTAAGTATTTCTTCCTGAAGCTGGTTGGAATCCTGGTACTCATCAATAAGTATCTCATCAAAATATTCAGCAAGTTCATCAGCCACCCCAGTATATTCCTTATCTATGCCATTCTTTCTTACCAGAATATCAAGTGCATAATGTTCTATATCATTGAATTCAACTATTCCTCTGTCTTTTTTCTCTGTCTCCATCCTATCTGCAAAATCCTTTGACAGCTGCACCATCATTCCAACTGCCATGGCATTAGCGTGAACATCTTCCATAAGACTGTCTATATCTGCTGTAAACACATTCTTAGTAAGACCTGCTATATATTTCTTATATTTATCTCTCTGTCCTTTTACATACTCCTTAAGTTCATCCAAAGCATCCGGCATCTTTTTTGTACTTAGTCTTTCAAAGCTGATGTTTGATATTCTTTTTGCCAGCTCGCTAATATCCTGTGAATTAACAATACCACATATAGCCATATAGTCTGAATTAACAGCACTAAGATATGAAACCGGTCCATCTGGCCTGTTACACACCTCTATCATATATTCATATTTTTTCTTATAGTCACTTATTGAATACACTATGCTTTCATATAGATTGGCAAGTACTTTGTTACTGCCGTTATCTATGCTGGTATATGTATCAAGCACCTGTTCATACCACTCATCCGGCCATGGATTACTTCTTGCCAGAGCATATATCTTTTTGATTATTTCCTCAATATTCGCATCATTTCTCCCAGTACCATAGGCATCTATAAGTTTTATGAACCGTTCATCACCCTTCTGGTAATAGTCCTCAAGCATATCTTCCATTACATCATTTTCAAGAAGTGTTATCTCTCCTTTATCAGCCACTCTGAAACCAGGATCAAGATTAATTTCCGAAAAATGATTCTTTAATATCCACAGGCAAAAACTATCTATAGTAGTTATCTGTGCATTATTAACAAGTGCAATCTGCTTTATAAGGTTAGCATTATTCTCATCCTCATCAAGCATATCATCAAGTCTGTTTCTTATTCTTGCTTTCATCTCAGCCGCTGCTGCTCTTGTAAAGGTTACAACAACGAGTCTGTCTATATCAGTCTGGTTTTCACCTGTTATCTTTTTTACTATTCTTTCTACTAACACAGCTGTTTTACCAGAACCTGCTGCCGCTGATACAAGAATATTTCTATCTTCAGTATTCATAGCATCAAGCTGCTGCACTGTCCATGACTTTGCCATACACTATCCCTCTTTTCCCACTTCATCTTTACCTGTGTCTTTTTGTTTCTCTTCATTGCCTTTAATCTGTGCCCATATATCATCAGGACTCATATATTCAAGTCTTCTGAATTTAACACCTGGCATATCCTCACTAAATCCGCATACACTGTTATAAGGACAATATGCACAGCTGTTTTCATTTCCCTTCTCATATGGATTAATATGTATACTTCCATCCAGTATTTTTGTTGCTTTATCCACATTCTCCTTATCAACATATCTGCCAACTGCCAAAAGCTCTTCTGTTGTAAGCACCTTGCTTTTAGACGCATCTATATTTCCTGATTTTCCTACTGTTACAGGAATATTAAGTGACGTCCCCTCTGTAGAATCAAGCTTGCTTATAATATTCTTATTGGAGTTAACAACCCCCTTCATGCGAAGTTCCTTTCTTATAAGCTCCTCGATAGCTGAATCATCCGTCTGCTTTGTTTCCACTATAGGATTATCTATGTTATAGTACAACAATCCGGCAGGAATCACATTCTTACCTTCATGTTTCTTTTTTTCATATGCAATAGCTTCTCTCATGTATGTAAAAAGCTGTATTTTAAGGCCATAATATGTTTTGAACAGATCAAAATCAGCGTGTCCTGTCTTATAATCAACAACCTTGACATATACATTTTCATCATCCTCGCATATATCTATTCTGTCTATTTTACCCTGCATAAAAAAGCTGACATCATGTGGCAGATCCTCTATCCTTGTAAGAAAACCTTTTTCAAATGTATCAGGTGTAAAAAGGCCATCCGCAAGCTGTTTTCCTATAGCCCACAATGTTTTATCTGCAAGATCCTCCATGCGTTTTATAAGATATTCGTTTCGGCTTGTGCTTTTAAGTATCGTATTGCCATAATTATCTGCAACTGCATGTATACTTTCCGATACCAGGCTTCTTCTTTCTTCATCTGACAGCAGTACAAAAGATTTTTTGTTTCTTTTAATATTCTTTGATACATCTTCTATAACTGCATGAAGTATCGTTCCGAAATCATTTACTGCAAACCTGTACTCCTCACGTTCCGAAAGGTCTAGTCCATAACGGCAGAAATAAGCATACTGACATGATGCAAACTGTTCAAACGATGTTACACTTCCTGTTAGTTCTTTTCCATAGAGTTTGAGTGCCACACCATCTGCAAGTATTTTTGCCAGATTCTCATCAGTCCATTCAATCTCTGTCTTAGGAATCTTTATATATGAATGTTCCTTCGCTGTGTCATCATAAGAAAGCACATTCATCCCAGGAAACATTTTCTTTAACATTCTTACTATATACGATGGTAATATTGCTTTCATATCCATACTGTTATATGCATATGTTATGTATAGCCTTCCTGATGTTTTTGTCATGATAAGATACAGATAGAATCTTTGGACAAATGCTTTCTCCCTCACAGACATTGACAAGGATACCTCCATTTCCTTTAGTTTTTGTCTGTCTGTTTCTGAAAGCACACTTCTGCTGTCACTCTTTTTAGGAACATATCCATCATTTACACCTATAAAGAACATCGCTTTTATGTTATCAAGTCTTGTCCTTTCAATATCACCTATCACCACGCAGTCTTTTGTCGGAGGAATAAGTCCTATCTTTATCTCATCAAAACCAGATGCCATGATACGGTTATATTCTTTAACAGATACTTTTTCACTTCCAAGCAGATGTACTATTTTATCAAACAGCTCCATAATTTTTTTATATATCTGCCTGTACTCATCCCCATGGCTCTTTGCAAGTAAAGACATCTGTTCCTCACAATGCATCCTTACAAGAAACTTATACAGTGCCGTTGTCATAAGTCTTACATTTCCATCTGCTTCCTTTAGTTCTTTATCAAGCTCTGTTAAAGGCTCCATAACATTAAGCCTCAATTCATTAAGCATATTTAAATCCGTTGTTATGCCACTGCTTCTGAACTTTCTACACCACTGCGTACTCCACTGTTTTCTTCCCTTTATGCCTACAGCAAGACAATAGTTATCAAGAATATCTATATTTTCATCTGATAATCCAGTAAGCCCGGTTCTTAAATATCTGAACATACTGTCATAAGTATAATTCTTTTCAATAACATCAAGCACAGCTGTTATCATCTCTACAAGACAGTTATCTGTAACATGCAGCTTCTGGTCAAGGAAATATGGTATATCATTCTGGGCAAATATATTGGCAGCAAGCTTTCCATATACTGATATATCTCCTGTTACTACTGCTATTTCGTTATACCTAAAGCCCTGCAGTCTTGTAAGCTTTAATATTTCCCCTGATACATACTGTATCTCATCTTTAGGTGTGATACCTGCATACATGACTATATCATTAACTTTTCCACTGTAATATCTAAGACCTGGCCTGAATATATTCTTTTCAAGAAATGCCAGCTCCTTAGAGGCTGCAAATCTTGTTAACACTGTATCTTCACCAACTGTTACTTTATCCACATTAATATGCCCTTCATCACATATTCTGTTAAGATGTGCAACAGTATCCTTTGTCATATAAAACAGGCTCTCTATCCCCTCATTTATATTGACATGTTCGGAAATATCTATAGTAAGTGCAACCTTCACTTCTTTGCACATATCAAGAAGTATAGCCATAAGCCTGTACTGCACTGGTGTAAAACCAGTGAAGCCGTCAAATGCTATAACACTTCCACGTATCTTTGATGACTCTGTTACTTTCCTGCACATAAGATCCAGTATTTCTTCTGACGTTATGTAATTGTTCTTTATGAATTCCCTGAAGCCTCCATATATAAGTGATATATCATCCAGCTTCATCCCAAGCAGGCTGTTATTATCCACATTTTTATTAATATCAAGAAGCTTATCAACACTTATGTCATACTGAAGCATTTCTGATATAACTGATTTAAGCTCCGATACAAAGCCTGTATTGGATATGTTGCTCCCAAAGAATCTTAAAGCCTTTTTATTCTGCTCAAGCACTCTTCTTACTATAAGGTTCTTACCAGTATCGTCAAGAACAGGGTAATCTGCTGCCCCAACTTCCTCAAATACTTTATATGCAAGCCTTTCAAAGCTTACAACATCTATGTTAAGTACGCCTTTTCTTGGATGCAGCTCCACCACTCTTTTCTGTGTTGCCATAGTATACTGTTCAGGAACTACTATAATATAATTTTCCAAAGGATTCTTAATTGACTCTTTTATTATGGAATTATATAAATATGTTGACTTTCCTGCACCCGAACCGCCAAATATGTACTGTAATGACATTCTGCATTATCTCCTTTTTTATATCTTCGTTCTATATTTTCACACACTCTCATATATTCTTATAAATAGTATCCAGTATAGGAGGATTTATCTGATGAGTGGCTCTACACGTATATTAGTCATACCGCTTAAGAAACTAATACTAGCATTATGCGTAATTATAGCATTTATTATAATAGCAGCTATATATATACTATCAGACAAAGAACCAGAAAGCCATCCCACAAACGCTGCTGGACAAAATAATTCTATTAACACCAGTGTTACATATTCTCCTGGCGTATATACATCCTCTCTTATGCTTAACGGAAATCCTGTTGATATCCAGGTAACTGTTGATTCTGACAATATTAACAGCATTGAACTTGTTAATATATCGGAATCAGTCCAGACAATGTATCCTATGCTTGCACCATCCTTCGATGAAATTAAAAACGCTGTGATCCAACATGGTACAACCGCTGACATAACTTATGATTCATCCAACAAATATACTGCAAACCTGCTTCTTGGTGCTATACAGAATGCCCTTGACAAGGCAGCTGCGTATTAACGATAAAAAAACGTATGTATCAGCCGGCTTTTATACCGGCAATACATACGCTTTTTATCATATTATTATTCAAAATCAGATATCTCATCGCCATTGCTTACATTGATAAATCCAGCATAGCCTCTTTCCTGAAGCTTTGATAAGAACTTACCCATCTTTTTAGGCTTTACGTATAATGAACATATCTTTCCTTCTGCTCTGTACTTTTCAGCTATTCTATATGCATTAGTAAGATCTCCCTCATCATACATAACAGCTATCCTGTTTCCCTTGTCTGCAAGATCAACACCGTGTTCCATAAGAATTGAGAATATACGCTCAAAGCCTATAGAAAAGCCTACTGCACTTACCTGCTGTCCTAAGAACTTGCCTATGAGGTTATCATATCTTCCACCACCAGCTATGGCTCCCTTAAAATCAATACTCTCTACCTCAAATACAGTACCAGTATAATATCCCTGTCCTCTTACTAAAGAAAGATCAAATACAACACCAAATTCACCATTACATAATGCATTAACTGTGTTTATAATGTATTCAAGACTTTCCGCAGGTGCTTTATCAACAAGAATAGACTTAACAGACTCTAATGTAATCTGCTGTGGATCATCCACTCCTGATAAGAAATCTGTAAACCTGCCTATAGCTTCATCAGCAAACTCTTTTTCTTCAAGTTCCTTTTTTACACCATCAAGGCCAATCTTATCCATTTTATCAAATGTTATGCACACGCTGTCAAGCTGTTCTTCTTCAAATCCACAATCCATAAGGAAAGCACGAAGCAGTCTTCTATCATTAACCTTAACCTTAAAGTTCTTCATGCCAATAGCCTTAAGTGCTCTTGTTGTAGTAAGTATAAGTTCAACCTCTGAATCCCTTGAATCAGAACCGATGATATCTATATCGCACTGTACAAACTCACGAAGTCTTCCCTTCTGCGGTCTTTCAGCTCTATATACTCTGTCCATCTGTATGCACTTCATAGGCAGTGTAAGTTTATCTTTATTATTAGCAAAATATCTGCTCAGTGGAAGTGTAAGATCATATCTTAAACCCATATCTGCAAGAATATTCTCATTTTTTGATGTTACTCCACTTGCAAGTGCCTTGTCGAGCTTATCTCCTCTTTTCATAATCTTAAAAATAAGATTAAGATTCTCTCCACCATCGCTCTTATCAAGATTCTCTATATCCTCTATAACTGGTGTCGTTATATGTTCAAAGCCATTAGCAACATATACTTTTAATATTTCATTCTGAAGATAATCTCTTATCTCAACTTCATTAGGAAGATAATCATTTGTACCCTTTACAGATGTAATCTTCATACGGTTGTTACCTCCATTTAACTATTATTACGATGTCAGCCAGACTACGCTTCATCAATAGATCTGCCTATATCATGGCGCATATACTTGTTAGCAAAATCTACCCATTCTGTAGCCTTATATGCGTTAGCACGTGCTTCCTTTAAATCAGCTCCAAGCGCTGTAACTCCGAGTACACGGCCTCCGTTAGTTACAACTTTGCCATCCTCGTTAAACTTAGTGCCTGCATGGAATAAGAAATATGAATCTTTATTCCTGAAGTTTTCCATACCTGTTATCTCAAAGCCCTTCTTGTATTCAAGAGGATATCCATCAGATGCAAGCACTACACATACACATGCATTGTCAGCAAATTTAAGATCCACTTTATCAAGTGTACCATCTATACATGCCTCAAATACATCTATAATATCATTCTCCATTCTTGGAAGCACAACCTGTGCCTCTGGATCGCCAAATCTTGCATTGTATTCAAGTACCTTAGGTCCATCAGGAGTTAACATAAGACCAAAGAATATTACACCCTTAAAAGGTCTTCCTTCTGCTTTCATGGCATCTACTGTTGCCTGATATATATACTTCTTACAGAAATCATCAACTTCCTTAGTATAGAATGGTGAAGGTGAGAAGTTACCCATACCACCTGTGTTAAGTCCCTGATCACCATCCTTGGCTCTCTTATGATCCTGTGCTGATGACATAATCTTTATAGTGTTGCCATCCACGAAAGAAAGTACAGACACTTCACGTCCTGTCATGAACTCTTCAATAACAATAGTATTACCTGCTGAACCAAACTTCTTATCAAGCATAAGCTCATCCACGCCAGCAAGTGCCACATCCTTATTCTCGCATATAAGAACACCTTTACCAAGTGCAAGTCCATCTGCCTTAAGCACGATAGGATATTTTGCTGTTTCAAGATACTCCTTTGCATCAGCAGCAGATGTAAATGTCTCGTATGCAGCAGTAGGAATGTTATATTTTTTCATAAGATCCTTTGAAAATGCCTTAGAGCCTTCAAGTATAGCAGCGTTCTTTCTTGGTCCGAATACTCTTAAACCTTCTTTTTCAAACACATCAACTATACCACCTACAAGTGGATCATCCATGCCAACAACTGTTAAATCTATGGCGTTATCCTTAGCGAATGCAACAAGCTTATCAAACTCCATAGCCTTTATATCTACACACTCTGCAACCTCTGCAATACCTGCATTACCAGGTGCGCAATATATCTTATCAACCTTAGGACTCTGGCTTATCTTCCAACATATTGCATGTTCACGTCCACCACTTCCTACAACTAAAACCTTCATCTTTTATTCCTCCAGTTTTCGTACTCGTTATACTTAATTGCCAGTATTATCAATACTAATACTGACATCCTTAATATATATATATACATAAGAACTGTATTAGTTATCATGCTCATTAGCAATCTTATTGATAGCCGCAGGGAGCAGCTTCCATTCTGCCTGTTCCATAACTCTTTTCTGAAGAGTTTCCGGTGTATCACCATCAAGAACATCAACAGCCTTCTGGAATATAATCTCTCCTGTATCCATGCCCTCATCCACATAATGAACAGTTGCACCTGTCACCTTTACGCCTTTTGCCAAAGCTGCCTCATGGACATGAAGACCATAGAAGCCAACTCCGCAGAAAGATGGAATAAGTGATGGATGAATATTAATAATTCTATGGCTGTACTGATGAACCATTTCCTCTGGAATTTTAACAAGGAATCCTGCAAGCACTACTAGATCTACATTAAGTGAGTTGACCTTATCTAAAAGTGCCTTATTAAATTCATCTCTTGTCGCATAATCCTTAGGTGATACGCAGTAAGCAGCTATTCCGTTATCTTTAGCTCTTGTAAGTGCATACGCACCAGCATTGTTACTTATAACGGCAGCTATTTCTGTATTAGTAATAGTGCCATCCTTTACACCATCAATAATAGCCTGAAGGTTAGTACCGCCTCCGGATACCATAACAGCTACTCTTAGCATAAAGTAACTCCCTTCTCACCTGCTTCAACACTGCCGATTACATAAGGTGTCTCGCCTGCTGCCTTAATAGCTTCCATAGTTGTATCAACATCCTTAGGATCAACAGCAAGTACAAGTCCAATACCCATATTAAATGTGTTATACATCATATGTTCTTCAATCTCACCATCTGTCTGTAACATCTTAAAGATAGGTGGTACTTCGTAGCTGTCCTTCTTAACAACTGCTCTTACACCATCTGGAAGCATTCTAGGAATATTTTCATAGAAGCCACCACCTGTGATATGGCTGCAGCCCTTAACGCGTACACCAGCATTCTTTATAGACTTCATAGTCTTAACGTATATCTTAGTTGGAGCAATCAACGCTTCTCCAAGTGTTTTTCCAAGTGAATCATAATATGTATTAAGTGATTCCTCTGTAATTGTAAATACACTTCTTACAAGTGAGAAACCATTAGAATGAACACCACTTGATGCTATACCTATAAGTGTATCACCTGGCTTTATATCCTGACCTGTTATAAGGTCTTTCCTGTCAACTACACCTACTGCAAATCCAGCAACATCATACTCATCAACTGGCATAAGACCTGGATGTTCTGCTGTTTCACCACCGATAAGTGCACATTCTGACTGACGGCAGCCTTCTGCAACACCACCAACAATTGTAGCTATCTTTTCTGGATAATTCTTGCCACACGCAATGTAGTCAAGGAAGAAAAGTGGCTCTCCACCTGCGCATACAACATCATTAACACACATAGCAACTGCATCAATACCGATAGTATCATGCTTATCCATAATGAATGCTAACTTAACCTTAGTTCCGCATCCATCTGTTCCTGAAAGAAGTACAGGGTCTTCCATCTGCTTAATCTTTTCAAGTGAAAATGCACCTGAGAATCCACCGATTCCACCTAATACTTCCGGTCTGAATGTAGACTTTACCGCTTCTTTCATTAACTCAACTGACTTATAACCTGCTTCAATATCAACACCAGCGTTCTTGTAATCCATTATTGTCCTCCGTTCTTATGTATCTGTAAGGCTGATATGCTGTCACATATCTTTTCATGCATCCTCTATACCCTTCAGATATACTCTTAACATTCTTTAGTTGTTTTAGTTTTATTTATTAATAGTTTTTGTAACCAACTTCCTGAAGTCTTGCATCCTTAGCCTGTACACTTTCCTTTAGTTCTTTCGTGTAATTCTTAAGTCTTTCAAGAAGTTTCTCATCTGATGTTGCAAGAATCTTTGCTGCAAGTATTCCTGCATTAGCACCACCATTAATAGCTACTGTCGCAACTGGAATACCTGTTGGCATCTGAACTATTGAATATAATGAATCTCTACCTCCAAGAGAAGTTGTATGCATAGGAATTCCTATGACTGGCATAGGGAATATAGCTGCACACATTCCTGGCAAATGCGCTGCCATTCCTGCACCTGCTATGATTACCTTGAAGCCTTTTTCTTCTGCTGTTTTAGCATATTCGAAGAATACATCTGGTTCCCTGTGTGCTGAGATAATTGTCATCTCATAAGATACACCCAACTTATCTAATATGTCTGCTGCCTTAGCCATAACAGGCATATCAGAATCGCTACCCATAACTATTCCTACTAAAGCCATGTTTAACTTCCTCCCATTCTGATAGAAAATAACTATCACATAAAATAATATATTATCATGTAATGCATCCATAATATCCGGCAAATCATCTTATATATAATAAAGATTCGTAATCCATTGTCTTACAATTCACATATAAAGCATACAATTATGCAGATAAATAAATACAATACCTATAATATTCTACTTTGTTTTACATACATCGTCAAGATAAACGACGTATTTAAGAAATAAAAGGTTCATTTAACTCCTTTGTTCCATCAAGTACAAACCGTCCATCCTTTATAATAACTGTCTTTTTACCATCATATCCAACAGCTGTTATATCGCCTATCTCATCATATGGTATCGTAATATCTGTATGACAGTTAAAATATGCTTTCTCTGGCTCTGTCTTTCTAAGAAGTGAAACCTCATTATCTCTTGATATTATCTCTTTACCGTCAGGATTATACACTGCCACATCCTCAGACCTTGAATAACATGTGTCACCTATAGCAAAGTGAGGTCCCATCTTCTCAACTATAAGTATAGGAAGAAGATATACTATGTCATATTTATTAGCCATAACATAAGCTGTTGTGTTAGTTCCTATAGCAAATTCACCGATAGGGAGAGTGTCGTGGTTATACAGTACGTTTTCTTTAAACAATGCTTTGCCCTTCACCCCATCCTCAAAGTTATCACAGCTATAATCCGTCACAAAACCATCCTTGAAATATACCGAAAGGTTATTAAACTTAATATCATTAAGGTAAACACTGCTTACATTAAGTACACCATCTGTTCCTTTAAGCACTGGTGATGTAAACACTTCTCCCAGCGGAATATTAACATCTGCAAGACAGTTTTCAAAAACAGTTTCCTTATCAGGATTATTAATCTTCATAACAGATACTCTGATATCTGTCTTGTTGTTGTCTTTTCCATGAACTTCAACATATTCTGCTGTATCAAGAACATCTATGATATTCTGCTGTATAGCTTTATATTTTTCATAATCAAGAGTATTTATCTTAACTATTTCATTGAATATTTCAGGGAACTTATCTCCTATCTGTGGTGATGGATAAGCTATTATAGTAAAGCTTCTTTCTTCTCCTTTGATATAACTGTTAACTATACTTCCGGATTCATTATTATACTTAACAAGAAGCTTCTGTTGTTTATCATCAAGATGACAGCACTCAATCGTATCCTCCGGCTCGAAAGGTGTTTCACCAAACACCTCCATAACAGCAGGTCCTCCGTGAACATCAGCAAGCTCACTATGCTTTTCATAAGCACTCTTAAGTGCCCCTAACTTTCTTTCAACAAAGTCGCCATCAAGATATAGTGCATTATCGAATCTATGGTCAAAATCCATCTGTTTATTAGGACTTGCACCATAATATCCTATCTTTATATGCATTCTTTTATTGATGGTATTTACAGCAGCTCTGTATATTGTAGGCTTAAGCCCCATTTTTTCAAACTGTTCTATCTCTGCTTTTACAAGTCTTTCAAAGCCAAGACAGTATCTTATATTAACTGTTTTCTTTTTATCAAGTGGCTTATTTCCTAATACGAAGCCAATGCGGTATCCTTCTGTAAATGTCCTTGCCATATCGTTTATAGCTTCTTCGCTTAATGTATTAAGATGCTTTGCCATCTTTATCTCATTTTCTGTCACGTATTCGCCATACTTATAAAGATATCTTACATCGCTTAAGTCACTTTCCATAATAATTCTAGTTGCAAAATCAAGCGATGGATCTAGAAGCTCCCTTATCCTGTACTCAATAAAATCATCACTATAATCGCTTACATACCAGTAAACAGCTTCTCCTAACTGGCGATACTGCTCATCTGTTACTATATCCATTCCTATTTCTTTTCTTACGGACTCTTCTGCCTGTGCATCAACAAATATGCAGTATATTTCTATGAACAGCTCCATAACTGCCACAGCATCCGCAAGCCTCTTCTCATACATATAAACGATAAGTCCACGAAGCTCCATATATACCATTGCCATAAGCTTTCCTGTGTCCTCACCAAATGCCTTTGCACACACGCGTGGATTTGCATAGCTTTTATCATATGCCTCACCGGCTACATCTGCATAAAGACTATTATTATATTCATCAAGCTCCTCTAATGACATATCATCAAAAGCTTTGTTTTCCACATCTGTTTTTAACCTGTCCATAAGAATGATAAATGCAGATACTTTATTAAAGTAACCAGCATGGCTTTTATTCTTTATTTCACAATCATTATTAATCTGGGTTATTCTTTCAATTGCAAGCGCATAACGCTCTGCTACATTATCATCAAACATATTTATCTCCATACTATTCTTTATTTTATTTACTTTTTTATACTTTAACACTTACATCATATGCTGTTGTGGGGCAAAAGGAATTTTGTCTATAGTCCCATAAGAAATACTGCTACCATAAATACTGCAAGTATTCCGCATAACATTGAACCAACCTTTGATAATGTATAGAACTTATCATCCTCTTTGAAGCTTAAAAGTCCGATAAAAGTTCCTATAACCGATATAAGAAGGCTTAAAAGTCCAAGACTTCCTACTTTAAGTCCAGCATATCCTTCTGCCTTAAATGAAATATATACACCATATATCAAAGATGCCAATGCCAGAAGTCCCATTATAGTAGATATTATTCCACCAAGTGACTGCCTTTTATCCGAGAATTTGTACTTGTTAAATAATTTCATTCCAATCTCCAACCTTATATAATATATTTGATTTCTTTGCATATTGTTTCTAAAATAACTGCACAATACAATGAAGGATATTTTACTTTTTTCTTAACTTTGTGTATATATACCACAATATATATCCAATAACTCCGCCAAGAGCATTAAGTATTATATCATCCACATCACAGCTTCCAACCTTCGTTATAAGCTGAACAAGCTCTATTGTCAATGACAAACTGAATGTATATAAAAACGTCGATATGAATCCAAGCTTTGATTCCGATGTATATGGCAGATATATTCCAAATGGTATAAATGCGATAATATTTCCAAATATATTAAGTCTGGCCGCTCTTCCTAAGGCATCATTATCCCATATATACTTCATAAAACGCTTGATTTCCTTTAAAGGTGTAAGGTTATACACATAACCATCCTGTGGTGTTCTTCCCATAGCCTCTGCAAAAAACACAACATACACAAGAACACACATATATATAATAAACAAAAGCTTCATTACTGCTTTATGATTGAATTCTTTTTTCATACTTCTATTATGTCCATCTTTTTACTCTATTTATTTTGTTTACATAATTATTTTTATTCATATAATTATTTTCATTTTGTTTATATAGTTTTTTATTTCATTTGCATAATTCTACTGCATATGTTTTATCTCTTATACCTTTATATGCATATACCTTAACAACGCAATATGCCCGGTACAGCATATATCAACATCACAAAGAACTCACAAGCTTTTACATCTTTATGTATATATATGCCATACCAGGCAGTTAATCCTAATATTTAAAAAAGTACATCTGACTTATGTGCAAGAAGTCTTGCACCATTAACAATCATCATAACACCTGCACCTATTCCAAATGCTATAGTCACAATACCAAACACAAGATTGGATACACCTACGGACTTCATCTTTTTATATAACTTTTCTTCCATACTAATCTCCATTTCTTCATTTAATTAAGTTTATTATAAGACGACTGTATTAAACTATTTTACGGCTATTAGCTTCGCACACCATACTGCTCATAATAAGCGTCTATTGCAGCCTTTAATGTATCATCTATAACAACCTTGCCTTCGCATTCCTTATTATAAAGGTGTTCAACAACATCCTCCATTGTAACAATAGCACTTGTTGGGAACCCATATCTTTCCTTTATCTCATCAAGTGCGCTCATCTTTCCACCAAGACCTACTTCCATACGGTTAAGAGATACCATAAGACCCACGATAGTAACATCTGCTGCTCCTCTTACCTTAGGAACTGTTTCTTCCATAGACTTACCAGATGTAGTTACATCCTCTATCATAATAACTCTGTCGCCATCCTTTAACTTGCTTCCAAGGAATCCGCCCTTATCTGCACCATGATCTTTTTCTTCCTTGCGGTCTGAACAATAACGCACTTCTTTACCATAGAGCTTAGCATAAGCAACAGCAGTAACTACGCTGATTGGAATCCCCTTGTATGCTGGTCCAAAAAGCACATCGAAATCATCTCCATATGTTTCGTGAATAGCCTTTGCATAATATTCACCAAGACGCATAAGCTGTGTACCTGTTACATATGCACCTGCATTCATAAAAAATGGTGATTTTCTTCCACTCTTTAATGTAAAATCTCCAAACTTTAATACATCACTTTCTACCATGAAATCTATAAATTCCTGCTTGTATGCTTCCATTGTATCTTAAAACCTCCTGTTTATGTGGTCTTACACCATTTTGTTATTTCTTTAATAATATCATTTTAATCTTACCATAAAACTTTATTGGTTTCAATGTGTATTTGCATTGGAATCCAAAAGTGTAAAACTCTCCCATGTATTTGCTTAATTACAAACACATGGATTATTATTCAAAATATCTGGTATATCCTTCCAATATCTGCTACACACTATACTACACGCTTTTACGCAAACCAAATAATAAGATTTTGGTGATATAACGTTCCTTTGCAAAATAAGAAACCATAAACATAACAGCTATATATTATTGAAATTCCATAAACAAGCTGCAGCGTTTTCTACATCAGCACAACGTCAACTCTCTCCTCTGATAACTTTATAAGCTCATCAGAATACCCATTTGCACTACATAACACATACCATACTTTGCGGTTATTTTTATTCCAGTCAATATCCACCGCTTTATTTTCTAACGCTTTTAGAACATTAACCCCCATCTTATCTTTCCAGTACTTACACTCACCAACTATCATGTTTTTTCCTTCCGGGTCAAGTGCACATATATCTATCTCTGTTTTAGAATTCCAGTATCTTCCAACCTTAGAAAAATAAAAAGGCCATACTTTATCAGCATTTAACTGCCACATTTTTTCCATGCACACATCCTCATATACATATGAAACGTGATTATCTATAAAGTTATTCTTTATCTTTTCTAAAACAATAGATGAATTGCCTGCTTCTATAAAACTTATATTTGGATACACGAATGCAAACCAGAATCTTATATAATTATCCTTTATCTTATACAAGCCCTTTTTGCTTTTCTCTGGATTATCCTCAGTAACTGGAACTTCTCTTTCAAGAATATCAAGATCTATAAGTGTTCCAAGATACTTTGTTAAACTTGTCGCTTTTATTTCCAGAACCTTTGCAATATCTGAAAGCTTTGAATTACCCGCCGCAATAGCCCTGATTATAGAGAAGTAACTTCCAACCTCCATTACCTCCTGCCTTAACAGGAAATTCGGTTCATCGTACAGATATCCCGACTTGGATAATATGTTATTATATATTGCATTATATATGTCAGACTCATCTGTAAATAGTTCTATATACTTAGGGACACCACCTGTGACCGCATATCTTTCTATAAGTTCATTATCAGACCTGTTACTAAAGAATTCTTTATAATACTTAAAAGGTATCTGCTTTAACTTAATCTGTGCGGTTCGTCTTCCATACAACGGACTATTATATGCCAGAACCTGTGACTCCATCATAGATATAAGTGAACCACATATAATCACCATAACATTAGCATTTTTAAGAATTTCTTCCCATATTCTCTGGAATATCGATGGAAATGCGGCATTACTCCTGCCAATATACTGAAATTCATCTATAACGATTATAAGCTTTGATTGATATGTCTTACCAACAAGTACTTTAAATATCTCATCCCAGTTATCTACTTCTGCATTTTTTAACAGCGTATTACCAGTGAATTCAGCCACTTTTTCCTTAAACATTCTTCTGTTCTGTGACTCAGCCTCCTCTGTTGCAAGAAAAAATAAAGCGTTCTTATTTTTTATAAATTCTGATATAAGTGTTGTCTTGCCAACTCTTCTACGACCATACAATACAACAAAGGAACTGCCTTTTCTTGCATATTCGTTATCCAAAGTCTGCATTTCTTCCTGTCTGTCTATAAATTCTGCCATATCTGCCCCCATTTCTACACG
>FR886134.1 GCA_000436475.1 Eubacterium sp. CAG:248
CAACTAATATTCAATTAAACAACAATATTTCAGAAAAATCCCCCCTACTTTTATTGACATATACCACATAAGAAGTGATACTATAACCTGACAGATAAATTTACATGTATAATAATATATGGTTATGTACAATAGCATATGATAATGCGTAATAGTATATGGTTATGTATAATAGCATATGATAATGCGTAATAGTACATGGCGATGTATAATATTTGATGATGTATAAAGAATAGATTGAAAATACATATTTTGATGGAGGTTAGCATGTTTAAGTGGTTCATGTTAATAGTGTATATTATTCTTGGTACATATATGCTGTGGAGAATGATACACTGGTTTAAGATAGTTATACCACTATTCAAGCATAAGCGTATCCAGGCATTATGGATAGGATTATACTGCATATTTGCATCAACTATATTTTTTGGGGTGTTTCTTCCAAGAAGCAGTATACAGGTAACTATTCACAGAATAAGCAATGTGTGGCTTGGGTTTTTCATATATCTGCTGTTTTTTATGATAATTGGGGATATTATTGTTTTTGTTCTTAAGCTTATAGATAAGAAGAAAAATGTTCCAATTCTTCATAAACTGTATGGTGCATTTATAATAGGCATAGCAGTAATAGCTGCAAGTACAGGTTTTTCCGTATATGGGACAATACATGCCAGACAGATGACAACAAGAAGCTATGATATAAGTGTGGATAAGCATGTTGATGATATCAGCAGTCTTAATGTGGTACTTGTTGCGGATCTTCACTTAGGTTATAGTATTGGCTGTAGCGATATGGAGAAAATGGTAGACAGGATAAATGCACTTAATCCCGACGTAGTAATATATGCCGGTGATATTTTTGATAATGATTATGATGCTCTTGATGATTCTGAAAGACTTGTGGAGATTATGAGGAATGTTAGTGCTGCATATGGTTCATATGCTGTGTTTGGAAACCATGATGTTACAGAAACACTTGTCGGAGGCTTTTCTACAGCTTCACGCACAAAGGCGTTCAGGGATCCACGTATGGAGGCATTTCTTTTGCAGGCTGGTATTAATATAATGCTTGATGAAGTTACCACAATAGCAGACGGTAAGATTAATCTTATAGGAAGGCTTGATGGTGAGAAAGCAGGCGATGGTACAAGCAACAGGAAAGATTTGTCAGAGCTTGTGAAGCAGTGCGACATGTCAAAGCCTGTGATTGTAATCAATCATGAGCCGGATAAGCTGCATGAGACTGCAGCTATGGGAGTTGACGTTATGCTTAGTGGTCATACACATGCGGGACAGTTTTTTCCACTGACTATAATGCAGCCTTTAGCATGGGAAAACTACTGGGGTATAAAGAAAATAGACAATATGTATAGTGTTGTTACATCAGGTGTAGGTTTATATGGTCCGGCAATGAGAGTTGCAACTGACAGCGAGGTAATGAGCGTAAGGATTAACTTTAATTAGGAAATAAGAGGTTTTATGTAAGCTGTGTAATGTTATGGACTATTATGGACTATTATATCCAGTATATAAAATATAATCAGAGTGAGGAATAATTATATTATGAAAGATCTTACAAAAGGGAAGCCATCAGTTCTTATATTATCATTTGCATTGCCTGTATTTCTTGCAAATCTTTTACAGCTTACATATAGTATTGTAGACACAAGAATAGTTGGAACATTTCTTGGGGAAAATATGCTGGCAGCAGTTGGTTCTACAACTACACTCAGTAATCTGATTATAGGCTTTCTTCTTGGTCTGTCTAACGGCTTTGCCATAGTTACAGCACAGAAGTTCGGGGCCAAGGATATAAAGGCAGTAAAGAAATCTTTTGCAGCTGCGCTTATACTGGGAGTTTCAATTGCTCTTATAATTACAGCAGCAGGACTTATATTTCTTTGGCCAATACTTAAGTTTCTTAATATACCACAAGATTTATCTGGTGAAGCCAGTGCATATATATCAGTTATTATAGCTGGACTTCTTGCAACATTTTTATACGATATGTGTGCCGCAGTTTTACGTGCAATAGGTGATACTATAACGCCTCTTATTATTCTTGCAGTATCAGTTATGCTTAATGTTGCAGGAGACATATTCTTTGTTGTTATATTAAAGGAAGGTGTAAGAGGAGCTGCGATTGCTACGGTTCTTGCACAGTTTATCGCATTTGTTATATGTGCAGTATATATGGTTGGAAAGTATGATATATTAAGACTAACAAAGCAGGATTTTAAAGGCATTAAGGGCAGCATGTTTAAGAATATGCTTGGAGGCGGTCTTTCCATGGGCTTTATGAGTTCGCTTGTCAACATAGGTTCGTTAACACTTCAGACAGCTATTAACAAGCTTGGTCAGGATATTATAGTTGCCCATACTGCGGCACGTAAGATATCAGAGATATTTATGATTATGTTTACAGTGTTTGGACAGACGATGGCTACATATTGCGGTCAGAATATAGGAGCTGGTGAAGTGGACAGAGTGAAAAAGGGCATTAAGCTTTCTATATTTTATACATGTATATGGTGTACACTTGCCATGATAGCAAGTTACACGATAGGAGGCTGGCTTGTTTATCTTGTGACAGGAAGCAGTAACTATGCAGTTATTAAAAATGCTACGGATTATCTTAAGTTTGATTCAATATTTTATTATGTTACGGCAGTTATCTGTATAGTAAGAAATGCTATGCAGGGACTTGGAGAACATATTACTCCGCTTGTATCAAGTTCACTAGAGATGATAGGCAAGATAATAATAGCAGCAACTCTTGTACCTGTTATGGGATATACAGGAGTTATTCTGGCAGAGCCAATAGTATGGTTTATAATGGTAATTCCGCTTTTGATAAAAATATACCGTATGCCTGTGCTTAAGGAGAGCCATTAGTTCATATTAGTGTTCAGATAGGTTTTGGCTGTTGCGTGAATAATGATAAATAGTTGCAGTTTTATTTGCGGCTGTGGTATTATAAAACAAGTTTGAATATTTTAAACAATCAGTTAATCCGTGATTTACATGATAAGAGATGTCAGGCTTGATCCAGTTAGCTTAAGTTAGGTGGATTGCATAGAAATACGAAAGGAATATGCAGAATATCTGCACAGGAAAGTTATGTTATCCACGATAGAAAGTATAAACAATGTAGTAAATGATTTTATATGGGGAGTTCCTGCCATGATATGTATCATAGGGGTAGGACTTTACTTAAGCATAAGAATGGGTTTCATACAAATTCGTAAATTCGCTTATGCCATGAAAGTAACAATAGGAAGAATATTCCGTAAAAGAGAGGCATCGGATGGCGCGCTCACACCATTCCAGGCAGTATGTACAGCACTTGCAGCAACTGTAGGAACTGGTAATATAGCGGGAGTTGCGGGAGCGATAGCTATAGGTGGGCCTGGAGCTGTATTCTGGATGTGGGTATCGGCTGTGCTTGGTATGTGCACTAAGTTTTCTGAGGTTATTCTTGCAGTACGCTTCAGGGAAACTAATGATAAGGGTGAGCTTGTTGGCGGTCCTATGTACTATATAAAGAATGGACTTAAAAAGCATTGGCATTGGCTTGCATACCTTTTTAGTGCATTTGGTGTGCTTACTGTGTTTGGAACAGGTAATGCTACACAGGTTAACACTATAACCTCAGCAATAGATACGGCACTTTGCAATATGAATATTATTGCAGATGGGAATACAACAGTTATATCTACAGTAAATCTTATAATAGGTATAGTGCTTGCAATAGTGATAGCACTTATTCTCATAGGTGGAATCAAAAGAATAGGGCAGGTTACGGAAAAGCTTGTACCTTTTATGGCACTTATATATATAGCTCTTGCAATAGGTGTTGTTCTTCTTAATATTAAGAATGTTCCTTCTGTTTTTGTTTCCATATTCAAGGGTGCTTTTAACCCTGCATCGGTTACTGGTGGTGCAATAGGAAGCTTTTTTATGAGTATGAAGAAGGGGGTATCAAGAGGTATCTTTTCTAATGAAGCAGGTCTTGGTACAGGTTCAATAGCACATGCCTGTGCGGATACAAGAAAGCCGGTAAAGCAAGGTTTCTTTGGTATATTTGAGGTGTTTGTTGATACAATAGTCATATGTACACTTACAGCACTGGTTATACTTTGCAGTAATGTGCCTGTTAACTATGGAAGTGCGGCAGGAGCAGAGCTTACTATAAGTGGTTTTACTTCAACATATGGTGGCTGGGTATCTGTATTTACAGCTGTAGCTATGTGTTGTTTTGCATTTTCAACTATTATCGGCTGGGGGTTATATGGAACAAGGTGTATAGAGTTCCTTATTGGCTCTAGAGCCAATAAGCCTTTTATGCTGTTATACGCGTTAGTTGCAATAGTTGGTGCAACTATGGATTTAGGTCTTATGTGGGGAATAGCTGAAACATTTAACGGGCTTATGGCTATACCGAATCTTATAGCGGTATTCCTGTTATCAGGTGTTGTCTTTGGACTCGTTAAGGAATACTTTGCAGGTGAGGGAGCAGAGAGTGTTAAAAGATAAGTAAAATATAAAAATATCGAGCAATAAGTTGATGGAATATCGTACTTATTGCTCTTTTTGTTATCCGGCTGTTATTATTTATATCAGACGTATCTTTCTGTAAAATGCGGCATATAGGAGAATAATTCATATAGAGAACAGGCGGTTAGTGCGCTAAGATAATGATAGTTTAGAAAGTGATTAAATATACGGAATGGAGATGACATATATGAAAGATATTGCTAAAAAGTATGAAAAAAAACACGTTATAGAGTGCCATAATGTTCCTGATATTGATATGAATAAACAGGATGGTGGACTGCCACATATGGCAGGTGTTTATACATACCAGGTACGAAGAAGCTGCAGGGCAGATGGAGATTATACATATAATCATGCACCTATGCTGACCGGGTTTAATGGCAGGCTGCTGTTATCTTATATCAGTGGTAAAAAGGATGAGCATGGGGCACCGGATGAGGTTGTATATACAACATCAAAGGATGGCATGATATGGGAGAAAGAAAGAGTTATGTTTCCATATATGCTTGCGGATTCTTCTGGATATATAGGACCAGATAAGGAGCTGCTGCCTGAACATGCTAAGATGATAGTACATTCAAGAATGTGTTTTTATCAGGCATCTGATGGAAGGATGCTTGCAACGACATTTTATGGTTTTTCACCAGATTTCCATCGTGCTCCTAACAACGGGTTTGGTATTGCAAGGCTTGTGCGTGAAGTATACAATGATTTTACTCTGTCAGATATGTTTATCATAAAATATAATACAGCGGGTGGATTCACAAAGGAAAACACACATTTTTATAGACCAGAGGATGACAGAGCAGTAAATATTCCATACTATGATGAGTCAGAGGATAGTGGCTTTATAAAAGCATGCAGGGAACTGCTGTCTGATAAACTTGTACTTGAGCAGTGGTATGAAGAGGAAATGTATGATAAGCAGCATTATATTCATGGCAGGGCATTATCATTTTATACAGCAAAAGATGGGAGTGTAGTTGGACTCTGCAAGAAGGGCGAGGGCTATATATTTGATAAAGAAGGAAATATAATACTGGACGAAAAGATACCTACGCTTGTTACAAATACTGCCAAGGTATGGGGACAGAAAACACCAGATGGGGATTATATTATATGTTATAATCCGACTACAGACAGTTCACACCGGTGGCCTTTAGCAGCCATGAGAAGCAGCGATGGAAGAGAGTTTTTTGATATGAAAGCAGTTATTCCAGAGATTCCACCATACAGATATGAGGGACATATTAAGAATCTTGGTGCACAATATATGAGAGGAATCTGTGATTACAATGATGCTTTCGATAAAAATGTGTGGATAACATACAGCTGCAACAAAGAAGATATATGGATAAGTAAGATAGCCGGGATAACATCAGATAATATAGATAAAAAGTATTCTGTTATGTCTCCGCTCTGGGGCAGCGTTAAAAGAGATGGAGATTTTTTATGGAAGGTTGTTGACAGGGATGCATGTGAGCGTGCAATTATAGAATATTTTCCAGATGCATGTGAAAATGTATCTGTAAAGCTTGATGTGAAAAAAATATCTGATGATAATGGTGTTAAGGTTGTGTTTTATAATGCAGCTGGTGATATCATAAAAGAAACAGTATGCAGGAAAGGCGGATGCATAGCAGCATGCAGTCAGGAAGAAATTCAGCAGGAAAATGAGGAGATTCATCGAGTTGCTGTATATTCTAAAGAGAAGCTTGCACTTAATACGCTGTCAGATGATGGAAGACTTGGGACACTTTCTGATATGGCATATGCAGATAGAAAAGATTATTATACAGAGTTTTGTGTAAGGTTTATAAGTGAATAATATTGATTATAAAACAAATATAGAGTACACTATTATAAATAGTTTGCGTGGAATATATTGCGATTATATGACAGCGGCCAGTAAAAAAGCAGGAGATATGTTATGTTAAAGATAGATGCAAGAAATCCAAAGGAATCGGCAAAGGATTATGTTGTTAGACAGCTTGTATACAATATAATTCATATAAATCTTATTCCAGGACAAAGAATAGATGCAGATGAGCTGAGCAGTCAGCTAAACGTAAGTAAGAATCCTGTCAGAGAAGCTGAATTAGAGCTTTCACAGACACGTCTTATAGAGATTAAACCTAAAATAGGTGCTTTTGTGTCATATATAGACACTAAGATAGTTGATGAGGTGCGGGAATTAAGGAGTGTTCTTGAATCAGAGCTTGCAAGGCAGGCGTGTGATATTCTCACAAAGGAACAGATAGATATATTGTGGGAGAATGTTGCACTCTGGCAGATGTATATGAAGCGCAATGATGAAGAAAAAATATTCCAGCTTGATAAGGAATTCCACAAGAAGATGTATGAAATGTGTGGTAAAGATTACTGGTATGAACTGGTTAATAATATATCACCACATTTTGACAGAACAACAATATTAAGCTTCAGATGCAGGGAGGTTGGCCGTATATTAACAGACCATGAAGAACTTGTATCAGCACTAGA
This sequence comes from Eubacterium sp. CAG:248, assembly GCA_000436475.1. Taxonomy (GTDB): domain Bacteria; phylum Bacillota; class Clostridia; order Lachnospirales; family Lachnospiraceae; genus Lachnospira. Next base: position 7,060 of record FR886134.1, read on the forward strand.
AAATAAAGATAAGGAAAAGGCATATGAGATATCAAGACGTCATCTCACACGTTATACAGAAAATATAGCTTCTATAAGAGAAAGTTATAAAGAATATTTCACGGGAGTATAGCATCATAATATATATGGTTATCATATGCAGAAACGGAGGTTAACATGGCACATTTAACGATAAACTTTAGATCAAAGGCACTTGGGATGCCAGTTATGCTGGATGTTCTTATGCCACAGGGCAGGGGAGGATATAAAACACTGTATCTTCTGCATGGAGCTGGCGGAGATCATACAAGCTGGGTTCTTAATACAAGGATAGCAGATTATGTTAATAACAGGAATATAGCGGTTGTTATGCCATCTGGTAAGAATAGATTTTATGTTAATAATGAGTATGGAAAGAACTTTTATACATACATAACTGAGGAGCTTGTGAATCAGTGTGAGCAATGGTTTGATATAAGTCGTAAAGCAGAGGACAGATATATAGCTGGTATGTCAATGGGAGGATATGGAGCAGTATATGCAGGACTTAAGAAACCATCTATGTATAATACCGTATTTTCATATTCAGGACTTCTTAATATACTTGAGCGTTACGATAAGCCGCAAGGTATAGATATGTTTCCAGTGTTTGGAACAAGGCAGCAGCTTATAGATAATAATTATGATCTATATACACTTATTAATCAGGCAGAGAATGTGCAGACAAAATATGTAATAGCTTGTGGAACACAGGATCCAAGAATACATATGAGCAGACAGCTTAGTGAAGCACTTACTAATGGCGGAATACCAAATGTATATAGGGAAAGTCCTGGAGCACATGATTTTGCATACTGGGATTATTGTATAGAACAGACAGTTAAGTATATATGTGGGGAGGAATCATTATGGCAGTAATGGATATAAATGTATTTTCAGTTATGTTAAGGCATGGCATGGATGTGACAGTTGTTCTTCCTGATGATATTGATGATGAAGAGCAGCTTAAATGTGTATGGCTGTATCATGGTGGAAGCGGTGATAACACAGAATGGCTGTATCATACAGCACTTGTTGATACAGTTGAGAAAAGACATTTTGCAGCAGTTCTTCCGAATGTTGATGAGTCCTGCTTTGTTAATATGAATATAGGAAACAGATATGAAAGCTATGTTGCAAAGGAGCTTCCATCAATAATATGGAATATGTTTAAGTGTATATCTGACAAAAGAGAGGATAACTATGTGTCAGGATATTCAAATGGTGGATATGGCTGCCTTCATACAGTTCTTAAGTACCCACAGATTTTTTCAAAGGTAGGAGCGTTTTCGGCAGGTGATAAGGCTGATTCAGCATATGTAAATGATGGAAGTACAAAGGCTAAAGGAAGAATCAATCTTTTTGGAGATGGAGATATACATAATACAGATTATTGTCTTACATATCTTGCAGACAAGCTGATTGCGGCTGATACAGATATTATACCAGACGTATATCATGCATGCGGAGGCAGAGATCCATGGCTTGATATGAATCATATTGTAAGAGATTATTTTCTTGAACATAAGGATGTGTATAAGAATTATGTGTATGATGAGATAGAGGAACTTGGGCATGAGTGGCGTTTCTGGGATATAGAGCTTAACAGGTTCCTGGATTATGCCGGTCTTAAAGAAGTAAGACCAGCAAAGGTCTAGGTAAACTTATAATAATACTTAAAGACATTATCACATCATATAAAAATTGGAAGATTTACTCAGATACAACCCGCGTATTTTTAACAGATGAAGTTTTATAAGTTTCAAATGTGAAATTTTTATCTAGTATATCTCCAATAATAGCGACAACTTTTCCCATAGTGAAGGCGGCTAGTATAGTTCCGATACCAAGACCATCGATATGTCCGATAAAGAAGAATGTCATACAGCCAGTAACAAAAAGACATATTACATCAAAGCTTATCTTGATACGTGAATAGCGAACCTTTGTAATGGCAGACAGTTCTCTAGGGAAAAGGTCTGTTGGTATTATAGGAAGCTTACATCTGTTTGAAAGAGCGATTCCTATGCAGAGGAGCAGATAACTTACTACAAAGTAGATAATCTGTAAAGGCAGGGTCTGTGGAAGTATATTTATCCATGCTTTGTGAACATCAAGCAGTTCAGAAAATGCAAAACCTACGATGAAGCTGCAAAGGTAAGATGGAACGAACTTTTTTCTTAGTATCATAAGTGTAAGGATAAGAGTCCCTTGAAATATATAAGTCCATGTTCCAAGTGACAGCTTTGGTAACACAAGTGAAAATGCATAAGGAACACTGGATATCGCAGATATTCCAGAGCCTGAGTGAAGCATAAGCACAACGCCGAAGCTGTTTATTATGACAGCTATGAATAGTGCAAGTTCTCCACGGAATACTGGTTTGTCTGCTGTGTTTTTTGTCTGGTTAACATTGTTGTTTTTCATTGTTATTTCTCCATTCGTAATTATTGAATTATGGAAGTGCGAAAAATGTGTTTTGACACTTACATATTTAGATTACAGTTACTTAGTTTAATTTTATATTATTCATAAGACAAATAAATAATATTTATAAATATATAGATTTTGTCTATGGATTGGATTGGTGTGAAAATGCATCATAATATGTGGTATTTGTGTATGCGCACATCTGGCACAAAGCTGTTATATAAAAAAACGTGCGTAGAAATGGAGATTGGTGTGAATTTATATTATATAAAGTATTTTGTCACACTGGCAGAGTACAAGCATTATACGAAGGCAGCTAATGCGTTGTGCATAACGCAGCCCAGTCTTTCGCATGCGATATCCCAGCTTGAAAAAGAGCTTGGTGTTCCGCTTTTTGAGCGTAGTGGCAGAAATACAACGCTTACAAGGTTCGGGCAGGAATTTCTTGTGTATGCAAAGCAGACATTAAGTACGATTGACGAGGGTGTAGAGTCTATAAAGAAAAGTGCAAGGGGAGAGGGCATCATAAGATTAGGATTTTTGCGGCCTCTTGGTGTTGACATTATTCCGGAACTTGTAACTGAATATATGAATAAGAACAAGGGGCGTGATATACAGTTTACTTTCAACACAGATGTGACAGGAAGACTTGTTGAGGGAATGATTGACAGGAAGTATGATGTCCTGTTTTGTTCGTGTCCTGATGAGGTATGTGGACTTACAGCTAAGAAGGTCATGCAGGAAAGGCTTGTACTTATAGCACCTAAGGGTCATCCTGTGATGTCAATGTGTGATGGTGATGGGAAGATTAAGCTTGTTGACACACTTTCGTGTCCATATATATTTTTTGATAAAAGCTCTGGTATGAGAGGTGTGATTGATGAGCTTTTTAACAAATGTGGTTCATTTCCTGACATTGCATATGAAACAGAGGAGGATGAAGTGGTAGCAGGACTTGTTGCGGCAGGACTTGGAATAGCTGTGATCGCAGATATACCGCTTATTCACCAGATGAAGCTTGATATAGCAGACATAGCAGAGCCGGAGTATGAGAGAAGTATATACATGGTGACAGATGATAGTATCTATATGCCACCAGTTGTATCGGATTTTGTAAATTATGTAATGAGCATAAAGAAAAATGAAACAGCTAAAGGGAAGCTTTAACAAGCTTTACATATGCAAAAATATGCGTATAAAAGAGGATTAATATGATAAAGTATACAGTAAAAGATATAGAAGAGCCAGACTTTGGATGTGAGGGTCTTTTGGATGGACAGGTTATAATTGATAAAATTATACTTGAGGCAGAGAATGGAGATATTATTAGTGTTGATGTAGCAGATGCGTATCTGTATGAGAAAGATATAAATGTTGGTGATAGTGTCTATATAGATAAATCAGTAGAAAATGTTATAACAAAGTGTTAATGACATTCAATAAAAAATTTAATTGATATAAAATAACTACAAATAGTAAAGGAAATATTATTTGGAAACGGAGGAGTATTATGGTTAAAGTGACACTTGGAAGCACAGGAATAACAGTTAACAAAAATGGTTTCGGAGCGCTTCCAATACAAAGAATAAGTCATGAAAGTTCGACAGATATATTAAGGAGAGCTTATGAGGCTGGCATAGATTTCTACGATACAGCGAGATTTTATACTGACAGCGAATGCAAGTTAGGTGAGGCACTTTCTGATGTGAGGGAGCATATATACATAGCTACAAAGACTGCAGCAAAAAATGCGGACGAATTCTGGAAAGACCTAACTACAAGTCTTAATAATTTAAAGACAGATTATATTGATATATATCAGTTCCATAATCCTGAATTCTGTCCAAAGCCGGGTGATGGCAGCGGATTGTATGAAGCTATGTGTGAGGCTAAGGAACAGGGAAGGATAAGACATATTGGAATAACTAACCACAGACTTAATGTTGCCAATGAAGCAATAGAGTCTGGGCTTTATGAAACATTACAGTTTCCTTTTAATTATCTTGCAACAGAAAAAGAGCATAAGCTGGTTGATGACTGCAGAAAGCATAATATGGGATTTATAGCTATGAAAGCACTTTCTGGAGGACTTATAACTGATTCAAAGGTGGCATATGCATATCAGGCTGAATATAATAATGTGCTTCCAATATGGGGAATACAGAGAATGTCAGAGCTTGAGGAGTTTATAAGCTATATAGATAATCCACCAGTTATGGATGATGAGATAAAGTCAGTCATAGAAAAAGATAAGAAAGAGCTGGCAGGCAACTTCTGCCGTGGCTGCGGTTATTGTATGCCTACATGTCCGGCACATATAGAGATTAACAGCTGTGCAAGAATGTCACTTCTTCTTAGAAGATCGCCATCAGAGCTTCAGCTTACAGAGGCTGTACAGGCAAAGATGAAGAAAATAGAAGATTGTATCGACTGTGGACAATGTAAGGCACACTGCCCATATGGACTTGATACGCCAAAGCTTCTTCGTGATAACTATAAGGATTATACCGAGGTGCTTGCTGGCAAACCACTGTAATATTAAAAAGGTATATGATTATAAAAATCAGCACATAATACATATGCATCATGAAGCATTTTTAATGCATCAATGGATGGCAGGATTTATTTCTGGTATTCATATCTAAAGTAAGCATGTTAGGAAAAGAGGTATATGTATGTTGTTGACAGAAAAAGAAATGACTGTATTAAAGGACCTTCAGACACAGGAGAAAAGTTGTGTTGATAAGTATGAAAGGTATACAGGTCTTGCAAAGGATGAAGAGTTAAAGCAGCTTTTTGGTGAACTGAAGAAAAAGGAGCAGGAGCACTATAAGACAATAAGTGGAATGTTAAATGGTGATGTGCCATCCTGTGATTGCAATGATACGGCAGGAAAGGACTATAAGCCGGAATGTCATTATTCAAAGAGTGAAGCCTCAGAGGATAAAACTAATGACTGTTTTCTTGCTACAGATTGTATAGGAACAGAAAAACTGGTATCTGGCGAGTATAATACTAACGTATTTGCATGTTGTGCATCAGATATAAGAAAGGTACTCGCTGATATTCAGATAGAAGAACAGAATCATGCCGAAATGCTTTATAAGTATAAGATGGCAAATGGCATGCAGTAGTTGAAAGTGCAAAATATTCAGATAATTTAATACAATAATCAAAATATATAAGGTGCTATGAGCAATTGTTGCAATTTCATGGCACTTTATTTTTATTTTATAAATTTATATTTTCTTTCGAAGCATTTTATTGACAAATTAGTTTGGTATTAGTATACTTAAAATAGTTTCCTAACGAACTAATTGATATATGCATGTAAATAGCAGATAAAATAAGCATTGAGTTATATTTACGTTAGAAATGAAAGGATAATTATGGATGCATATGATCTTATAACATCAGGCGCACAGATAAGAAAACTTATTACAAAGTATGTTGAACCTATTATGCAGGAGTATGGTTTAAGACCAGTTGAACTGGATATATTGGAGTTTATAACAAGAGAAAACTTAACAACATCCAAGGAGATTATGTTAAGAAGACATATATCCAAGTCACATATATCCAAGTCACTAGATCATCTTTTAGAAAAGGGGTTCATTAACATGACAGAGGATGAAAATGATCATAGAATTATGCGTATTACGTTAACGCAGGATTCATACAAGGTTATCAGCCGGGTGAATGATGTATATGAACAATGTAAGGATGTACTGCTAAGGGGGATATCAGGCGAAGAAATGCATATATTCAGGAAGGTTATTCATAAGATGAATAACAATGTAGATGAAGAATTGCTGATGTAATCAGACGGAAAGGAAGTATGTATGATGGAAAAGTGGAACCAGACGATGGAGAATATGGACGGCTATGTTAAGAAACAATCAGATATGTGTATAGAGAATGACAGTATACCAAAGGCTTTATATGCTGATTATGGAGTTAAAAAGGGCTTGCGTGATGAGAACGGACAGGGAGTTCTTACAGGACTTACAAACATATCAAGCGTAAGGGCTTTTGATGTGATTGATGGTGAAAAGGTGCCTTGTGATGGTGAGCTTCTTTACAGGGGATATGATGTAACACAGCTTGTAAAAGGTGCTGGTGATAAAAGATTTATATTTGAGGAAGCAGCGTATCTTTTGTTGTTTGGCGAACTTCCAGATGCAGCACAGCTTGAAGAATTCAGACATATTATAGCAGATTGTATGGTACTCCCAACTAACTTTACAAGAGATGTTATCATGAAAGCTTCTACATCGGATATCATGAATTCTATGACAAGAAGTATACTTACACTCGCCTCATATGATCCTAAAAAAGATGACCTGAGCATTGAAAATGTATTAAGACAGAGTATACAGCTTATAAGTACATTTCCTATGCTTGCAGTTTATGGATATCATGCTTACAATCATTATGAAAGAGATGATAGTATGTATATTCACAGACCGGATAAGGAACTTTCTGTTGCAGAGAACTTTCTTAGAATGTTAAGGCCAGATATGAAATATACAGCACTTGAAACACATGTGCTTGATATAGCACTTCTTTTACATATGGAGCATGGCGGTGGTAATAATTCATCATTTACAACAAGAGTTGTCACATCATCAGGCTCAGATACTTATTCAGCCATAGCGGCAGCTATGTCATCGCTTAAGGGAAGAAAACATGGTGGAGCTAACCTTATGGTTATGAATATGATGGATGATATAAGGGCACATGTTAAGGATTATCATGATGAGGAAGAAATAGAACATTATCTTGATAAAATATTAAATAAAGAAGCATTCGATAAAAAGGGACTTATATATGGTATGGGTCATGCTGTATACTCACTTTCAGATCCAAGAGAGAAAGTGTTTAAGGGCTTTGTTGAACAGCTTGCAAAAGCTAAGGGTAAGACAGATGATATGACACTTTATAATAATATAGAAAAGATAGCACCTATGCTCATAGCGAAGGAAAGAAAGATATTTAAGGGAGTAAGCCCTAATGTCGATTTCTATAGTGGATTCGTATATGATATGCTTGACATCCCAAGAGAGTTATATACTCCTCTTTTTGCCATAGCAAGAATAGTAGGCTGGAGTGCCCATAGGATAGAAGAACTTGTTACTACTGATAAGATAATACGTCCTGCATATAAGAGCCTTGTTACCAAGAGAGAATACGTAGACAGACTTCATAGAGATTAGGATGAAAAGGAAAGGGATATATATGGAAAGAGAAGAAAGAGTTTTTCCGTCATCGAGTGGAATGTGCAATATACATACTGTAATATGGTATCCGGATAACAGCATATATAGCTATCCTGTAGGGGTTATCCAGATTGCACATGGAATGGTAGACCATATTGAAAGATTTGAGGAAATGGCAGAATTCTTTGCTGGCAAAGGCTTTGTAGTTGCTGGTAATGATCATCTTGGACATGGTGATTCAGTAAATGATGAAGAAGATTATGGATATTTTGCAAAGGGAAGCCATGGAGCAGATTATCTAATCAAGGACATGCACAGGCTTACGCGCATTATGAAAAAAATGTATAGAGATATTCCATATATCCTTATCGGGCATAGCATGGGTTCTTTTATGGCTAGAAAGTATGCATGCATATATGGTGATGAACTGGATGGTGTCATATTCCTTGGAACAGGTAACCAGCCAAAGTCAGTTGTTAATGCCGGGTTAAAGCTTGCACATATGGCTAAGCTTGTACATGGAGATAGATATAGAAGCAGGCTTATTAATAAATTGATGTTTGGAACATACAATAAGCGTATCAAGGATAACAGAACCGATAGCGACTGGCTTACAAAGGATACAGCAATAGTAGATAAATATACTGCAGATCCAAAGTGTTCTTATATGTTTACTGCTAATGGATATATAGGCTTTCTTAATGTTATCAGATTTGATATAAATGAAAAAAATATAGCAAGAACACCAGCTGCACTTCCAGTACTCTTTGCATCAGGAGAAGAGGATCCAGTTGGAGATTATGGAAAGGCAGTAAAAAAGGTGTTTAAACTTTATACAAAATATGTTGATAACGTGGAACTCAGATTATATGAGGATGACAGACACGAACTTCATAGTGAAACTAACAGGCAGGAAGTGTTTGAGGATCTGTTAGAGTGGATTGAGTCAGATGTTTTGGCACATGATATAGACTGATGTCTGATTCAATATAAGTAAGCAATACTTGAATTAAATACTTGAATTGAAAGTGAAGTAGTTTTAAAAACTACTTATCAAATTATAAAGGCTACATTTTGTAATATTAATACCGTGAAGTGTTGACAAATAATTAACACAGGGGTACAATACTACAAAATTGTAGCTTTTCTTATATGTCAGGAGTGTGATGATGTCAGGCAGTAAAAAATATAATTCCAATAAAGTAATATATTATAGCACTTATACAGATGATGTTGTAGAAAGCAGTAACCAGAATTACAGACTTAAGTCCGGGTACAGATGGATTAATAATAATGTATTTCATAAGGCAGGTTCACATATTATATATGGTATTGCTGTTATAGCCGGGTTAGTTGGCTGTAAGCTTGTCTGGGGAATAAGTTATAAGAACAAAAAAGTACTTAGGGAATGTATAGATAAAGGCTATTTTATATATGCGAATCATACACAGCCTGTCGGAGATGTAGTTATTCCAGCTATTTCATGTATAAGAAAAAGGGTGTATGTCATAGTTAGTCAGGCAAACTATGGAATACCTGTTATTGGTAAGCTTCTTCCTATGTTAGGAGCACTTCCCATTCCGAATTCCATAAGTGAATATAAAAAATTTACAAAAGCATATAAGAAACGTATATCAGATGGACATCCGGTTGTTATATATCCTGAAGCTCACGTATGGCCATATTATAATAAAATAAGACCTTTTGAAAAGACATCATTTAGATTTCCAGCAGAGCTTGGGGCACCGGTTTATGTTATGACTACAACCTATACAAGACGAAGGCTTTTTGGAAGAGCTATGAAAAAACCAAAGATTAATGTATATGTAGATGGCCCATATTATGTAGATGAAAATCTTTCGATAAAGGATAATCAGCAGCAGCTTCATGATAAAGTATATGAGGTTATGAACATGAGAAGTAAACAAAGTGATTATGAATATATACAATATATACATTGCAGCCATAATAGTGCCGTAGATAAAGACATAAGTCATTAAAAGCATGTCAGAGGAGACTACTAATCACATGAATATATTATTTTGCGGAGACAGAAATGTTCAGAATGGCCTGCTTATAGCAGTCCTTTCTCTTTTAGAGAATACGCAGGAGCATTTTGATATATATGTTTTAACCTTGAATATTACTATGAATGAAAAAATATATAGTCCAATTGAAGCATCATTTATAGATTATCTTAACAATGAGGTTTCAGCACAATATGATGACAGATTATATATTAAGCTTATAGATACAACAAGTCTTTTTAAAGGCGAAACACCTGATGCTAATCTGTCAACAAGATTTACACCTTGTTGTATGTTAAGGCTTTTTGCTGATAAGATTGATGAGATTCCTGACAGGATATTATATCTTGACACAGATATTATATGCAGAAAAGATTTTGGGGATTTTTACTACCAGAATATGGAAGGTGTTGAGCTTGCAGGTGTGCTTGATTACTATGGGAGCTGGTTTTTTAGAAAAAATATTTTAAAAAGGGATTATCTTAACTCAGGTGTACTTCTTATGAACATGTCAGAGCTAAGAAAAACAGGTCTTCTTAGTAAATGCCGTCATATGTGTACAACAAAAAAGATGTTTATGCCAGATCAGTCTGCGCTTAACAAGCTTTCGGTGTCAAAACGTATATGTGAAAGAAAATATAATGACCAGAGAAGGCTTCATATAGATACAGTATTCCAGCATTTTACAACGCATTTTAAGTTCTTTCCATATGTTAGGACGGAAACTGTAAAACCATGGCAGACAGAGGAAGTGACAACAGTATTACATATACCGGAGACAGAATATAAAGCATTGTTTGACAGATATTATGATGTTAAGAAAAGTATAATGATATCTGATGCTAAGAAACAGGGAAAGGGAGAATTGTATGTATAACAAAGATGAATTAATACCAATATTTTTTACAATAGATGATGGATATGCACCATATCTTCACGTTGCACTTATATCACTTATAGAGAATGCTTCAGAGGATAGAAAGTATAAGATTATAGTTGTATATCAGGAGCTTAACGAAGAAAACAGAAATAATCTTGCAGCTTTGGTAAAGAATCATCAAAACTTTGAGATTGAGTTTAAGTATATGAAACAGAGCCTTGATATGATAACAGACAGAATTGAGAACAGGCTTCGTTCAGATTACTTTACAATGACTATATATTTTAGAATATTTATACCGGATATGTACCCAGAATATGATAAGGCTATATATATAGACAGTGATATAGTAGTGCCTGGTGATATATCAGAGTTATATGATACAGATATGCATAATAATCTTATTGGTGTTGTTAAGGATGGCTCGGTTAATGACGTTGCGGAGCTTCAAAGATACATGACAGAGTCACTTGGACTTAAGCTTGGCGATTATTTTAATTCTGGTATGCTTCTTATGAATATGAAGGAACTGCGCAATGTAAAGCTTGCAGAGCATTTTCTTTATCTTCTTAATAAGTACCACTTTGATTGTGTTGCACCAGATCAGGATTATCTTAATTCTATGTGTTATGGAAAGATAGAGTATCTTGATTCGTGCTGGGATGCAATGCCTAACAGGAATAAGCCGGAGATTAAGAATCCTAAGATTATTCACTATAACCTGTTTGATAAGCCTTGGTGCTATGATGATATACAGTATCAGGATTATTTCTGGAAATATGCCAGACAGTCTGTATATTATGACCAGATAAAAGCATTTAAGGCTGCTTATACAGATAAGCAGAAGGAGGATGACCATACACATCTTCTGGATCTTTTCAGAAGAGCAGGAACTAACGCTGATACAGAGGTTACATTTAGAAAAGTGCTTGAAAGTGGAGAAAAGATAAGATTATGATTCTGGGTGGCAGTAAAAAAGAGGTTATTAAGAATATAAAAGAAGCAGCAGATACTGGAAGATTCAACGATAAAGTGGAAACGGGAGATCCTGAATTAAGTACTGCACAACGCAAAAGATTACTTGGAAAGTATGTAAAACAACGTAATGAGCTTCCGTATCATTATCGTAACGGGATGGCAAGACGTATAGTAGATATCGTGACGTTTGGCGTTAATATAAGAACAAAGGTTGTTGGAGCTGAAAAGATAAAGAACATAAAAACAGGAGCTATAATAACAAGTAATCATTTTAATCCAGTAGATACAACTATTGTCCGTTATGGCATAAAGAAAGTCAGAAAATACAGAATGTTCATCATAAGTCAGGATACTAACTTTGCTATGAAGGGACTGGTTGGCTTCCTTATGAGATATGCTGATGAGATACCTATAAGTAAAGATAAGGAATATATGAACAGACATTTTTACCGGACACTGAATAATCTGCTTGTAAACAAGCACGAATATATCCTTATATATCCTGAGCAGGAAATGTGGCTTAATTATCGTAAACCAAGGCCACCAAAGCGTGGTGCGTATCTGTATGCTGCTAAGTTTAATGTTCCTATAATATCATGTTTTGTTGAGATGGTTGATACAGATAAGGACGACACAAAGGAGTTTAAGAAGGTTAAATATGTACTTCATATATTAGATCCGATATATCCTGATCCTGAGAAAAATGAACGGGATAACAGCTTTGATATGATGAGAAGGGACTATATGCAGAAAAAGGAAGCATATGAAAAAGCATATGGAAAGCCTCTTGAATATGCCTTTGAACCGTCTGATATCGCAGGCTGGAAGGGCGAAGAGCTTGAATAACATATAAATATTCAGTAACATAATATTATTTATGACATATCTATGACACATCTGTCAGGCAATATACCTGATGGATGTGTTTTTTAATGAGAAAATATATCAGCAGCTGTCCGAAAAATACTTGCAATATACCCGGTGGGGGTATATATTATATGTGGAAATATTAATAACTGTTAAGATTAAGGACAAGGAGAAAGGTATGGCAGAGGATAAAAAATGTTGTTGTAAAAAAAAGAAAGAACGTACTGATTCAGAAAAAAAGCTGCTTTTAAACAGATTAAAAAGAATAGAAGGCCAGATAAGGGGAATATATGGTATGGTTGAGGATGATGCATATTGTATAGATATTCTTAATCAGTCGTTAGCAGCTAATGCTGCATTGACAGCATTTGATAAAGCATTGTTGTCTAATCATATAAAGACATGTGTGGTTGAAGATATTAAAAATGGTGATGATGAAGTCGTAGATGAACTTGTCATGACACTGCAGAAGTTTATGAAGTAAGTTTTTTGTTTTATCAATAAAGAGAAGAGACTTATGAGCTTACAAATATATAGGATACCCGGGTCAAAAGGTCTAAGCTCATAGGTGTGTGAGTGCGTAGCACGAAACAATCTGTAGGTATCAAAGTCGTGGGATTTTGCTCCAGACATCATATATAATGAAATGTCAGGAAAAGAATAAAAGGAAAAGAGGTATGAATATGGGAACAGCGGTTATATTAGTAGTACTTGTTATTATAGTTGTATTTGCAGTCAGAAGTGGTATTAAACATGGAAAAGGTGAAGGTGGCTGCTGCGGTGGTGGTAGTTCGGTAAAAGAAGATAAAAAAGTGCTTACTGGTGATATTATTGCTACTAAAATAGTAAGTATTGAAGGAATGCATTGTGAAAACTGCAAAAATAGTATCGAACATCAGATAAACAGAATAGATGGAGCATCATGCGAGGTTAATCTAAAAAAGAAAACAGCTGTCATAAAGCTGGATAAGCTTGTTGATGATGATACCATAAGAAGATCTATAGAAAGACTTGATTTTAAGGTTTTGGATATAAAGAATGCATAATATATTTAATCCATGTTTATAAATTAGGTAAGAAGTCAGAAAGGATAATAAATATGCAACAGTATAATGTAACAGGAATGACGTGTGCAGCCTGCCAGGCAAGGGTTGAAAAGGCTGTGGCAAAGGTAGATGGTGTCACAAGCTGTTCAGTAAGTCTTCTTACGAATTCTATGGGAGTAGAAGGAACGGCTATGGCACAGGATATAATAAAAGCAGTAGAGGATGCAGGATATGGAGCATCTGAAAGGAATGAAGGAGCAAAGTCTTTTGACGGACATAGTGGAAATTCAGTTATATCAGGTCTTGAAGAATCTCTTAAGGATACAACAACTCCGTTATTAGCTAAAAGACTTGTGGCATCTTTAGTATTTCTGCTGATACTTATGTATTTTAGCATGGGACATATGATGTGGGGATGGCCGCTTCCTAAAGTGCTAGAAGATAATCATGTGGCTATGGGACTTATCCAGATGTTACTTACGATTATTATTATGGTAATCAATCAGCACTTTTTTATAAGTGGTATTAAAAGTGCTCTTCATGGTTCACCAAACATGGATACGCTTGTTGCACTAGGCTCTGGCGCAGCATTTTTATACAGTACATATGCGCTTTTTGCCATGACAGATGCACAGCTGCATATGGATATGGATAAGGTCATGCACTATATGCATGAGTTTTATTTTGAATCAGCAGCTATGATTCTTACGCTGATTACCATAGGCAAGATGCTTGAGGCGCATTCAAAGGGAAAAACAACGGATGCACTTAAGAGCCTTATGAAGCTTGCTGCAACAACGGCAACTATAATTATAGATGGAGAAGAAAAACAGGTTCCTGTGGAACAGGTATCAAAGGGCGATATATTTGTAGTTAAACCGGGTGAGAATATACCAGTAGATGGAGAAATCATAGAAGGAAGCAGTGCGGTTAATGAATCAGCACTTACAGGTGAGAGTATACCAGTAGATAAAACCGCTGGAGATACAATATCCGCAGCAACGCTTAACACATCAGGATATCTTAAGTGCAAGGCAACAAGAGTTGGGGAGGATACAACTCTTTCGCAGATAATCCAGATGGTCAGTGATGCAGCAGCAACAAAGGCACCTATAGCAAAGATAGCCGATAAGGTTTCAGGGGTATTCGTGCCTGCTGTTATAGCTATTGCATTTGTCACTATAGTTATCTGGCTTATAGCAGGACAAAGCATAGGCTTTGCGCTTGCAAGGGGAATATCAGTGCTTGTAATAAGCTGTCCTTGTGCCCTCGGACTTGCAACACCAGTAGCTATTATGGTAGGAAATGGTGTAGGTGCAAAGAATGGAATTATGTTTAAGACTGCTATATCGCTTGAACAGACAGGAAAGATGCAGATAGCTGCACTTGATAAGACTGGTACTATAACAGCTGGTGAACCGGTTGTTACAGATGTAATACCGGATTCAGGAATAAGTACACATAAGCTTGTATCTATAGCTAAAATGCTTGAAGCAAGAAGTGAGCATCCACTTGCAAAGGCAATAGTCAATTATGATATGAAGCAGATGGAAAACGACAATAATACAGTTGATTATGATTCAATACTCACGATAACTGAATCAAAGGCAGTTGCTGGAAATGGACTTTCTGGACAGGCAGTCTGCAATGCTGATATACCTAAAGAGAATGTTAAGGCATCAGACAGGCTTGAACTTTATGGCGGTAATGCCAGATATGTAAGCCAGATAATTGATATACCATCAGATATGATAAAGATATCTGAGCAGTTATCAGATGATGGAAAGACACCGATGTTTTTTGCAACGGATAAAGAATTCTTAGGAATAATCGCTGTTGCTGATACGATAAAGGAAGATAGTCAAGAAGCTATAAAGCAGCTTAAGGATATGGGACTTTATGTAGTAATGATAACAGGAGATAACGAAAAAAGTGCCAATGCCATTGGAAAAATAGCAGGAGTTGATGAGGTCGTTGCAGGAGTTCTTCCAGATGGAAAGGAAAAGGAGATACGAAGACTTAAAAAGTATGGCAGGGTTATAATGGTAGGTGATGGTATCAATGATGCGCCGGCTTTAACAACAGCTGATATAGGAATAGCTATCGGTGCCGGTACAGATGTTGCTATTGATGCGGCAGATGTAGTGCTTATGAAAAGCAGGTTAAGTGATGTAGCAGCAGCTATCAGGCTTAGCCATAGAACCATAAGAAATATACATGAGAATCTGTTCTGGGCATTTATATATAATATTATAGGAATCCCACTTGCGGCAGGAGCGTGGATACATCTTCTTGGATGGCAGATGTATCCTATGTTTGGTGCAGCGGCCATGAGTCTTTCAAGCTTCTGTGTAGTAACTAATGCGCTAAGGCTTAATCTTGTTAAGGTATATGATACTTCAAGAGATTCAAGGTATAAAAAAACTGCAC
This sequence comes from Eubacterium sp. CAG:248, assembly GCA_000436475.1. Lineage (GTDB taxonomy): Bacteria > Bacillota > Clostridia > Lachnospirales > Lachnospiraceae > Lachnospira. The sequence goes on from FR886134.1 coordinate 22,955, forward strand.
ATAGAAAAGGACTTATAGTTAATAACACCGGTGTAAAAAACACAGGTGTTTATGCCGGAGACGGCAATAAAGATAATATATCTTATAAAAATGATGAAGAAAAGAAAGAGGTAACTATTATGACAAAGACAATGAATATTGAAGGAATGATGTGTGGACATTGCGAGGCAAGAGTAAAAAAGGCGTTAGAAGCAGTAAGCGGAGTAAGCGAAGCAGTAGTAAGCCATGAAAATGGTACAGCAGTTGTTACACTTACACAGGATGTCTCAGATGATGTGCTTAAGAAGGCAGTAGAAGACCAGGATTATAAGGTTACGGGAATTACAGCCTGAAATTAAATGGTTGTGTAGCAAACATTCTTAACGTACGGACGACAGCATATATG
>FR886135.1 GCA_000436475.1 Eubacterium sp. CAG:248
TGAGCATAAAAGTGGGATGATAATCCCACGATGTGCGAATATGGAGGAGTTTATAAAATAATATATACATAATCTTGTTATATCTAAGCATGACATGCACAACATGTCTTATATAAGCGGATTGATATTGTTAATATAATATTAAGTGTCTTGTGGAAATTAATATGAATCAATGTGACATTATGTTATATATTCACATCAAATGAATAGTTTTTATTAAGATTACCAGATTAAATATTCTTTATGCTGTCAATAATATCTATAGAGTTATTATCCTGATTTTGTCATCTTGTGTTTATATCAGGAATGTCATATATATTCTTCCAATCAATCATCTCCTGTCTTTTTGTTACCGCGCCATAACTTTATTATTTAAACTAAATATATCATATATATACTCAATTGTCAATATCGTCAGTATTGTTTTTTTATTATTTATAGAACAGGTAATAACGCGTAATAATTATTACATTTTCTTGTATTAAATACTCTTGTTTGTTATAATTACATAATTGATTTATAAGATATATGTGTCAGAATTTTATTTTGACCCCCATATCTTTATCTCACAAACAACATTTAGTTTAGGAAAGGACGGTTTTGTAATATGTGCGGTTTTGCTGGATTTACAGGATACCTTGAGAATGGTAAAGATGTTCTTACTGATATGATGAATAAAATTATCCACAGAGGTCCCGACAGTGCCGGTAAGTATATAGATAACAAGGCATATATGGGCTTTAGAAGACTTTCAATCATCGACCTTGATAACGGAAGCCAGCCTATGTTTAACGAAAATAAAAAAATTGTCATCACTTTTAATGGTGAAATATATAATTACCAGGATTTAAGAAAAGAGCTTATTGAAAAGGGACACACTTTTGCAAACAACTCCGATACAGAGGTTCTTATTCATGCTTATGAAGAATATGGTGAAGATATGCTTAATAAACTTCGCGGTATGTTCGCTTTCGTTATCTGGGACAGCGAAAAAGAAACTCTGTTTGGTGCAAGAGATTTCTTTGGCATTAAGCCTTTTTACTACACAATAGTTGATGGAAATATAATATATGGTTCAGAGATTAAGAGCATACTGGCACATCCTGCTTATAAGAAGGAAGTTAACGATGTGGCTCTTGAGAATTATCTTACTTTCCAGTACTCAGTACTCCCTGAGACATTCTTTAAGGGTGTATACAAGCTTATGCCTGGACACTGCTTCACTTTCCATAACGGACAGATTAATATAAAAAGATACTGGGAACCTACTTTTGAGGCTGATGAAAACAAGTCCCTGGACGATTTTGTACAGGAGATTGATGATGCCATGCATGATTCCGTAGAACATCACAAGATTAGTGATGTTGAGGTTGGCTCATTTCTTTCCAGCGGTGTTGACTCAAGCTATGTCGCTGCCACCTTCAATGGTGATAAAACATTTACAGTTGGTTTCGACTACGAAAAATATAACGAAATAGATTATGCAAAGGCTTTATCTGAAAAGATTCAGATAGACAACTATTCAAAGCTTGTATCAAGTGAAGAATACTGGGCTGCTATCCCTAAAATCCAGTATCACATGGATGAACCTTTAGCAGACCCTGCTGCCATCGCACTTTACTTTGTAAGCCAGACTGCTGCAAAGCACGTCAAGGTTTCTATGTCTGGCGAAGGTGCTGATGAATTCTTCGGTGGATACAACATTTACAAGGAACCTCTTGATACTGCAGGTTACAGAAAGCTTCCAAAGGGTCTTCGTAAGGGACTTGCTAATGTAGCACAGGCTATTCCATTTAAATTTAAAGGTAAGAATTTCCTTATAAGAGGCAGCAAGGATATTGAGGAGCGTTTCATCGGTAACGCATTTATGTTTAATGAAAAAGAACGCGCAAAGATATTAAAGAATCCTACTGGAAAGTACGACCATAAAGAGCTTACAAAGCCTTTCTATGATAAGGTTAAGGATAAGGATGATGTTACGAAAATGCAGTACATTGATATCAACTTCTGGCTTATTGGTGATATTCTGCTTAAGGCCGACAAGATGAGCATGGCACACAGCCTTGAAGTACGTGTTCCTTTCCTTGACAAAGAGGTATTCAATGTAGCAAGGACTATACCTACTAAGTATAAAGTAAACAAGTCCAACACAAAATATGCTATGCGTATGGCTGCTCATAAGTATCTTCCAGATATGGTAGCTGAAAAGAAGAAGCTTGGATTCCCTGTACCTATAAGAATCTGGCTCAAGGATGACAAGTATTACAATATGATAAAGAAAGCCTTCACAAGCGAAGCTGCAGAAAAATACTTTAACACTAAGGAGCTTGTTAAGTACCTTGATGATCACAAAGAGGGAAAAGCCGATAATTCAAGAAAGATATGGACAGTATATATGTTCCTTGTATGGTATAACGATTTCTTTGGTGATTCTGAATATGCAGCATAGAAATATTGGTGTTTAATTGAATATTAGTTGATGACGAACGG
>FR886136.1 GCA_000436475.1 Eubacterium sp. CAG:248
TCTAGCGCGTATGCCAATTCCGCCACGACTGCCTGCTCATATGTATTCATATGTTTTATATCGGTCACCCGACTTGATATATATTACATTATAAATACATATTTGTAAAGCACTTTTTAAATATTTTTTATATTTTATTAAAATACCTCTCCAACTACCTGATACATATTATCATCAGATATAACATTTATTACATTAGTGTACTTTTTAAATATATCTGCAAGCCTGTCTGCCTCCATAAGTCCGTCAGACACCTTATATGCACGGCCCTTATGATGTGCATCTATCTTTTCACGGCTCATGCCATGTGCCACTGTTATTCTTCCACCAGTCTTCAGCTTTCCTGATAATATTTCTATAAGTCTGTCAGGCTGTGTAAAATGTGGAAACGCATTATATATAACAACCGAATCATAGCCATCACATAAATCATATTCCATGACATCTGCACAGATGAATTCCACTCTTTTATCTTTAAACTTACTCTGTGCTATTTTAATCATTTCACTAGATATATCTATGGCTGTAACAGCGCTTACGTCACGCGATAAATAATCAGGTATAAGTACTCCTGTTCCACAGGCTACATCAAGAACTTTGCTATCCTTTTTTACACCGGCATTATCAAGGATCATTTGGATAATATCATCATTTCTTATCATACAGGCATCCCAGCCTGGTGCACATTTATCAAAGAATTCTATAACCTCTTTCTTATCAATCATAATAGTCCTCCATTCTTCATTTCTACACACTATTTCATTTAGTTAAAGAATGTTGCGGTATCTATTTTCTTATATCCACCAAAGCTTAACGGTGCAGAAAATATCTCATCTGACATAGCTTTTCCTAAAAATGCCTCAGTAACCTCATCTGTTTTTTCTTTTATATCAACATCCTTAAATAATTCAGGATATACTGTTTTAGCTATATACCATGTATTAATCAGAGCTATTTCATAATTAGTATAATAAGCATTATATGCCATCTCAAGATATACCTCATTATTATTCCATGCCTTACATGTATTAAACATATCCGGATTATTCTTATATAATGGCTTAATATTCTTAACAGCTGCTGCATCAATAATCATTATATCTATTGAAGCTCCGATATCTGTGAATTTTTCTTCTTCTATAGACTGAATACCATTCTTTGCAAGTCCTGTTACCGCATTTTTTACATTTGCTATATTAAATGATACATAATTCTGTGCTGTCATAAGATGATTGGTTGTTCCCCAGTTACCAAGACCACATATATATACAGATGGTTTATCTTTATCTTCAATACCAGCAGTTCTTTCTGTTATCTGTTTTCTCTGATCATCTATATATTGTGTAAGCTGTTCTGCCTCAGCTTCTTTTTCAAATATCTTACCAAGAAGCTCCATGCTTTCCTTAAATGAATCATCAAACACACCATTAACTCCTGCCTTTAAAGTAATAACAGGTACCCCAAGCTGTTCATAAAGTGCATTTTCTTTTTCTACATCCTCATACTCTGATATAACTATATCAGGGTCACATGAAAGAATCTTCTCTGCTTCCGCTGTCTGTGCATTAGGACCTCCAACACCACAGGATGGCAGTTTGTTAAAGCTTTCGCTATATGCCATAACATAAGGTCTTGCTACTGAATCAAACATTTTAGGTCTGTCCTTAAGAGTTGTGTTATCTATATCTTCAACACCACACAACAGGCTGGCATCTCCAACGTAGCTATACATTCTTAACGCTCCGGCACCTATACATACAACTCTTTTATAGCTTCCCGGCTTAACTGTAACACTTCTTCCAATCATATCTGTTATTGTAAGCTCTGCCTGATTTTGTGTCGTGCCTGTACTATTATCAGAAGTTGTTTTACATGCACACATGGCAAATATGGATACAACAACCATAAGACATGCAGCCACCTTTTTGATTAATTTACTTTTCTTCATATTTTTCATATTATTTTACCTTTCCTTTTTATCATCATGAGATTCTTGTCATCATGGGATTCTTGACTACAACTTTTCTGTCATCCACAGTAATAATCTTTACATCAACATCGTATATATCCTTTATGAGCTCTTTTGTAACTATATTATGTGAACCGGCATATTTTATTTTTCCATCTTTAAGGAAGAAAAACTTATCGCCGAAATATAAAGCCTGGTTTATATCGTGCAGAGATGACAGTATAGATATATTCTTTTGTTTAGCAAGCTTCCTTGCTTCAAGAATGATCAGTTCTTCGTTGGCAGGATCAAGATTTCCCGTCGGTTCATCAAACACTATAAGTCCAGGTTGCTGTGCCATGGCTCTTGCAATAGCAATCTTTTGTCTCTCGCCTCCTGACAGCTCTGAAACACTGCGCATTGCAAGTTTCTCAAGCTTCATCTCTTTTATTATATTCTCGACAACCCTTCTGTCACTATCTGCTGCCCTTACTCCAAAATATGAAAGCCGTCCAAGCATTATAGAATCATACACTGATAATGTACCAAACTGTATATTCTGTGGTACATATGCTATTTTCCTCGCTCTCTGGCTCCTTGAAGCCTTAGTCATATCAATACCATCATAGCTTATAGTTCCTGACACAGGTCTGCTTATTCCTAATATATTGTTAAAAAGTGTAGTCTTTCCTGCTCCATTTCTGCCCAGCATTATTCCTATTTCACCTTTTTCAAGTTCTAAAGATACACCATCAAGAACATATGGGGATGTTTTTTTATATCTGTAACACAGATTGTCTATCTTAAACATTATTGCACCTCCGTGAAAATATAATTGCAACAAAAAAAGGTGCACCAAGCAGTGAGGTTATGGCTCCTACCGGCAGAGCCGAACCATTTCCTATGCTTCTTGATATTGTATCAGCAAACAAAAGTAAAAGACTTCCCGTAAGCGCTGACACAGGTATGGAATAGTGGTGATTCTGTCCCCATATTTTTTTCGTTATATGCGGACAGATAATACCAACAAAGCCTATTATCCCAAGAAATGATACGCATACCGCAACTATAACAGAACTAAGAAGCAGCGATATGAATCTTAATAATTCAACATTTACTCCTACACTTTTAGCTGCAACATCACCACTAAGTAGTGCATTATATCTCCATGATAGTATCATAAATACCAAAAATCCTGCTGCCACGACAACAAACATAATCAGATCTGTCTTATAAGTAGCTCTCCCAAGATCACCAAAATTCCATATAACAGCTGCCGACAGACCTACATCTGTTGCATAAAACTGAAGTATCGTTGTGGCAGCAGTCCAGACAGAACCGATAGCAATCCCGGCAAGTACTACAACACCCGGATCAAATGAACGTATCCTGCATAATCCAAGTATAACAAGCACTGAAAGCACTGAGAATATGAAAGCCATAAGTGATGCTGCATATGGATTAATACCTGATGTATAGTTACTTATATTGTTTCCTGTTGATAAAAAGCCACCTGCAAATGCTATGATGGACAGATTAGCACCAAACACAGCTGCATTAGATACACCTAATGTAGATGGTGAAGCCATAGGATTGTTAAGTGTTGTCTGCATAATAAGCCCTGATACAGACAGTCCTGCCCCTGCTATAAGTGCTGCAAGCACACGCGGAACCCTTATATTCCATATTATCCTAATCTGTGCAGGTGTTCCTTTTCTTAAAAGTGCATGTATGCAATCCATGAATGTCATATTTGCAGAGCCTGCAAAAAGACATTCTATTGTCATTAGCAGTACTATTAATACAAGCACAGCTGCTGCTATACTTTTCTTCCTGTTTTTACTTTTAATATATTCAGCCATATATCCAAATCCTTATTTCTTTTACAATACAAATGTCCCAAACAAATCTTTTTCAGATACCTTAACTATACAGCATACCTGAATGTTTTATCTGGGACATTAAACCTTATCAATATATTATATATAATTTTTACACTTACACAAGCCGGGTGGGGGGATAATCATAAGAACTTTTTAACAGACTTCTGGAAGTCTTCTACTGCTTTCATATCACCATTTTCAATGGCATGTACTATACAATGTGTCATATGTTCATTAATAATCTCTTTACCAAGATTATGTAATGCTGAATTAACTGCCGTTAACTGGATAAGTACATCAGCACAATCATCATCGTTTTCAATCATTGTCTTTACATGCTGAAGATGTCCTATAGCCTTTGATATTCTGTTAAGCTGTTTCTTTTTAGCCTCAGGTGAATGATAGTGTCCATGTGGATGTATTGTTTCGCTCATTATCAGCCTCTCTTATAACCTATATAAATATGTCAGGAATAAATATCCTGCCGCTGATATCATATTATCCCACACAGTAATAATCTGCAACCTTTTTCTTTGACTCTTCACTTTTCCTGTCTATATACATTTCTTATATTTTTACGTTTCCTAATCTCAACTACATAGTCTGGCAATGACTTCTATAACCTCATCAAGGTCAAGTGGTTTAGCCATATGTACATTCATGCCTGCTGCTATACATTTTCTAGCATCCTCTTCAAATGCATTTGCAGTCATGGCTATTATTGGTATCACCTTGGCATCCTCTCTGTCCATAGCCCTTATTAATCTTGTCGCTGTCATTCCATCAAGCTTAGGCATCATAACATCCATGAGTATGGCATCATATGTACCTTCCTTACACGTACCAAACTCTTCTACAGCCTGCTGTCCATCAGAAACGATCTTAACTAAAGCCCCTTCATCCCTAAGAAATGTTTCTATTATCTCCTGGTTGAGTTTATTATCCTCAGCAAGTAAAAGACGTACACCTGTAATATCTAGTGCTTCACCTGTATTCTTTTGTGCATATCCTGTCATATATTCTTTTTCTGACTTTTTATGTGTGATAAGTTCTTCACTGGTATTATTCTTCACATCTTGTACATCTGCTGTTTTAAACGGAATTCTTATAACAAATGTTGTGCCTTCATCCTTTTTACTTATGGTTTTCACAGTTCCATCCATCTTATCTATAAGTCTTTTTACTATAGCCATCCCAAGTCCGGTACCCTGATATATACTTCTCGCATCTGATTTTTCCTGTGCAAAGGGTTCAAATATGTGTTTTAAGAACTCTTCATTCATTCCCACTCCGTTATCAGATATAGTCCACTCATATAAAACCTTATCACTTGTTTTATATACACACGAAAAATCAGTTCTAACATATCCCCCTACTTTATTATATTTAATACAGTTACCATATATATTAAGAAATATCTGTCTTAAATGCAGCGGACTGCCATATACATAAGGATAAAACATATTTTCTGATGGTTTGTCATATTCTAGTGTAACACCTGCATCTGCCGCCCGTTGTTCTACAATCGTGATTACATCCCCTGCTAGCTGGTTAAGATCAACAACCTCATTGGCAAGCTCTATATCTCCATCCTCAAGCTTGCTCATCTGTAAAACATCATTGATAAGTGAAAGAAGATGATTGGCAGCAACCTCCATCTTTTTCCTGTTTTCATTAACCAGTGCTGTATCTGTCATATGTTTCTCATCTATCTTTAAAAGTCCGATAATTCCATTAAGAGGAGTTCTTATATCATGTGTCATCCTCGAAAGGAAATCAGATTTAGCCGCATTTGCCTGTTCTTCCCTGCTTATAGCTTCCTTTAACTGCTCATTCTTTTTGGCAAGCTCAGAAGCATACTGTTGTGAAAGTTCGCTTTGGTTTTTTTCATAAATCTGTGCTGTTTTCCATCTTAACATATTATATATTACTATTATGTACATAAATATAGCAAACGTATATATTATATGCGATATTGTGTTATCAAATATAGCTCTCTCTGGAAGATATATATATACATAATAATTCCTTCCCCGCTTCATAAGACCAAAATCATGATTATAAGGTGATTTGCTGCTCTGTGCGTGCATAAGCTTTCCGCTCTCATCTGAATCCTTTATTTTCTTTAATATAATATAATCATCAACACTATTACCTATCATATCTTCATTGCTAGATGATATTATTTTATCTCCACTTGTTACAACAACTGTTCCACCCTCGCTGTCATAATATCCAGACAATATATGATCAAAAGACAGATTGTAATCATCAGCATATTCTGTCGATGTATGATAGCAGGTTATAACTATTCCTGTTCCATCTGCCATACCCTTAGCAGCCATATCTATATAAGAGCCATCCTCTAGGTCTATTCTGGTTGCAAATGATTTCAAAGCATTATCTACAACATCTAATAATGAACTGCTTTCCATATACTCATCAAGCTCCACAGCTTTCATATCATCTTTATAATACTGTGCTACAGGCTTTCCATTATTGTCTAATAATATAACTGCACTAAGATAACATTCTTCTGTATTCTTTTTAAGAAATTCCTGTGAAAATATATAATCTGTATTTTCTTTTATTCTTTTTTCGTATACTATATTCTGTTTTACCTGCTGTGCGCTTTCAATAACCCTCATAAGACTCTTCGTCTCGGCTGCAAGATTAATTCTTGTCACGTTATTACACTGGTCATTAATATGTCCTGCTGCATATGACAAATTCTTCTGTGCTGATATAATATCTGTTCTTATTGCAAAAGCTGCTACAATAGCAATAAGAATCATACCCATCATCGTTTCAATAAAAAATATATTTATATTTTTTTTACCAATAAAATGCTTCTTATTCATAAACTCCTACTTCCAGATACTTATCAGTATCTTCTACGTATTTTTCCAATATTTCCTTTTCTGTACCATCATCATGCATATTGATAAGTATATCTGTGAGTCTTCTATCTATGCCACGTGTATCATTTTTATCAAATGCAACGCCAAGACCAACTGTATCTAATGATTCCTCAAGTATTCTGAACTGCATATTATAATCCTTCATATACTGATTTATGATAACCTCATTTACAGCAAGAGCATCAGCGTATCCTTTACTCAACATAGGATATGTAAGCTCCCTGTTTTTCATGGACAATAGCGAACGTATCCTTGGTATTTTGCTGTCTGCCATGTTAAGAAACATCTCCTCAGGCTTACTTGCTGCCTGTACAGCTACAGTTTTATCCAAAAGGTCTTCTATCGTATATATATCACTGTCTTTATTAACTGCAATTACTATACGACTTTTCATATATGGTCCTGCCCATCTGTACTTATCTTCTCTTCCATTCATGCTAAAGCTTCCCCATACACAATCTATAGTATGACTTGATAAAAGTTCCTGCTTATCATCCCAGTTTATATTTACAAACACTGCTTTATATCCCATCCTTCTGAATGCCTCTGTAGCAAGCTCCACATCTATACCTGTCGGATTACCATCAGAATCCACATAATTAAAAGGCGGCTGAATATCACTTCCGATTATAATTTCCTTAAGCTGCACACCTTCATTTGCATTAACATCATACTGATTATCCCTACATCCACACAGTACAGCTATAAACATATATATAATAAAGCTGATTGATATCTTTCTTTTTATATTGTTCATCTTTCTCACCCTTCTTAGCCTTTATCCCACTCTTTTAATAATAAGCTCCTTAGTAAATCTCATTACACCAAAGGAAATATTTACAATATTTATACCACTAGTTAATAGTCATATTTTGTCGAAAAAGGAATAAGTGATACATTTTAATATTTATATAACTTTATAAAATATACTTAAAATATATGTTAAAATTATGCCATTAAATGTTCGACAAAGCATAAAATGTATGCTATGATACATAAAAATCAAGAAAGGAGTACTCAAAGTGATGAAAAAAAGAACATTGCGACTTATTAATTACATATTTATAATCGCTGTTCTTTTGGGAACTATGTACCTCGATAAAGTACAGGCTTATTCCTGTGACCTTTTTAATGAGAATATTTTTTCTGACACATCATACTCATATAGTTGTGAAAGTACTCCAGATGCCAGTTTTAATTCAAATATCAGATACAATCATGAATGCAGGGTTTTTGCTACACCAGAGCCTTCTATAGATGATTCAAGACCTTGCACCACACAGATGTTAGGTAATCCTAACTCAAATATATCAGAAAGCATAAATATAAGAACAGGCATACGCTATTCTGCAAGAATTAATGCTATGCTTATATCAGCTTATTACAATGCTGATAATAACCATGAGCATTATTTTACATATAACAGATCTACGGAAAATCTTTTTTCCATCCTGACGGTTGTCGTCGATTATATCCACAATATGGACGGTGAAAAATAGGCTGATTCTCTTTTTATGATGATGTCAATATTTTATGTTTAGTGCGGACAACTAAAAAGCTAAACTAAAAATGTACAAAAAATATGTATAGAAAAGAGGATTAGTGTGAAAAATAAGATTTTTCACACGCAAGAATGGAGGATTATTATGAACATATTAACATATATAGCTATCGCTATTGGTGGATTTGTAGCTATAGGTTCTACACTTAGTATTACACTTGGAATTTTCGGAACAATCATCTATAAAATCATACGCTCAGCTAAATATAAGATATCTTTATTTGACTAATTGATGCAGATTTAACTAATTATTGTGTTGCAGGCTGTGATTATAAACAACTGGCATATAAAGAATAATCAGTTAATAATGCAGCGCTATTGTGCATATTTTTACAGCCTGCGGAATGGAGTTTATATGGCAGGAAATATAACTGTTGCTATTGTTATAATACTTATTATCGGTGGAATTATATTTGGCTGCTGGGTCGACAGGGCTGATACTAAGATAGCCGACAGGAAAAATGAGGCAGCTTCTGATAAGCAGACGGCTGGTAAATAACAGATATTAATACTGGGTATCGCAGAAAAATATTATTTATATAGCATACAATTAATTGTTATATCAGTTAATATGTATACTATATAAATGAATTTCCTGCGATGCCCTTATCCTTATTTTATTAATGTTCTTTGTATACACTACAGTACATAGTGACATCGCCACTTAATAAGTTATATACATTATTGATATTTTTACTTAATTATTAACAGTTTTACGCATCTGACGTCTGGCTTTTATTTTTCCAAGCATACTTCGTGTTCTTGGTCTTGATGGAAGTGTTGGATTCTTTAAGGTTTCGCTTGAATCTTAGCTTTCTCCTTGGT
>FR886137.1 GCA_000436475.1 Eubacterium sp. CAG:248
TCCTGCGTACTCAAACATCTTAGTTTCCTGTACGTTGTTTGGTATCAACATTACTTTTATGGCTTTTACCATCTGTTTCCTCCTGTATCAATTCCTTTCAATAACATTCCACTCTAACACCTTATAAAACTAAATATCCACTTATATAGTTTTATAATTTATATTTAACTGTTATTTATCTCCTTTTCCACTAAGAGCCTGTGCTTTTTAAAAACCGGCCTGTAAAAGCAGTACAAGTCTTATCACTGACACCATGACAACCATAAGAAAAGCTGTAATGTAAAGAAGAATGTTACTTCGTTTTATATCCTCTGTTTCAAGTTCTCTTATGTCATCGCCTATCTGCGGTTTCTTTACAAGTCTGCCAAAATAATAATTATCGCCTGATAAAGCTACCATAAGTGCACCTGCACAGGCTGCCTCTGTCTGTGCAGCATTAGGACTGCTGTGCTTTTTTTTATCCCTTTTATATATTTTCCATGCATTTTTAATGCTGTAATGTATCTTATCCGTTCCTTTAAGCTTTTCACATATCTGTGCAGCACCTGCCGCTACAACCATAAGACAGCCTCCGATTCGTGCCGGTATATAATTAAACACATCATCCATCTTTGCTGCAAATCTTCCGAAATACATATATTTGTCATTCTTATACCCAATCATGGAGTCCATAGTATTCACAGCCTTATATATAAAGCCTCCCGGTGCACCAAAAAAAAGCATATAAAACAAAGGTGCCACAACACCATCTGATGTATTCTCTGCAACTGTTTCAACCGCAGCCCTTATAACACCATGATTATCAAGCTGCATGGTATCGCGTCCTACTATCATGGATACAGCTATCCTTGCCTGTTCTATTCCCTCCTGCTTTAATGCAGTATATACTTTCATGCTTTCCACTCTTAAGGACTTAACAGCAAGAATCTGATAGCACATTATAGTTTCTGCTATGCAGCCTGCTGCTATGCTGATATTATAAAACACTGCAAGAAACAATATCACAACAGCTCCTGTGACAAATAACACAAGAACTGCAAGAACTGCCCCTTTTATATACTTTGTTTCATCTTTGTCGTCTTTTTTTAGTAAAAGCTTTTCAAGAAATGTTATCAGCTTGCCAATAAGCTGTACAGGATGATACAGCCAGTGTGGGTCTCCTATTATAAGGTCGAGTATGTACCCAAGCACTATCGCTATTGTCTGACATTTTACTATCGTTAAAAACATATTATAATACCTTCTTTGCACTTATTATCCTGGCATCCTGCGTTACTTCACATATATAACCTTCTGCGTTGCCACAATGATAGTCATAATAACCACCACCATAAAATTCCGATAATATTGACATAATATTTCCACCATGGACGACTAAAGCAACACTTTCATTATCTTTAGCATGTTTTACAAGTCTTATAAATGCTTCTGTACATCTTTTCCTGAAAGCTTTAATATCTTCTCCTTCTGGAAATGGTAGTGTAGCATTGCTGTCTATCCATCTTTGATAATAAGAATCACCTGAAAGCTCTATATAGTTTTTCCCTTCAAACCTGCCAAAATCACATTCCTTTAAATCATCAACAACTACAGCCTCTCTGCCCGGATATATTATCTGTGCCGTCTGGATGCATCTTTTCATTGGACTTACGTATACCTTATCTGCTGCCGGATATATGTCTTTATGCACATTTCTTAACAGCTTTTCTATACCTGCATCACATAAAGCTTCATCTGTTATTCCTATATATCTTTTTTCCTGATTCCCCAGGGTGGCTCCATGCCTTATCAATATAACCTTCATACACGTATTATCCTCATTTATTACTTCCATCACATTTAAGGCACTGTCCTATGCCACACATAACTCGCTCTACCCTGTCTGACTTCTTGACTGCACAGCATAACGCCCTTCCGACAGCTTCCCTGTATATTCTGTCTTCTTTTTTCAGTGGAACTATTCCACCTCCTACCTCATCACATATAAGTATGATATCAGGATTAGCCTCATATATATCATTTATTATTTCAGCGGCAGACATTGTCTTTGCTGTAGTGTCAGCCGTTATAGTATCATCAGCCGTGGTGTCAACCGTTATAGTATCATCAGCCGTTATGGTGTCATCAACTGTAGTGTTATATGCAGCACCTTCTTTATAGGTTAACCTTTTTATATACAGATGCAGGTGATTAAGCACCTGTGCTTCTTTTATATCCTTAAGGCTGCAGCCTGCGCCATCAGCTACCTTTAAACAGCCCTTTTTTTCAAGTACATATTCAAGTTTCCCCTGAAATGCACCTCCAAAATAAACTTCCATATGTATTTCTCCATCACTATAATAAGCTAAGCTATCAGACAAGAAGTGAGATTATGCCTATCGCAGCTGTTATACACAGCTCACATACACAAAGCAGATATCCTGCCAGGTCACCTGTAACACCACCAAACTCTTTATATGCCATATGTCTGTAATATAAAAACACTGCCACACAAACAGCACAGATTATAAATGCAAGTATTATATTAATAAAACATATTCCTGCAAAACACAGTACAAGCTGACAGAAAAGCATTATATTTACACGTTTTCTATCTGCTTTGCTTGTAAATGAATAAAGCATTCCTTTATTTACAGCACCTTTAAGGTTAACTGCTGCCAGACCGCTTATTATCCTTGATAAAAAGAAAGTAAATGCCCATGCTATAGCAAGTCCATCACATTCTTTGGACACTATGCAGTATATAAATGCAAAAAAAACGACATAATATACCAAAAGTCTTATAACTGCGAACGCACCTATATGTGAGTCCTTTAATATTCCAAGCTTCTTTTCTACGTCACCATATGAGTTACGTGCATCACAGGTATCCATGTAACCATCAAGATGAATCCCACCAGTAATAACTACAGGCAGAATCATAAGTATAAGTGATACACTTATGTATGGTACATAAAGATAACCTGATATCTTATATAAACCATACATTATCAGTCCTGTTACTGCACCTACAAGCGGAAAGAAACCCATAACATATCTCATATCCTTTTCTTCTAATTCAAGATGTGGCATAGGTATTTTAGAATACATGGAAAATGCTATCACCAAAGATTTAATCACTGACATATACTTTTCTCCTCATTTCTATATCCTGTATCTATATTTACAGGATTTTATTGATATTGGTTATCTATCTGTTTCTGTTTCTATTAATATTAGTTATCTGTCTTTTTCTGCTTCTATTCATATTGGTTATCTATCTGTTTCTTATCTTATCCTCCAGTATATTCTTCCCCTTATGAAACACGGGGATAGAATACACCACTTCAACTACAGCATCAGCTTTTTTAGCAAGCTGTATATTAAGTCTTCCGAGTCTTTTTATATAATTCTTTGTTTCTGTATCATATTCGCATCCATCAAAAAACACCTCATTAGTTACAATCACAAGATGCCCGCACACCTGATACAGCTTCATACATTCATCTATTATGTTATCCGGATTACCGCCTTTTTCAAAGCATTCATTAGCAAGCAGGTTAGACATACACTCAAGTAGTACTACCGGCTTATTGGAAATTCTTTCTGCAGCCTCACCGATATGCATATACTGTTCTATAGTTTCAAAACCTTTTCCACTGCGAAGCCTGTGATGTCTTAGTATTCTTTTCTTTCCTTCTTCACCATAAGGCTGCATTGTAGCTATATAATATTTCTTTCTGTCTCCTGATAACTTGCAGCATATCTGTTCTGCATACTCAGATTTTCCGCTGCCACTTACACCAGTTACTACTATCAACATTTCCCATAATCCTCATATGCTGTTATCTGTATATCATCAAACGTTGTATTTTCCTTATATACCTGCATAGCCATATCAAGCAGTGGAAAAAGCATAACTGCGCCTGTTCCCTCGCCTAGTGCAAGCTCTGCATGTATAACTGCCTTCTTATCAAGTTCAGCAAGCAAAGCCTTTATCGCTGGTTCTTTTCCCTGATGTGATACAAGTATATAATCCTTTACTACAGGACACAGCCTTACTGCAATAAGTGCTGCAACGGCAGAAATAACACCATCAACCACAACAGGAAGCCTGTATACTGCTCCCCCTATATACACTCCTGTCAGTCCTGCAACATCAAGTCCACCTATGCATCTTAACAGTTCCAAAGGATCATTCTTATATATGCCATACATCTCTTTTGCTTTTCTTATGACTTCTGTCTTTTTTAACAGCCCCTCATCGCTAAGACCTGCTCCCCTGCCTGTTACTTCCCCGGGATTCATGTCCAAAAGTATACATGCCAATGCTGCACTTGTTGTTGTATTACCTATACCCATCTCTCCTGTGGCAAGTATGTTATATCCATCATCCTTACAGCATTTAACCTGCTCTATTCCTGCTTTTACAGCCTTTATAAGCTGCTGCTTTGTCATAGCTGGTTCCTTTAAGAAGTTCTTAGTTCCAGGCATAACCCTTCTGTTTACAAGTCCTTTATAATCTTCTGTTTTTATAAGACTACCAGGCAGGTCCTGTGCTATTCCTATATTTACTGTAATAACCTTTGCATTAACGCAGTCTGCCATCCTGCATACACTTGATATTCCATCTGCCATGTTGCAGCTTACAACAGCAGTTACCTCCTGTCCTGTCTGGGTAACACCTTCTTCTACTATACCATTATCTGCACACATAACAACAACTGCTTTTTTGTCTATAGATACATCTGCATTTCCTTGTATTCCTGCTATCTGTACTATCATATACTCGAACATTCCAAGTCCATGAAGTGGTTTTGCTATACCGTCCCAATGCTTTTCTGCCTGTTTCATAGCATTATTATCCGGAGCTTTTATTGTTGTAAGTTCTGGGAATATGGCTGCCAGTTTTTCTATATCTTTATCTATACCACTCAATTTATGTCTGTAGCATCTGCATGTCTTAATGAATCTTCTGGCTGCTTCTTTGTTTCCTGGAAAATATATATGAGGAAAACCTGCATACAGTGTATCACTTCCATAGCCTTCTATCTCAACGCTTCCATCAGATGCCTTGGCCACTGAATATGTATCACCCTTACAGTCACTATTCCAGTAGTGGAATTCGTGGGCTGAAAAACTCTTGCCTTTATCAGCAAGCATAGTATTTCTGCCTGCTGTGAGTGTCATATATCCAAACCTCTGCAGACGTCCGGCATTATAGCCTGTGCCATCTATAACTCCTGCCATTGGGTATACTTTTTTATCTGGTGCCTCAAGCTTCTTATGAAGATACAGATATCCACCACACTCTGCTATACATGGAAGTCCTCCCCGTATCTTATCCGCTATATCGTTTCTCATGGAAACATTATCCGATAGTTCTTTGGCATGAAGCTCTGGATAGCCTCCATACAATAATAAGCCATCAATATCATCTGGAAGCTTCTTATCCCTCAGCGGACTAAAATATACAGGCTCGCACCCATGTTCCCTTAAGAATTCAAGATTATCCTCATAAAGAAAACAAAATGCCTCATCCCTTGCTACTGCAATATGTATGATATCTTCTTTATTACTTTTTTCTGTTTTTTTGCAGGCTTTACTATCAGAAGCATTTAATTCACAGCCTGTCTTACACTTTGTGGCTGTATGTCCCAGTTCTATAATACCTTTGATATCAATACTCTCCTTCATAAGACCCGCAATAGTATCAACCTTTTCCTTAAAATGTTCAATCTCATCGGATGTAACAAGACCAAGGTGTCTGCTTTCAAGTGCTATGGCCTTGTTTACAGGAAGATAACCCAGCGGCTTTATTCCAGCCATATGTGCCGCCATACTTGCATCCTTATATAACTTAGAAGACAGATTGTTAAATATAACGCCTTGTATATGATTGTTTTCTATATATTCTTTATACCCTTTAAGAACCGCTCCTATTGAATTACTCATGCCTCGGCAGTTCACTACAAGAATAACTGGTGTATCTGTGATATCAGCTATCTCATATGAGCTTCCCTTCGTGCTAAAGCCCTGTCCATCATAATAGCCCATAACTCCCTCTATTATAGTTATGTCACTTTCTGATTCTTTTCTAAAAAGCAGCTCTTTTATAGTATTTTCATCACAGAACCAGCTGTCAAGGTTGCCTGTTTTCATGTTTAATACTCTTGAATGAAACATTGAATCTATATAATCAGGTCCACATTTTAACGCTAAAGGCATTAAGCCCATATCTTTAATACACTGGCATAAGCCGCATACAATAGTTGTTTTGCCGCTTCCACTGCCTGTAGCAGCTATCATGACTCGACTCATCTGTTACCTCTTCCTTCAATAATAAATACTGGATTGTTGGCAGCTAACATATGATATCTGCCTCTTTTCTTTATCTGTGTTACTGCTATCTGTACAATATCTATAACATCCACTTTTTTATCTTCCATAAGCCTTACGGAATCATTAAGCGTTTCTAATGTCACTGCTGTTATAACTATGTGTACACCAGGATTTTTCTTTAATACTATGTCCATTATTTTTTCAAGCTCTCCACCGCTTCCACCTATAAATACTGAATCCGCAGCAGGCAGTTTTTCTATCACATCTGCAGCACTGGCATTAATGATATCTATATTATCAAGTCCGAATTTTCTGGCATTTTGCGCTATAAGCTCACAGCCTTCTTTCGTTCGTTCAACTGCATATACTGTTCCATATAATGCATGCATGGCAAGTTCTACAGAAACCGAACCTGTTCCTGCACCGATATCATACACTATGGCATCCTTAGCCGGTGATAACCTGCTTACAACACTTGCCCTGATTTCGCGCTTTGTCATAGGAATATCTGCACGTATAAAACTCTCATCTGGCAAACCTGTCATAACAGCTGCCTTTGGATAATGATTATGAACCGCCATAACTGTTAGTCCTGCTGCCGTATATTCTGCATATTCACTTACGTGCCCTGATAATATCTTTTCATTATCATATGACAGATTCTCACCTATCCATATATCTGCCCCGCCCACTCCTGACTCACAAAGCCGCTTACAGATATAAGAAACATCGCCCTGCGTAAGAAAATATGTCCATTCATTAGTTAAGACAAGCGGAATATAATTCTGTTTCTTACCATGCAGACTGACCATTGCCGCCATCTCCCACGGCTGTTCTATCTTTGAAGCAAGATATATAACAGAAGATATTCCAGGAAGAATATTTATATCATACTTTTTTACAGCACTTTCCTCCTGTGCTTTATAAAGCTGCTCTGTAAGCTTCTTTGTTCCGCTGTAAAAGCCTGTATCACCTGACATTAAAACTGCATATATTAAAGCCTTTTCTTTGTTTATAATATCGTAAATATCCCTGGCTGTAACAGCAAAAAACAGTTTTTTATCTGTGTTACTATAAGCCTCAAGCAGTCTTTTAGAACCTATAATAACATCTGCGTGTTCTATTGCTTCACTTGCCTGCTGTGTAAGACATTTTCTGCTGCCCGGCCCCATTCCTATGATATACACCTGTTTCATCTGCTTCTCCCTTATATCACTCTGCTTTTTAACCATATGATAAGCTGTATTTACAGCTTTTCAAGATACTCTATGACCTCTTTTATACATTTTCCTTCATGTTCAACAGGTCTTTTTATAACCACAACATCCGCTCCTGTCTGTTCTGCTGCCATAAGCTTCTCATTGTATCCACCGCTGTTTCCTGACTCTTTAGTCACGAGCACATCTATGTGAAACTGTCTGATTAATGCTACATTTATTTCCGTAGAAAATGGTCCCTGCATTGCTATAAGATGTGCTGGAAAAAAGCCTGCATCTATAGCATTCTGAAGCATACACGGATCAGGCAGCAGCCTTAGGTAAGCTCTCTTTTTATAGTCTTTTATATTGACATATTCAGGGATGTTCTTACTTCCTGTTGTAAGTAATATATTTTTTTTAAGATAAGCTTTACTGTTTAGAATAGAAACAGCCTCTTGCATAGTGTCTGTATACACAATCCTGTCATCTAAGGACACTCCATCATCACATGCTGCTTTGGGAACCGTTTCCTCTCTTAACACTCTTATGTACTGTACATCCGCTTTATCACATACATCTTTTATACTGCGTGTTACTACTCTGGCATATGGATGTGTTGCATCTATAACAATATCCGGTTTTATATATGCAAGTTCCTTTTGCATAGCTTCCTCATCAAGTCTGCCTACATGTATGTGAAGCTTTTCTTTATATATATTTTCAGATAGCTCTAAAATAATCTCTTTTCCATATTCTGTCGTCACATATACATGCGTGATAAACCCTGTATCACTTTTTTCTGCCAGATATCCGCACAGTCTTCTTCCCTCTGTCGTGCCTGCAAAAAGCATAACAGTAACATTTTTCATCATATAACCTTGTACCCTCTTGGTGTGACCATCTTGCCATCTATAACCTTAGTATGGCTGTTTCCTATATATACAGTTGTAAACATATCAACATCACATTCTGCCAGTTCTTTAAGCGTAAGTATCACTGCCTTTTCATTATCCCTGCCTATGTTTTTAACATATCCGCATATTGTATCCGGTGATTGTATCTCTGACACGATCTCACATGCCTCTTTAAGATATCCAGCTCTTCTTCGGCTGGACGGATTATATATGCACATTACCATATCACTGTCTGCAGCAGCCCTCACTCTTTTCTTTATAAGCTCCCATGGTGTCATGCAGTCACTTAAGCTTATAACAGCAAAGTCATGTGATAACGGAGCTCCAAGAATAGCTGCACCACTGCTTGCTGCTGTCACACCTGAGATAACCTTTATCTGTACTCTTTTTTGAGCAAGCTCATATACAAGACCTGCCATGCCATATATCCCGCTGTCACCACTACATACAAGTACTACCTCCAGGCCTTCCTCTGCCTTATCTATAGCGTACTGGCACCTCTCTTTTTCCTGCATCATATCTGTAGAATAATACTCTTTTTCAGGAAAATACTGTTTTAATATGTTAACGTATGTCTTATATCCAACTATAAGCCTGGCATCAGAAATAGCTGCAAAGGCCTCTAGTGTCATATTGTCTTTAGCCCCGCTTCCAAACCCAACTATCTTAAGCATACATACCTCCTTTTTTTACATAATTATCATTCTATGCGTATATTGCCACTGTCACTCCGTCACAGACTGTTTTTTTTACAATACATCTTTTATCTTTTGAGGCTGCACATGCACTTCTCTCACACACATTATCAACTCCAACCTTGTCCTTAACAAAGCCTGATGCAGTGAATTCACCTCTGATAGTGTTAAGATATTGTGCTGAATATGTTTTATATGGTACTTTCAGTTCCCGTGCAAAATCTATTATCCCCTGTTCGTCAGCTTTTCTGTCAACAGAAACAACTGCCGCTATTCTTTCCATAAGCATGTCATTCTTATCACATGTACTGCTTACCGCTTTTCTTATCTGCCCGCTTGTTTTTCCTCTTTTACAGCCTATTCCTACAAAAAGATCCATAGGCACAAGCTTTAATGTACGCTTGAATATCATATGGTCAGACGGACTTGTTATAATCTGTATTCCACTTTCATATTTATCTATACTGCTTTGTCCGGCTGTTTCATATTCTGCTTCATAGTCTGTTTGATAGTCTGCTTCATATCCCGTTCCATATGCTTCTTCTCCAAACATTGTAAGCTGCCCATTCCACTTTTTAACAGTTTTTTCTAACAGTTTTTTATATGCTTTATCACCTGCTATTCCGACAGGTTCACCATTCAGCACTCTGCCTGATATATCCTGAATCATAACAGGATTAAGTATACGCATATTGTTCTCCTTGGCAAACATATCAACTGCAAAGACACCTCTTGCATCTGTAGCTGTTGTAATAACTGGCACTGCACCTATTTTACATGATAACTGGCTGCACCATTCATTTGCACCTCCAAGATGCCCCGAAAGAAGAGATATAAGGAATCTTCCCTGTTCATCAGCAACTAAAACTGCCGGATCTGTAACCTTACTCTTTATGTATGGTGCAAGAGTTCTTACCGCAATAGCGGCTGCGCATATAAACAGTATTCTGTCACAATTCATAAACTGCTCACGTATAACTCTTCCAACCGAATCAAATGATATGACGTTATCATAATTGTCTGCACATCTTGAGTGGCAGTATATATCAACATTCATATCATCCTTCATACTCTGTGCAGCTTTTTCTGCCACCTTCATGCCATCATGCGTAAATGTAATAATGATAGTTCTCATTCTTATCTTCGATACTCCGTCTTAAAATCCTTATCATATAGTTTTGAAAATGCATATTTATCACCAAGGAAATCTCCTACCATAACAAGAGCTGTCTTTGTTATGCCCTCTTTTTCTGCCGTTTCTGCGAGTTTATCAAGCGTTGTCCGTATACATTTTTCATCCTTCCAGCTTGCCTTATACACCAATGCACATGGAGTATCTGGTGTGTATGCACCTTCATACAGCTTTTCCGTGAGTTCTTTAAGATGGGATGAACTAAGGAAGATAACCATAGATGTTTTGTGCTTTGCAAATCTGCCTATATCCTCATTGTCTGGTACTGGCGTTCTTCCTGGCATCCTTGTGATAATAACTGACTGTGATACTGCTGGAACTGTATATTCACACTGCACAGCTGCTGCCGCTGCAAGGAAACTGCTAACTCCCGGACATACTTCGCAGGCTATTCCATGCTTTGCAAGTTCTTCTATCTGCTCACGTATAGCCCCATATAATGAAGGGTCACCCGTATGCAGACGTACAACCTTTTTACCCTCATTTTCAGCCTTAACTATCACATCTATAACTTCATCCAGATTCATATATGCACTATTATATATCTCACAGGTTTCTTTTGCATACTCAAGCAATTCTTCATTGACAAGTGAACCTGCATATATAATAACATCTGCTTCATTTAAAAGCTTCATCCCACGCACAGTTATAAGATCCTTTGCACCTGGTCCTGCTCCAACAATCTTAACCATATAAATCTCCATTCTTCTATATACTTCTTATACTTAAGCTTTTATCTTTTCCAGCAGCTCATCTGCCAGCTTAGTTTTACCAAGTATTCCATATTCATTGGAAAACACTATGGCAGCAATCTTTATACTGCCTGCACTCCTTCTTTCGAGTACATTTTCAATACGTATCATAAGCTGTTCCATTACCGCTTCAAGCATGTCTGATTTTTTCAATATTTCAAGTGCTGCATCTGTTGTAACGCACCCTGGAAGCTGCCTTAGCACATCAGGTTTTGCCCCTGCCTGCACTGCACATGTAGTAAGCACCTCCATACGTCCATCTGCAATCCTTGAATGTGTATTCATAATCCCTGCTCCAAGCTTTACAAGCTTTCCTATGTGTCCCACAAGAAGCATGCCTTCTGCTCCCGAAGCGCACACAATGTCTATAGTATCTCCTATATAGTTGCTGCATTTGATACTTCTTTTCAGTTCTATATTAAGAGTATTGAGTAAAAAATCCTGTCCATAATTACCAGGTGCTGCCAGCAGCATTTTCTCACCTTCTGCAACATGCATACTGACCTCTGTACGGATTGTATCTATAAGTGCCTGTTCGCTCATAGGCTCTACTATTCCTGTTGTTCCGAGTATAGATATGCCGCCTGTTATGCCAAGGTTAGGATTAAAAGTTTTCTTTGCTATCTCTTCACCATCCGGAACTGAAATAACCACAAGAAGACCGCCATCATAGCAGTAATCCTCTGCTGCCTCCATCACGCCTGCTTCTATCATCTTTAAAGGCACTGGATTGATAGCTGCTGCACCTACAGGTCTTGATAAACCTTTTTTAGTAATACGTCCGACACCTTTACCACCATCAACTATTATACGCTTATCGTTTTTTTGTTCATTCTGTCCTTTATCATAATATGCTTCTGCATATGATACTTCTGCATACGATACTTTGGCATACACGTATATCCCATTCGTCACATCAGGGTCATCACCACTGTCTTTTCTTATCGCACATGATACTTGCGTATCCTTCATTGATATATCTTCAACATCCAGTAAAAGACTGACTCCTGATGGTGTCATAACTTTAACTTTGTCAGTTTTTCTTCCTGATAACAGCATCTGTGCAGCTGCCTTTGCCGCAGCACAGGCACATGTGCCAGTAGTATATCCACATCTCATTTTCTGTTGGTTTTTATATACGTATCGTTCTAACATCTGCGCCACTCTTTATCATCATCTGCCGCCATATAAAACAATGCATTCATAACAGCCGCTGCAACATTACTTCCGCCTTTTCTTCCACGTGCTACTATATATGGCATACTGCTGTTTATAATATCTTCTTTGGCTTCAACTACATTAACAAAGCCAACTGGTACTCCAATAACAAGTGACGGACAGAATTTTCCTGCATCATATAATTCTCTTATTCTCATAAGTGCAGTAGGTGCATTGCCAACAACCATAATACATCCTGCATTACGTTCTGCCGCTTTTTCAACGCTGACAGCTGCCCGCGTTACTTCCCTTTTAGCAGCCTCACATGCCACATCTTCATCTGCCATATAACAGTTAAGCAGACATCCGAACTTTTCAGCCATCTTATGGCTTATTCCTGATTTTGCCATATTGGTATCCGTAACAATATCCACTCCTGAACGTATGGCATCAAGTGCTTTGTTAACTACTCCATCAGAAAATGTCATACTTGTCTCATATGAAAAATCTGCTGTGGTATGTATGACTCTTTTGACTATCGGTTTATATATATGTGGTATATCAGTAGTAAGTTCACTTTCTATTATAGCAAATGACTGTTTTTCAATATCCATAGGTTTCATATATAATCTTCTCCTTAATTCCTTCGGGTATTACATGATATTTATGTTATAGCTTCTTATGTTGTTACGTGATATTTGTTTTATAGTTTCTTCTGTTGGTACTTGATATTTATTTTATACAAGCTGCCTAAGTGCTTCTCTGTCTGGCTTTACAAGCACTTTCTTTCCCTGTTTTTTTGCATATTCTATCAGGTCTTTTAATCTTTTATTCATAGCACCAACCTGACATCCTGTATCTATAACATAGTCTGTTTCATCTATTCCTGCACATGCTTTTTTATATGTTTCTTCATCTATCGGTTCAAACACCCTGTTAACAATCACATCTTTGGCAAGCGACTTTGCTACAGGATATTCGCAATCATTTTCATATAGTATTCCTGCTAAAAATGCTATCCCTGCCCTCTGAAGCTCTCTGTATGTGAATACACCTGTCCCTGCACCACCAACAACAAACACATGTGCCTTACCCTGTGGTCTCTTTAACTCTGCACTTCCATAAAGGCTGTTATATGTTCCCTGTGTAAGTCCATAAAGCCTGCTTATCCGCTCATCTGTAAATATGCTTTCAGGTCTTCCGAATTCTATTGTTTTGTCCGTACCGATACACATAACGTAATCAGCCACCTTTGCTGCAAGCTCTATCTCATGTAAGGATACTATAACTGCAACTTTATCTCTTACTGCCATCTCCTGTAATATATCAAGAAGCTCTATCTTATGTCTTATATCAAGAAAAGATGTCGGCTCATCTAAAACAATAATCTCTGGTTTCTGGCATATCGCTCTTGCAAGCATAATACGCTGGCGCTGGCCATCACTTATCTGTGAAAAATCTTTATTCTCTATATCAGTCGCCGAAACCTTTCTTAAGGATTCTGTCACTATCTCTTCGTCTTCATTTGTCAGCTTTCCGAAATAATTCGTATAAGGATATCTTCCCATAGCAACGACATCACGGCATGTCATCATCTCTGTCTTTATCTTTTCAGTAAGGACAACAGACATAGTTTTAGCATATTCCTTTCCTGTAAACTCGTCAGTCCTTCTGCCCTTTATGTATATATTTCCTCCTATTGGATGCAATTCTCTTATTATGTTCTTAAGTATAGTTGATTTACCAGCCCCATTAGGTCCTATAAGTACAAGAATCTCGCCTGGTTTTACCTTCATGGCTATATCCGATAACAGTACTTTCCCATGATATCCTACACTTAAATCTTCTGTCTGCACATATATCTGTTCCATATATTCTCCACCTATACTACATTTTAAAAACTGCTTATTATTGTAAATACATGCCATTACTTTTTCTGCTTAATCATAAGCCATATAACAACAGGCGCACCAAATATTGCTGTCACTGTTCCTATAGCAAGCTCAGATGGTGAGAATATAGTTCTTGCAATAAGGTCACAGAACATACAGAATACTGAGCCACTTAAGAATATGGCAGGAATGGTTATTAATGGTTTCGTTGTTTTAAGTGATAATCTCGTTATATGTGGCACTGCTATTCCAACAAAGGATATAGGTCCTGCAAGAGCTGTAACACATGCTGAAAGTAAACTTGAAAGTAATACTATACATACTCTGAAAAATTTAATATTGATTCCCATGCTCTGTGCATATCCCTCACCTAAAAGATAAGCACTTATCGGCTTGGAAAACAGAAATGTAACAATCGCTGTAGGAAATATTATAAATGCTGCAAGCTTTACAGTTGCCCATGAGCTTCCAGAAAAACTACCCATTGCCCAGTGTGTAAGATTAGCTATATTAGAATCATTGGCAAATGTTATACAGAAATCTGTTATTGCAGAACATATATAGCTTATCATAATTCCAACCACTAATAACATGGACATGCTTTTTACCTTATTAGCAAAAAACAGTACATAAAGCATGGCAAACAGTGAACCAACAAAGGCTGCTGCAACCTGTGCCCAAAGCGGCATGCCGGAAACATGTTCAAGTAAAAATATCATCGTAATAGCAACAAACATCTTGGCTCCTGATGATATACCAAGCACGAAGGGACCAGCTATAGGATTTCTGAAAAAAGTCTGCAGCAGAAAACCTGATAGTGATAATGCTCCACCAAGAATAGCTGCCATACATAATCGTGGAAGGCGTATTTTCCATATAATATTGTATTCAGGTGTTCCAGAATCACCCTTTAAAAATATTATCTTACCAATCTGTACAGGAGATATATGAACATTTCCTGTATTAATATTCATTATAACTGCTACTGCCATTAATATAAGCAGCGCAACATAAACAAACTGATAGCGGAATATCTGTTTAAATTTATTATTTTTCTGATTAATGTTGTTATCCACACTTATCCTCATTTTTCTTTGCGTTCATCATATCTTAATTCATTCTTTATCAACCCTGTGCTTATCAAAATGACTGTCTCATTAAGATGTATTTGCTTAATGTGACAGTCATTGATACTAATATTTATTCACTTTATTTAAGCTTTTTTAAATATGTAAGCTCTGATGTGCCAGCGTCTGCTTTAAACATAAGATTGATATCGTTGATCATGCTTCCGATTGTATCTGCAATCTGGAAGAAATCTGGTGTTGTACACCATACATTGCCATCCTTAACTGCCTTTAAATCAGAAAGTACACTGTTATAAGACGTAAAATCAGCCATTGTAGATGGCTTACCACCTAAATTCCATACATATATAATGTAATCTGCATCCTTAGCCTTCTCATAGAAGCTCTCGATTCCAAGCTCCTGTGTACCTGTCTTATCAGGGTTAAGATCAGAGAATATATAGTTACCACCTGCTATGTTAACCATCTGTGCAAGATAATCACCTGCATTTCTTACATATAGCTTTCCCTTTGATGTTATATAGAATACTGCAACAGACTTTCCTGTATTCTCTGCCTTAGAGAGTGTATCCACATAAGCAGCCTGTTCGTTAAACATAGCTGTAGCAGCCTCCTCTTCATTGCAAAGAGCAGCATATAGCTTAGCCCACTCTACTCTTCCTAAAGGATGATCCTCATAAGTAGACTGGTCTAATATATAATTAACTCCAAGTTCCTTTAACTTAGCTGCAACGTCAGGCACACTTGTAAGCATAGTTGAATATATGGCAAGTGAAGGTGAACCTGCTATGATTGATTCATAATCAGGAGCCTTATAATCACCAACATATGTAAGCTTTCCATCATCAAATGCTTTCTTTACGGCATCTATATACCATGATTTCTTATCATAAGTAACCTGGCTTATGCCTGAAAGACAGTTACTCGCATTCATAAGCGATGTAACTGGTGTAGATGATACAAGCATGTTAGTTACAGGAGCCTTTAATACTAATGTATCTGCATCTACCCCTGATGGTGTAGACATTCCATCTGGAACAAGTAATATTTTAGACTGCTTTGATACAATAGCTGTATCTTCATCTCTGTTAGTTATAGTAAGAAGCTTATAACCGCCCTTATAATAATCTACAGAAAAAAGCTTTGCATACTTAAGCTCCATAGAATGGTCGAACACTAACTGACCATCATAATTGTTTCCATTGTCCGCATTGTTTCCTGAGCCTGTACCACATCCACCCATTACTAAAGTTGATACAAGCATTACCAGCACAAGTAATAGTGCAAGAAATCTTTTCTTCTTCATTCTTTTTTCCTTTCCTTTTTCATATGAAGATGTATGGTTATCAACATATATGTGATAACCGGAAGATGATTCGTCATTCTCTGCAGAAAGGAACGGCACATATATACAGATATGCTTATGTTTTATATATGCCGGCATAAAAATCAATAGTCTGTTGTTCTCGCAACGACTATTGTGACTCTGCCTGTAAACCGGTCTTCTGACTCACAGATCATAAGTGATATCCGCCTTCCCGGATTGTATTGTATTACTCTCCAGTGGCATAATGGATACCGCCTCCCTGTATACAGCAGCGGAACTGTTCAGGATTCACACCTGATTCCCTGAAGTAAATGATATATGTTTTAACATATTGCTCCATATATTAGCTACTTCGTTTACAGTGATTATTTCGTTATCATCTATATTATAATTATTCAAAATATAATTATAATGATATATTATTCCATATAATTCTTTTAAATGCAAGATTTTTATTTAACCCCGATATCATTATTTGCAGCTATCCTTCATCATTTCATTTTCTTTGACAAAAACTTTACTATGTAATCATAATTCTCTGGTAAATGTGGAAATGTACAATTCGTGCAATCTTTAATCTTATTTCCACTTTCCCGCTCAATAATCCGAGGATTGCCTGGACAATCCTCATACTGGTTCAGCGGACAATAACAAAAAAGGCAGTTAAAATCCTGCCCCTCTTCTACCTTGTGACATGGAAAGTATTTACATTGTTCATTCTTAAAGTAACGGTAACTGTTCTGCATAATAATCTCCCATTCTTTCGTGTGAAAAATCTTATTTTTCAATCTAATCTCCTATATTGGAAATTGGTAAATATATATTCTCAGCTGCAAATGTATGAAAAATATTTTCTTCCCTGCTCCTGCGTAGCTCCAATGCTGTTATAAAACCCGATTGATGGCGTGTTCCATTCAAGGCAGCTCCATTCTATTTTAGAATATCCATCCTCTTTAACGTATTCTTCTATTCTAGAAAAAAACTTTTTACCCAGACCGCGATGACGATATTCTTCCTTCAAAAGGAAATCCTCAAGATGTACCCCTGCCTCCCCGGCAAATGAGCCAAACACTGGATAATAAATAGCATATCCTATGATTTCTTCATCATATTGTGCGATCAATACAGTTGCTATTTTCTTTTCAAAAATCCAATAACACAACGTTTCCTCTGTGGCCGTCATATCCTGAGGTCTTTTCTCGTATTCTGCCAGATTTTTTATAAGCTTTTGTATAATTTTAATATCACTTATATCTGCTTTTCTTACATTAAATAATCCATTCATTACCTGTTCCTCTTGATATATTAAATTTTGGTGCTGTTATTTATTATATCACGATTCACTCTTTATTTACTACATTCCATAATTATCCTTTCACACCTGTCATATCCAAGCTGTGAACTGTTCAGGCACAACGTATAATTACTGGCTTTTCCCCATTTCTGTTCCGTATAAAAGTTATAATTTGTCATACGTCTTTTATCTGTGTCCGCCATCATTTTGACAGCTTCCTTCTCTTCAACATTATATAAGTCTATAATACGCTGTGTCTTTTCTGGCATATCACCATGAATAAACACATTCAGCACATCATTCCTATCCTTTAAGATAAAATCTGCATTTCTTCCTATAATTACACAGCTTTCCTTTTCAGCGATTTCCATAATTATTTTCCTTTGTGCCTCATACACCATATCTCCGACTGATTTTCCTGTAATATCACGCCCTGAAAAAGCATAGGCAAACAAACCTTGCTTTGGAGATAATTCAGCATTTTCCTGAATATACTCAGGTGATAAGCCAGACTGTTCTGCAATCTTTCCAATAATATCCTTGTCATAGTATGCAACACCAAGTTTTTTTGCCACTTCTTCACCAATAAATCTGCCACCGCTTCCAAATTCTCTGCTGATTGTAATGATTCTCTTTGTCATAACTACTTCCTCCTTAACTCATGCTTTCCACTTTGTTCTTTCTGATTTTTTTTAAAAATACATATCCCACAAGACAAGCAATAATCTCTGTTATTGGAAATGCCCACCAGATCAGTGAAACTCCCATCTGTCCGTTTTTAACAAAAACAGAAAAAATGCCAGCAAGAGGCAGGATAATGATAAGCTGTCTTAAAAGCGAGATTACCAATGATTCTATGCCGCCATCCAGTGCCTGATAAATCCCCTGATAAGCAACATTTATTCCGGCAAACAGAAAGCTTATTGAAATCACCCTCATTGCTCCGATAAAATATTCCCTTGACTGTCCTGCATTGAACAAAGCTGCAAAAGCTTCTGGAAAAATTTCTGTAATTGCAATTCCTAAAATCATTAATACAACGGTATAGAGCAATCCATACCTGATTCGTAGTTTGTTCCCATTGTAATAACTTCCAAATCCATGGTCTGCGATGAAATATATGCTCTTACTCCTAAAATCCCAAATAATAGACATACCGCATAAATAATCACTCCAAGAAATAAACTGTTTCCTGCTACTTTGGCTGCCTTTTTCTCATTTGCCTGTCCTAATGTCCTTGCAAGAAGCGCATTAGTTCCAACTCCGGTTCCTATTCCAACTGCTACCATGAGCATCTGAACCGGAAACACCAATGTCAACGCATTTAGTGCTGCCTCACTTCCTGTTTTCATGTTTCCAACAAAGGCACTATCTACAATATTGTAAACTGCCTGCAATGCCATAGATAAAATCATCGGTATTCCAATCTGAACCATAAGCTTATTTACCGGCATCTCCTTCATCTTATTACTTTCTGCCATCTTAATCCTCCTTGTTTTGCGAAGCAAAATCCGAACCCTTTGGTGAGGAGAGGATTTAGCCTCCTTGTTTTGCGAAGCAAATGTCTGCTATGCATTTGTCCTCATTTTTCTGCATAAAAAAAATGTGTACTTATCATATAAGCTGGACTTACGCTGATAAGCTACACACTTTTAACTGCAATATATATTTTTATCCTGTGTGACAGCAGATACACACAAAAAAACGAGCAGCAAAACTGGATTTACGCTAGTCTGCTACTCGTTCATTCATATATTATATTGGTGGTTTTTCAAAAAGTCAAACAAAAATTATTCATTTACAGTTTTTTATATAACAAATATAAGTGATTTTTTTCTATTTATAAACCGGGAAAAAAAAGATATAATCTAATTGAAAAAGTGAAGTGAGGAGAAAAAAAGATGTATTCATTACTGATTGCAGTAATCTATTTAATATTTATTAGTCTTGGGTTACCGGATTCACTTCTTGGCTCTGGTTGGCCTGCAATGCATGCCGCATTTTCGGTGCCGTCTTCCTATGCAGGATATGTGTCTATGGCAATTTCATTTATGACGATTATTTCAGCGCTGCTTAGTCCTATAATGATAAAAAGATTCCATACGAAGTGGATAGTTATTGTATCAATATTTCTAACGGTTATGGGTTTAATAGGTTTTTCTATTTCTACATCTTATGCCATGTTGTTTGTTTTTGCGGTTCCATATGGTATGGGGGCTGGCGCTATTGATGCATCTGTAAACCATTATGTGGCCAATAACTATTCAGGATCTGTCATGAATTTTTTACACTGTTTTTATGGTGTAGGTGCAGTCATAAGTCCGAATATTATGGCAGTGGCATTAAGTAAGGCAAGTTGGAATGAAGGATACCGGTGGACTGCATATATTCAGATTTTTATACTATTAATTTGCATTATTTCCCTTCCATTATGGAAAAAGAATGAAAGTGATTCTAATAAACAGGAGGAAGAAGTTGCAAGAATACGTGAAGCATTAAAACGTCCCGGTGTAGTGCTTACATTAATCGCATTCTTTGCATATTGTTCTGGAGAAGCGACATGTTTCCTTTGGACCTCGAGCTATTTTGCAGGAGTAAAGGAAGGACTAACGGATCATCTTATTGCATCATTTGGCTCGCTTATATTTGGCGGACTCATGCTAGGAAGATTAATATCTGGGTTTGTATCAAATAGGCTTGGAGACAGAATGCTAATAAGAATAGGAATTTTTGTTGAAGTGGTCGGGATACTACTCGTAATGATACCTGTGGCTAGCTTTATTC
>FR886138.1 GCA_000436475.1 Eubacterium sp. CAG:248
GTGTCCTTGACAAAGGGTACACTTTATTTTCATCTGATTTCCATCTGATTTTCACCTAATTTTTATCTGATAAACCATTTTATGCATGTATAAAAAAATAAAAGTTCCCAATACATTTGTGTACACACAAACGTATTGGAAACTTATTTTTAAAAGCTGTGTCCACCACCACCGCCTCCACCTGATGAACCTCCTGACGAGCCACCTGATGAACTTCCACCTGATGAACCACTGTCTGAATCTGATTCAACAGGAGAATATGTCTTGCTCTGGTATGTATGGACTACTTTACAATTATCAAATGCTTTATTTACCAGTATAACATTCATAATCTTCTTTATAGATGGTACTTTTTTTCTGACATACATTCTTACAATACCATAGTTAATAAGTAAAGCCGCAACTATCGCAAGCAGTGCGTTACTTATATACTTCATGGGCTGAGATATTTTACTCCCTTTAAGCAGAGCGAGCTCCTGCTCAAAAACTTTATATGCACATGTATAATAATCACCTGATGATGCATACCTGTATACATTATCAGTTATTGTATCTGCATATGAGCTTGTCACAGTATTATATATCTTACCATTACTATGTATCCATATATTTCTATTATCCATATCTATTACAAGTATAGTTCCACTATCAGATTTGAATCTTTCATTATACAGAGCTCTTATATAGCCTTCCGTTGACATATTGTTAGTTTCTATCGTTTTCAGCATCACATTTCCATATAATGTAATCTGCTTCATAAATCCAAGCAGTGCTTCATAATCATTCTCTGACATAAGTGCTGCATCATCTTCAATAATAGCTTCATATCCTGTATCTTGATTAATATATACATTCTTATAGTCTTTTTCGTCCTCTGCTCTTACATTTTTCACTGAGAGAAACAAAAATATCGCAGCAATAATCATAAATGTGGCAGAAAATACAGCTATACTGCTCATTTTGTTATGCTTATATATCTTATCACACATTATCATCACCTCCACGATAATTATCAAACTGTGGAAGCTTCCTTGTTGCAAGCATATTATAGTATCTTATAAGATCCGTAACAGTATATATTATAGCTATTAATTCTACAATAACAGCTGCATAGTAATATATATCAGATACCGGATTAAACCAGAGTACCACCGCCGCAATAAGCATAGCCGCAAGCGAGCCTATATTACCAGATATATTCTTTCCCGATACATTCTTAAATATCTTATGATTGGTAACAGTAAGTATAACGCCTGCTGCAAAAAATGTAACACATATAGGAAATCCCATACCCAAAGATACAGTACTGCCGCCATATAATATTGCTGCAAACTGTAACGTGTATAACACCGGAACAACTCCGCTGAATATAACAGCAATTATGGCAATCTTCATAGTCCATGAAATTTCTCTTTTCTCTTTATACAAACATTTTTTCTTATCTTTCCTGTTTCTGCCCTCTTCCACGGCATCAGCTATGCTGTCAGCAAGCTTTTGATCTTCTTTTAGCTTATCCATGGAAGACATATTTTCTTCCAAACCCAAACCAGCATACATTCTTCCCCTGTCATCTAGTTTCTTGTCTTTTATGTATATTTTTTTCAATTCACTCACATACATTATGATTGTGATCAAGGCTATAAAAGAAGCCACTACAAGTGTTACTTTCGGTCTTATCGTAAACATAAGATTAAGCAATATGAATATCGGAATTGCAAGCAAAGCCGAACCAACGAAATATTTAACAAGTGATACTGGCAGATCTGCAACAACTTTTCCTGTCTGTCCATTTATAATTGCATATGCGACTCTGTCTTTATTGCGATAAGATAAAAACCACACTGGGAATAGCGCTCTGTCTTCAGATACTACCTTTGTTCCAAGCCTTCTTTCCATATTTCCCTGATAACTGTCAATGCTTACAGAACCCAGATGGGCAGTTTTTTTAATATGCTTATACGTTTCATCAACTGCTATAGCTTCTGCATCCATCCTGTATACATCCGCCGCAACATCCGCTGTATCTGCATAAAAACCACTTAAAAAAGATGGTGTAAATTCTTTCATATTCTTAACATCATATGGTGCTATAATTTCACTTATACCATCGTCAAAAGATGATGAGGCATCATATGAAAGTCCCTTATAATAGCAATCCACATCACCAGTAATATCATAATGATCTGTATATATATAATCGCCACTGCGGTGGCTTTTTGAACCTTTAAGGCACACTGGACCCTTTTGTGCAATATAATATGTCCAGTACGGCATATATATCCCTCTGAATCCATCTATAAACTTCTCGTCTTTCAACTCCCCAGGTGCAAATAATGCATAACGCATCATGCTTTTATATGCACGCTTGCAGTCCTGCTTTGTTTTTGAAAATGGTATGATATACCCTGGCTTTAGTTCTTTTGTGACCCTGCTGGTAAGAATCGTCGATGCGCCGCAGAAACTACAGAAATTCGCTGCTGTATTATCAGTACTAAGTATTTCTCCTCCGCACTGCGGACACCTGAATACAGTAACATCATACTCAACGCTTTCCTGTGCATCATGTTCTTTGCTTATTTCATATGGATTGAAGCTATTACTACAGTGATCACATTTCAGCTGCTGCGATGGTATATCAAATATCAGTCTTCCTCCGCAACAAGGACATTGATACATATGGTTATCCCCCTTCACACATCATATAAAAGCCTTATTTACTTATATTCAATCAATATCACTAATATAATTATATACTACATCAGTACATTCTTCGCCTTATCAGTAATTTCTCTTTGATATGCGATCTCGTTTTCTATATTTCTAGCAACTTCATTAGCAGTATATGCTGCCTCTACAACTTTATTGAGAACATTTCCTATCTCATCCGCTTTTTCTTTCTGCTGGTTTGAATTCTCATATATATTTTTCATAGAATCTACTGTTTTTCCTACAGACTGTTGAACCATAGTTATGGTATCAGTTATTTCCTTTGATGACTTAGCTGACTGCGCTGCAAGATTACGCACTTCACTTGCAACTACTGCAAAGCCCCTTCCATGTTCACCTGCTCTTGCTGCCTCAATAGAAGCATTGAGCGATAGTATATTGGTTCTGTTTGATATAGATGATATAACACCAGCAAACTGTTCAATGTCTTTAGAAAGCTTTTCAAGTTCTTTTATTCTTGTTGCTGATTCCTCTGCTACTTCATTAAGTTCATCTATCATTTTAAGGATTTCTTCAACACTCGATATACTTTCCTTTACAAGATTAAGCGATGTATCAGATGAATTGATAACATCAAACGCATCCTTTTCAAGCTGTTCCTGTGATGAATCAAGTCCATCAAGTATTCCAGATAAATCATTAACCAGATTATTATTATCCATGGTATTCCTCCATATATATTATTATATTTGTGTTCATTCGTTAATGGCGCAAGAAAAGTAAATGTCTGCTTCGCAGCCGCTTCCTTTTCTTTTGCGCTCATTATATCAGGTTTATGGCTTCATTTACGTTATGTATACCAATAAGATTAATTTTATCATTATTTTTAATGTTTTTCAAGCAGACTGATGGCAATATACATGTCGTAAAGCCAAGTTTTACAGCTTCATTCACTCTTTGCTGTACCTGGGTAACAGCCCTTACCTCTCCCGACAAGCCAACCTCTCCAAATATAACTGTTTTACTGTCAATCTCTTTATTCCTGAAGCTGCTCACAAGTGCTATAACAATTCCAAGATCCAGAGCCGGTTCCGTTACCTTTATGCCACCTGCAACATTTACATACGCATCACTTGATGACATTCTCATTCCTGCTCTTTTTTCAAGAACAGCCATAAGAAGATTCACTCTGTTATAATCCGTGCCTGCTGCTGTACGTCTTGGCATGCCAAAATTAGAATCACATACAAGTGCCTGCACTTCTACCATAAGCGGCCTTGTTCCTTCAACAAGACACACAACAACTGAACCTGATGCTCCCTCCGGTCTTCCGTTAAGCATATATTCAGACGGATTAGCCACTTCAACAAGACCATCCTGACGCATCTCAAAAACCCCTATCTCATTAGTTGAACCAAATCTGTTTTTTACACTTCTTAAAATCCTATATGATGCATATCTGTCACCTTCAAAATAAAGCACTGTATCAACCATATGTTCAAGCACTCTTGGTCCTGCAACTACACCTTCCTTAGTTACATGTCCTACAATAAATATGGTTATATCCAACCCTTTTGCCAGCTGCATAAGAATAGATGTACTTTCTCTTACCTGCGACACACTTCCTGGTGCAACAGATATTTCTTCTCTGTACATAGTCTGTATGGAATCTATAATAACAACCTTAGGCATCTCTTTCTTTAAGACCTGCTCTATAATATCCAGATTGGTTTCGCATAGTATTTTCAGATTATCGCTGCATTCACCTATTCTTTCGGCCCTAAGCTTAATCTGTGTCAGAGATTCCTCACCTGATATATACAAAACCTTATCTTTCGTATCTGAAATGTTATAACACATCTGAAGAAGCAGTGTTGATTTACCTATCCCGGGATCTCCTCCAACCAGAACAAGTGAGCCCTGGACTATACCACCACCAAGTACTCTGTCAAGCTCTTTAATCCCTGTAAGTGTTCTCTCTTTTTCTTCTGTACTTATTTCTTTCAGACTTACTGGATGGCTTGCTTTAGTTAAACTATCTTTTCTTACCACCGACAACCCTTTTACAGCCGTCTTACCCGCTACAGGTTCTTCAACAAATGTATTCCAGGCCTTACAAGCAGGACACTGGCCATACCATTTAGATGATTCATACCCACATTCGCTACAAAAAAAAGCTGTATTTTTACTTTTTGCCACTTTTCCCTCCTTGCAACTTAAATAAAATGCTGCACCAGCATTGGTCAGACTATGACTTTATGCGCGGTGCAGCAATTTAATTGTTATATTGTATTAATAATCATACACTTTATGCTTTAACTACTTCTACTCCGACAGCTTTGCCTTCCTCAAGACTTACTGAAAGAACTATCTTACCACCCATATTAGTAGTCATACTGCCTTCAAATGCACCATCAATTGTTACATTATATGAAGCACCTTCCTCAAGCTCCACAGTAATCTGTGCATCTTCACTGCCTTCTACTTTGAATGATAAGCCTGTATCTGTCGCCTTAAAGTTCATAACAGCTGTTCCTGGTACTGACTCATATACGAAAGAACCATTGCGCTCTAACTTAGTTATTTCCTTGAATGTTTTAACCTTATAAGTATCTCCACAATGTTCGAAATCCGATAACTTAGACTTAGTATCCAGCTCATAATTACCAAAGCTAAGAGTTCCATCCTTTTCTGAACGAATCAACTCATTAATTACTGGCATATTATTGTCCTCCTGCGTTTTTTACGATTTTATTATGTATCACAAATATAACCAACAGATTACTTTAAGAAACATAATAATTATTCATATTCTGATTATACATCAAATTGTATAAAAATGCTAGTATTTTACTAGTATTATTTGTTAACTTTTATCTGTTATATCCTCTTTTCAAAACAAAATCAAGCTTCTTATCTTTAACTGTAACTAATACTCTGTTACCAGCCTTTATCTTTCCTTCAAGAATTCTTTCTGCGAGTTCATCTTCAATCTCATTCTGGATAGTCCTTCTTAATGGACGTGCTCCATATTTTGCATCATATCCTTTGTCAACAATATATGCTTTAGCATCATCATCAAGTTCTACAGAAAGCTTCATCTGTTCCATAATCCTGTCGTTGATAGTTTTCATCATAATATCAACTATCTGTCCTATCTGTTCTTTCTTAAGCATATGGAATACTATAATGTCATCTATTCGGTTTAAGAACTCTGGTCTGAACATTCTCCTGACCTCATCCATAACCTTATTCTTCATATCATCGTGAATCTGTTCATCTGTAGACGATGAAGCAAAACCAAGAGATTTAGGTGCAACTATGTTTTCCGCACCCGCATTTGATGTCATAATAATCACCGTATTCTTAAAATCGACTACTCTTCCTGTTGAGTCTGTTATGTGTCCATCATCAAGTACCTGAAGAAGCACATTAAACACATCCGGATGGGCTTTCTCAACTTCATCAAAAAGCACTACAGAATACGGATTTCTTCTTACCTTTTCGCTTAACTGTCCACCTTCATCATATCCGACATATCCTGGAGGTGAACCTATAAGCTTAGATACTGTATGCTTTTCCATATATTCAGACATATCAACCCTTATTAGTGAATTATCTGTTCCAAACATCACATCAGCAAGTGCCTTTGAAAGTTCTGTCTTACCAACACCTGTAGGTCCTAAGAAAAGGAATGACCCTATTGGCCTGTTAGGATCCTTAAGTCCTACTCTTCCTCTTCTTATCGCTTTGGCAACTGCGCTTACAGCCTCATCCTGTCCTATAACCCTGTTATGAAGTGTCTGTTCAAGATTAATAAGCTTCTCTGATTCAGCCTCTGCAATCTTTGTGACAGGTATCTTTGTCCACATGGCAACTGTCTTTGCGATAATATCCTCATCAACAACAAGCTCAGATGTATTCATCTGTTCTCTCCACTTATTCTTAAGCTTTTCAAGCCTTGTCTTTTTTCTTGCCTGCTGTTTCTTTATATCAGAGGCTTCATCATATTTTTCTTTCTTTATTGCAGCTTCCTTTTCCTGTGACAGCTCTTCAATCTGTTTTTCAAGTTTTTTAATATCTGCTGGTACAGCATATGCTAAAAGCCTTGTTCTTGATGATGCCTCATCTATAAGATCAATAGCCTTATCTGGAAGGAATCTGTCATTGATGTATCTTTTAGACAACCTGACTGCTGCCTTAACAGCCTCATCCGTTATCTTAACACTATGATGTTCCTCATACCTGCTCTTAAGTCCCATAAGAATATCAACAGCCTCTTCTTCTGTTGGTTCTTCTACCTTAACGGGCTGGAATCGTCTTTCAAGCGCTGCATCCTTTTCTATGTGTTTTCTGTATTCTTCAAGTGTTGTTGCACCTATAAGCTGAATTTCTCCTCTTGCAAGTGAAGGCTTTAATATATTAGATGCATCTATAGCACCTTCAGCGCCGCCTGCACCTATAATTGTATGAATCTCATCAAGGAAAAGAATCACATTGCCAGCATTCCTTACCTCAGCTATAACTCTCTTTATCCTTTCCTCGAATTCACCTCTGTACTTAGAACCTGCAACCATGCCTGATAAATCAAGTGTAACAAGTCTTTTATCCTTGATAGTTTCAGGAACTTCCCCTTCCACTATGCGTAAAGCAAGCCCCTCTACAACAGCTGTTTTACCAACTCCCGGTTCGCCTATAAGACATGGATTATTCTTTGTCCTTCTTGATAATATCTGGATAACTCTCTGGATTTCTGCATCTCTTCCTATAACAGGATCCAGTTTTTTCTGTCTTGCAAGCTCTGTCAGATCCCTGCTATACTGATCCAGCATGGCAGTTGCCCTTTTATCCTTCTGCCTGATACGTCCATTCTGGAAATCCTCACGTAAACGTGATACATCCTCTCCCATGCCTTCAAGAAGCTCTGTATATATTTTCTTAACAGATACACCCATAGTATTAAGAAGTCTTGATGCAACACTATCGGTTTCCTTTAACATAGCTATCAATATATGCTCAGTTCCTATGCTGTCTGCCTTGAATCTTGCCGCTTCATTACCTGCATTTACAAGAATTTTTTTAACTCTTGGAGTATATACTGCCGGCTCCTTAACGCTGACTGCGCAATCAGGGGCTATAAGCTGATATATAAGATTAAGCACCTTATTCTCTGTAACATCATTGTTTAAAAGAACCTTACCTGCCAGGCAGTCCTCTACCTGTATAAGTCCAAGCAGCAAATGCTCCGAGCCTATATAACAATGTCCATTAACCTCTGCAGCAAATGCAGCCTGTTCAAGAACTCTTCTTGCCTGGTCTGTGAATTTATTCTGCATGTCTTTCCTCTCTTTCCAATCCTTTAACCGATGCCATGGTCAGGAATTCTTTCACCATAAACATCACATAACTATAAAACACCTCTAAATTTCTTTAGTATAATTCCATATAAGCCAAAATATGTTACAAGTGCAACAACAAGTGCAACTATAACTGAAATAGCATTTGATGATGTAGCATTATACATCATATTATATGATAATATTGTGAACACTCCCATAAATGCTGAACATATAAATGGTCTTGCAAATATCTTCATAACAGGCAGCCTGTAACCCTCTTCCCGGTACAATGTTATAAGATTCAATATAAATATAATAACAGGAAATGAAGCATTACCTATAACAAGAGCATATATTCCAAGATCTGTTGTGAATAACAACACTACTACAAGCACTATATGAACAACAAGTGATATAAATGAATGATACATCGGAGATTTCACTTTATCAACTGCCTGAAGTGCTGAGCTTGTGACTGTGGAAAGTGTATAAAAAACTATAGCAACAGCTCCAAGCTTTAACATCATCCCACCCTGCACGCTATCATATCTTGCAAACAAAAGCCTGATAATCGGCTCACCAATCGTAAACAATCCTATAAATGAAGGTACAGCAACAAACATATTAGTCTTTAATGTCTTTGTCAGCTTTGAATATATACTCTCCTTATCCCCTGTTGTATAAGAGGCCACAATACTTGGAAGCATCGATGCTGAAAGTGCCGAAGCTATACCCTGCGGTATACTTATAAGAAGTGTATAACTTGAGCTGAAATTACCAAGATCCCTTGTAATATTAGCTGATGCACCTCTTACAACCATTATATTACTAAACAAAACATCATCTAAAAGAGCACTTATCTGATAAAATGTCTGACTAAGAATAATAGGCAGCATAGTTACAATAATAGTCTTATATATATATTGATTAGTATCTCTCCAATCAGGACTATTATCCCTTGCGACCATCCTCATAAACTTAGGACGGTACAACATATACAGAAATACAAAAAAAACAAGAGCCGTCAATGCTCCCATCGCAGTTCCC
Organism: Eubacterium sp. CAG:248; assembly: GCA_000436475.1. Lineage (GTDB taxonomy): Bacteria > Bacillota > Clostridia > Lachnospirales > Lachnospiraceae > Lachnospira. The sequence continues at coordinate 9,054 of FR886138.1, forward strand.
AATGTACTTCCTGCTGCTCCATATGCTGCGGTATTACTTGCTGATACATATGCTTTCATAAGCATATATCCAGCCACAATACTAACCACAGCATTCACAAGCTGTTCTATAATCTGTGAAACAGCTGTTGGTATCATAGTTCCCTGTCCCTGGAAGAACCCTCTTAGCACCCCTAATATTGCAACAAGAAATATAGTTGGTGCCAGTACTCTTAGTGGAATCGCAAGTCCAGGTATACCACCACCATATACGACATTTTCTATAAAGCCAGCTCCAAAAAATACAAGAAGCGCAGCTGCTCCACCCGTGATAACTCCTATGATCACTGAGCATCTGAGTACTTTAGCAGCACTCTTATACTTTTTCTTTGTAAATCTTGCAGAAACAAGCTTTGATACTGCCATAGGAAGTCCATATGATGAAAGAACAAGCATTATATTGTATACATTAAATGCTGTTCCGTATATTCCATTTCCTTCACTTCCTATAATATTCAGGACTGGAATTCTATATACCATTCCTATTATTCTTACAAATATTCCAGCCATTGCAAGTATGGAACCCTGCAGAATAAAATTACGTTTATTTTTAGATGACATTGTTACAATCCTCTTATCTGATCTTAAAGTCTGCTAACATCCACTTACCATCCTGTTTTACGAATATGTAAGTTAATGCAATATCATATGTAGTACTTCCCGATGACCAGTTTACATTAAGCTTGTAATCCACGTTGCATGAATAACAATCATCAGAATATTTTCTGAAATTACTTATATTTTCATCAGTTATATTGTATGTAAATGTCCTTCCTATAAGATAAACATCTATAGCCGGAATATCACTCATATATTCTTTAGCAGTTCCAATCATATAACCAGACAAAGTTGTAAGGCTGCCTCTGTTGATCATATACTTTCCATAGTTCTTAGCAACAAGTAATATATGCTGTTTTTCCTCTTCAAGCAAAGAATCATCACCAGGATAATATGCAACATAGCCCTCTTTATCAAGCTCTGTAGAAAGTTCTTTTCCAGATGAATACACTTTAACGTCTGGAGCTGTAAAAAGGCCTGTAATTTCATATATATCATTAACTGGTGTATCCACATAGTCAGATACATGCTTACACAAATCCACGCTGCCCTCGCCTGTTATATAGTCTGACGATACCTTTACACCATTCAGTTCTACATCACTTCCCTTTGGTACTGTAACTTTAACCGCACGGCTCTTGTCCTGTGCATTAACATTAAAGTTGATGGAAGAAATCTTCCATTCTGTGAACTTATGTGCATTTTTCCTGCTTTCATCAAGACTCACACTTGCTATTTTATCATCATCTGCATACAAAACATACACAGGTGTGCTTTCTGAATATTCTCCAGCCTTTTTCTTATAGCTTATCTGTTTTCCTTCAAATGTATCTCTAAAATAATCTGATACTATACTTTCTGTTTCAAATTCACCGAGTAATCCACTTTTCTTAATCCACTCTCCGACATTTCCCTTTTCAATATGGGCAACAAGCGTATCCATCGTATTAGCCGGACGTCCTGACTCATAATCCTTAAGAAAACCATGTAAAATCACTAATGCAGCAGCTATTATAACTATCAATGCAGATGCATATATTATCAGGAATTTCTTAAATGAAGAAAGTCTTTTAAAAGGATTCTTCTTATTATCTTTTACGTTGTTATTCATATCTGACATATATTCTCCATTCCATTATCACATTTACTTAATCAAAAACGCTGTTGGAAGTGTTCTTGGACCTGTTGGTGAATATGGCTTATTGATAACCTCACCATTATAATACATCTGTGTTGATGTTCCTCCATCCATAGCAGATGCATTTACCGCCCCATATTGAAGCATTATATCCTGAAGATCTGAGAATGAAGCCCCAAGGCTTGTAACCTGTCTTCCATCAACAACAAGAAGAAGGATGGCACCATCAGCTCTCTGCCCTATAGCTGTTCGCGGATTAAGTCCACCACCAACGCCATCAACATCCTGTGCTTCTCCATTGATAATCAGAAATGGACCTATATCACTACTTACATTGACACAATCTCTTATTCCAAGCTCCTGTGCCTTTGCAGCTGTCATATTACCCATAACAAGCTTGTTATCAAACGTTATTCCAGTAACATGATACATTTCACCGGCAGTTCCTTTTAAGACATTACCATCAACCATAACAAGTCCTATAGGCATCGCTGTCTGTGGTGTTGAATCTACGAACTCTCCACCATTGATACCTGCAACTGCATCATATCTTTGTGCTATCTCTGAAACTGTCCAGCCCTTTTCAAGCTTAAACTCTGGAACAGTACCAACAAAAAGTCTTGATGGATCCTTTATAACCATAAGCTTTCCACTGTAAGCTTCTGCCTTTATATCAACCACATAAAGATCCTCTTCATCACTTGTTTCAGAATTGCCTATTACAACAAGGCTTGAATCTGTTATATCTGTTGTATCTTTAACCGAATTCTCTTCTTTTATCTTGTCGATTTCTTCCTGTGAGCAGAACCAGTTAGCCATAAAACCAAGCTCTCCTGTCTCCTGTAGTGACATAATAAACTGTTTCTTTGCAACCTTTGATGGACCCCATGCAAGCATAGCCATAACACCATACAGACCGACAACAAGAATCACTATTGTCGTAAGCAAAGTAGCACCAACCCGGCCTAACCATTTTAATACATTCTTTTTCATCATTTTCCTCATTCTAATAAAATTTATTTAAATACCCATCTTTTCTGTATATTGTAGCTCACAACGAACAAAACAACGTCTACAATTATCTTGGTTATACCTACTGCTGTAGTACCAAGCATAAGCATTTTAGTAAACAAAAAGACGAGAAGATATGATACTGCCATCTGGCAGAACCACAGTATATAATATCTTACTGCTGCTGCCTTAACATCTTTATCTGACTTAAATACATGTTTTCTGTTCATTGTAAAATTAAATACAGATGATATTGTTCTTGCCACAACTGTGCTGAACAGCAGCCTTAATGATATTGTAAACATAACAAGAAAAATATCAAGTAAATTAAATATTAAATTATCTATAACCCACGATGCAAGTGAGCTTAGCACATACTTTAACGCTGTTGCCGAAAAAGTATATCTGAATATGACCTTATATATTTTTATTGAATCTTTAACTGGATTGAAATGCGTAGATGCATTTTCTTCTATGTAAACAGTCTTAATGGGCACCTCCATATAAGGTATCGATGACCTCTTAAACTCCAGAAGCATTCTTGTTTCATATTCAAAACGTTCCCCTTCAATATCACAAAAGGTCTGTAGATACTTATAAGGTATGGCTCTTAATCCTGTCTGTGTATCTGATATAGCCAGTCCACACATAGCTTTAAACACAAAGCTTGTAAGGTTATTGCCAAACCGGCTTTTAAAAGGAACATCATCTCCATCAAATGTTCTTACTCCAAGTACAACCTTATCCTGCGAGGCCATAGCTTCACAACAGTTCATTATATCGTCAGCCTGATGCTGGTTATCACCATCTACTGTAACTACTCCAATATAACCTTCCCTGTTTTTTATACAATATTCAAAGGCAGTTTTTAAAGCTCTTCCTTTTCCTCTATTAACTTCATGAGTAAGAATTGTGCATTCATCATACGTACCCACTTTTTCAAAAGGCCACATATGACTCTTGTCACTTCCGTCATTAACTAATATTATATCCTTGAATCCCTTCTTTACAAGTGAATCCACTACTGTAACCAGCTTATCATCCGGATTCAGTGAAGGAATAATAACTGATACTTTCATATCCTTACGCTCCTATCTATGTATCTGTATAGTCTCAACACACATACCCCTTGATGATATAATAATTTTATAAATATTGCAATATTTCAAAAAAAATAAGTAACACTAACAAGCCTGCATTCATATTATTGTATTGTAAATGTTTTAATCGGAGGATTTTTTATGAGTGATTTAGCAGCAACAAACTGCGGAGGATGCAACGGATGTGGAGATTGTGGTTGTGGTGGAAACAACTGCATCTGGCTTATTATTCTCTTACTTCTTTTTGATAACAATGGCGGCGGATGCAATAGCGGCTGCGGTGGATGTGGCGGCTATGGAAACAATAACTGTATCTGGCTTATATGCCTTCTTCTCTTATGTGGCGGCTGTGGTGACTGCGGCAGTACATTAGGCTTTGGTGGATGTGGCTGCAATGGTGGCTGCGGATGCAATAACGGCTGTGGCTGCTAGACTACATTTGCCTGAATAATTCTTAT
>FR886139.1 GCA_000436475.1 Eubacterium sp. CAG:248
TCTTTTTAAAGTTACTATGAAATTTATTAGCAGCTCTTTGTTATATTTCTTTGTTATATTTCTTTGTTATATTTCTTTCTTATTCCCAGCACCTCCGATTTACGCTTTAACCCCTCTTCTACCTCAATACATTTGTATCATTATTGCAAAGCACCTCAAAATGATTTCGATTTGTTTTTATAAAGCCTTCTTTTTGCAGCTTTGATATCTCAGTAGACATTGCTGCGCGGTCAATGCAAAGATAATCTGCCAGCTGCTGCCTGTCAAAAGGAATATCAAAGGACAAGGACGAATGTCTGATAGATTCTGCTGACAGGTATGACAATAATTTCTCCCTTGTTGTCCGCTTGCCAACATGTGTAATCTTATCATTCAGAATCAGTATCTTATTTGCCAGTACACTGACCAGATTGCGAATCAGCTTCTGATGATGCCCACATGCAGTTGGACAAGTAACCAGAAGCTTCTGTATATTTAAAAAAACAATCTCACAATCCTCATCTGCTACCACACTGATGTTCAAAACAGCACCAGGGCTTGCCGCATATGGTTCTCCAAAAAAATCACCAGCATGACATTTAGACAGAATATTCCGATGTCCCCAGAGATCCTCCTGAATAATAAGAACACAACCTGACAATACTAATCCCATTACCTGTGTAGAATCTGATGCTCTGAAAATATAAGAATCCTTCTCTTTAGAAACTGTTACTGCCTCTACACAGTGCAATACAGATAATATCTCATTATCAGTAAGACCTTTAAAAAAAGGACTGTTTTTTAAAATAGGTAAATATTTTTTCAAAATCTCACCTCCTGTTGGAAATCAAACATACAAGTTGTATTTATTATAATATGATTCTACCAGAAACAAAAATAAAATTCTATTAATGGAGGGTAAAATGATAAGAAAAATTATACGTATTGATAAAGAAAAATGTAACGGATGTGGTGCATGTGCAACTGCCTGCCACGAAGGTGCCATTGATATTATAGACGGAAAAGCCGAGCTGGTAAGAGAACATTTTTGTGACGGATTGGGGGATTGCCTCCCAGAATGTCCTACAGGAGCTATTTCATTTGAGGAAAGAGAAGCACCTGCATATGATGAAGATGCTGTAAAAGAAGCACAGAGTAAAATAGCTGCCCAAAACCATGCAATGTCACCTCACACCGGCTGTCCAGGATCTAAAATCATGCAGATACAGCGAACAAAAACGCCTGAGACCGCAAAACCATTTTCAGATGCAGATTCGATATCACAACTTGAGAACTGGCCGGTACAGATTAAACTGGCACCTATCAGTGCACCATATTTTAATGGTGCAAAACTTCTGATAGCCGCCGATTGTACTGCTTACGCTTATGCTGGATTTCATCAGGATTTTATTCAGAATAAGGTAACACTAATAGGTTGTCCGAAATTAGACCAGGTTGATTATAGTGAGAAACTGGCTGCTATTATTCAGAATAACAACATTCAAAGTGTAACAATCGTAAGAATGGAAGTTCCATGCTGTGGTGGTCTGGAGATGGCAGTAAAAAATGCACTTCAAAATAGTGGAAAATTCATACCATGGCAGGTTGTAACAATAAGTATTGATGGAAAAATTATTGATTAATAAGGAGATTACTGGAATGAATAAAAAAATGTTTTGTTTTCAGTGTGAACAGACAGCCGGATGTACTGGCTGTACAGGAAATGCAGGTGTCTGTGGAAAAAATGCGGATACAGCCAAATTACAGGATGAGCTGACAGGTGCATTGATTGGTCTTGCAAGAGCTGTAGACAGTGCATCAGCTATTTCTAAAAGAACCGTACAAGTCATAATTGAAGGTCTGTTTACAACAGTTACAAATGTAAGTTTTGATAATGCAGCAATCGAAGATATGATACAAAAAGTCAGAGCTGAGAAAGAACGACTGGTTCCTGACTGCAGCAAATGTCAGTCGCCATGTGGTAAAACAAACGAATACGACATGCAGCAGATGTGGAATGCCGATAAAGATATCCGCTCTTTAAAATCTCTTATTCTTTTTGGTATTCGTGGAATGGCCGCCTATGCTTACCATGCAAATGTTCTGAATTATGAAGATGATGAAGTAAACCGATTCTTCTGTGAAGCATTATTTAAGATTGGTTACGAAGAAAGTATAGAAACACTGCTTCCTACGGTACTTAAAGTAGGCGAGATCAACCTTAGGTGTATGGCACTTCTTGATAAAGCAAATACAAACAGCTATGGAATGCCAGAGCCCACTGATGTTACACTTACCATCGAAAAAGGACCTTTTATTGTCGTGACAGGTCATGATCTTAAAGACCTGCAGCTTTTACTTGAACAGACAGAAGGAAAAGGAATCAACATATATACTCATGGTGAAATGCTCCCTGCCCATGCCTATCCACTCTTGAAAAAATTTCCACACTTAAAAGGAAATTTTGGAACTGCATGGCAGAATCAGCAGAAAGAGTTTGATCATCTTCCAGCTCCGATTCTTTACACTACCAACTGTCTGATGCCGCCAAAAAGCAGTTATGCTGACAGAGTATTTACAACAGAGGTGGTTGCTTTCCCTGGCGCTGTTCATATTGATGAGAAAAAAGATTTTACGCCAGTTATCAAAAAAGCACTTGAACTTGGTGGCTATAAAGAAAATCAGACATTAAAAGGTATCAATGGAGGTACCAAGGTGACAACGGGATTCGGTCATTCAGCTATACTGTCACATGCAAATACTATAGTAGATGCTGTAAAATCAGGTGCAATCAGCCATTTCTTCCTGGTTGCCGGATGTGATGGTGCTAAACCGGGTCGAAACTATTACACAGATTTTGTTAAACAAACTCCTTCTGACAGTATCATCCTCACCCTGGCATGTGGCAAATTCCGTTTCAATGATCTTAATCTTGGAGAAATCAATGGTCTGCCACGACTGATGGATATGGGGCAGTGTAACGATGCTTACGGGGCGATTCAGGTTGCTCTGGCACTTGCGGATGCATTTGGATGTACTGTAAATGAGCTTCCGCTCTCCTTCGTTCTTTCATGGTACGAACAGAAGGCAGTCTGCATTTTGTTGACGCTTCTGCACCTTGGTATCAAAAACATCCGTCTTGGTCCTTCTCTACCTGCGTTTTTGTCTCCTAATATTCTGAACCTTCTTGTGGAAAAATATGGCATAGCACCTATCACCACACCAGAAGAAGACATCAAAGCGCTGATAAATACTCGATAACACCAATAAAGCCAATAAAGCCGATACAGGAATAAAAACCCTGCCTCGGCTTTTTCTTTTGTCATTCTCCAGGACACAAAATATCCTCATTCTCATCATATTTTCTTCACTATTCCCACCTACACTATAGATAAGATGTAAGGGGCAGAAGATCAAAACATTGTTTATGCCTGCCTAATAAAACTTTTAACTTTAGAATCCACCTGACATAGATATTGATATTAATGATATATGCATTAACGATATCTATCCGACAATATCTATATTAACTAAAGAAATAATGAATGAGAGGATGAATATATATGATTAATTTAAAAAAAGTAAACAAATCATGCGTAGCCGCAGTTATTCTTGCCATGTGTCTTATGACATCAGGCTGTGGTTCACAAAACTATACAACCAACAACAAAAATACTAATACCACTGTAACTTCCAGCATTACTGCCCAGGATACCAATGTAACTCACGCATATGATGCCGATAACTACAAAACTGAAATAACAGGAGAATTCAGCATTACATCAACTGATGGTTCTACAATAACACAGAATGATTCCGTATATACCATAACACAGGCTGGCGAATATACCGTTACCGGACTCTTATCAGAAGGACAGATTGTAGTTGATGCTGACGATAATGCCGAAATCACCATTGTATTGAATGGTACATCCATCACATGTTCTAACGGTTCACCTATTTATATTAAAAATGCTGATAATGTAAAAATCAAATCTGAGGAAAACACTTATAACTGTATAGTTGATGCAAGAACTGAAGCTTACGACAATTCAGACAATTCTTCCAGTGAAAATGGTAATGCTGCCATCTATGCAGCATGTGACCTTAAATTGGTTGGAAAAGGGGCATTATCAGTAACTGGCAACTATAACAACGGTATCCAGAGCAAAGATGACATTTCTATTAAAAATGTTACCATCAAGGTTAATGCTGTAAATAATGCTATAAAAGGAAACGATGAGGTAGCTATAGAATCTGGTGAAATAATAGCTATATCCAGAAAAGGCGATGGCATCAAAACATCAAACAGCAGTCTTTCAACCAAAGGAAAACAGAAAGGAAATGTAATAATATCTGGTGGAAATATTGATATATATGCTGCCTGTGACGGCATAGATGCTGCATATGGCGTAGATGTTTCAGGTGATGGAAATCTGAATATATATACAGATACTTATTCTGATTATAGTGAAGCCGTGGCTGCCGACAACTCCGGTTCTTCAGCCAGCAGCTCTGGTTCTTCAATCAGCACCCCAGATTCATCAGCCAGCAACCCAGGTTCATCAGCCAGCAACCCAGGTTCATCAAATCAGAATCAAGGTTCATCATCTAAATCATCATCCAATGCAACTATGATGACATACATAACAATTGCCAATACAGACAACCAGAATAACAGCCGCGTGGGAACTCCACCCGATATGAACAATGCTCAGAACAATGGTAACATGGGCAATCCTCCTGATATGAATAACAGTAGCAGCAATTCAGGCAATAATCCTGACATGAAAGGTAACTTCGGCAGTGGAAACAGAGCTGCTAATGGTATGCCTGGCAATAACAGCTCAGGAAATTCATCTAAAAAGTCTTACTCTACAAAGGGAATCAAAGCCGAGAGCGAGATAAATATATCTGGTGCAGCCATTAACATAAGTTCAACTGATGATGGTATTCATGCCAACTCAGATTCTGGTGTTCTTGAAACCGGCGAAGATGGCAAGGGTATAATATCTATATCAGGTGGAACTATCACAATCTCTACAGGTGATGATGGAATACATGCAGATAAAGAGCTTAATATAACTGATGGATATATAAATGTTTTAACATCCTACGAGGGTCTTGAGGCTATAACAATCAACATCAGTGGTGGACAAAGCTTTGTATATGCAGCTGATGATGGCATTAATGCATGTACCGGAGATGGCACATCTACTCCTCTTATTAATATAACTGGTGGATACGTTGATGTAACAACCGGTTCTGGCGATACAGATGGTATAGATTCTAACGGCAGCTACACACAGTCTGGCGGTATGGTTTTTGTGAAAGGTGGCAGTTCATCAGGTCAGGTATCTGGTTCTATTGATGTTGACGGAAATATTACTATAACTGGTGGAACATGTGTAGCTTTAGGCGGTATATGTGAAACTCCTGTAAATTCAGTTAATGCTTACGTATTCAGCTCTGTATCATTTAACGCAGGAAGCTACTCAGTAAAAGATTCCAGCGGTAATGAAATAATAAGCTTTACATTAAACAACAGTTACTCAAATAGCTGGATATGCACATCTGCTCTTACAACAAACACTGAATACACTCTTTACTGCGATGGTTCTTCATTAACAAACTGGACACAATCTGCAGGAACCATGGGTGCATCCAATGCCGGCAGCTTTGGCAGCAATCCTGGCGGTTTTAATGGTGGTGGACGTGGAGGTAACATGAATGGCGGAAAAAATATGAACGATAACAGAAATATAAATGGCAATAATACACCAAATAACAATAATGTACAATAACAATTGCAAACAATAGTTTGATTGAATTTTAGTTGGTGACGAACGGACGACAAATATAAGATACAGGCAGTCCTGTATCTTATATTTGTCTGGTTGTGGTGTAATTTACTTACTGATATTCAATTAAATCATCTGTCTGCTTTTAATATGTAATATGGTGTAAAGTCATACTCTAATGTATCTGGCTTTTCCACCTTCAAAACTTCCCATTTTGAAATGCATGGATGTGTTTTAGCATACATATCTTTTCTTTCAGCTTTCTCATATTTAAAGCCATGTGTTATCATGAAAATATTCCATCTTCTGTGTTCAATTCTTTCAAGCTCTTCTCTGTTATCTGTAAGAGAATATGCATGTTTTTCATAAATAATCCATTTTTTAATATCCTGATGCAATGATTGTGCTATACTTGATTCCCTGTCAAATATGCCCTTATTATGCCATACCTCATCTATTTCTTCTGATATTTTCTTATTCTCTTTAAGCTCTATTGAATCTTTCTTAAGACGTTCCTCTATATCTTCAGATAACATAAACTTATCATCCACAACAATATTTTTATCTGCTTTATATCTGCTTATTATTTCATACAACATATTGTATCTATGATTAAATATCTTTGCATCATTTACAATATCACGATTAGTTATAGAAGCATATGAAAAAATATCTTTATTCTTGTTTATTGTAAATAGATTCTTCTCACCATAAATATTAGCAAAATCATTGTTTTCCTTAGCCCTGACAACTATAGGAATATTAATACAGCTATCACCCTTATTGTATAACAGCTGCTTCAATTCAATAAGTGTATTAGACATTGAATGTGTATCACTCATTGCCACAATAAGATATGTAAATAATTTGTCGTCATTACATCTTTTAAAAATACTGTTAAACTGTAATGTCCTTGCATCCGTATTAAAAAATCTTAAACATACCTTTCCATCTATACCAAATTGATCTGGTATTGTATCAAATGGAAATTTCAATTCATAATATTCAATACTTTTACCTTCATATATATCTTCTTTTATGAACTTCAATCCCTTCAGGACATCAACTGAAAAATTCTTCATAAAACTTCCTATTATTGATTCCATATCCTTATCAAATACATCTATGCATATAGTAGACTCTGCTGATAAAACCGACATATTAAGTCCTTGTATTAATGCACTCTGGCCAAAATCACCAAATCCAATGATTCCTATATGAACATCATAATCATCACCCTTATTAGCTGTATATACAGGATGTTCTTTATACATTTTATTGACAGCCATTTTATTAATATCTACTATGTCAAGATCAAATGTTCTTGCATCTATTTTATCATAATACTGTCTTATCAGTTCTGCCATTGAATTGTCATTGCAGCACAGATGGATCTGCTGATACTCTTTATTTTCGGATGCTTTTATATTTTTTTCAAAACTCTCTGTAAATGCATTTAAACATTCAATATTTTCTATTGAATTATCATCACACAGAAAAACATCACTGAATTTACACATATCAAGCATTTTTATTACACTTTTAATATGCATATCCTGATACTTCTGCACAAACTTTACACCTTTGTTTATATATTTAAGCTTCTTATCATCAGAAAGTATGGTGCTTTCAACCACTGTAACACGACAATCTTTAGTCAATGCATCTATAAGAGGAAACTTATATTTTCCTTCACCAATAACCAATACGCGCTTTTTATTTCTCTGGCTAAACAGTCCTCTGACATAGCTGGCTGGTTTTCTGATAAGAACGGTTAATGCACCTATTGTACAGAATGGTGCAACAATAACAGCAATACAATACACATATGTTATTATCCCACTTAATATGCCACCACCTGTTGCCTGCATATATGCAATAGCTTCTTTCTGCTTTATATCAGGATCTATCTTATATGCTTTAATTGCATTCTGTATGTTTAATGTTACTTTAAGAAACGGATTATCTACATTATAGTAGAAAAATATACCTTCAATCACACATATAATAAATACTGCAAGTGCCGTATACCATAGATAATCTTTGTATTTATTTCGCTTCATATTAATCTCCATTTCTGTGCATGAAAATCAACATTTTCATACTCTCTCCTTAGTTTTAAAAATCAAAAAATCATTTTTAATTATATTAATTATGAGTAGCCTTTATCTGTATTAGCAGTAATATCGCTTACAACTTCCTCTCCGCATACATCTTTTATTGTGCTGACTATATCATTTATTGTAACACCAACACCATACACATTGTCATTAAGCATTAACATAACCAAGAACCTCTCTACACATAGTTGCACATAACTCTTTGTATATGCATCATCTATAAACGCATCAACTCCACGACAATTACCCGACTCCATATTCTCTGGAAACTGATCTGTCCATAATGGATTATGTCCACTAAAATCTCCATCGAAATATACATTCAATCCATGTTCTTTTACCAACTTATATACAATATCCCCTAATACAGTTTTCCAATCAGCACTCTTATAACTTATAAAAACATATGGCTTGCTGTTAATCCCATTTTTATCTTCGCCTTATAATACACTCGTATTTTATATTAAAAGTCCCCACTAATAAGGTACTTTTTGTGTTCCTATTCTTCAATCAGTAGTAACTCTTTTCAAATTTCACCTTGCATATGTCAATTCTTCATTTTCCTTATCGTAATCAAACCTACCATCATTCTTTTCTTCTATCGCCTTAATAATATGATAAGTGTATTCGTTATAAGGCGTTGGTATTCCAAATTCTTCTCCCATACGCATAAGTGCACCGGAAAACATATCTATCTCGGTATGTCTTTTAGCATCTATATCCTGAAGTGTAGAGTATCTTGCTGTTGGCGGCACTGCACTTCCACGTGACGATGAATTATCAATAACACTTAAATCTATTCCTTTTGCCTTAGCTATTGTTTCAAGCTCATGTCTTAAACCATCGCTTATAGCCTTCATATGTTCACTATCCCTGTAACATCCGACACCTGCACCAAGTACTGCCTGTGGAAGATTATTACTTACATTAAGTCTGAACTTACTCCACATTTCTTCTTTTATATGCTCTGTCACTCTGTAGTTAAGCCTGCTGGCTGCAAAAAGCTCATCTATCAACTTTATCCTGTCACTCACAAGTGTCTGTTCTGATATTTTGTCTGATGCAGATACCTTATCTGCTGTTTCCCCAAAAATAATTCCTATTGTTGTATCAGGATTAAAGTAATATCCCCTACCATCTCTATGAGAGGCAACCTTTATAAGTGAATATACAATATGTGACATGCCTATCCTGTCTGCAATGATATCTTCACTGTCAACACCATTCATAAGACTCATAACTATAGTGTTTTCTCCAATAGCTGTAGCAATGTTGTCAAGTGCTCCTTTTAAAGCTCCATACTTTAACGAAACTATCAAAAGGTCAACGCCTGTATTATGCGCTTCTTCGGGTGTCCACACCTCTGGTCTGTATACTTCATCGTTTATAAGACAACCTTCTTTTCTCAGCCTTTCTTGACGTTCTCCCTGTGCTATTAGCCCCAGCCTTACATCCTTTAAGCCTGCAAGTCCCCATATAACATATGAACCTACAGCTCCTGCTCCTAATATAGCAACGGTCTTTATCTTCATGATGTTCTCTTTCCTCTTTTCTATAAAATATATTTCTGGTTATACTTATGGATACATTTCTGAATATACTTGGCCATATACTTATATTTCTTACACCAAAAATATCTTATTCATATTTATTATATTTGCAATCTGCTGCTTTATCAACCTATTATTTCATACTATTATTTTCAATACTGTTATTCATATCCTATTTTATTTTTTACCCATTGTTCATACTATTATTTTACCAAAAAAGCGGATGTCTGAATAACAAACATCCGCTTATATTTTATAACTGATATGATGTAAACGTCATAAGACAAAAAGTCTTTCTTAACCTACATGATAAGATTTTTTAACGCTTACTTAGTATGCAACTCCATTAGATACTTCAACATAGTAAATATTAACTCCGCCATTCTCGGATATAAGATAATATTCACCTGCAACTGGCACTCTGAATGAAACTGACTTAAGTGAATTTCCTGGAATCTTTGATGTAGATGTAACATCCTTTCCATTCTTATCAACTATCTTAATAAGTCTTGATTCATCTGTGCTTGAGCTTGTTGCATATACCTTCACCTTAGCTTCTCCAGCTGTTTTAAACGCAATAGCTCTTCCACTTGTACTGCCTTTACCAGAAAGCTTGATTCTTCTTGTAAAGTCTATTCCTTTATATTCCTTGCTGCTCTTATCTACTGTAACTGTTGCTTTGCTTCCGGCAACAATCTTAAAGCCATCAACAGTAAGTGTTGATTTTAACTTTCCTGTATTTACATCATTAGCATTTAGAACAAGCTTGGTACCGCTTACAGTCGAATCTGTCTTTGATTCTGTAGCTTTAGTTGCTTCTGTTGTTTTTTCTGTTGCCTTTGTTGCTTCTGTTGTTTTCTCTGTTGCCTTTGTTGTTTCTGTTGTTTTTTCTGTTGGCTTTGTTGTTTCTGTTGTTTTTTCTGTTGCTTTTGTTGTTTTCTCTGTTGGCTTTACTTCACCAGATGTCTTGCCTGTAACACTTATAACCTGATTAGCTACACCAAAATGTGCTCCAAGTGTTGAATAACTTCCCTGTGTTTCGTAAAGTCCCTTCATATTAATAGTTCCATCAGAATTTCTTAACTGCTTGTCTACATTACCATTAAGATTGATAAAATCAACAGCATTTTTAAACATTCCTGATACTTTAGATGGATTATCAACTACTGTACCCTTCTTGTCGCCGCTAACAACTGGTATTGGTAATAATCCTGATAATCTGTAATACTTACCTGTATTATAGTATATAGAATCACTCATATTACCTGTAAATTTATCTGAGTCTATAGCATTTGCTGAAACAAGACCTACGTACACTGCCTTATTTGATGCTCTGTAGCATAAGAAGTTGCCCTTCTTTGCTGACTTACCATTGCCCCATGCTGTGGCATTCATGATTGTAAGACCTGATGGATTGTTGTTGTCAGTGAATCCTGTTGCCCCATTGTTAAACGAGAGACAGTTAAGTACAACATGAGGTGTACCTACACCTGAACCACCGAGCTTAAAGCCATTCATATCTCCGTTAGCATAATGAACTCCGTTAGATAATGTTCCATTGCCGAATGAAACACAGTTTCTTATAGTTATCACACCGATAGGACCTGTAGCTGACTTAGCGAAAAGATCCCATCCATCATCAGAGTTGCAATATGATATACATCCATCAAATACATTGCCTTCGCCGCATGTAAGCTTTGCTGCAAAACCATCTGCATTTTCACCTGTACCACCCTGGTCTGGATAATCACAGTTATCAAATGCTGTACAGTTGATTATAAGGTTGTTTGATGGCCATAAATCTTTAGTTGCTGCTGTTGTGTCATATCTTGATATCTGAAGTCCTGAATCTCTGTTTGCTTCGAATACACATTTTTCAAATATGTTGTTGTTACCAGCAAGTAACACGCCGTTATCACCAGCTCCATAGAAGTTGATTCCCTCAAAATACCAGTAATCTCCATCTACAACAACACCTCTGTTTGCGCCATCAAGTGTCTGTGCTGAGAAATCAAACTTAACCTCTGCACCATCAGCTGCTTTTACAACTATATAAGCGCCGCTTTTTCCATTCATGGCATTATTAATAACTATCGTATCTGTAAACTTGTAAGTTCCAGCCTTAACTATGATAACATCTCCTGCCTTAGCACTGCTTATAGCTGTAAGAATATCAGATGCTGACGAAACATACTTTGCAGTCTTAAAATCTGAATCCTTCTTTGTACTTAAATCTGTATATGCACCTGAATATGAGAGACTTGTCTTATCATAACTGTTTTTAGTATCTGAACCTGCACCTGTAGTTTCCTTCTCAGTTACCTTTGTTGCTTCTGTAGCTTTAGATGTAGTAGCCTTCTCTGTAGTCTTAGTTTCTTTTTCTGTTGCCTTAGATGTAGTAGCCTTTTCTGTAGTCTTAGTTTCCTCTGTAGAAGGCTCTGGAGTTACTATGTTGGCATTAGTTCCACCAACAGCCACAAGCTCTGTGTTTTTATAATTCGTAACAGCTGCTTTTAAATCCTTATCTACAACATAAGCTGTGTCGTCTTCATCACTGAACTTCCAGTCAATAACACCACCGCCAAGGCTTCCTGCTCCCTTAGAAGATGTAACAAGTGCTGGAACATCCTTTGCTGCTACAAGGCTTCCTGCCTTTACTCCAAGATCCTTAGTTGTATCAAAGTTATCGTATGTTGTGCCACCAGCTACTGTCTTGTATGATGATGGTACCTTTTCACCTGCAGAAGCAGCCAGATATGCATCGAATGTTGCTGCATTGGCAGCTTCACCTGTAACTGATGCTGCATTAGCATATATGATACCTGTTGCTCCAACTATTTCGTTGCCATAAGCTTTTATGATGCCGCCGTTCTCACCTGAGAATGTGCCTTCGCCTAAAGCATCAGAACCCTGATTAGATGAAAGCATAGGATACTTGCAGTTTCTGAAGTAGTTGTTCTCTACATATACAGAAGAACCCATAGTTGAACCTACACCATACTTTGCGTTACCATCATAATAATTGTTATACATATGTACTGACATAGTTCTTACTCTGGCATGTCTTGAGTCTGAATGATCAAACCAGTTATGATGATAAGAAATGTAGTTAGGACCACTCTCGCTCTTCATACCACACAATGAACATTTACCTGAATCATAGAAATGTACATATGAAACTGTTATATACTGTGAATTACCCTTTATATCTATAGATCCATCACCTTTAGCCTGGTCAGCGTCCCCACCAACCTTGCCATAGTAAAGGTCTACGTTATGTATCCATACGTTGCAGTTAGCTGTATCTAGTGAGATACCATCATCCATAAAGTTAAGTATTGAGAGGTTTCTCATTTCTACATTACCTGCATTTCTTAAAAGGAAACCGAAGCCGCTTATGCTTGCGTCCTCGCCAACTCCTTCAAAAGTCATGTTAATATTAGAATAAGCACTTGCTCCTTTTATCTGCACACCCTCAGATGAGCTTGAAAACTTATCCATACCCGAATCTGTAAGACATCCTATTACTCTTACATCAAGTGCCCTTGTTTCTACACCCTTACTGGCACTCTTTGTATATGCATCAATAATTGTCTGGAGTCCTGTGTACTCCTTCTCGCCCTTTCCTTCCATAATGCCTGCTGTTATAGTTTTAGCATTATCATTAGTTACATAAAGAACGATTGAATCATTCTTAAGTGTTCCATCTTCGTTATATGCTCCTGAACCTGTCTTGTATCTTGATTCAGAAGAAAATGCAAAGCCTGATCTGTCATATGAGCTTACCTTAAGAACATCTGTAACCTTAGCCTTAGCTGTTACTTCTTTTCCATTCTTTACTGGTACTACCCTGATAACATAGTCTCCTGCCGAAAGACCCATGGCATCTACCCTGTAGTAACTCTTGTACCTTCTTATAAGTTCATTGTCGATTCTTGCATATGCTGAATCTGACTGTGAAGCCTTTTTGATATATGCTGTATATCCATCGGCTTCCTTGTCAATAGACCACTCAGCGTAAGCTGATTCAAGCCAGCCCTGCGCTGTTCCATTGAACTGTACTGTTCCAACCTCTGCCTTTGCGGTAGATATTGTAGTTGGAATAATGACACTTACAACCATCAATGCTGCAAGTATCCATGCCCATCCTTTGCGGGCACCCTTGCTAATGTTAGCTTTCATGTTTTACCTCCTCATGCATATGTTTGTGCAATATGCTTTAGCATATAATGTCTTACTTGCTAATCTTAGCAATATCGCACAAAAAAGTACATAGGATAACATAGTAAATTAGTACCATTTATTAAAATTCTGTTTCATATTTATCAAAAGATTGTTTCCATATAAATATATTCTATATTGTTGTTTAATTGAATATTAGCTGGTGACGAACGGACGACAAATATAAGCCACA
>FR886140.1 GCA_000436475.1 Eubacterium sp. CAG:248
GTGGGTGAAAGACCTTTTGACCCTGGTATCATATTATTTTATAATTATAACATGCTTATGTAACGGCATGTAGTAGAAAAAATATAGATAACTTTATGAAAATGTTATAAAATAGTAATATTTTTATAACCAAAGTGTATTGTAATAAAAGTATACATTGTTTTATAATAAAATTTAATTATGATAATAAAATGAACAGGAGATAGATAATGCTTCAGATTCAACACATCCGTAAGGAATATAGAACAGGAAAGTTAGTACAGAAAGCACTTGATGATGTGTCGCTGAATCTAAGGGATAGTGAATTCGTTGCAGTGTTAGGTCCAAGTGGTTCAGGAAAAACCACGCTTCTTAATATTATAGGCGGCCTTGACAGATACGACAGTGGGGATCTTATCATCAATGGAATATCAACTAAAAAATATAAAGACAGAGACTGGGATTCATATCGTAATCATACGATAGGTTTTGTGTTCCAGAGCTATAATCTTATACCTCATCAGACGGTTCTTTCTAATGTTGAGCTTGCACTTACAATATCAGGCATATCAAGGACTGAAAGAAGAAAACGTGCTAAAGAGGCGCTAGAAAAGGTAGGACTTGGAGAGCAGATACATAAAAAGCCAAGCCAGATGTCAGGTGGACAGATGCAAAGAGTTGCCATAGCCAGAGCACTTGTTAATAATCCAGATATTCTTCTTGCAGATGAACCTACAGGAGCACTTGACAGTGAAACAAGCGTACAGGTTATGGAGCTTTTAAAAGAGGTATCAAAGGACAGACTTGTAGTTATGGTAACTCATAACCCTGAGCTGGCTTATGAATATGCTACAAGAATAGTAGAAGTTAAAGATGGAAAGATATTATCGGATTCTGATCCGTTAGAGATAGATGAAAATATTATAGAAAAACCGGTGCACAAGAACATGGGAAAGTCGTCAATGTCGTTTCTTACAGCACTTTCATTAAGCTTTCAGAATCTTAAGACTAAAAAGGCAAGGACTCTTCTTACATCGTTTGCAGGTTCTATAGGAATTATAGGTATAGCACTTATTCTTTCAATATCTAATGGTGTCAGTGGATATATAAGTGCGATGGAAGAGGATACTTTGTCAGAATATCCGTTACAGATACAAAGTACGGGCTTTGATCTTACAGCGATGATGGTCGGTATGTCAGCATCAGGTGACAACAAAAAGGAAAACGATATCGGTGTTACACCTGTTGTTTCTGATATGTTCTCTAAGATGAGTACCAACGATCTGGCATCGCTTAAAACATATATAGAAGGCAATCCGGAAAATATTGAAGATTATGTGCATGCCATAGAATACAAATATATAGTAACTCCTCAGATATACAGGGAGGATAATACAGGATATAGGCAGATAAATCCTGACAAGTCATATGAGATGATGGGAATGTCTTCATCATATGAGAATTCCATGACATCTGGCATGTCTACAAATGTGTTTTATGAGCTGCCCTCAAACAGCAGTTTATATGAAGAACAATATGAAGTAAAAGCAGGACATTGGCCACAGAATTATAACGAATGTGTTCTTGTGCTTTCCTCAAGCGGTAACATAAGTGACAGGCTTGAGTACACACTAGGTCTGCGTGATAATGCTGAATATGAGAATATGATATCTGCATTTATGTCAGAAAAAGAGATAGATATTCCTGAGAATAACGACAGCTTTTCATATGATGATTTTATTGGCATGACCTTTAAAGTGGTGAATAGTGCTGATTATTATCAGTATGATACAGAGTATGATATATGGAAGGATAAAACTGGCAATGAAGAATATATGAAAGAGCTGATAAGCAAAGGCAGTGATCTGAAAATATCAGGTATAGTTAAGCAGGTTGATGGAACCACAGCAGCAATGCTTACACCGGGTATAGCATATACATCCGGGCTTACAAGACAGCTTATACAATATTCTGCAGCTAGTGATGTAGTAAAAGCACAGAAGGAAAAGAAGGATACCAACATATTTACTGGTGAAAAGTTTGGTATAAGTAGTGACAGTAAAAGTAAATTTAACATGGAATCACTTTTTCAGATAGATACAGATGCAATAAGTAATGCATTTAAGGTGGATGATAGTATATATGATATGAGTATGCCAGATTTTGCTGCATTGATCAATCCAGATGATATATCAGCGGCATTTGATCCATCTATGTTTGATTCTATGGATTCATCAGTGTTTAACCCTGATAGTTTTGGAGATATATCTTCTGCTTTCAGGGAAAATGGTATGGACTTTGATATAGGCAGTATAGATGCAGATACAGTAAAGAAGCTGGTATCAGACAGTCTTACAGATGAAGTTAAAGCATCTATATCTGAAGTATTATATGGTTTCAAGGAATATATGTCATCTGATGAAGTATCAGCCCAGTTAAGTAAGGATATCAGACAGCTTATTACTGATTCAATGCATGTAAATATATCACAGGACAGAGTGCTTAAGGAGGTAAACAAGCTTGAAGCCAGATATCTGGAATATATTAAAAAGAATGGTATTGAGGATACAACAGCAGAAAGCGTGTTTAAGTTTCTGCTTACAGATGAGGCAAGAAAACAGATATCAGATTCGGCAAAAGAACTTATGAATGATGCTGTGACATTTGATATATCAAAAGAACAGCTCTGGAGTATATTTAAAAAGGATGTAGTAGATGGATACGCAGAATATGCCAAGCAGAATGGATATCAGAACATAGATGGTATTCTTGATAAAGTCATAAACAATATGCTCAACAGTCTGCAGGAACAGTTTACTGCCAATATACAGAATGCCATGAACAAGATGATGGAAAGTATCATGGGGAATATGCAGCAGGCTATGGAGGCAGTCATGACACAGATGATGTCCTCTATGACAGATGCCATGATGAATGCCATGCAGCTTATGGGAAATAATATGGCAGCTGCACTAGGTTCAATGGGCATGGGAACAGATACAGATGACTATGATTTTAGCAGCGCATTTGGTATAGATACAGACAGCTTCGCAGATGCGATAAAGATGAATATGAACGAAAGTGACCTTTCAGATCTTATGAAGTCACTTATGTCTGATACGGATGTTGCCTCATATGACAATAATATGAAAAAGCTTGGCTATGCAGATTTGTCAGTACCAGGTGAAATAGACATATATCCTAAGGATTTTGAAAGTAAGGATAAGATAGTAAATATACTTGATAACTATAATACAAGCATGAAAAAGCAGGGTAAGGATGAACAGGTTATAAGCTACACAGATGTGGTAGGAACACTTATGTCCTCTGTCACTACCATAGTAAATGTTATAAGCTATGTGCTGATTGCATTCGTGGCTATATCTTTAATAGTATCTTCTATTATGATAGGTGTTATCACATATATAAGTGTACTTGAAAGACGTAAGGAGATAGGAATATTAAGGGCAATAGGTGCTTCCAAGAAGAATGTATCGGCTGTATTTAATGCAGAAACATGTATAATCGGACTATGCTCAGGACTTATGGGTATAGGCATAACATTACTTTTCCTGCTTCCTATAAATGCTGTTATTCATGCACTTTCAGGAGTTAACAACATCAATGCAGTACTTCCTGTAATTCCAGCGATAGTGCTTATACTGCTTAGTGTATTTCTTACATTTATCGGTGGATTGATTCCTTCTAAAAAGGCATCGAAGAGTGATCCGGTGACAGCACTGAGGAATGAGTAGAATAATTAAATTGTTGTTTAACACACATTCTTAAC
>FR886141.1:0-23536 GCA_000436475.1 Eubacterium sp. CAG:248
GGTTTACACAAACTTTGGGATACTCCCTTTTTATATCTTTTAGATGAAACTTTTTTTTATTTATTTTTCTTCTTCTTCCTTTGGAATTTTTGCCAAATTGTACGATATGAGCGCAAAAATTGCAAAGGCAAGAAGAAATTTTTATTTGAAAAAAATATAGAAGAATATATATAATAATATATAATACTTCATTTGCCTTTTTTAAACAGGTAACACATTTACGGATGGTTCGGCATCTTTTCATATGTATCTACACAGAATAATAACAAATATCTGTTCTTGGTTCAAAAAAAGACAGACAATAAAGCCTGTCTTCTTTCGTATAAAATTTTGTAATCTGTAATTAATTTTTATATAAGTTCTTATAATATTCATCATATAATTTAACCCAATCTTCTATATGTATATCATCCATACCGATTAAATACGTATTGTCAGATTTATGTTATTACCGCAGTATTGTACAGAATGCTTTACAGCTGAATATCCTAAATCTTTTATATTTTTACATACTTCTAATTCGTAATTCATCCCTTTTGGGGTTTATTAACATAGTTCATTTCTTGTTTATTCTATTATTTCATCATCTTTAAGATGACATACATTTCTTATTACTTCATCAATGTCATTGTTTAAAGAACTAACATCATATATAGAGCTATCAAAATAAGATACTTTACAATAATTGCTTAACTTTTATGCACTGTTATAGAAAAGAAGAAAAAAGTAAGCATAGATAATGTAGCAAATTATTAAAAACTGGTGTCAAACTGGTATCAAAACCACTAAATCCCATTTCTCAACCCAATACACACCCCGCAAACCCGCATAAACTCTGGGTTTATAATTTCTTAATAATTTTATTAGCACTCACCACTTGACTTGGCTAACAACAAATGATATAACAACTATCAGAAAGTGAATAAAGCATTTTCTATTGAACTATTAATTCACGGGTAATGAAAGAGGTGAGTTGTATGAATATTCAAAAGTTTACACAGAAGTCAGTCGAAGCGATTAACAATTGTGAAAAAATAGCATATGATTATGGAAATCAGGAGATTGACCAGGAACATTTCCTGTATAGCCTGATGACTATAGATGACAGCCTTATTGCAAGTCTTATAGAAAAGATGAATATTGATAAGGATGTCTTTTTAAAGAATATAGAGCAGCTGCTTAACCAGAAGAATAAAGTATCTGGTGATGTAAAGCTGTATATAAGTAATGATCTTAATAAAGTGCTTATTAATGCTGAGGAAGAAGCAAAGCGTATGGGGGATTCTTATGTATCAGTAGAACATCTTATGCTTGCGCTTATAGCATCTCCTAACAGAGCCATAAAGCAGCTTTTTAAGACATACGGTATAAACAGGGAGAGTTTTCTTTCTGTGCTTGCGACAGTAAGGGGGAATCAGACAGTTAATTCCGATAATCCGGAAGCTACTTATGATACCCTTAGTAAATATGCCACAGATCTTGTACAAAGAGCTGCAGATGGCAAGATGGATCCTGTTATAGGCAGAGATCAGGAGATAAGAAATGTTGTAAGGATTCTTTCACGTAAAACAAAGAACAATCCGGTTCTTATAGGTGAACCTGGTGTTGGTAAGACAGCAGTTGTTGAGGGACTTGCACAACGTATTGTAAAAGGCGATGTGCCAGAAAGCTTAAAGGATAAGAAGCTTTTTGCACTTGATATGGGAGCACTTGTTGCTGGTGCAAAGTACAGAGGTGAATTCGAGGAAAGACTTAAGGCTGTTCTTGATGAGGTTAAGAAGTCAGAAGGTCAGATTATTCTTTTCATAGATGAAATTCACACTATAGTAGGTGCTGGTAAAACAGAAGGTGCTATGGATGCAGGTAATATGCTTAAGCCAATGCTTGCAAGAGGTGAGCTTCATTGTATAGGTGCAACAACACTTGATGAACATAGACAGTATATTGAAAAGGATCCGGCACTTGAGCGTCGTTTCCAGCCAGTTATGGTGGATGAGCCTACTGTCGAAGATACAATATCTATTTTAAGAGGTCTTAAAGACAGATACGAAGTGTTCCATGGCGTTAAGATAACAGATGGTGCATTAGTAAGTGCAGCAGTTCTATCAGACAGATATATAACGGATAGATTTCTTCCAGATAAGGCTATTGATCTTGTAGATGAAGCATGTGCAATGATTAAGACAGAACTGGATTCTATGCCAGCTGAGCTTGATGAAATGCAGCGTAAGATCATGCAGCTTGAGATTGAAGAAGCAGCATTAAAGAAGGAAACAGATAATCTTAGTAAGGAACGTCTTGAGGCACTTAGAAAAGAACTTTCAGATTTACGCGAGGAATTCGGTATTCAGAAGTCAAAGTGGGATGCAGATAAGACAAAGGTTGATAATATAAGCAAGCTGAAGGAAGAACTTGAAAATATTAACAATCAGATAGCACAGGCTAAGAGAGAATATAATCTTGAAAAGGCAGCAGAGCTTCAGTATGGAAAACTTCCAGCTGTTCAGAAGCAGATAGAAGAGGCAGAAGCTAAAGCTAAAGAGTCTGGCAATGGAGAATCTCTTGTGCATGAAAGTGTTACAGAGGAAGAGATTGCCAAGATTATATCAAGATGGACAGGTATCCCGGTAGCTAAGCTTAGCGAATCAGAAAGACAGAAGACACTTAATCTTGATGAAACACTTCATAAGAGAGTGGTTGGACAGAACGAAGCAGTTACTAAAGTTACAGAGGCTATCATAAGATCTAAAGCAGGTATAAAGGATCCGACAAAGCCTATTGGCTCATTTCTGTTTTTAGGACCAACTGGTGTAGGTAAAACAGAGCTTGCTAAGGCACTTGCTGAAAGTCTGTTTGATGATGAGAATAATATTATAAGACTTGATATGTCGGAGTACATGGAGAAATATTCAGTATCCAGACTTATAGGAGCGCCTCCTGGATATGTAGGATATGATGAAGGAGGTCAGCTTACCGAAGCAGTAAGAAGAAAGCCATATTCAGTTGTGCTTTTTGATGAAGTTGAAAAGGCACATCCTGATGTGTTCAATGTACTTCTTCAGGTACTTGATGATGGACGGATAACTGATTCACAGGGTCGTACAGTTGACTTTAAGAATACCATAATTATTCTTACAAGTAATATTGGTTCAACATATCTTCTTGATGGTATTGATGATAAAGGCAATATTAAAGAAGGAGTGGAGGAGCTGGTAATGGGCGATTTAAGAAACAGCTTCAGACCGGAATTTCTTAACAGACTTGATGAGATTATCATGTTTAAGCCACTTAATAAGGAGAATATAGGAAGTATTATTAATCTTCTTATTAATGATGTTAACAGAAGACTTGAGGATAAGGAACTTAAGGTTGTGCTTACGGATTCAGCTAAGGATTTCATAGTTGAGCATGGCTTTGATCCAATGTATGGTGCAAGACCACTTAAGAGATATGTACAGAAGTCGGTTGAGACACTTGCAGCTAAGCTTATACTTGCAGGCAATGTATCTACAGGAGATAATATAGTAATCGACTGTGAAAATAATGGACTTGTCGCAAAAGCATCTAAGTAAATATGGAATACAAAGGGAGATTGAGTACATAGTACTCAATCTCCCTATTTAAATTGATTGCTGTTTTCATCATAAATATAATTTATCATGCCAAGCTTATCATTAATGGCATTTTTATCAACCATAAACGACTTGCAGAATTCATCAAGTGAACTGTAGTTATCACGCAGCTGCATGTTTACAAAGCTAAGAAGCATAACGGGGTCTTTTGGTAAAGCGTTCATATATTTGTGTCCTTTCAATAATGTACATTTTAATAAGTCAATCAATAATAATATAACCTGATTCAGATATAATGCAAGTTCATAATAGTTTATAATGAAACTATGTAATATGCATAATATAGAGAAAAAGTACTGGCTAAAGTACATGGTTTGTTTACATTTAATAAAAAACGTGGTATTATTAATTGAAATAAAGTGCAAAAACAACAAAGCAGACGTGGGGGCATTATGTTAATATCAGATAATATATATAATAATAAATCAAATATGGTATATTGTTCTGCAACATTTACACATAATTATCTGGTTATGGTTGCAGATGATTATTTCTATAACTATGTAGGAAAGATAATTAATATATCCATAACAGATTATATTCATCCTGATTTTAAGGAAGAGTTTACGAATATATGTGAAAGTCTTAAAGAGGGTGAATCACAGGGAATGATTGCATACATGAAAGGTAAAGATGATACATATACTCTTGTTCATATATTGTTATCTAATACAGGTCATGTGATTGAGGATAACAGTGTTATTGAGGCTGAGGTATACAATGTGTTTAACACAGAAAAGAAATATTTCAAGCTTCATGATGATGCCGATAAATATAAAAAATTCCTTTCTATGTACAATGATTATCTGTTTGATTATGATATAGCTACAGGTTTTCTTTCTATATATGTTTATAGAAGCATGAAAGCAACCATGATTAAAAAAATGCATATTGATGATTTTGAAAAGTATATTATGACATTCTTTAATAATGCCAGACATAAACAGGATTTTCGCGATTTCATGCATAAGCTGCGTAACGCAAACGAAGGGTTTAATGCAGAGATTACATGTCCGCTTATAACAGATTCATCGAAGCTTGGATTATATAAAGTGGATTGCCGTATAATATACAAGTACAATCGCAGCAAGGTGGTTATTGGGATTATCAAGTCACTTGGTGCACAGACAGAGGAAGCATATTATGCGACACAGGAAGGCAAGGATTTTTTTACAGGGCTGCTTAACAAAAGAGCATGTAAGGAATATGTATCGGATGCAATAGCATCTAACAAAGACATGCATTATGTAGCTATGATTGATATAGACGATTTTAAGAATATTAATGATACATATGGACATTTGTATGGTGACAAGGTTATATTAAAAGTTGCATCTATTATAAACAGTACATTAAACGGAAGGGGGATAGTTGGCAGGTTTGGTGGAGATGAGTTTTTCATATTCACAAACTGGATTAATACAGAAAGCCAGTTGAGATCCATTCTTACATCTCTTAAACAGAAAGTAAGGGATGAAATGAGCCAGGGGGAGAATGGCTGTATAGTTACGCTTTCTATAGGTGTGTGTCAGTATCCGGATAACGGAAGTGATTATGACACGCTTGTAAACAAGGCTGATAAGTGTTTATATATAGCTAAGAATAAAGGTAAAAACAGATATATAATATATGACCCTGCTAAACATGGGGATTTTATTGAGGATATGGGAAGAAAAGGCTTTTCTATGGCTCCTATCAAAAAAGGTGAGAATCTTTCATGTGAAGTAGCAGATATGGCTATTGATATAATTAGGAATGGAAAAGAGGCTGTGAAAAGAGCACTGCCACGTGCATGTAAGGCGTTAGAGATAGATGGTATACGCGTATATAACGCAACTAAAGGCGAACTTATAGACTATTATGGAGAATATTCTGGATTGCCAGATATACTTGAACTCATAAAAACTGACAAATTTATGGAAAAATTCGAAAATAGGAATTACGTGACTGTGGTTTATACCTCTAATATAGAGTCGTTCTATAAAGAAATGTACGATGCGGTTATAGCCTGTAATATAGGTGGCATGATATATAGTTATTTTAAGAATGACGAAGGCGATAATATAGTTATGTTCTATGACACTTTTAATAAAAGCTTCAGGTGGAATGAATCTGATAAGAACTATATTATGACACTGACTAAGATAGTTACAAGTGTTCTTTAAAAGCAGGACACCGAAATGTAATAAAATGCTGACTGGTATACATAATAGTTTTACCAGCCAGCATTTTTGCTTTATTTATATTATAAAATGTGTTAAGTTTAATTAGGAAAGAATGGTAAAAGGGTTATGGGCATTAAAAGTGCACAGTTTTTAAGCATATCTGTGCAGGAATGGAGGTTAGTATGTCAGTACAGGATTATATGAGTGCCTTAAAATTAGGAAAAAAAGAATATCATGCATGTGTTAATAAAGGAAAATATCCATACCTTCCTGTTATGGAGAATATGATGGAGGAAAAGAGTATTGATTCTGAGGTGAGTCTTGGGATTGATCAGATACCATTAAGACTTGTGGTAGGAACATGTACAGCTGGAAGAACAAATGCGTTTGCAGATAACTGGATGCCTATATTGGAATGGGGAAGTGAGTTTTCAGCAAAATGGGCATCACTTAGTGACAGCCAGGTGAATGAAGGTATAAGAGATCCTATAAAGGTATATGAATACATGAATAAGTTCTATGTGCTTGAAGGTAACAAAAGGGTGAGTGTTTTAAAGTACTTTAAGGCAGTTACTGTCAATGCACAGGTTATACGAAAGATTCCTAAAAAATCCGATGATCCAGATGTTAAAATATATTATGAATTTATGGATTTTTATAAAGCAACTAAGCTTAATGATATATATTTCAGTAAAGAAGGCAGTTTTACGACACTTATGGATCTGGTTGGGATAGAACCAGGAAAGCTTATGGATGAAGATGCTAAAAAGGATCTTGTTTCAAGCTATCTTAACTTCAGAACGGCATATGAATCAAGGGGAGGAGACAGATTTGATTTTCCTGTCGGAGATGCGTATCTAAGATTTATTCATATTCATGGATATGATAATGTCAAGCACATGACATCTGATGAGATGGATAAAAATGTGGCTAAGACATGGGAAGAGTTTGAACTTATATCAGATAACAGCGGGGTTGAATTAAAAATGGACCCGGCAAAGATAGAACCAGCCAAAAAGAATATACTAAGTTATCTGCTTCCAATATCAGGAGGAGATAGCAACAAAAAGCTGAAGGTTGGATTTATATATGAAAAGACACCACAGACATCGGAATGGTGTTATGCGCATGAACTTGGAAGACAGTATATAGATGAGACATTTGGAAAACAGATAGAAACAGTAAGTATAACGAATGTAAGACCTAAAATCGATGATTATGATGCTATACAAAAGCTTATAGATGAAAATACAGATCTTATATTTGTGACATCTTCAGCCATGATGTATGCGAGCCTGAAGCAGGCCATAGCACATCCAAAGGCTAAGATACTTAACTGTTCACTGAATATATCGCATAAGTATATAAGAACATACTATACAAGAATTCATGAAGCTAAGTATCTGACAGGACTTATAGCTGGCGTTATGTCAAAGAGTGACAGAATAGGATATGTTGCAGGTTGTCCTCTTTATGGTGTCATGGCAAATGTTAATGCGTTTGCTATGGGGGTAAAGGCTGTTAATCCTGATGCTAAGGTGTATGTGGAATGGAATGGTATCAAAGACAATGATGTTGAAGCCAGGTTTAATGAGCTTGGGATTAATTGTATATCGGACCAGGATATGATTACGCCGAAAAAATCATCAAGAAAATTTGGGTTATATATAAATGACGATGGTAATATAAGACACCTTGCTATGCCGGTATGGCACTGGGGTGTGTTTTATGAAAAGCTTATACAAAGCATACTAAGTGGTTCATGGAAGAAAGAAGAGGAAGGCGATAAAGTATCAGCACTTAACTATTGGTGGGGAATGTCATCAGGGGCTGTTGATATTATATATGGTGGAGGCCTGAATAATGAAACTAAAAAAATAGTTGACCTTATCAGAGAATCTATTATAAAAGGTGAATTCCATCCTTTTTCTGGTGAGTTAAGAAATCAGGAAGGAAAAATCATGAATAAAGCAGGTGAAACTCTTGACCCAGATGAAATCATAGAGATGGATTGGCTTATGGACAATATTGTTGGAAAGATACCAGAGTATGATGAACTAAGTGAAGAATATAAGCTCCTTGTTATAAATCAGGGAATTATAGATGTTAATGAATAATTGAAATGAGTGAAAATTATGAAAATACTTGTGTTAGCAGATGTTGAGTCGAAATATCTGTGGGACTATTTTGAAAAAGAAAAACTTGATGGTATAGATCTTATATTATCATGTGGTGATTTGCGTGCGGAATACCTTTCATTTCTTGCTTCGTTTTCAAAAGTACCTATATTATATGTGCGTGGCAATCATGATGATAATTATGCATTTAAAGAACCAGAAGGATGTATATGCATAGAGGATAAAATATATGTGTACAAAGGAATCCGTATTATGGGACTGGGCGGTTCTATAAGATATAAAGCAGGTGCTAATCAATATACACAGAGTCAGATGAAAAGAAGGGCTGCGAGAATGTGGCCAAAGATAAAAATAAAAAAAGGAATAGATATTCTGCTGACACATTCACCAGCGTTTGGAATAGGAGATGGTGAAGATAATCCACATAAAGGGTTTGAAGCATTTGTTGATATACTGGATAAGTATAAACCGAAATATTTTATTCATGGTCATGTACATCTGAATTATTCCGTTGAGAATAAAAGAGAGAGAGAGTATAAAGATACAATAATAATCAATGGATATGACAGATATGTGTTTGAGTATCCTGATAAATATATTTTGAAAGGCTCTGGTTCTGATTCATAACAGTGGTTATGCATAGAGGTCATAAAAGAAGTTATAAAAGAAGTTATAAAAGAGGTTATGATATATGGTACTATAATACCATATATCATAATATTTATTTTTGATAGAATAATAATAATATTTTCATATGTTGATATTATACTTGTGAAAAATGCACAAAACTTGAAAGGGGTTTAAGATGAAAGCTATATTTAAAAAATCATCTAAGAGTATATGGGCATGTTTACTGGCTGTAGTTATGGCAGTAAGCATAATAGTGCCTGTATCAGTTAAATCTGCTAAAGCAGATGTTGTAAAGCCAGAAAAAATAGAAGCAACAGGCTGGCTGGAATCAGCATATGTAGAATGGTCAACAGATTATAAAGCTGACAGCTATAATGCATATGTTAAAGAAAAGGATGGAGAGTATGTAAAGCTTGATGATGAACTTATCAGACATTATAAGACTGATAAAGATTATTACAGAGCTGATGCACTTGGCCTTAAAGAGGGAACATATATTATGAAGATTGTTCCTGTAAAGGATGGAAAAGAAGTGGCTTCAAAGGCGCTTGAAACAGAAGAAATAGCAGTAGCTTCACATGATAGAAGTGGCTTCGCGTTCTCATCTGATTCTAAATATAAGACAGGTTCAGGTGCTTATAATGATGATGGAACATTAAAACAGGATGCAGTTGTACTGTATGTAACAAAAGATACTGCTAAAACTGTTACTATGACAGTAAAGACTGATACGAATAAGACTACTAAATGTGTTGGCATCCAGACTATTATTGATGCCATTCAGAAAGGCAAGGAAACAAGACCTGTTGATATCCGTATTATAGGAACAGTGACAAAGAATGATCTTGATAAGATAAGCAGCAGTTCAGAAGGACTTCAGGTAAAGGGAAAAAATGCTTATTCTGATATGAAGCTTACAATAGAGGGTGTCGGCAGCGATGCCTGTATAAAAGACTTCGGTATTCTTGTGAGAAATGCAGCAAATGTTGAAATAAGAAATCTTTCAGTGCTTAATTTCATGGATGATGGAATATCAATAGACACAAGCAACTGTAATATATGGGTTCATAATCTTGATATATATTATGGACAGGCTGGCTCAGACAGCGACCAGAAAAAGGGTGATGGCTCTATAGATGTCAAGAAGTCACAGTACTGTACAATATCATATAATCACTTTTTTGACAGTGGAAAATGTGGACTTGTAGATGCAACACCAGCAGATTCAGGGTATTCAGATTATCTTACATATCACCACAACTGGTTTGATCATTCAGATTCACGTCATCCGCGTATAAGAAACGGACATAATATACATGTATACAACAATTACTATGATGGTAATTCAAAGTATGGAGTAGGAGTTACATCAGGTTCATCAGCATTTGTTGAAGCTAATGTGTTTGAAAACTGCAAATATCCTATGATGTCATCACTTCAGGGTTCAGATGCCAAGGACAAAGGCGTATTCTCGAACGAAAAAGGTGGAATGATTAAAGCATATAATAATATAATATCTGGTGCTGCCGGAGTTGTGTATGCTAATGCTGATTCATCATATGAGGCTGCCAATGCAGCAAGCTTTGATGCTTATCTTGCAGCTGAAAGAAGTGAGCAGGTTGCAGGTTCATATAAGACATTATCAGGTTCAACTACATACAGTAATTTTGATACTGATGTATCTGTTGATATGGGTGTGACTGAAGCTGATATTACAGCTGCAGCAGATGTGAAAAATAAGGTTAAATCTTTATCTGGAAGCCAGGGTGGAGGCGTTATACCATGGAATTTCACGGATGCAGATAATTCTTCATATACAATAGATGAAAAGTTAAAAGAGTCAGTTACATCTTATAAGAATACAACGCTTATCAGTGTTGGAGGAAAAGTGGACAAAACAGGACAGACTGAGGAAACAACTAAGTCAGAAGAGAGTACAACAGATTCACAGGAAACATCCAGCTCTGATGATAGAACAACAGCACAGCCAACACAGAATACAACAGCTTCTGATGTGACACAGGCTGCAACTTCACAGACGACAACAGCGGTACGACCAACGACAGAACAGCAGTCAACTACAGTACCAACAACAGCGCAGCAGTCAACGACAGTCCAGTCAACAACGGCACAGCAGCCAACAACGGGTGCAGCTGGAAAAGTTATTGCTGTTGATTTTGAAAACGGAAGTACCGATAATACATTCTTTAATATCACAGGAAATATTGCTAAAGATAAAGGCACTGTAACATATAAAGGTAAAACATATAATAAGTGTCTTAAGATGGAAACAAGTACTGAGATTTCATTTACTACACAGACAAATGCAAAGATAGTTATGGTGTTTAATGAAGATTTTAACGGGAAAGTAAAGCTTGATGGCAGTAAATGTGCTGTAAAGAATGGAATAATTGAGATGACTGTAAATGCGGGAACTCATAAGATTACAAAGGGCGATAAAGCGAATCTGTATTATCTTGCATATGAACAAGATAACAGCCAGCAGACTACAAAGGATAATGAACAGGCAACAACAGTAACGCAGCCAGCAACTAATGAACAAGCAACAACAGTTACAGAGCCAGTAACTAACGAACAGGCAACAACAGTTACAGAGCCAGCAACTAACGAACAGACAACAACAGTTACACAGTCTGCGACTAAAGAAGATGAGACCAGTTTCTCTGGTAATGATTCAGCATCATCAGAAAATTCAAGTGCAGTACAGAGTGAAGGTGAGTCAGTGCAGACATCTGATAACACAGTGATATGGTTTTATGCTGTGATAGCAGTTGCAATGGCTTTAGTTGCATCTGCATATGTATTTTTTGATAAAAAGCGTAAAGCATAATTCATTATTTTTAAGATAAAAATGTAAAAGAACAGTACATGTAGAAATATGTGTGCTGTTCTTTTGCACAATTTAGTATAATATATAGAAAAGTAGTGAAAAGTGCTTGCAATATATAATTATGTGTGATAGTATGTTCAAAGCGCTGAAAAACAAATGTACGTCACAGAAAGACAAAAAGCGGTATTTGTTTTTAGAAAAAATTAAGAAAAATAAAATGTAAGGTGTAAATGTATATTTTACATAAGATGTGATAAGCGTAAGAATGGAGGATTATAATGAGCGAGAAGTTAAAGGTTGGTATTCTTGGTGGTACAGGTATGGTAGGTCAGAGATTTATTACTTTACTTGAAAACCATCCATGGTTTGATGTTGTGTTAGTAGCTGCAAGCGGCCGTTCAGCAGGCAGACTTTATGAGGAAGCTGTAGAAGGACGTTGGAAGATGCAGACTCCAATGCCAGAGTTCGTTAAGAAAATGTCTGTTTACGATATGGATAAGGATTTTGATGAAATAGTATCAAAGGTTGATTTCGTATTCTGTGCTGTAAACATGCCAAAGAATGAAATTAAGGCGTTAGAGGAAAGATATGCCAAAGCAGAGGTTCCAGTAGTATCTAACAATAGTGCTAACCGTTGGACACCAGATGTTCCTATGATTCTTCCAGAGGTTAATCCAGAGCATACTAAGGTTATAGAAGCACAGAAGAAGAGACTTGGAACAACAAGAGGATTCATAGCTGTTAAGCCTAACTGTTCTATTCAGAGTTATGCACCAGCTCTTGCAGCTCTTAAGGAGTTTGAACCAAAGCTTGTTGTTGCTACAACATATCAGGCTATTTCAGGTGCTGGTAAGACATTTGAACAGTGGCCAGAAATGGTTGAAAACATTATCCCTTATATTGGCGGTGAAGAAGAAAAGTCTGAAAAGGAACCACTTAGAATTCTTGGTACAGTAGAGAATGGAGAGATAGTTCCAGCTACAGAGCCAGTTATAACATGCCAGTGCTTAAGAGTACCTGTTCTTGATGGACATACAGCAGCTGTATTTGTTAACTTTGGCAAGAAGCCTACAAAGGAACAGATTATAGAGAAGTGGAGAAGCTTCAGGGGAGTACCTCAGGAATTAAATCTTCCATCTGCACCAAAGCAGTTCATCCAGTATCTTGAAGAGGATGACCGTCCACAGGTTAAGCTTGATGTTAACTATGAGCATGGTATGGGTGTTTCACTTGGAAGATTAAGAGAAGACAGCGTATTTGATTATAAGTTTGTCGGACTTTCACATAACACATTAAGAGGAGCAGCAGGTGGAGCAGTTCTTTGTGCAGAGCTTCTTAAGGCACAGGGATATATAACAGCAAAGTAATGTGACAGCTTGGATATATCAGCAGGTCGTTAGATTAACGTTGACCTCACATTAAATAAAGGAAAGCAGCAGTGCGTACATCAAAAGATGACGGCGTTGCTGCTTTTTGTGTGTTAGAGCATTTTACTTTTTGCATTTTTTGCATTTACATTTGGATTTATATTCTTTGCATTTTACTATGATATAATTTATAATATAAAGATATGACAAATTATGATATATAAAAACATGTATATTATAATGACAGATTGGAGAATGATTGTATGGGAAAATCCGTATATATAGCGGAAAAGCCAAGTGTTGCGCAGGAGTTTGCAAAAGCACTTCATGTAAATTTTAAAAGAAAAGATGGATATCTGGAAGCTGATGAGCATATTGTAACATGGTGTGTAGGTCATCTTATAACTATGAGTTATCCTGAGGCATATGATGAGAATCTAAAAAAGTGGCGGTTTGATACGTTGCCATTTATTCCGGGACAGTTTAAATATGAAGTTATACCAGCTGTAAAAAAACAGTTTGATATAGTGAAAAATATACTTAACAGGGATGATGTTGAAACAATATATGTATGTACCGATTCGGGACGTGAGGGAGAATATATATATAGACTTGTAAGGCAGGAGGCTCATGTTACTGGTAAGAACGAAAGAAGAGTATGGATAGATTCACAGACTGAGGAAGAGATACTTAAAGGCATAAAGAATGCAAAGGATATATCAGAGTATGATAACCTGAGTTCAGCTGCGTATCTTAGAGCTAAAGAAGATTATCTTATGGGTATTAATTTTTCAAGAGTTCTTACATTAAAATACGGAAGAAATATAGCTAATTATCTTCATGAGGACAGAGCTGTAGTTTCTGTCGGAAGAGTTATGACGTGTGTTCTTGGAATGGTTGTAAGAAGAGAAAGAGAAATACGAAGCTTTGTTAAAACACCATTTTTTAAGGTTATTGGAGGTGCATCGATTAACGATAAAACATTTGATGTTGAATGGAGAGTGTGTGAGCAGAGCAGATATTATGGAACGCCTTATCTGTATAAGGATAATGGCTTTAAGGAAAGAGAAAAGGCTGAAGAGCTTGTAAAAATATTATCAGATCCGCTCCCGGATTGTGGAATTGTAAAGCAGGTTGAAAGAAAGAAGGAAACAAAAAATCCTCCATTATTATATAATCTTGCTGAAATACAGAATGAATGTAGTAAGCTGTTTAAGATAAGTCCGGATCAGACACTTAACATCATACAGGAATTATATGAAAAAAAACTTGTTACGTATCCGAGAACAGATGCAAGAGTATTATCAAGTGCAGTATGTAAAGAAATATATAAAAATATAGGCGGGCTAAGGAGTTATGTGCATGTTAAGGATATAGCTTTAGAGGTTATGGAAAATAAGCTTTATGATGGTATAGAAAAAACAAGATATTGTAACGATAAAGCTATAACAGATCATTATGCTATTATTCCAACCGGACAGGGACTTAACAATCTGGCTGCTTTATCAGTTACTGCACAGCGGACTTATGAGATAATAGTAAGGAGATTCTTAAGTATATTTTATCCGGCAGCGGTGTATCAGAAAGTAAGCATAACCACATCAGTAAAGAATGAAGATATGTATGCAACATTTAAGGTGCTTGTAAACGAAGGTTATCTGAAAGTTACGAATAATTCATTTGCTAAAAATAAAAATATACAACTGGCAGATTCAAAGGATAAGACAGGAAAAGTGGAAGATGTTACTGATAATTCATCAGATAAGACAGATGCAGAATTGCTTGAAAGTCTTAAGCTGTTAAAAAAAGGTTCAGAGATAACATTTACAGGGTTTGATATAAAAGAGGGAGAAACTTCTCCACCTAAAAGATATAATTCCGGTTCGATTATTCTTGCAATGGAGAATGCAGGACAGCTCATAGAAGATGAGGAGCTAAGGGCGCAGATTAAGGGAAGCGGAATAGGAACAAGTGCAACAAGGGCAGAAATATTAAAAAAGCTTAATGTTAATAAATACATATTTATTAATTCAAAAACACAGATAATTACACCAACACTTCTTGGCGAAATTATATATGATGTAGTTGATAATTCAATCAGGCAGCTGCTAAATCCTGAGCTTACGGCAAGCTGGGAGAAAGGACTCACATACGTAGCAGAGGGAAGTATAACTTCTGATGAATATATGCAGAAGCTGTCAGGTTTTGTGACAAGAAGAACTGTTGCTGTGAAAGGACTTAACAACCAGGCACAGCTTATAACATTATTTAATGCTTCAGCCAGAAATTACAAGAGATGATATATGTCATTGTTTATAATGGGCTTTGGTAAAATAAGTTGAGATTAATATTGCCCATAAGGGGCTGAGTCGTGTATAATGCAGGGAAGACATATAATTTAATATATAACTTAATATTAAATAGTCTGATTGTATAATGCAGATGTTGATATATACATACTGGTGATATAATGGGCTTATAAAGAAGAATAATATGGAGGATTGTTATGTGCGGGATTACAGGGTATGTAGGTGACAGAGATTGTGCAGATGTACTTATAGATGCACTTTCAAAGCTGGAATATAGAGGATATGATTCAGCAGGAATTGCTGTTTTTGAACATGGAACTATTAAAGTAGAAAAATGTAAGGGAAGACTTTCTAATCTTGTTGAAAAAATGGCGAGGGATGGCAAGCCTGTTGGACACTGTGGAATTGGTCATACAAGATGGGCAACGCATGGAGAACCATCAGACATTAATTCGCATCCTCATGGAAATAAAAGAGTATCAATAGTACACAATGGCATTATTGAGAATTAT
Source organism: Eubacterium sp. CAG:248 (assembly GCA_000436475.1). Classification (GTDB taxonomy): domain Bacteria; phylum Bacillota; class Clostridia; order Lachnospirales; family Lachnospiraceae; genus Lachnospira. The sequence goes on from FR886141.1 coordinate 15,605, forward strand.
AAACAGATAAAGGAGTTTCTTATAGGTGAAGGATATAGCTTTGTGAGTGAGACTGACACTGAAACAGTGGCAAAGCTTCTTGATTATTATTATGATGGAAATCCACTTACAACTATATCTAAGGTTATAGGAGAGATTAAGGGTTCATATGCTCTTGGCATACTGTTCAGGGATTTTCCTGACACACTATATGCTGTAAGAAAAGACAGCCCGCTTATAGTGGGTGCAGGAGAAAATGAAAACTTTATAGCATCTGATGTGCCAGCTATTATTCACTATACAAGAAATTATTATCTTCTTGATACGAATGATATAGCAGAAGTAAAGAAGGATTCAATAAGATTTTTTGATGTTCATGGAAATGAAGTTTTTAAGGAAATAAATACAGCTGACTGGGATGTTGATGCCGCAGAAAAGGGTGGATACGAGCATTTTATGCTTAAAGAGATTCATGAGCAGCCTACAGCTGTTAAAACAACTATTACACCAAGAATACAGAATCATATGCCTGATTTTACAGCAGAAGGTTTTGATAAGGGAAAATTAAAGGATTATAAGAATATATATATAGTAGCCTGTGGAACAGCTATGCATGCAGGAATGGTTGGAAAGTATGTTATAGAGAAGCTTGTAAGGGTTCCTGTTGTTGTTGATATAGCATCCGAATTCAGATATAGGGATCCACTTATAGGTGAAGGCGATCTTATGATAGTTATATCACAGTCGGGAGAAACTGCTGATACAAAGGCTGCTTTAGAGCTTGCAAAGCAGAGGGGTGCAGATACTATGGCTATTGTTAATGTTAAAGGCTCATCTATAGCGAGAGAGGCTGATATGGTTGTGTATACGCACGCTGGCCCTGAAATATCTGTTGCCTCAACAAAGGCATATATGGTACAGATAGCTATAATGTACCTTATAGCATTTGAGCTGGCTTTTGCAAGAAACAAAATAACAAAAGAAGAATGTAAAAAATATACAGAATATCTTGAAAATATGCCATTTGTCCTTGAGGAGGCTATTACTCTTAAGGAAAAGTGCCAGTATGCAGCCTCTAAGCTGATGAACGCAGACAGCCTTTTATATATAGGAAGAGGACTTGATTATGCATCAAGTATGGAAGGCTCACTTAAGCTTAAAGAAATATCATATATTCATTCAGAATCATATGCTGCTGGTGAGTTAAAGCATGGAACTATTTCTCTTATTACTGAGAATATGCCGGTTATTGCTGTGGCTACACAGATGGATCTTGTTGAAAAGACTATAAGTAATATTAAAGAAGCCAGGGCAAGAGGGGCATTTGTTATTCTTGTTGCAGGATCAGAGGTGGAGATAGAAGAAGGAGTTGCAGATATAATAATAAGCCTTCCGGATACTCCACAGATATTTATGCCAATGACGGCAGCAGTTCCGCTTCAGCTTATAGCATATTACACAGCAGTTCTTAAGGGCAACGATGTAGATAAGCCAAGGAATCTTGCGAAGAGCGTTACGGTGGAATAGGCTTAGAACTATTGTACAAGGCATCATTATAAATATAAAGAAAAGAGGATTAATATGATGAATGAGTCTATAACTATAAAGGAGTTATATAGTCTTGACAGGACAATAGCAGCATCTGTTTTTGATGGATGCATATATCCATGGGAGGTATTGTCAAAGATAGGAGACTATATAGTAGAGCTTGGCAGCACCCTTCCAGAGGATGAATATATTAAAAAGGACGGAAATGTATGGATTCATAAAGAAGCTGATGTGTTTGAATCAGCATATATTGCAGGTCCGGCAATAATATGTAAAGGTGCACAGATAAGACATTGTGCATTTATAAGAGGAAAAGCTATAGTTGGTGAAGGTGCAGTAGTAGGTAACTCGACAGAACTTAAAAATGTAATACTATTCGATGGCGTACAGGTTCCCCATTATAACTATGTAGGTGATTCAATACTTGGCTATAAAGCACATATGGGAGCAGGCTCAATAACATCTAATGTTAAATCAGATAAGAAGCTTATAACCATAAAAGGGCCAGATGAAAACGTGGATACTGGAATTAAGAAGATAGGTGCTTTTCTTGGCGATTATGTTGAGATTGGATGCGGAAGTGTTCTTAATCCGGGAACAATAGTAGGAAAAGAGAGTAATATATATCCTCTTTCAAGTGTAAGAGGCTTTGTTCCAGCAGGTTCAATCTACAAAAAACAGGGTGAAATCACAAAAAAACATTAAAAAATTGTTAATATATTAACATAAGGAGACACCCCTTGAAAAATAAATACTTTATGCTATCATAGTATAGTATATATGCAAAAATGTAGTTATTTTGCAAAAGTATTACATGGTTAACCATATAATTAATCAGAGTATAATTTATTATGGTTAATATAAAAGGATAAGGATAGTGAGGTAAAAGTATGAAAACTTTCAAAGGGATTGGTGCCCAGCTTGTATTATCTTTTGTAGTAGCGATATGCGTGTCAATAATTCTTGTATCGCTTGGTTCTCTAAATAAGACAAGAACAGCTATTAACGGAAATACTAAAGTGACTAGTGGGCAGACACTTGAGGCAGCACAGGAAGGGTTTACAACGTATTTAAAGACTCTTTCACAGCCAGTTGATCTTCTTACGCGTAAGAATGAGATAAAGCATCTCGAAGACAGAGGCGATATTGATACCAATGTAACAGCAATCAAGGATTCACTTGTTGCATCAGTAAAGGTAACTAATGGAGCTGAGCTTGCATTTTTTACTACTAAAACAGGTCTTAGAGTAGATGGCTGGACAGAGATTAATCCAGATACAGGTAAGACAAGCAACAAGGGTGGATTAACAAGAGATGTTAATGATACGAACCAGTCATGGTATAAAGCATGTATAGGCTCAAAGGCAAGGAATTCTATATATTCAGTTTTTTCAGATCCATATAAGGATTCAAAATCTGGAAAGACGATATTTACTGTGTCTCAGGAAATAAAGTATTCAGATAACAGTAACTATGGAGCGGTAGGTCTTAATATTGACTTCTCAGAGGTTGAAGATTATGTAAGAAATATAGGTCTTCTTGATACAGGTTATGTAATTCTTGTTAATAAGGAAGGCAAGATTCTTGTTAATAATGACAAGAATACATATGTAGATGATGTTACTAAGCTTGAATGCTGGAATACTATAAAGGGACTTGGTGATGACAAGCTTGATACAACATTTTCTTTCGATGAAAAAGTAAATGGTGAAAGCCTTCATATTGTAACTTCTAAGGATGCAGTTACAGGCTGGACTCTTATGGGATTTATAAGCGAGTCAGAGACGCAGACAATTGTAACCAGTATCAGAAACAGGACAATGTTTCTTGCAATAATAGGAATTATAATAGGTGTTGCTATTGCTCTTATAACAGCAAGGTTATTCTCTAAAGAGCTTAAGAAGATTAACACTGCTATGGGTAAGATGGCTGATGGTGATCTTACACACAGAATAGAAGTAAAGAAGAAGAATGAATTCGGACAGGTTGAGAATAACTACAATGATATGGCTGATCAGATATCAGGTCTTATAAAGGGTGTTGAAGAAAAGTCAGGAGTTCTTATCACAGCATCTAAGAAGATATCACAGGTGAGTGAGTCAACAACTGAGACTGTCAATCAGGTATCAGAGGCTATACAGAGTGTATCAATAGGTGCATCAGGACAGGCAGAAAGTACACAGAAGGCAACATCAGAGGTAGAACTTCTTGCATCTAAGCTTCATGAAACTAAGGCATATGTAAGTGATATAAACGATATGTCAGTTGAGACTAAGACACTTAGTGATAAGGGTATTACAATAGTTGATGATCTTATAGAGAAGGGTGAAAGGTCTAAGGATAACTCAAGATTCTCAAAGAATGTAGTTAATGAGATGATTGAAAGTATAGAAAAGATTAACTTTATATCAGATGCTATTACAGAGATTACAGAACAGACGAATCTGCTCTCACTTAACGCAAGCATTGAAGCAGCAAGAGCTGGTGAAAGTGGAAGAGGCTTTGCGGTAGTAGCAGATGAGATAAGAAAGCTGGCAGAACAGTCGCAGGCATCAACAGATGAGATTAAGCAGATTGTAAAGGAAATCTCAGCTAAGTCAGTAGTGGCGGAAAAGACTATGGATGAAAGCGTTGATATTATTGATGAACAGAATAAGTCTATCAATGCAGCTAAGGAACTTTTCGGACATATATCAGATGCTGTCAATGCACTTAAGGAAGGTCTTGATAACATAGCCTCACTTAATGAGCAGATGGATGCAAGCCGTGAGAATGTTGTCAAGAGCATGGAGGATGTAGCTTCTGTATCTACAGAAACAGCAGCAGCTTCAGAAGAAGTATCAGCTTCGGCTGAAGAGGTTAATGCTACTATGCACACACTTAACCAGTTTACAGTTGAACTTGATGATATAGCTTCACATCTTACAGAGGCTATTGATAAGTTTGAACTTTAATGGTTTTAGTTATATAATATCTATGATGTAATTACATTTTTCATAATTTTTGATATTTTTTACACAATCATAATTGACTTAAGCATTGTGATGTGAGAAAATAACACAAGTGATAAAGGGGTTCATAATTATGTATGAATCCCTTAACTAACGAAAGGAGTAATAAGATGATTTATACACAGGAAGTTGAAAACATGTGTCCAGTAGCACAGGGCGTTCATCATGGCGCTGCTCCAGTTCCTACAGAAGGAAAGTGGGTACAGAATAAGGAAGTTAAGAACATTTCAGGTTTTACACATGGTGTTGGCTGGTGTGCTCCTCAGCAGGGTGCATGTAAGCTTACATTAAACGTTAAGGAAGGTATCATTCAGGAAGCTTTAGTTGAAACAATCGGATGTTCAGGTATGACACATTCAGCAGCTATGGCAGCTGAAATCTTACCAGGCTTAACTGTTATGGAAGCTTTAAATACAGACTTAGTATGTGATGCTATTAACACAGCTATGAGAGAATTATTCTTACAGATTGTATATGGTAGAACACAGAGTGCTTTCTCAGAAGGCGGTTTAGCAGTTGGTGCTGGTCTTGAGGATCTTGGTAAGGGACTTCGTTCACAGGTTGGTACTATGTATGGTACTCTTGCAAAGGGACCACGTTACTTAGAGATGGCAGAGGGATATGTAACAGGTATCGCTCTTGATAAGGATGATCAGATTATTGGTTATAAGTTCGTTAACCTTGGTAAGATGACAGACTTCATTAAGAAGGGTGATGATCCTAACACAGCATATGAGAAGGCAGCTGGACAGTATGGTCGTGTTGCTGATGCAGTTAAGATTATTGATCCTAGAACAGATGAAGAGGTTAAGTAAGGAGGACGAATATAATGGCATTATTTGAATCATATGAGAGAAGAATTGACCAGATCAACGCTGTACTTAACAGCTATGGTATCTCATCTATAGAAGAAGCTGAGAAGATTACTAAAGATGCTGGTTTAGATGTATACAACATGGTAAAGGGCATTCAGCCTATCTGTTTTGAAAACGCTTGCTGGGCTTACATCGTAGGTGCAGCTATCGCAATCAAGAAGGGTGCTAGAAAGGCTTCAGAGGCTGCTGCAGCTATTGGTGAAGGTCTTCAGGCATTCTGTATTCCAGGTTCAGTTGCTGACCAGAGAAAGGTTGGTCTTGGACATGGTAACCTTGGTAAGATGCTTCTTGAAGAAGATACAGAATGTTTCGCTTTCTTAGCAGGTCACGAATCATTCGCTGCTGCTGAGGGTGCTATTGGTATCGCAGAGAAGGCTAACAAGGTTAGACAGAAACCTCTTAGAGTTATCCTTAACGGTCTCGGTAAGGATGCTGCTAAGATTATCTCAAGAATTAACGGATTCACATTCGTTGAGACAGAGATGGATTATGCTACAGGCGAAGTTAAGGAAATCGAAAGAATCGCATATTCTGATGGACTTCGTTCTAAGGTTAACTGCTACGGTGCTAATGACGTAACAGAAGGTGTTGCAATCATGTGGAAGGAGAATGTTGATATCTCTATCACAGGTAACTCAACAAACCCTACAAGATTCCAGCATCCAGTTGCAGGTACATACAAGAAGGAAAGACTTGAAGCTGGCAAGAAGTACTTTTCAGTAGCTTCAGGTGGTGGTACAGGTCGTACACTTCACCCAGATAACATGGCAGCAGGTCCTGCTTCTTATGGTATGACAGATACTATGGGACGTATGCACTCAGATGCTCAGTTTGCTGGTTCATCTTCAGTTCCTGCCCACGTAGAAATGATGGGTCTTATCGGTATGGGTAACAACCCAATGGTTGGTGCTACAGTTGCTGTTGCTGTTTCTGTTCAGCAGGCTGCTGATGAAGGTAAGTTCTAATTAATTTAATAAGTTAAATGCGTTAAACCGCCGTAATCACTGGGATTGCGGTGGTTTTTGCATTATTAGCGCAGGGACTTCTATAAAATATATTTGAAGACTAATAAAAAACAAAAGAAAAAAACATAAATCCGCAAAAACGAGAAAAGAATTTTGTTGCTATAATTATTATCGTGTACTATAATACATACTTAGTGATTGGTAAATAATAGATTTTCTTTCCTACATGTCATGGAAAGAATAAAAAACAAAGTAAAGCATACTTTTGGTAATCGTTATATCAATATATAATGGGATACATAGTGGGAATTGTATTAAATATAGATTGATTTGGGAATGGATGATTATGGAGTGTGGAACAAAAAAATATACTGGTAACAAATGGCATATATTACCATTAGTAGTGTTTATATGTGGTATAATAATATTGAATGCTATCGTCATGGAAGTTAACAGAATTGATTATGAAAAGATAAGAGCTAAAGCAAGTCTGAATGCTGTTACATATGCTGACCAAATGATAAATGATTTTAATTTGGGGATTGGAAAAACATATTCTATTGAACAGCTCCTTATAAGTGAGGATGGTGCGGTCAATAAGTTTAGTACAATCGCTAGTGGTATGATGGCAGATTATGTACAGAGTATTCAGCTGGCACCAGATGGTGTTGTTAATGAAATATATCCAGAAGAGGGAAACGAAGCTGCTAAGATAGACCTTGTTAATGACGAAAAAAGGGGAGCAATTGTCAGATATGGAATAGACAACGATATTGTTGTTATGCATGGTCCATTCACACTTAGCCAGGGAGGTATGGGGATTGCTATACGTAATCCGATTTATCTTTATAATGAAGATGGAGAACGCTATTTCTGGGGGCTGGCGATAATTATAATCAAGGTTCCGGAGATTTTTAATGATTCGGTGAATGCACTGGAAAGTTTTGGCTATGATTATATTCTATCTAAAACAGAGTCGCCTTTATCGTCAGATTATAATGTGATAGATAGTTCAAAACAGGAATTAGACAATCCTGTTTCATACACATTCGAACTTGGTGGCTGTATGTGGAAGCTTGATGTTACACCAGTAAATGGATGGAAAAATGATAAAAATATCAGTTTTGTCGTAATTGGAAGTGTTATCATAATAGCATTGCTGGAGGTTCTGGCATTTGCATTCATAAATATGGAAAAACAAAGAAAAAAGTTTAGGCAGATGTCTATAACAGACGGACTTACAGGACTGCTTAACAGAATCGGGTTTGATGAGCAGGTTGGGAAGTATTTAAATAATAATGAATCAAAGAAGTGCATCGCAATATTACTTGATGTGGATAATTTTAAGTTTATTAATGATGTGCATGGTCATGAGGTAGGAGATCAGGTGCTTCTTCAGCTGGCAACGGCTATGAAAAAAGAGTTTTCAAAAAATGCTGTCATTGGAAGAAATGGTGGCGATGAGTTTTGTTTGCTTATAAAGGATTGTAATGAGGATGAGGCAAAGAATCAGATAGAAAGCTTTACAATGAAAAAACGTACATTCTTGCATAA
>FR886141.1:23598-73802 GCA_000436475.1 Eubacterium sp. CAG:248
TATGTTGAGTATCCTACATATGCACACAAGAGTTCTGAACTGTTAAGGTATGCAGATATAGCATTATATGAGGTTAAGCTTCGTGGAAAGCATGGATGTCTTCCATATAGGGCAAGTTATCATGTGTCAGATTCTAACCGTTCACAGCTTGGCTTTAAGCTTAGTGATATTTCAAACAATCTTCCAGCGGCATTTTTCATATATAAGGCTGATAAAAGTGATGAACAGATTTTATATGCTAACAATGAAATGCTAAGACTTGCAGAATGTGATGATTTAGATGATTTCTTTGAATTTTCAGGAAAGCATTTTAATGGACTTGTTCATCCTGATGATTTTAAACGTGTTGAAAAGCATATATGGGAACAGATATCGATTAATGAAAATAAAGTGAATGATTATGTCAGATACAGGATGGCGACTAAAAGTGGTGGATATAAGAATGTCCTTGATTATGGCAGAATAGTACATAGCGAGAATTATGGTTTGCTATTTTACGTAATGATTATTGATTTCGATTTTATTAATACATCAGCTGACTTTAATGTCTAGTTTATTTAATTCTGACAGTCTTATTAAATATGCGTAAAGTTGAATGAAATTGAATAGAATTGAAGAAAATTGAAGGGAATCATAGAAAATATTTGAAAATAAAGCCGATTTGAAGTATCATAGAATATAGATTTTACGGATAATAGAATAATGCCTTTAGAGAGGATTATATATGAAGAACATAAAAATGGTTAACAGAATTATGTATTTATTATTTCTTTTTGGCTTTTTGTTTTATCTTTTTTCAGGTTTTATATTTAGCAAAGTAGATATTAAGACACCAGCGGATGACAAGATAAAGATGGTGATAGAACCAGATAAAAAAGAATATATAGGAGATGGAACAGTCGAATATAGTCTGAAGTTAAGTACTGCATCAAGTGATAACATGGCTATATATTTTATCAGCAGGCACCAGGAGATAGAAGTATATGCTAATGATAATCTTATATATTATGTAAATGCACATAAGTCGATATATGGTACAACAACAGGAACTAATTATTCGATTGTTAACATACCCTCATATACAACGGATGTGAAAGTAAAACTTACTAATGTGTATGAAGGTGCTAAACAAAAAGAAACAACATTTGAATATGGTGATGAAGCACGTATATTAAAAGAATTAATATCAGAGGCCTTTTTACCAGCGGTGTTAAGTGCACTAATTATACTTGTTGGTATAGTTATGATTATGTTGTGGATTATATGTAATAAGAGAATTTCACAGATACAGGCACTGCTTTATTTTGGTATATTTGCGATGCTGATAGGTGCATGGTCGCTGAATGAAACAAGTATTGCCATGCTTTTTATAGCAGACAGAAAGCTGGCTTCACTTATGGGTTATGTGCTGCTTATGATGCTTCCAATACCTTTTGTTCAGGCTGAAAAGAATTTCTTTCATATACATACAGCAACAGTGAGCAATGCATTATGTACTATATTTTCATTAATGGATATTGTGCTCATTATACTACATATTACAGGAATGGCAGAGTTTAAAAGAACTGTTTTGTTTATACATATAATGCTTATTATTGCTTTATTATATTTTTGTGGGGTTGTTGTTGACAGAATTATAAAAAATGGCTTTGACAGAAAAGTAAAGTCGAATATTATAGCTGTAGCTGCATTGGGTAGTTCTATGCTTGTGGATTTATATGCGTACTATAGGTATGTGCAGGAAATAGATGTGATAGGTAAGTTTGGTATACTTATATTTATAGTTCTTCTTGGATATGAACTTGTATCTGAGGTACTTGAAATGATAAGGGATGGACAGAAAGCAGCGTTTTATAAAGAAATGGCTGAAAAAGATGTCATGACAGGTCTTTATAACAGGTCAGCGTTTGAACATTGGGAGCAGAATATGGAAGATTATAACGGATATGCTATTGTTACGTTTGATCTTAATAATCTTAAATACTGTAATGATAATATTGGACATGCAGCAGGTGATGCTTATATTGAAGCATCTGCAAAGCTTATCAGGGAGATATTTGGAAAGTACGGAAAATGTTATCGTATAGGAGGAGATGAATTCTGTGCTATAATCAGGAAAAATAAGCGGTTTAATATAGAAAAATATAAAAAACGTCTTAGATGGCGTGAAAAGCAGATAACTGAGAAGCTTGGAATAGTTGGTCTTAATGTACATATAGCCTGTGGATATGCAGAATATGACAACGAGAAGGATGAAGATTTCGAATCAACCAGAAGCAGGGCTGATAAGAAAATGTATGAAAGTAAGAAAATACTAAAAAAGGATAAGTGATAAGCTGAATAGCAGCATTATCATTTATCCTTTTATTATTGTTATTATTTCTTATTAGTCTGTCAGACTGCTAATTATAAGTCGAAACCAAAGTAACGAACTGCATTGTTGTAAGAGATGCCTTCAACAATCTTCTTAAGAGTCTTTTCATCGTTAGGGTATTCACCATTTTCAACCCATCCACCGATAAGTTCGCACATGATTCTTCTGAAGTATTCATGTCTTGTGTAAGATAAGAAGCTTCTTGAATCTGTAAGCATACCGATGAAGTTGCCAAGTAAGCTTAAGTTAGCAAGGCTTGTCATCTGGTTAGTCATACCAACCTTATGATCATTGAACCACCATGCTGAACCCTGCTGAATCTTACCAACAGCCTTAGAATCCTGGAAACATCCAATAACAGTACCGATAGCAGCATTAACTGATGGATTAAGTGAGTAGATGATAGTCTTAGGAAGTTCATCTGTGCTGTTAAGAGCATTAAGGAACTGAGCCATCTCTGCTGAACAGTCATAAGTGTTGATGCAGTCAAAACCTGTATCAGGACCTAACTGATTGTATCTGAATACGTTGTTATCACGGATTGTACCATAGTGTAACTGCATTACCCAGTTAAGCTTGTTGTATTCCTTACCAACAGATACCATGAATGCAGTCTTGAACTTGTTCATTTCTTCTGTTGTGATAGCTTCACCTGAGAATCTCTTAGCAAATATAGCCTCGATTTCAGCATCTGTGTAAGGTTTATACATAACATATTCAAGAGCGTGGTCAGATACTGAGCAGCCCATTGAATCAAAGAACTGCATTCTGTTTTTTAAAGCATCAATAAGAGAAGCGAAAGAGTTAACCTTGATTCCGCTTACATCTGATAATGTGTTAAGATAGTCAAGATAATCTGGCTTTTCAATGTTCATAGCTTTGTCAGGTCTCCATGCTGGAAGAACCTTTACATCAAATGTATCATCAGCAGCTAACACCTTATGCCATTCAAGTGAATCAACAGGATCATCAGTTGTACAGATTAACTTAACGTTAGACTTCTTGATAAGGTTTCTTACTGACATAGAATCTTCCTGTAACTTAGCGTTGCAAAGATTCCATACTTCTTCAGCTGTATCACCATTTAAGATACCGTTGTAACCGAAGTATCTCTGAAGCTCAAGGTGGCTCCAGTGGTAAAGAGGGTTACCGATAGCCATTTCAAGTGTTTCAGCCCATTTCTGGAACTTTTCACGATCAGAAGCATCACCTGTGATATACTTCTCATCAACACCATTAGTTCTCATCTGACGCCACTTATAGTGGTCACCGCCGAGCCATACCTGTGTAATATTCTCGAACTTTCTGTCTTCTGCGATTTCCTTAGGGTTGATATGACAGTGATAATCAACGATAGGCATCTTGTCAGCATAGTCGTGGAAGAGATGCTGTGCTGTAGGTGTTGAAAGTAAAAAGTCTTTGTCCATGAATTGTTTCATAGTTCTTAATCCTCCTGTGAATTAAAAATGTGTTGTATTGCGTTTTATAATATCAGCAGTGATAATGCTGTGTTTATCAGCAGATTCACCGCACAATACCTTCATAAGAACATCTACTGCTTTAGTTGAAAGCTGTTCAACGTGGCTGTCAATAGATGTAAGCTCTGGTTCAGTGCATATGGAAAGAACCGAGTTGTTATAACCAATAATCTCAAGCTCATCAGGAACACTGATAGAGTGGGCGTGTGCATATTTAACTGCGCCAGCTGCAAGTGAGTCATCAGAGGTTACTACAGCATCAAAAGGAATATTGTTATCATAAAGCTCATTAAGATATTCTTTCGCATGTGAAATGTTTTTTCCACATAGATGGCTGTATTGGTGTGGGAGACTGATAGCAGCTTCTTTTAAAGCTTTCATATAACCGGAATACTTGTTCATTCCACTATATGACCTGCTTGTATATAAGTAGACTATATTACGATGTCCGTTATTAATCAAGAGTTTTGTTGCGTTATAAATCGCAATTTCATCATTGCACATAACAGAATATATATTAGGGGCATCAAGGTATCCGTTGGCAAGAACTATCGGGATATCTCTAGCAGCATCAATAATATAATCATTGGTGTGTGAACCAGTGTTTTCAACAAACTGTGAACCAGTAAGGATAACACCATCAACACGTTTGCTTAAGAGAAGCTCAAGATATTTCTTCTTATTGCTATAATCTTTACCCGTGCAGCAGAGTATGGAATCATATCCATATTTTCTTAATTCCTGTTCAAGATAATATACTGCATTGGCAAGATAAATATCTGATGAATCAATACACATGATACCGATGGTTTTCATTGTATTAAGACCTAAGCCTCTTGCAAATACGTTAGGTGTGTAATCAAGCTCTTTAATAGCGGCAAGAACCTTATCTTTGGTTTTTGAAGATACCTTGGCGTTGCCGTTAAGAACTCTTGAAACAGTGGCAATGGAAACACCAGCTTTCTTGGAAACATCATATATATTCATATCCGACTCCTGTGGGTGCATAAATGTTAAATGTAAGCACTTACATATTGATAATCTGATTATACAATGGTATTATTATAAAAGCAAGTGTGTAAGTGTATTTTTATTGTACTTTAGCCATATGACTATTTATGTCGTTAATCATGTATACGCTAATCATGTATACAAAAATAATTATTGACGAAAGTCATATTTAAGTATATCATAGTTATTGAAAGATTATGAAAGCGCTTACATGCACTTCAAGATACCATTTACTGGTTAATAATCAGGGATAAGATACCCTGTAGAAAAAGGAGATTTAATATGCAGAGATTAAACAAGAGTATTACACATGCAGTTGACAGACCTGTAAAGGTTATGCAGTTTGGTGAAGGTAACTTCCTTAGAGCATTCGTAGATTATATCTTCGATGTTACTAACGAAAAGACAGATTTTAATGGTGGTGTTGTTATCGTTAAGCCAATCGAGTTTGGTACACTTGAAAGATTCCACGATCAGGAATGCCAGTACACACTTCAGTTAAGAGGTTTCGTAGATGGACAGCCTAAGGAAATCACACGTCAGATTACATCTGTTGTTGATGCTGTAGCAGCTATCGAAGATTATGACAAGTACATTGAATATGGTACAAGTGAAACACTTAGATTTATCGTTTCTAATACAACAGAAGCAGGTATCGTATTTGACGAGACAGATAACGATCCTAATGCTCGTCCTCCTAAGACATATCCTGGTAAGCTTACACAGCTTCTCTACAAGAGATACCAGAAGTTCAACGGAGCAGCAGATAAGGGACTTATCTTACTTCCTTGCGAACTTATCGCTGATAATGGTATCGAATTAAAGAAGTGCATTATGAAGTTTATAGAACTCTGGGGTCTTGAAGATGGATTCAAGGATTGGGTTAATAATTACTGCTCATTCTGCCCAACACTTGTTGATAGAATTGTTCCAGGTTATCCAAGAGAAGATGCTGCTAAGCTTTGCGAAGAGTGGGGCTATGAAGATCAGCTTATCGACAGAGCAGAAGTGTTCGGTCTCTGGGTTGTAGAAAGTGATTCTAACCTTCCACTTGAACAGCTTGAGAAGGAACTTCCATTCAAGGAAGCTGGACTTAATGTAGTATTTACAAAGGATCATCATCCATATAAGGAAAGAAAGGTAAGAATCCTTAATGGTTCACATACATCATTCGTATTAGCATCATTCCTTGCTGGTAACGATAACGTAGAGAACTCTATGAAGGATCCAGTTATCAGAAAGTATATGGAAGAAACACTTTACAATGAAGTTATTCCTACACTTTCACTTTCTAAGGAAGATTGTGAAGAATTCGCTAAGGCTGTTATCGACAGATTCCTTAACCCATTCGTAGATCACAGATTATTAAGCATTTCACTTAACTCTGTATCTAAGTGGGAAGCTAGATGTCTTCCTTCATTCTTAGGATATGTTAAGAAGTTTAACAAGCTTCCTAAGTACCTTACATTCTCTATCGCAGCACTTATGAGCTTCTACACATCACAGACAGAAGCTGAGTTCAACGGCGGTATTGTATTAAAGGGTGACAGAAACGGTGAAGAGTACAACATCACAGATGATAAGGCTGTACTTGATTTCTTCAGAGATAACTCTGGTAAGACACCAGCTGAATTCACACACGCTTACTTAAGCAATACTAAGTTCTTCGGTGGCGAAGACCTTACTAAGGTTCTTGACCTTGAAGAAGTTATCACAGGATATATTGCAGATATCAGAGAAAGAGGTATGAGAGCTGTAGTTAACGATTTAGCTCTTGATGATGAAAAGTTAGCATAATTGCGTTGGCAGTTTGCAGCAAAGTATTCATAAGCCTTAGCTGAATATAAGTTTCGGCATTGATTTATATTGTATTTTAAAGCATTAATAAGGGCGGGTGTTCTTTTTCATCCGCCCTTAAGTTATGTAAGAGGTATTGTGTATTTATACCCTTTTATTGTTATAATAAAAATGTTATGATGTGAATGTAATCATTGAATTTCATAATTCTATGATGTATGCAGTTAATGATATATAGAGATTATATTAATTACAGGAGGTAGTTATGCAGGATTTTATTAAGATTAATAAAGATGATAATGTTGCAGTAGCTCTTAAGCCAATCGCTAAGGGTACAACACTTAATGTTGCTGGTACGGAAGTTACTACAATAGAAGATATCCCTCAGGGACATAAGTTTGTTATCAAGCCTATTAAGAAGGGCGATGCAGTTATAAAGTATGGTTTCAGAATTGGTTATGCACAGGCTGATATAGAAGTTGGTGGATGGGTTCATACACACAACTTAAAGACTGCACTTGGTGATCTTCTTGAATATACATACAATCCAGAAGGACACAAGGATGTTGAGCCAACAGAGGAAGCGTTCTTTGAAGGATATATGCGTGAAAATGGTACAGTTGGTGTAAGAAATGAAGTATGGATTATCCCAACAGTTGGCTGCGTTAATTCTATAGCAAGAGCAATCGAAGCTACAGCAAGAGCTAACAAGCCAGAAGGTGTTGATGAAGTTGTTGCTTTCCCACATCCATACGGATGTTCACAGGTAACAGAGGATCAGGAGAATACAAGACACATACTTGCTGACCTTATCAATCATCCTAATGCTGGTGCAGTACTTGTACTTGGTCTTGGCTGCGAGAACAGCCGTATTGAAGTTCTTAAGGATTATATCGGTGAAGTTAACCCAGACAGAGTTAAGTTCTTACAGGTTCAGGATGTAGAAAATGAGCAGGAAGCTGCTGAAGGTATTATGAAGGAACTTATGTCTTACGCTGCTACATTTAAGAGAGAAAAGGTTAGTGCTAAGCACCTTATCGTTGGTATGAAGTGTGGTGGTTCTGATGGTTTATCAGGTATCACAGCTAACCCAACAGTAGGTCTTTTCTCAGATATGCTCGTATCTAAGGGCGGTACAACTATCCTTACAGAAGTTCCAGAGATGTTCGGTGCAGAGACTATCCTTATGAACAGATGTGCTAACAAGGAACTTTTCGAGAAGACAGTTCACCTTATCAATGACTTTAAGGAATACTTCATCAAGAATGGTCAGGAAATATATGAGAATCCATCACCAGGAAACAAGGATGGTGGTATCACAACACTTGAAGATAAGTCACTTGGATGTACACAGAAGTCTGGTTCATCACTTGTAAAGGGTGTATTAGCTTATGGTGAAAGAGTATCTGATAAGGGACTTAACCTTCTTAGCGCACCTGGTAATGACCTTGTTGCTTCAACAGCTTGTGCAGCAGCAGGAGCACAGATGGTTCTTTTCACAACAGGACGTGGAACACCATTTGCATCACCAGTACCTACAGTAAAGATTGCTACTAACTCAAGACTTGCTGGCAATAAGAGCAACTGGATAGACTTCAATGCAGGAAGAATTGTAACAGATGACCTTCCACTTGAAGATGCAGCTAAGGAACTCTTCCAGCTTGTATTAGATGTTGCTTCTGGTAAGAAGGTAAAGGCTGAAATCGCTGGCTTCCACGATTTAGCTATCTTTAAGCAGGGTGTAACCTTATAATCGGCAAAGCTTAGGAATTGCGTCAAGGCAGGGAATCGCATTGACGGCAGACTATTGAAATACTTTGTATACAAGGTTAATATATAAATATAGTGACATATAAGATTAAGGCGGGCAGATATTTGCATTTCTGTCCGTCTTATAATGTGTGTTCGAAACCTTCCACACATAAAACAAAACTAAAGGAGAATAAAATGGATAAATTAAATCAGGGTAAAAAAGCTGTCTTTATTACGCAGGCGGCTGTCATTGCAGCACTTTATACTGTGCTCGTTATTATATTTAACTATTGCAGCTTCGGACCTATACAGTTCAGAATAGCAGAGGCACTTACAATTCTGCCATATTTTACACCAGCGGCGATACCGGGACTGTTCGTAGGCTGTCTGTTATCTAACATCTTAGGTGGTGCAGCTATATGGGATATAATATTTGGAAGTATTGCTACACTTATTGGTGCAATAGGAACTTATGCGTTAAGAAAGAATAAGTGGCTTGCACCATTACCACCAATTATTGCCAATACACTCATAGTTCCATTTGTATTAAAATATGCTTATGGTTCAGAGGGCATATTTGCTATGTTCTTTGTGACAATAGGTGCAAGTGAATTCGTAGTGTGCGGTATTATTGGAATGATACTTTTATTTGCGCTTAATCCGGTAAGAAATGTGATATTTAAGGGTGTGGAATAAGATATAGACCGATATGGCAGAGTATAAATTATATAAATAGAAAAATACAAAAATATAATATGCTTTGAGTAATTAATATTGTATATAAACCGGACGGAACATTAAATCTTCAGGAAAGCTACTGGCATTATGAAGATGGTGACTCATTATATAAAAGTATTACAAGCACGCCAGAGTTCAAGCAGGCTATAAATGGATTTAGAAGTGAATATCATTTCTTATTTGATAGTTATAATTATTGTAAAATGCCTTTGTGGAATGATTAATATGTATAAATAAAAATACATTAACGATATAAGTATATATAACATATATCCCCCTGGATTTTAAAGTGTTTCAAAATCCAGGGGGATATGTTATATGCTATTTTTGAAATTGTGTCTTTAAAATTGTGTCTTTAAATATATTCAAAATATTCCAACAATTTCCTATATTCATCCTGTGAGGCACGGCAGGTTTCTAGTAAATAACCTTTTTCATCATTGTATTCATTTAAACCTCGTCTATAATAATCTTTCATAGTATCATCAATAATAAAAGGGCAGATGTTATTTTTCAGACATTCTTTAAACATTATAAGTCTGCCAACACGTCCATTTCCGTCCTGAAATGGGTGTATTTTTTCAAATTTATAATGAAAATCAATTATATCCTCAAAGGTTATATTGCTGTTTTCCCTATAGTCTTGGTTTCATAGATACTTCGTGTCTGTTCTTCTGTCAACCGGCTTCCTTCCATATGATTTGAATTATAAGCTATGCGTATCTGGGTCTGATGATATAGACCCCCTTTTAGTTTCATTTCCATTTCTTCACGAAGTCTGAAAAGAGTAGTATTTTTATCAATTTCTTTTTCATATGACAGAATAGCACCGGGCTGGCAGTCAAAAAAATCGCAAAGACTTTGAATTGTTGACATTGAAACATCTTCATTTTTGGAAATAAGTGTGATAGTCCTTTTTATGGTGGTGTATATTTATATACATGCCTGAAAATAGAACACTCCATCCTCAGTAAAGAAATCATATACACCGTTATATTTCTCAATCACAGATATTATGCTTCTGATACCAATACCATGGCCGGCTTTATCCGATACAGGAGTATTATTAACGAATACAGGTTCAACAGCATAAGTATTAGTGATATTAATACATAATTTGTTATTCTTATCAAACACCTTTACTGTGATAATACGATTTGAATTAATAGCAGCTGGAGCAGTCTGTACAAGCTTACATGCGTTTATGGCATTTTCAAGTGCATTCGCTAAGAGACTGCAAAGGTCTGTAGGCTTGTAGTCTGAAAGATTGCCAGCAGTAACAGACACATGCGTAGTTATATTATATTCGTTTGCACTGTCAATATATGAAGATAATATGAGATTGACAGCTTCGTTATCGCAGTATCTGGTTATACGGCTGTTATCAAGATTAGTACATATTTCTTTTATATAATCATGTGCTTGTGCATATTTATTTTCATTCAGGCAGTTCTGTAAAAAGTTCATATGATGCCGGAGATCATGACGATATATAGCAGCCTGCCTTTGATATTCATACAGCTGGGAAATCTCTTTCTCAGCCTGCGCAGCAGAAGCCAGCAGGATAATATTTTCCCGTTCAGCTGCATTTTTCCTGTTCAAAATAGTAAGAGTAACGATAGATAATAAAAAGTACAGTATAACGATAAAGCTATCCATAAATTCTATAACAATTGCTTCTCCACGGTATAAAAGGTCTGTGTATACAGTAAAGGCGTATTCTGATACATAATAGGTAAGAGGCAGGAAAAAGAATATAGATAAAATAGTCTTTGACTCATTCTCAAGCTTTATTATGTAAGGCGAAATGTATTTAATTACTATGAATAAAAGAGGTATTGTAATGATAATGGTTACAATATCTGATATCATAGGAATATCCTTGATAATATAAGCAGCAACTGTACCAAACCATTTGCGTGGTGTGCACATAAGATATGCTGACAAGACAGCTATGGTTGATATATATATGTTTTTATGACATACATATCTTATAACAAGAATCAGAGGAATATGTATAATAAATGGATAGCTTTTGTAAAGTATGCGTTCGCCCAGAAGAACATAGCATACTGCCTGTAGAAGTGCAAAAGCTACAAGTGTAGATATGATTGTTTTTTTGTTGTCTTCCCATGTGATATCAGCGAAGTAGAAAGATACAACTATTCCAAATATAAGTACAAAAACATAATTGACAAGATTTAGCATTGCAGATAGTCCGTCCATATATATTCCCTCTTTCTTATGTATTAGCCTTCCATCTGAAAAGTCAGATACTGTTTTTTGATTTCGCTTACACGTCGTTGCGCAAGCGGAATTGATTTGTCGTTAATCAGGCATATTTCAGTTGTGTTTATGGTTTTTATGTAGTTCATGTTAACTATAAAAGAACGATGCGGAAGAAGAAACTCATTATGAGCAGTCAGTGTAACACATATAGAAGAGAATACGTCTGTGGATGTTATCTGTTCACCGTTCTTTAGGTATATAATTACTTTTCTGTTAAGAGCTTCGGCATAGATTATGTCGCTTATATGTATCTTGTGAATTCCG
Organism: Eubacterium sp. CAG:248; assembly: GCA_000436475.1. Taxonomy (GTDB): domain Bacteria; phylum Bacillota; class Clostridia; order Lachnospirales; family Lachnospiraceae; genus Lachnospira. The sequence goes on from FR886141.1 coordinate 35,302, forward strand.
GTACTATTCTTTATGATTATGTTATCAGTACTTTCCAGGTGAAAGGTTTCGATAATATCATCAAGTGTAGAATACAGGCGTTCTTTAACTACCGGTTTTAAAAGATAGTTGAAGGCTTTCACAGTATAGCTGTCCACAGCAAATTCGGGAGAAGCTGTAAGAAAGATTATAGGAGCCGCTTTGTCAAATGTCCGAATTTCCTTTGCAAGTGTAAGACCGTCCATCACAGGCATGATTATATCAAGAATATATATATCGAATTTTTCAAATCTAAGGGTAGAAGCAAGTTCTACGCTGCTTTCAAAGCATTTTACTGTAAATGTCTGTATGCTATCAGACTTGTATATATCAAGAAGAGTTCTTATTAACTCTAATTCGTTAAGATTATCGTCACATACTGCTATTTTCATGGTGGTTTTATCTCCGTTGATGTTTATATAAATTTAATAAATGATAATTAGTTATTAAAGACAAGGGCAGATATTACCAGTATATCCACGGTATTCACGATAAGCCCTTTACTGCTTTATTATATATTGAATCAGATTAAAATTCTATAAATTTTTTTGTCGTTCATGTCGAAAAAGCTGTAATTCATGCAAATTGTCCCACAAATAGAGATTTATCGTATATTATACATACAACATGTAGTGTTGCAGGCAATAATCAGTATTCAAAGCATATTGCCGTGATGGTTATAACTGAATTGTGAAGCAGCATTGATACGGGGAATAATATCATTACAAACTAAATATAAAAGGAGGCTATAAGAAAGAGGCTTGTCAATGGAAGCCAGAAATTAAGATATGGGTTGTTTGAGCAGGACAGTGAGTCAGAACCAGCCAGATAAAAAGGAGGAATTTTAATGAAAATATCTAAAAATAAGATAATGATAGCAGTGATTATAGCATTATGTGCAGTTGTTGCAGGACTTGTTATATACATGGTAGTTGGAAAAAATAATAAAAATAACAATAATGATAATGCATTTACACCTTCACTTGATGCAAATGCAGGCGATAGTAATTCGGATAAGGCTACGACAGGAAGCCAGCAGAGCATAAGGATTCCAGGATATCCATCAATAACAATAGCAGCTGGAAAAGAAGATGTAACTATGAATCTTATGAATCCTGAAGGCAATCCATGCTACTTCACATTCGAGATAGTGTTAAGTGATACTGGTGAATCGATATATAAGTCAGCTATGGTTGAACCAGGTAAAACTATATCTAACGTAAAGCTGAATCATAGTTTATCAGCAGGTGAGTATAAAGCTACAATAAAGATCAGCACATCATCACTTACAGATGGAACTGCCATGAATGGTGCGAATGTAGAAACAACGATAGTAGCTAAGTAACACAATTAAGTGATTGGTTTAAAGAATTGTTAACAGATCACAGGACTATAGTTTATAAAGAAATTTATATAAAGAAAATATATGTGAAAAATATCAGCTTTCGCATATTGAACCGGTATTATGGCACACGTGAACCGGTTTTTACGGAAAGTGTGCAGAAATGAGGATATTATGAGAAAATTTAGCGCAGTTGCACTCGGAGCTATGCTTATAATAGGAAGTGTTATTCCAGTATGTGCGCAGGAAACAAGACAGACAACAATAAACGTGTCGATCGATCCGACATATACAGTTACCATACCTGCAAGTACAACAATAGCAAGTGGTACAGCTGAAAGCAGTATAGGAAATGTTACACTTGACAATGCAAGGCTTGAACCTGATAAGAGCATATGGGTATCAGCAGATACAAGTGGAAAGTTAAAGAACAGCAAGGATTCATCTAAAACTATTTCATATAAGCTTATGAATGGTAACAGTGAATTCACATCAGCAAGTTATCTTGCAAGTGGTAACAGCACGCCATTGACAGTATCTATTAACAAGTCTGAGTGGGATAATGCATATGCAGGTTCATATTCTGATACAATAGTGTTTACAATATCTTATAAGTAAATCTATAAAGCAAGTTGAAGCATAATTTGTATGTGAAAAAACAGATAATAAAACAGCTGAATAAAAAAAGCATAAAATATAAGAGTTGCCCGGATAACCACCGGACAACTCTTTTTGTTGTTAATTTGGTTGAACCCAAATACTGAATTAAATCAATGATAATCAATAATAGTTAATAATGATTTACTAATAAATATTATTATTATCTCTGAACTCTGGCACCAGCACCGCCAACGATACCTTCAACTTCCTTAAGAGAAGCCATAGTTGTATCACCAGGAGTTGTCATAGCTAATGCACCATGAGCAGCACCATAGTTAACAGCCTTTTCAGCATCCTCGAATGTCATAAGACCATATACAAGACCTGAAGCGAATGAATCTCCGCCACCAACTCTATCCATGATCTCAAGACCATCATACTGAGCAGCCTTGTAGATTTCACCATCTGCCCAGCAGATTGCTGACCAATCGTTAACTGTAGCTGTCTTAACCTGACGAAGAGTTGTAGCAACAGCCTTGAAGTTAGGGTATGTAGCAGCAGCTTCGTTGATCATCTTCTTGTAACCATCAAGGTTAAGAGTCTTAAGGTTCTCATCGTTACCTTCGATTTCGAAACCGAGGCAAGCTGTGAAGTCTTCTTCGTTACCAATCATAACGTCAACATACTTAGCAACTTCCTTGTTAACTTCCTGAGCCTTAGCTAAACCGCCGATAGCTTCCCACATAGATGGTCTGTAGTTAAGATCGTAAGATACGATTGTACCATACTTCTTAGCTGCCTTACAAGCTGCGATAACAGTTTCACAAGCCTGTTCAGAAAGAGCAGCATAGATACCGCCTGTATGTAACCAACGAACACCTAAACCACCATCGCTCTTGTTCTTGAAGATGTAATCAAAATCGAAATCTTCTGGAGTAGCCTGTGAAATAGCTGTGTTAGCTCTATCAGAGCAACCCTTGGCACCACGGATACCAAAACCTCTTTCTGTGAAGTTGAGACCATTTCTGCAAAGACGTCCGATACCATCTGTCTTCTTCCAGCAGATAAGTGATGTATCAACGCCACCCTGTTCGATGAAATCCTTCATAAGAAGACCTACTTCGTTATCAGCGAAAGCTGTAATAACAGCAGTTCTCATACCGAAACACTTGTGAAGACCACGGATAACGTTATATTCTCCGCCACCTTCCCATGCTCTAAAGCTTCTTGCTGTACGGATTCTTCCTTCACCTGGATCAAGACGAAGCATAACTTCACCTAATGATACAGCGTCAAATGTACACTCTTCAGCTGGTCTTAAATTTAATTTCATTTTTTTAGATACCTCCAAAATAATTTATTACTTATGTATTTTAGCATATAAATAAGATTTAATCCATAAGTTTAGTCAAAGTTTTAAGGAAAAATGCAATATTCTGTAGAATAAAATACAATAAAGAACAATAAAGATTATAATTCAGGCATACACCAGCTATCTGCCTGGGATTTATAATCATTTGACATTTCTACGTATTGGATTTTTTCATAATCATCTTCACATTGTTCTGAAAGCAGCTTATAACATTCGCTAAGAAGATAAAGAGGCTTTTTTCCACTGCTTGATATATCAAGAATACTTTTTGTTTCAAATGCAGCATTATAAAGCCATATGGCAGCCTCGTTGTAATCCTTGTGGGCAAAATAATAAAGACCAAGCGTGTAGCACATTTCAGATGAAGGATTATCTGCCACAGACTTCAAGGCGATTTTGAAGAATTTATCCTGTTCACCTGTGATATTGTATATGCGTGCAAGTATACAGTTAATATCCTCCAAAGTGTTTTCACTTCTGTTTTCATAAGGAAATACATTTTCAAAAGCATTTTTAAATGCTATGAAATCAGAAGCTTCTCCTGATATAAAAAGTTCTTTGCAAAGCATTGTGACAACGTAATCTTCTAAAACAATACCTTTGTCCAGTGCCTTAAAATATATGGAAAAATCCCTTTTACTGTGATCGCTCGTTGGTTTGTGCATGATTTCAATATCGCTGTCGTATATTACAGGGTTTACACGAATGGTTTCATGTATAGGCGAAATCCAGTTGAATGTCCGTATTCGTCTGAAAAGCTTTGGACGCAATTCTTTGTGGACATTGTATACAGAATTGAAATCCGATTCGTTAACGTAGTACATCTGTACAATGTCAATTTCAGGCAGAATAGCTTCTTTGAGGCTGCGTAGGGCAGTGTTATTATGAAAATCCAGCTCTTCATCTGCATCAACGCTTAATATATAGTCGCAGCTGGCTTTTGAAAAAGCAAAATTTCTTGCTGCAGCAAAATCATCACACCATGCAAAGTCATATACCTTATCAGTGTATTGTGCTGCGATTTCTTTAGTGTTGTCCGTTGAGCCGGTATCTACAATAATCAGCTCATCATAAATGCCGGCATATGAGTCAAGACATCTTTTTAATATAGACTGTTCGTTTTTAACAATTATACACATACTTACAGAGATCATATTAATACTCCTTTTTATTCGGTGTTTAGCGTGTCTCAAGTAAAAACGTCTTTTTCTGAAGGCAGAAAAAGTCTTTTTATATTTTTGGCACTTATATCATTATATTGAAAAAATATATAAAAATAAAGAAAATCTGCTGAAATTTTGTTGGAATATGACGATATACTTGTTGATAATTTTTGGAAAATAATGTAGAATTAAATAAAACTATAATGTGTAAATAATTATGATATATTATATATTAATGAAATGAGGCATACATATGAGTGGTATTAAAAAATTTAGAAGGCTTAGGGTACAGTGGAAGATATTGTTATCAGTACTTGTAGTTTTAGGGGCATTCAGCGGATATATGGTATTTGCAAATGCTGATTCGAGCGTAACGGTTACAGTAAAAAGCTATAAGACCATTCTTAATCCAGGAGAGGATAGCAATGATGTTGTAGCAGATATGACAGGAAGAGATGAAAACAACATAGTTGGACAGGATTCGCCTGATAACTACAAGCCTACAGAGAGAAATCTAAAATGGACTGTATCAGATTCCAATGTAGTCAAGTTTATAGTAAGTGACAGTGCAGGAGTTAAACCAGCAGATACAGCTGATGGTGTTAAATCACCACTTATCCGTGCTTATAAAGCAGGTAAGGCAACATTGACTGCAACATATTATACGAAGATATATGGTCCTGATGGAAGCATTACATATCAGCAAGCTCTTGGAAGTGATTCGGTTGATGTGATAGTACCATTGAGTGTTAAATTTAAAGCAACACGTAACGGAGTAGAGCTTACAGATGAGCAGAAGAATGAATATCATGTGGGCGATATTATAGAGATTTCGTCTAACACATGTGAAACTAATAAGCTTTTTGTTGAAACAGATAATGATAAGACAGGCAATCTGTTAAAGGATGGCATTGTTGAAAAGGTTTCATCTGATGCATCAAAGGTAACACTTAAGATTGTCGGAGGCGGAAAAACTAATCTTACTGTAAGAACAGCAGATGGAGATGGTATTTCGCAGCTTACAGCAAAATATTCTATTGTTTCAAAGGTTGAATATACAGAAGGCAAGGCAAACGAACAGGGCAATTCAGTGCAGAAGCTTGCAGATGGCACAAAGTATTTTGTCTTATCAACTAAGGATTTTGAAGAGTTTACAGATGAGCAGATACCATCAAATGTAAAATATCCAGCTACTTCTGGTGTTACATATATTTCGGATAATACAGATATAATGACATATAAAAAAGATGGCAGCGTTAAAGGAATATATGCAGGTGTTGCAAAGGCTTACGCAGGTGTAGGTGCACTTGATATGAACGGAAACATGACATGGGCTAACCATGATGAGGTTAATGTTATCGTTCCATTTAAAAAGCTTGGTAAAGATGTGAGCAACATGAATGTTGGTGATACAATTCAGTTAAAAACAACAGCTAATCCAACTGAAATAACATGGTCAACAACAGATAACAGTGTTGTACAGGTAGATCAGACAACAGGACTTGTTACTGCTACAGGTGCAGGACATGCAACTATAATTGCACAAAGAGTAGAAGATGAGTTATCTACTGTATATAAGCAGAAAAACCAGATTACATATGATATTACAGTTATAGATGGTTTTGGAATCAGTCTTACATCAATGAGTGTTAACATAGGAGAAACAAAGACTCTTGAAGCACTTGTTACTAATTCACCAGATAAAAAAGATATTACATATACGGTTACTAACCAGCCAGATGCTGCCGGGGTAGTTCCTACAGATACACTTATTGAAGTTAAACAGTCTGATGATGGTAAGTCATTTGATATAAAGGGTGTGGCACCAGGTATTGCACATGTTACAGTTTCGCAGAATATTAATGGTGTTATAAAGAAGGCTACTTGTGTTGTATATATAACAACACCTGTTGGAGAGATTAGTATTAACCCATCAAGTGTACAGATAGACAGAGGTTCATCTGAAACTGTACAGGTTATATTTAATCCGGCAGGACCAACTAACAACAAGGTATTATGGTCTTCATCAAATCCAGATATAGCAACTGTTGAAGGTGATAGCTATACAGCTACCATAAATGGTATATCGGGTGGCTCTACAACTATCACAGTTATTTCAGAAGATGGGCTTAAGGTAGCAACCTGTGAAGTATATGTAAGAGAACCGGTTACTGGAATCCAGCTTAATGAAACAACAGTCAGGGCATCCATGGCACTCGGACAGTATCAGCTTGTAGCAACTATATTGCCATCAGGTGAAGGCGTTAACAGAAATGTCACATGGACATCTTCTGATACATCTGTTGCAACAGTAGATGATAATGGTCTTGTTAAGTTTGTAAAGCCAGGATATTGTACTATTGTATGTAAGACAACTGATGGTGCATTTATAGCAACCTGTAATTTTATTATTAATATACCAGTAGAAACTATAAAGCTTGATTATACTGATGAAATAATGAGTATAGGTGGAAGATTAAGAATAACTGCTGAGGTGTTACCAGTAACAGCATCAGATAGAACAGTTTTATGGGAATCTTCCAATACGAATGTGTGTATAGTTGACTCTAATGGTCTTGTTGAGGCAGTTGGAACAGGAAGCTGTACTATTCTTTGTAAATCACTTGATGGTAACTTTACAGCGATGTGTAACATATATGTTAAACAGCCTGTAACTCAGGTGGTTCTTAATACAACAGATATAACAGTAAGACAGGGACAGGTATTCTGGCTGAATGCAACTTGTCTTCCTGAGAATGCAGATAACAAGATAGTTACATGGGAAAGCCGTGATGAGAAGGTATGTAAGGTTGAAAGTGATGGTAAGGTTACTGCAGTAGGAGCAGGTACAACATCTATTATCGCAACTAATGTAGATACCGGACTTACAGCATTCTGTGTTGTTACAGTAACACAGCCTGTAACAGGTATTAAGCTTAATTCTGATTATCAGCAGCTGTGGGTTGGAGCTAAATATGCAATTATTCCTACCGTTGAACCATATGATGCTGAGAATAAGAATGTAACTTATATGTCAAGTGACCCTGAGGTTGCATCGGTAGACGAGAACGGTGTTGTTACAGCTCTTAAGGGTGGTTCATGTGTTATAGAGGTCACTACAGAGGTCAATAAGCTTACAGCGGCATGTACTATAGATGTTAAAGAATATGTTTCAACTATTGAACTTAGTGAAACTGATAAGCTGATGAACATTGGTGCAACAGGAACTCTTATAGCTAAGGTTGGTTCAGATACAGCAACAAACAAAAATTTAACATGGTCATCATCAAATAATGATGTATGTTATGTTGACCAGGAAGGCAATATAAGTGCCAATGGCGTTGGCAGTGCAGTTATTACAGCTACAGCGGTTGATGGAAGTGGAGTAAGTGCTTCCTGCATAGTAAGGGTTATTAATCCTGTAACAGGTTTATATGTTGAACCAGATACAGTAAGACTTCTTATTGGTGATTCAGTAAGGGCGACAGCGGTGATTACACCTGATGAAGCTACGATTAAAGATGTAACATGGAAATCATCTAATGAATCTGTAGCAGTGGTAGATGAATCAGGAGAGATATTTGCAGTTGGCACTGGTAAGTGTAAGGTAACAGCTACATCACAGGATGGTAACAATATTACAGGAACATGCTGGGTATATGTAACACCAGTTGTTAATATATCATCACTCAGGATCAACTCTAAGGAAATATACATGTTAACAGGAAGAGCAAGACAGCTATCAGTTATAGTCAGACCAGTTGTTAATAATGATTCATATGAGTGGTATTCGACAGATACAGGAATTGTTCAGGTTGATCAGGATGGAGTCATAACTACAGTTGGACCTGGTACAGCAGACGTGTTTGTAATAAGTAATAACAGCGGTGTTGAGGCTTCTTGTACAGTCCATTCACTTGCAATGAGTACATCTAATATAAGAATTGAACAGTATGACAGATATAATCTTGATGTTATAGGTACAGAAGATAAAATCACGTGGAGAAGCAGTAATCCAAGAGTGTGTACAGTATCTTCTTCTGGAGAAGTTATAGGTAGAAGAGCAGGTACAGCAACTGTTACAGCTACAGTTAATAATAAGACTTTAAGATGTGTGGTTACAGTTACTAATATAAGATAATAAATAAACAAAAAGCAGCAGCTATGATAAATATGGCTGTTGCTTTTTTGTATAGACAGCTGTTATATATAACTGATATAACTGATGTGTCTGGATAGCTTTATTACTAAGCAGTCATTAGATTGTATAAATATTTATACATAAAGATAAAGAAACAGCTGCCAACCAATAAGCTGACAGCTGTTCTTTATTTTAATATGAGGGGGAGATAGAAAGAATTAACTTACTATCTGATTATTAGTATATTCAATATTTGTGTGCAAAGTATGTACAATTTATGAAAGAATAATAAAAATAATAAAAATAAAGAAAATAAAGGCTGCAAAACTTTGCAAGTTTAGTTTTTTAATTTATTGATTATTGAATATCAATATGTTAGAATTTATACGTTAAAATATAAAGGATGGGAATGTCTATATGGGAATTGATAATAAAGATGAATTGGATGATGAGTTAGTGAAATCATTGGAAAGACTTGTAGAAGAAGAAACCAGTGTCGCTAAAGCATTTGTTGATAATCAGAAAGAGTCATCTGCAGAAAACACAGCTGCAAAAGATTCACAAGATACAGACATTGAGATGGGTAAGACTAAGGTTATACCTAAAGTTACAACAGATATGCTCACGAAATCTGAAGATGATGTTCAGAAAACAGGTGTATATAACGTTGATGAAGTGAGAGATAATATTAGAAATATCCCAGTTAAGAATTCAGATTCTGGTGTTAATTTGGATGTTAATTCAGATGTTAGTTCTGATATTGATTCAGATTCAGATGTTGATTCAGATAAGCATGCTGATTCAGATAAACATGTGGCTGGTGGAACTGCCAGTGATGATAAAAAGAAGAAAATCATAATAGGAGTTTCATGCGGTATAGCGGCACTTCTGGTACTTATAGGTATTATTACCGGTGTAGTTATTCATAACAGAAGTAAAGAATCATATAAATATAATTATGAAAAAGGTATGGAAAGCTATAAGAATAATGATTATGATTCGGCTGTGAAGTATCTTTCAAAGGCAGCTAAGCTCAATGAAGGTAAGAAAAACACAGATCTTAAGTATACATTATATGAGTGCTATAAAAAAGAGAATAATACAGATAAGCAGATAGAAACACTTAAAGATATTCTGTCTTATGATGAGAATAATCAGAAGTCAATACAGGAGCTTGCATCTATATATGAACAAAAAAAGGATGGCAATGCACTTAATACACTGATAAAGTCGTATAAAAACAAAGAAGGTTATAAATATCTTTCGGATTATGTTGTTGAGAATCCTAAACCATCGGTTGAAGCAGGAACTTATGATGATGAGGTTAAGCTGCAATTTACAGAAAGCTCTTCTTCAACAATATATTATACGCAGGATAAATCTGAGCCAACTGAAAAAAGTACAAAATATAATGGTGATACCATTGAGATTAAGAATGGAACAACCACTATCAAAGCAGTAGCTGTTAATTCAATAGGAGTATATAGTGATGTTGTTGAGCTTCAGTATGTTGTTGACTACAAGAAGCCATCAACACCAACGGTTAGTCCGGAATCTGGAACATATGCAGAGGGACAGCAGGTGACTATAAGCAATATCCCAGTTGGAAGTAAAGCATATTACACACTGGATGGCTCGACACCAACAGCAGGTTCGGAAGAGTATACAGAACCCTTTGATATTCCTGAAGGCAACAATGTAATAGCAGTCGTAATAATAGATTCACATAATCAGGCGAGTTCAGTAGTCAAAAAAAATTATGTGATAAATAAGGCAAAAACATTTTCATATAATGAATGCCTTGAAATATTAAAAAACAGACTTATTGCGGATGGTGTACTTAAGTCAGATGGTAATACGACCAGTGATGGCAGAAAGGTAACTTTTGTATATCAGCCAAAAGCAACAGTTAATTCGGTTGAGATGTATATCGTAAGGTTTGATGTTAAAGATAAATCAAAGACATCTACTGAAGGGTATTATGGAATAGGAATCAAGAATGGAACATGTTACAAAGTAACTAATTCAAACGGCTCTTACAGTTCTTCTGAATATTAACATTTAAATAATGTAAAACGTAAGAGGACTAATAGCTATAAATATGTTTTGATGTGTGATCAGCACTTCAGATATAATATAACACTGAAAGGGGTATTATAATGTACAAGATTCTTAAGGCTGAAAAATTAGCAGAAAAGATTTTTCTTATGGATGTTGAAGCACCAAGAGTTGCTAAACACTGTGAACCTGGCCAGTTCATTATTGTTAAAATGGATGAAAAAGGGGAAAGAATTCCTCTTACAATCTGTGATTATGACAGAGAAGCTGGAACAATTACTATTGTATTCCAGATAGTCGGAGCATCAACAGAAAAGATGTCACATCTTAAGGCAGGAGATGCATTTAGTGATTTTGTAGGACCTTTAGGATGCCCTTCAGAATTAATCCATGAGGATATTGAAGAATTAAAGAAGCAGAAGATAGTATTCATAGCAGGTGGTGTTGGAACAGCTCCAGTTTATCCACAGGTTAAGTGGCTTCATGAGCATGGAGTCGATGCAGATGTTATTGTTGGTGCTAAGAATAAAGATCTTATTCTGCTTGAAGAAGAGATGAAGGCTGTTGCTGGAAATCTCTATATAACAACAGATGATGGAAGCTATGTAAGAAAAGGTATGGGTACAGATGTACTTAAAGACCTTTATGCACAGGGTAAGAAGTATGATAAGTGTATAGCTATCGGACCATTGATTATGATGAAGTTTGTCTGTCTGTTAACTAAGGAGCTTGGTATTCCTACAGTTGTAAGTATGAATCCTATTATGGTTGATGGAACTGGAATGTGTGGAGCATGCAGACTTCAGGTTGGTGATGAGATTAAGTTCGCTTGTGTTGATGGACCAGAGTTTGATGGACATCTTGTAGATTTTGATCAGGCTATGAAACGTCAGCAGACATATAAAACAGAAGAGGGCAGAGCTATGCTTGCTGCTCTTGAGGGTGAAACTCATCATGGTGGATGTGGAAACTGTAATTAATTGTTGGTATTCATTAAGAAGCATGGTTACTGTTTGCTTATATACTCGTGAACAGTGACGATTAATCGATGGAAAAGAGGTATAATAATGGATGTTATGAAAAAGGTTCCTGTAAGGGAACAGGCTCCAGATGTAAGAAATAAGAATTTTGATGAGGTTTGCCTCGGATATAATGCAGAAGAGGCACAGGAAGAGGCAACTCGTTGTCTTAATTGTAAGAATGCAAGATGTGTTCAGGGATGTCCTGTATCAATAAACATACCTGAGTTCATTCATAATGTAAAAGAAGGTAATTTTGCAGAAGCATATAAGGTTATTGGAAAGTCTTCAGCACTTCCAGCTGTATGTGGCCGTGTATGTCCACAGGAAACACAGTGTGAAGGACAGTGTGTAAGAGGTATTAAGGGTGAGGCTGTATCTATTGGAAAGCTTGAAAGATTTGTAGCTGACTGGGCTAGAGAAAACAATGTTGCACCTGAGATGCCAACAGAAAAGAAAGGCAAGAAGGTAGCTGTAATAGGTTCTGGTCCTTCAGGACTTACATGCGCAGGAGATCTTGCAAAGATGGGATATGAAGTAACTATATTTGAAGCACTTCATGAACCTGGCGGAGTATTAGTATATGGTATTCCTGAGTTCCGTCTTCCAAAGAAGACAGTAGTTGCATCAGAAGTTGAAAATGTTAAAAAGCTTGGTGTTAAGATAGAAACTAACGTAGTTATAGGTAAATCAATGACTATAGACCAGCTTCTTAATGAAGAAGGCTTCGATGCTGTATTTATTGGTTCAGGAGCAGGTCTTCCTAGATTTATGGGTATTCCAGGTGAAAATGCTAACGAAGTATTCTCAGCTAATGAGTATCTTACAAGAAGCAATCTTATGAAGGCATTCAGGGATGATTATGATACACCTATTGCAAAGTTTAAGAAAGTTGCAGTTGTAGGTGGCGGTAATGTTGCTATGGATGCTGCAAGAACAGCTTTAAGACTTGGAGCAGAGGTACATATTGTATACAGAAGAAGTGAGGAAGAACTTCCAGCAAGAGCTGAGGAAGTACATCATGCTAAAGAAGAAGGTATTATATTTGACCTTCTTACTAACCCAACAGAAGTTCTCACAGATGAGAAGGGCAATGTTACAGGAATTAAGTGCGTAAAGATGGAACTTGGTGAACCAGATGCTTCAGGCAGAAGAAAGCCTGTTGAGATACCAGGTTCTGAGTTCGTTATGGAGCTTGATGCAGTTATCATGTCACTTGGTACATCACCTAACCCACTTATTTCATCAACAACTAAGGGGCTTGATATTAATAAGAGAAAGTGTATTGTTGCAGAAGAAGATAATGGACAGACATCAAAGGAAGCAGTATATGCTGGTGGAGATGCTGTTACAGGTGCAGCGACAGTTATTCTTGCTATGGGTGCTGGTAAAGCAGCTGCAAAGGGTATTGATGAATATCTTTCTAATAAGTAATAATATATTAAAACTTTAAACTGATTGTAAATAAAGTTAAGCGGGAACACATGTATAAGATATGTGTTCCCGCTTATTATTTACTCGTTAAATAAGTTGTCAATATATTTGTCTGCAATTGTATCTAAGAGATCATCGTTTGTATCAGGAAAGTTTTTACTGATAGCCTTTTTGATATAGTCGCTTCTGTTGAAATATTTCATTTCCTCAGGAATGTCGTCAGGATAAGAAGCCTCTATATCCTCCTTGCTTACGTTATCTTTAAGCCATGCTAAGATAGTATCAGTATCCCTGCTTTCGATAGCAGCCTTGCTCTTGATGTTTTTAGAATACTTTAAAGACCAGAAGCCAATAGCTATAAAGCCAATAAAAAGTAATCCCAGAACAATATTGATAAGTATGAAGTTGGAGCTTCCCTTTACAACGAGTTTAAGAATACCAATATCGTTAAGTATAAGTATTATTATACCGGCTGCACCACATACGAAAAATGTAATGGCTGATGATAAGTTGTCTTTGTATTTGTCCTCAGTGCTTTCGTAAAGATTGGCAGAGTGCATAAGAAGTTCATTTCCTTCTGCTTCGTTGCTTCCAAGTTCGTTAATGCCTGTTACACTGTCATCAATACCAGCAGTCTCTTTTTTTAATTCAATCTCATCATCAGAATGAATGTTATGTTCACTCATAATGTCCTCCTTGTTTAGTTGTTTAGTAAAGTATAAAATGTTTTACTACATGTTTGATTTATTATAGAATATAAATGTGAAAAATTAAAGAACATAAATGAAATATGAAAAATATTTCAAAGCAAAATAATAAAGAGAAAACAAAGAATAAGGAAGGCTTAAGATGACGGATATGAATAAGGTTTTGATATTAACAGGTGGTTATGTAGATATTCAATGGGCAAAAGAATGGCTTGCAGATAAAAAATTTGACTATTGTATAGCGGCAGACAGAGGACTTATGTATGCTGACAGACTGGGACTGGATATTGACTTTTTACTAGGTGATTATGATTCGGTCGATGAACGTGTGCTTGAAAGATATAAAAAAAAGGTTGATTTTGAAGTATATCCATGTGAAAAGGATTATACTGATACTCATCTTGCAATAATGACGGCTGTACAAAAGGGGGCTTCTGATATATATATACTTGGTGCGATAGGAACAAGGATGGATCATACAATGACTAATATCGGAAATATGAAAGCTGCACTGGGCTCAGGAGTGAACTGCCACATAGTTGATAAATATAATTATATATATCTTGTAAATAATGACACTGGCATGCACTTAATAAATAAGAAGGAACAGTATGGAAAATATGTTTCTATTGTTCCGATGAGTGAAGAGGTTGTTATAACACTTGAAGGTTTTAAATATTGCCTTAACAAATACATTTTAAAGCAGGGACTTAGTATATGTCAGAGCAATGAGGTTGAAAATGATGAGGCTTCTATAATAATCCATAAGGGATTGGCTGCTATATTTGAAACGACAGATTAAAACTGTGCAAAATCAATGAAAAATCTAAAAAAAACATTAAAAATAACAAGGAATGATACAAATATTTACTTGAAATAAATGGTTGATTGTTATAAAATAAACAATAGTTGTTTGCACTAAGCAATATATATTAAAGAGGAGGTCTCGATAATGAGTAATACTACACAGGCTTTATCAAGAATCGAAGCTATTCTTGATGACAGCAGTTTTGTTGAAATCGGAGCCAGAGTTACAGCCAGAGCTACAGATTTTAACATGCAGGAAAAGAAAGCTCCATCTGATGGTGTAATAACAGGTTATGGAGTGGTTAATGGAAATCTTGTGTATGTATATAGCCAGGATGCTTCTGTTTTAGGCGGAACTATCGGCGAAATGCATGCTAAGAAGATTGCCAGCCTTTATGAGAAGGCAATGAAAATGGGAGCTCCTGTGGTAGGTCTGATTGACTGCGCAGGTTTAAGACTTCAGGAAGCAACAGATGCACTTAATGGTTTTGGTGAAATCTATAAGAATATGTCACTTGCTTCAGGAATTATTCCACAGATTACAGCTGTTTATGGCGAATGTGGTGGAGGTCTTGCCGTTCTTGCAGAACTTTCAGATTTCGTATTTGTTGAAGAAAAAAAGGCTAAGTTATTCGTTAACAGTCCTAATGCATTAGATGGCAATTATGAGTCAAAGCTTGATACATCAAGTGCTAAGTTTATGGCAGAAGCAGGTGTTGTTGATTTTGTTGGAGATGAAGAAACTATCGCTAACGGAGTAAGACAACTTGTATCTATGCTTCCATCTAATAATGCTGAGGGTACAGTATGTACTGATAATCAGGATGATCTTAACAGAGTATGCCAGGATATGGAAGCAGAAATAGCTGATCCTGCACTTGCACTTACAGATATTTCAGATGATGGTGTATTTGTTGAAGCTAAGGCAGAATATGCTAAAGAGATGGTTACAGGATTCATTCTTGTTGATGGCGTTACAGTTGGTGCAGTAGCTAACAGAACAGCTCTTTATGATGAGAATGGTGAAAAGGCAGAAGAATTTGCACCAGTACTTACAACAGCAGGTGCTTATAAGGCAGCTGAGTTTGTTACATTCTGTAATGCATTTGAAATACCAGTTCTTACACTTACTAATGTTAAGGGCTTTGAAGCTACAGTTAAGTCAGAAAGAACAATAGCTAAAGCAGCAGCTAAGCTTGTATATGCATTTTCTAATGCAGATGTACCTAAGGTTAATATTATTACAGGTGAAGCTTATGGTAGTGCTTATGTAGCTATGAATTCAAAATCAATAGGTGCAGATATGGTATATGCATGGCCACAGGCTAGCATTGGCATGATGGATGCTTCATTGGCAGCTAAGATTATGTACGCTGATGATATCGCAGCTTCTAAGGATGTTACATCAACTATTAACGAAAAGGCAGCAGAATATGCAGCTTTACAGTCAAGTGTTGACCAGGCAGCAGCAAGAGGCTATGTTGATACTATTATTAATCCAGAAGATACAAGAAAGTATGTTGCAGCAGCATTTGAAATGTTGTTTGATAAAAGAGAGGTTCGTGCAGATAAGAAGCATGGTACAGTATAATAAAGAGGTGATAATATGAAGAAAGTTAATATCAAAAAGTTCTTAGTGTTATTTTCACTGCTTGTATGTGTATTCTGCATGACAGCCTGCGATTCATCTAATGGTACTATATCAACAACAAGTGCAAAGTTAGAACGTAAGAATATGATTATCCAGGTGTATCAGTCATATTTGGAAGACTGGACAACTGATATGATTACATATCTTGACCAGAATGATTCAGCTAAGATAACATCTGATGCAGAGTCAGCATTACCACTTGCATTGGTTAATGGCAAGCAGTATATTGTGGATCAGGAAGGTCTTACAGCAAAGACTATTGGCTTTTATAACAGCTGGAATAGTACAAGAGGAGAACTTGGTGCACTTAAGAGTATTGGAACTATCAATATAGCACTTAACAAGGATACTGGTAAGTTATGTACTATAACAGTTGATACAGCTTATGAGAAGAATGATAAAGTATCTTTTGAATTTGTTATAAATGATGATTTCTCACTTGAAAATGGTGCTATCAATCCATCATATACAACAGGACAGAAAATGTATAAGGCAGTTATGAACACAATTATAGGTATGGGTACAGTATTTATCGTGCTTATATTTATTTCATTCATAATCGGCTTATTCAAGTATATAAGTGTTTGGGAGAATAAGAATAAAGCTAAGAATGATGCATCAGCAGATGCTCAGGGTGTTAATAATGCAATAGCACAGATTGTTTCTAATGAAGAACAGGATGAAGATGTTGATGATCTTGAACTTGTTGCAGTTATAACAGCAGCTATTGCAGCATCAGAGAATACATCTACAGACGGACTTGTTGTTCGTTCAATCAGAAAGGTTAATAGCAGGAGGAAATAATTATGAAGAATTATACAATAACAGTTAATGGTAATGTATATGATGTTACTGTAGAAGAAGGAACAGGAAATGGTGCACCAGCAGCAAAGGCAGCAGCACCTAAAGCAGCTCCAAAGGCTGCACCAAAGGCAGCAGCACCAGCAGGCGCACAGGGTGCAGTTAAGGTTAATGCACCTATGCCAGGCAAGATTCTTAAGGTTAACGCAGCAGCAGGCGCAGCTGTAAAGAAGGGTGACGTATTAGTTGTCCTTGAAGCTATGAAGATGGAAAATGAAATTTGTGCACCACAGGATGGTACAGTTGCAACAGTTGAATGTGCAGCTGGTGATTCTGTAGAGTCAGGTAAAGTATTAGTTTCTATGAACTAATTGATATATATATCAATCTAGAAGTGTAGAAATAATATACGGAGGTAAAAAATGGAATATATTTTATCAACATTGGGAAACCTCGTACACCAGACAGCATTCTTTAACCTCACATGGGGTAACTATCTGATGGTTCTGGTTGCACTGTTTTTCATGTATTTAGCGATTAAAAAAGAATATGAACCTCTGCTTTTAGTACCTATTTCTTTTGGTATGTTACTTGTTAATCTTTTCCCTGATATAATGTTATCTATTGAAGATTCAAGTAACGGAGTAGGTGGTTTATTACATTACTTTTATTTATTAGATGAATGGAGTATTCTTCCATCACTTATTTTCCTTGGAGTTGGTGCAATGACAGACTTCGGTCCTCTTATTGCCAACCCTAAGAGCTTCCTTTTAGGAGCTGCTGCACAGTTCGGTATATTCGCAGCATATATAATGGCTATATTTATGGGATTCCCAGATAAGGCAGCCGCAGCTATATCTATTATCGGTGGAGCTGATGGTCCTACATCAATCTTCCTTGCAGGTAAGCTTGGTCAGACTAAGTATATGGGACCTATTGCAGTTGCAGCATATTCATATATGTCTTTAGTACCTATTATACAGCCACCTATTATGAAGTTATTAACTACTAAGAAAGAAAGAGAAGTCAAGATGGAACAGTTAAGACCTGTATCTAAGCTTGAAAAGATTCTTTTCCCTATTGTAGTTACAATAGTTGTTGTACTTATTCTTCCAACAACAGCACCACTTGTAGGTATGCTTATGCTTGGTAACTTATTCAGAGAATCAGGTGTTGTTAAGCAGCTTACAGAAACAGCCTCTAATGCACTTATGTATATCGTAGTTATTATACTTGGTACATCAGTAGGTGCTACAACAAGTGCAGAAGCATTCCTTAATTTTGATACATTAAAGATTGTTGCACTTGGACTTATAGCTTTCTGCTTTGGTACAGCAGCAGGTGTTGTATTTGGTAAGATTATGTGTAAGGTTACACATGGCAAGGTTAATCCATTAATCGGTTCAGCAGGTGTATCTGCAGTTCCTATGGCAGCCAGAGTTTCACAGAAGGTTGGTTCTGAGGCAGATCCTTCTAACTTCCTTCTGATGCATGCTATGGGACCTAATGTTGCTGGAGTTATTGGTACAGCGGTTGCAGCAGGTACATTTATGGCGATGTTTGGTGTCATGTAAAAACGGACTAAGAGGCTCTAAGCTCGCATAATACGCGGGCTAAGACCCTCTAAGCCCGTAAGGAAATTGCCATAGGCAATTTCGCTGAAGCCAGGAGGTGTTAGAGTATATAATACGCAGACTAAGACCTTCTAAATTCATTAGAAGTTGCAATTGCAACTTCTATAGTGTTACAGACTTTGTGGGCTAAGACCCTCTAAGTCCGTAAGGAAATTGCCATAGGCAATTTCACTGAAATCGGGAGGTATTAGAGTATATAATACGCAGACTAAGACCCTCTCATAATCAATTTATTACTTTATATATAGAAATATATAGGAGGAGTTTAAGATGGCAGATCAGGTTAAGAAACCATTAAAGATAACTGAAACTGTATTAAGAGATGCTCATCAGTCACTTATTGCTACTAGAATGACAACTGAGCAGATGCTTCCAATCATAGACAAGATGGATAAGGTTGGTTATCATTCAGTTGAGTGCTGGGGCGGTGCTACATTTGATGCATCACTTCGTTTCCTTAAGGAAGATCCTTGGGAAAGACTTCGTAAGTTAAGAGATGGTTTTAAGAATACAAAGTTACAGATGTTATTCAGAGGACAGAATATCCTCGGATACAATCATTATGCAGATGACGTTGTAGAATATTTCGTGCAGAAGTCTATTGCTAATGGTATTGATATAATCAGAATATTTGACTGTTTCAATGATTTAAGAAATCTTAAGTCATCAGTTGAGGCAGTTAAGCTTGTTAAGAAAGAGAATCCTAATGCTCACGCACAGATAGCACTTTGCTATACACTTGGTGATGCATATACTCTTGACTACTGGAAAGAAACAGCTAAGAGAATTGAGGATATGGGTGCAGATTCTATCTGTATCAAGGATATGGCAGGTTTACTTGTTCCTGCTAAGGCTACAGAGCTTGTACAGGCATTAAAGGATGGTTCTTCACTTCCTATCCAGATGCATACACATTATACATCAGGTGTTGCTTCAATGACATATATGAAGGCAGTTGAAGCTGGTGCAGATATCATAGATACAGCTATGTCACCATTCTCAATGGGAACATCACAGCCAGCTACAGAAGTTATGGTAGAGGCATTTAAGGGTACAGAGTACGATACAGGTCTTGACCAGAATCTTCTTGCAGAGATAGCTGCTTACTTCCAGCCAATGAGAGAAGAAGCGTTAAAGTCAGGTCTTATGAATACTAAGGTTCTTGGCGTTAATATCAAGACATTATTATATCAGGTACCTGGTGGTATGCTTTCTAACCTTGTATCACAGCTTAAGGAAGCTGGTGCAGAAGATAAGTATCAGGCAGTCCTTGAGGAAATTCCTAAGGTTCGTAAGGACTTTGGTGAACCACCTCTTGTTACACCATCATCACAGATTGTTGGTACACAGGCTGTTCTTAATGTATTACAGGGCGAGCGTTATAAGATGATTACTAAGGAATCTAAGAAGGTTCTTATGGGTGAATTCGGACAGACAATCAAGCCATTTAACCCAGAAGTACAGAAGAAGGCTATAGGTGATGCTACACCTATCACATGCCGTCCAGCAGACCTTATTGAGCCACAGCTTGAGAAGTTCAAGAATGACCCAGTTGTACAGCAGTACAAGCAGCAGGATGAGGATGTGCTTTCATACGCATTATTCCCAGCAGTTGCTACAGAGTTCTTCAAGTATAGAGAAGCACAGCAGAAGAAGGTTGACCCAGCTAAGGCTGATACAGCTAATAAGGCATATCCAGTTTAATAGCATAACTGGTTTTAATATTGATAAATAATTATGAGATGATTATTATGTATTGTATAATATAATAGTAATCATCTCATTTTTGATGTAGTAAAGAAGAATAGGAGAACACATCTGATATGAAGTTTACATTAAAATGACAGTTGACATATGAGCTATCAAAAAGTAATATTAGATAAGTGTTTGCGTGCACTAATTAGATGAAATACATAGTTAGAATATATAAAATGGAGGAATGATATGAGAATAGGTATTATTGGATATGGTAACTTAGGAAGAGGTGTGGAGTGCGCTATTAAGCAGAATCCGGATATGGAGTTAGCAGCAGTATTTACGAGACGTTCACCAGAAAGTGTTTCTATATTAACTAAGGAAGCTGTAGTTTGCTCAGTAGAAGATATAGAGCAGTGGAAGGATAAGATTGATGTAATGATTCTTTGCGGTGGAAGTGCAACAGATTTACCAGTTCAGACGCCAAGGTTTGCAGAGATGTTTAATGTCGTTGACAGCTTTGATACACATGCAAGAATTCCAGAACATTTTGACAATGTTGATGCCGCTGCTAAGAAGAGCGGACATATCGGAATTATATCAGTAGGCTGGGATCCAGGAATGTTCTCTTTGAACCGTATGTATGCCAATGCTATATTACCAGATGGCAAGGATTATACATTCTGGGGCAAGGGTGTAAGTCAGGGACATTCAGATGCTATTCGCCGTGTTGAAGGCGTTAAGGATGGCAAGCAGTACACGATTCCTGTAGAGGCAGCTCTAGAGGCAGTAAGAAACGGTGAGAATCCAGATCTTACAACAAGACAGAAACATACAAGAGAATGTTTTGTAGTATTAGAGGAAGGTGCTGATGCTGCAAAGGTTGAGAAAACAATCAAGAACATGCCTAATTACTTTGCTGATTATGATACAACAGTTCATTTTATCAGTGAAGAAGAATTAAAGAAAAACCACAGTGGAATTCCACACGGAGGTTTCGTTATCCGCACAGGAAAGACAGGCTGGAATAATGAAAACAGCCACGTTATAGAATACAGCTTAAAGCTTGATTCTAACCCGGAATTCACATCTTGCGTTATCGTAGCATATGCAAGAGCAGCTTATCGTCTTTATAAGGAAGGTCAGAGCGGCTGCAAGACAGTATTTGATATTGCACCTGCATATCTTAGTGCTAAGGACGGAGCAGAGCTTAGAAAGAACCTTCTGTAATCTAGTCACTATACAGGATGGCCATAAGTAATGAGTAGTGCTGGAGGAAAGAATAATAAAGAGAGAATACCTCGTAGGCAGCATCCGGGGATGGAATTCATTAGTCCCTGTCATCATAATAAAATAAAAGAAATTCTGCTATGACATAATGTTTTGGGGTGACCAGCATAATGACATAGCGGAATAATGGAGTATGTTTAGATGATTAAGTTAGAAAGATATGAAGTCATGAATTTTGAAAATGCTATGAGAGGTGCAAGAAACCCTCTTAACAGCTGGGCAAGAATGGACAGCAAAACAGAGAATGGTGTATTTACATTTGGTCCTAATGACTTAGATCTTGCAAAAAGACTATGCAAGGCGGGTTCAGACCATAGAAAGTTCATTAGACAGATATTTGTAACGGTAGATATAACAGCACCAATATACTGGTGGAAGGAATATGACACATATAAGGTTGGAACAGTTGCCAACTCAACAAGTACAATGCACAAAATTCACAGCAAGCCATTTGAAATGAGTGATTTCAGTGTTGACCATTGTACAGAGGCAGCACTTGATATGATGCAGAAAAATATAGATTTTCTTGAAACAATACGTCAGGAGTTTGTAGAAACAAAGGATAAAAATCTATGGTACAGTATGATTCAGTTATTGCCAGAAAGCTATAACCAGATGAGAACATGTACATTTAATTATGAGAATCTTGCGGGTATGTATTATTCAAGAAGAAATCATAAGCTTGCTGAATGGCATACATTTTGTGACTGGGCTTTGGAACTTCCATATTTCAAGGAGCTTCTTGTTCAGAATGAAAATGAATAGGCATGATTTCCTTAAAAAGAAAGGATATATATGAGCAGTGTAATAATAATAGGTGGTGGTGCTGCCGGCATGATGGCTGCTATAATAGCAGCCAGAAATGGGCATACTGTTACACTTATGGAAAAAAACGAAAAGCCTGGGAAAAAGCTTTTTATTACAGGTAAAGGCAGATGTAACTTTACCAATGCCGGTGATGAAGAAGATATAAGACAGAGTGTTGTAACCAATCCCAAGTTTATGTACAGCGCATTTAAAGGCTTTTCCAACTATGATGTTATGGGCTTTTTTGATGAACTGGGACTTAAGTTCAAGATAGAAAGAGGAAACAGATGCTTTCCAGAGTCTGATCATTCATCAGATGTTATATCAGCACTCGTAAGAGAAATGCGTAAGCTTAAAGTGAATATCATGCTTAACACAGAGGTCCTTGATGTGCTTACAGAAGATATAGAGGATGGAACTAAGAGATTTGGTGGGGTTGAGTATAAAGAGACAACTTCGGATAAGAAACAGCTGTTAAAGGCTGACTATTGTATTATAGCAACAGGTGGCAACTCTTATTCAAGTACGGGTTCAACAGGTGATGGATATAGATTTGCAAGGAATATGTCACATACAGTTACACCTGTTATTCCTGCACTTGTTCCACTTACAATCAGGGAAGAATGGGCATCTGAGCTTATGGGACTTAGTCTTAGGAATATTTCTATCAGTATTCTTGATAATAAGAAAGAAGTATATAGCGATTTTGGCGAGATGCTTTTCACACATTTTGGTGTAAGTGGTCCGGTTATACTTAGTGCAAGCAGCTATACAACAGCTATACTAAGGAAAAGACCGCTAAAGCTTATAGTTGATCTTAAACCAGCATTATCAGAGGAACAGCTGGATGAAAGAATATTAAGGGATTTTTCAGAAGAGAAGAATAAAGCATATAAGAATTCTTTAGATAAATTACTTCCCAAAAAACTTATTCCGGTTATAGTAAGGCTTAGTGATATAAATAAAGACAAGAAGGTAAATGAAATCACAAAGCAGGAAAGATTGGGGCTGGTTCATCTTATAAAGAATCTTGAGATGACTGTTACTGGTACAAGAGGATTTAACGAAGCTATTATCACCCAGGGAGGTGTTAATGTAAAGGAAATAAATCCATCAACTATGGAGTCCAAGCTTGTACAAAATGTATATTTTGCAGGAGAGGTGCTTGATGTTGATGCCGTTACAGGTGGGTTTAATCTGCAGGTTGCATGGTCAAGTGCATATGCAGCTGCATCACATTTAGAATAAAAAGTTTTTATACAAGGAGAAAAATTATGGCATATTCAGTTGCAATAGATGGACCAGCAGGAGCTGGTAAAAGTACAATAGCAAAGCTTATTTCAAAGGAAATGGGATACATATATGTAGATACAGGTGCTATGTATAGAGCAATGGCTGTGTATTTTACAAAGAATAATATTGATCCTGATGATGAAAATGCGATTAATGCTGCTGTAGATAATGTTGATATCAGTATCGAATATCAGAATGGAGAACAGCAGGTAATACTTAATGGCGAGAATGTTACAGGTCTTTTAAGAACTGAAGAGACAGGAAATATGGCATCAAGAACATCTAAGTATAAAGAAGTAAGAAGCAAGCTTGTTGAGCTTCAAAGACAGCTTGCAAAGACTTCTGATGTTGTTATGGATGGAAGAGATATTGGAACAACAGTGCTTCCAGACGCATTTGTAAAGATATATCTTACAGCAAGCTCTGATGCGAGGGCAAAAAGAAGATATGATGAACTGGCTGCTAAGGGTGAGCAATGTGATATTAATGATATAAAGGAAGATATTGAAAAAAGAGATTATCAGGATATGCATAGGGAAATATCACCACTTAAACAGGCAGATGATGCTATACTGCTTGATACATCCAATATGAATATAGAGCAGGTTGTTGCAGCAATGAGAGATATTATAGATAAAGCTATTAAAAATAGTTAATAGTTGAGAATAGTGTGAAAAATAGGATTTTTCACACGCAAGATTTGTGCTTACGCACAAACTTGAGATGCGCAAAAGACAGCGCAAGAATTGAGAATAAAATGAAGGTAGCAGATATGTCAAAAATAGAAGTTATTCTTGCGAAATCAGCTGGTTTTTGCTTTGGAGTACATAGAGCAGTTGATACAGTATATGAACGTACAGATAAGGAAAATGTATACACGTATGGTCCTATTATTCATAACGAGGAAGTTGTAAAGGATCTTGAAAGCAAAGGCGTAAGGGCAATATCAGATGTTGACGAGATTGAAGGCATGAATGATAATGCTACAGTTATCATAAGGTCACATGGCGTATCAAAGAATGTGTATGATAGTATTAAGGCAAAAAAATACGAAATAGTTGATGCAACATGTCCTTTTGTGCTTAAAATCCACAGAATAGTTGAAGAAGAAAGTGCAAAGGGCAAGCAGATAATCATAATCGGTAATGAGAAGCATCCGGAGGTTGAAGGTATAATGGGATGGTCACATAGTCCGGTTCTTGTGATAGATACAGTGGAAAAAGCAAAGAATATGCAGCTGGATAACAAAAAAAAAGTGGTGATTGTATCCCAAACGACATTTAATTACAATAAATTTAAAGAATTAGTTGAAATTATCAACGAAAAGGGGTACAATATTACCATTAAAAATACTATTTGTAATGCCACGGAAGAACGTCAGACTGAGGCAAGAGATATTGCACAGAAAGTTGATGCAATGATTGTTATCGGCGACAAGAGTAGTTCCAATACAAGAAAACTGTATGAGATTTGTAAAGGCGAATGTGAGAATACATTTTACATTCAAACTCTAAAAGATCTGGACTTAAAAAGTCTTAATCTGGTAAACAGCATAGGTATTACAGCTGGGGCATCTACCCCGAACAATATCATTGAGGAGGTTTATACTAATGTCAGAGAATTTTGCAGAGATGTTAGCTAACGAAGAGTGGAAGGAAATTCATACAGGAGAAGTTGTTGATGGCACTGTAATAGCAGTTAAAGATGATCAGATCGTTCTTAACATAGGCTATAAGGCTGATGGTATTATCACAAGAAGTGAATACACATCACAGCCAGGGCTTGATCTTACAACAGTTGTTTCTGTTGGTGATGAGATGAAGGCTAAGGTACTTAAGCTTAACGATGGAGAAGGTCAGGTACTTCTTACATATAGAAAGCTTGTCGCAGACAACGGAAGCAAGAAGCTTGAAGAAGCGTTTAATAACAATGAGCCTGTAACAGCAACAGTAACAAGAGTTATCAAGGGTGGTCTTGAAGTTGTTGTTGATGAAACAAGAGTATTTATTCCAGCAAGCCTTGTTTCAGATTCATATGTAAAGGATTTCTCAGATTATGCTGGTAAGGAAGTAACATTTGTATTAACAGAATATGATCCTAAGAACAGAAAGGTTATCGGAGATTGCAAGCAGCTTATTGTTGCAGCTAAGAAGGCAGCTCAGGAAGAATTACTTTCTAAGATTCACGAAGGTGATACAATCGAAGGAACAGTTAAGAATGTAACAGATTTTGGTGCATTTATTGATCTTGGTGGAGTTGATGGACTCCTTCATATTTCAGAAATGTCATGGGGCAGAACAGAGAATCCTAAGAAGGTATACAAGATTGGTGATTCTGTTAAGTGCTTCATTAAGGAAATCAATGGTGATAAGATTGCTCTTTCTGTTAAGTATCCAGATCAGAATCCATGGAATGATGCATCTACAAAGTATGCTGTAGGTAATGTTGTTACTGGTAAGGTAGCAAGAATGACAGACTTTGGTGCATTTGTACAGCTTGAAGATGGTATTGATGCTTTACTTCATGTATCACAGATTTCAAGAGAACACATCAACAAGCCAGAAGATGTATTAAAGATTGGACAGGAAATCACAGCTAAGGTTGTAGACCTTAACGAAGCTGAGAAGAAGATTAGCTTAAGCATGAAGGCAGTATCAGATGATGCAGCAGAGCAGGAAGAAGTTCAGACAGAAGAATAATAAATAATACGAATAAGTATATAAAAAGATTCCAGTGGTTTTATAACTATTGGAATCTTTTTTGATTATATGTTATAAAAAATGAATGTTTATAAATGCCTATACAAAATGCCTATACATATTTTTTTAAGGTAAGATATGTTCTTCCCTTTCTTGTTTCACTTTCATCCCCAACATATATGAATTTTCCTTTGCCACGTATAACAAGAATATCATCGGGTTTCAAATGCATGCTTTTGTTTTCTATGCACTGGCCATTGACATATATTTTTTTAGAGGAAAATAACTCACCGGAACTGCTTCTTGACAGCTTTGCTATAGAAGCTACAACAGCATCTATTCGTGGAGAAGCTGCGATTATACGTATGTCCTCAAGCTCAGGCTTTAAAGCTGGTACTTCATGTGTGCAGACGGAACAACGCATATGAGTGTGGCGTACGGTGTCAAGATGGTCACATATATAATCAGAAATGTGTGAAATACAGAATACGTAGGCATCGGTTTCCTTTATAATAATATCACCTATGAGTTCCCGCTCTATTCCAAGGTTCATAAGAGCACCAAGATAATCACGATGGTCAAGCTTTTCAGCAAACTTTACAGACAATGGTTCAATCTTTAAGGTTGTTATCGGATAGCCAGCATCATAGCCATATAAGTTTGGAGAACCAAAACGAATAAGCTGCCTTTCGCATAACGGATTGCCACCATATATATCATGATCAATAAAAGATAAGTCTTTTTTAAATGAGTTAACAACTGAAAGCTCACTTATGCTAAGAAAGTTGGTATATGTATATATATTATGATTAAATGCCTGATTAGCGGTGTCTAAAATTTTTCTTTTTAACAAGTCCTCTTCATTCATAGTAAAAATCCTTTCTGCTTTCTGTGCTTTACATTACATCCATGTAGAATACTGTATCATAATACTTTAATAATTAAAATAGAAACTGTAAATGCACAAATATATTTTTATATTTATTATTGATTTATTATTGTTGGCTATTGATTTTTATTGATTGTACAACTATCTTTGACACATTTATTATAGTGTGATAAACTATTAACGAATATAAGGTAAAGCAATATATACGTGAATAGTTGCGGAAAGAACAGAGGAATATGTTATGATTAATAATTACGAAGACTTTAAAAAACAGGTGTTCAGTATTACAAGTATAGATCTTAATGCTTATAAAGAAAAACAGATGAAAAGAAGAATAGATACACTTATAGCAAGAAATAAGTATGATGGATATGAAAGTTATATCAAGGCGATAAAATCTGATTCCAAGCTGCTCGATGAATTCGTGAATTATCTTACTATTAATGTATCTGAATTCTACAGGAACCCTGCACTGTGGAAAAAGCTTGAGGATATAATTCTTCCAGAACTTATAAATAAATTCGGAACAAGACTTAAGATATGGAGTGCTGCCTGCTCTACAGGTGATGAGCCATATTCCCTGGCTATGGTGCTTGCAAAGAAGGTTCCAATGAGAGATATTAAGATATATGCAACAGATATAGATGACCAGGTGCTTGAGAAGGCTAAGGATGGCGTATATTCAGCTAACAGTCTTAAAGGACTGCCAGATGAATATAAGAATAAATATTTTGAGAAAATGGGTGACAGGTATTATAAGATATCAGATGATATTAAAAAATGTGTTGAGTTTAAAAAGTCCAATCTTTTAAAGGATGCATATCCACAGGGTTGTCATCTTATAGTGTGTAGGAATGTTCTTATATACTTTACAGAAGATGCCAAGCTCGATATATATAAGAAGTTTAATAAGTCACTTGTTCAGGGTGGCTGCCTGTTTGTTGGTAATACAGAACAGATTATTAACTATAAGGATCTTGGTTATGAGTATAATGAACTGTTCTTTTATAGAAAAAAGTAATTATTGCATATGCTGTTTCATGGATGATATCCATGGACAGCATATTTTTTATTGCCTTAGTGTCATAATCTGATACAGTTTTATCCGTAGATTCAGGATCTAATATAAGATATACATTTTTATCATTATAATCTTTTTTAAATACGGTCATATCACCTGAATATGATGGAATCATGATAAATGTACCATGTTTTTTTGTGTAACATGTTTCTTTGGTTGCTTTAATCCTACATTCAGAATCTACATATGTGGCAATGCTTTTGTGCATGGCGGTGTCCTCGTATGGAAGATAATAATAGTCTTTATAGTTTGGATAAAAGTATTTTAAAATGCCGGTGATAACAGGCAATCTAAGCTTTAATGTTGAATGTTCGGCTCTTAATACATAATATTCATCCTTTAGTAACACAGAAACAGGAAGTTCTTCTGGTAATGAAAAAGAAAGTGTTATATAAGCTGTACTGGATATATTATCAGACTGCTTAGCTTCATCTGCAATGTCATAAGCAGGTGTATACTCTATATCTTTGTAAGATATATGCTTGTTTATGATGTTATTATAACTTACTATTGAAGAAATCTTTATAAGACCGCATATATCTTCAAAATTATGGAGCAGAAGAAGCTTTTCGTTGTCAGCGTGTTTGGCTGGAAGCTGGTCATTTTTTATATATTCTTTGTATACCTTTATGAGTTCGCCACCAGTATATGTATCGTTGCGGTGTATTCCAAGAAAATGTTCAACAGTTGTCTGATTATAACTTTCAAGTCTTAAGATGGACTTAAGCCCTTTAGCGTGCTTGAACAAATCAATGCTTCTCATATTATCAAGATTAAGCGGTATATTATGAATGGCTGCACGTTTTGTTAAAAATGGGATATCAAAATTGTCACCATTGAAATGTATGATTGATGAAAAATTTTCTGCAAGTTCACAGAACTTATGAATCAGTAATGGCTCGTCAGAGGCGCCTTCAGCAAGCCATTGAATTACTGTGAAGTGTCTGCCGTCGGTGAATGAAACTCCGATAAGATAGCAGAAACAGCCAGTTCTTGAAAAGCCGGTGGTTTCTATATCAAAGAAAAGATTATCTTTGATACAGAGCTGGTTATTTATATTAATATCAATTGTCTGTGTTATTGTTTTCATGTAATTATTGTCCTTTTTCTTTTAATATTCTGTTTTTAGCATCTTACATTATATTGATTGAGTAATTAACAAAAATGATATATATATTAAAAATACGTTAAAAAAATATCAGTTTTTGTTTATTATATACGAATATATACACAAAAAAAAGTAGATTTTTAATCCTTATTGATATATTATATTAATATATTAGTTACTGTTAAGAACTGCCACATAATCAGGTAAATAATCATACAGAAGAAGTTTTCTTTTTTGTGATTGTCTATCTGATTAAGTATAGTGCTAAGCAGTAACATATATTATTTTATAAGGAGAAATATGTCATGGGAAAGTGTACATTTAAAGGTGGAATACATCCATATGACGGCAAGGAATTATCAAAGGATAAGCCTATAAAAGAGTTGTTCCCTGCTGTAGGAGAGATGGTTTTCCCACTTTCACAGCACATCGGTGCGCCGGCAGTTCCAGTAGTTGCCAAAGGTGATTACGTCCTTGCTGGACAGTTGATTGCTGAGGCTGGTGGATTCGTATCAGCTAATATCCATTCATCTGTTTCTGGTACAGTTAAGTCTATAGAGCCAAGAACGCTAGCCACAGGTGGAAAGTGCAATTCAATCATCATTGAGAATGATGGAGAATTTAAGGAAGTTGAGTATACTCCTAAGAAGTTAGAAGAACTTTCTAAAGAAGAAGTATTACAAAGAATTAAGGATGCAGGTGTAGTAGGTATGGGTGGTGCAGGCTTCCCTACTAACGTAAAGTTAAGCCCTAAGAATCCAGAAGGAATTGATTATATTATAGTAAATGGTGCTGAATGTGAACCATACCTTACATCCGATTACAGAAGACTTCTTGAAGAGTCAGACAAGATTGTACTCGGCTTAAAGGTTGCATTAAGTATTTTTGATCACGCTAAGGGTATTATTGGTATTGAGGATAATAAGCCTGAAGCTATCAAAGTTATGCAGGCAGCAGTTGCCTCTGAGCCAGATATCGAGGTTAAGGTTTTAAAGACCAAGTATCCTCAGGGTGGTGAGCGTAGTCTTATCTATGCTACAACAGGCAGAAGCATCAACTCAACTATGCTTCCAGCAGATGCAGGATGTATCGTACATAACGTAGATACAATATACAGCATATATATGGCTGTTATTGAAGGAAAGCCGCTTACTAAGAGAATCGTTACTGTTACAGGTGATGGTGTTAAAGAACCAGGCAACTTCTATATATGGCTTGGCATGAACTACAGACAGCTTCTTGAAGCAGTCGGTGGTGTAGTTGGCGAACCAGAGAAGTACATATCAGGTGGTCCTATGATGGGATTTGCTATGTACAGTCTCGATGTACCAGTTATAAAGGGAAGCTCATCACTTCTTGTATTCCAGAATGATGTTGTATCTAAGCTTGAAGAGACAGCATGTATCCGTTGTGGAAGATGTGGTGAAGGATGTCCAAGCCATTTACTTCCAGCTAAGCTTGCTTCATTTGCAGCTAAGAACGATGAAGCTGGTTTCGTTAAGTTTGATGGTATGGAGTGTGTAATGTGCGGAAGCTGTTCATATGTCTGTCCAGCTAAGAGACCATTAACACAGCAGATTAAGGCTATGAGAAGTATCGTTCTGGCTAACAGAAGAAAGAAATAAGGGAGGATTAAAAGTGAGCGAGATTTTTAACGTATCAACTAATCCACATGTACGTAGCAAGGATACTACTCAGACTATTATGAGAGACGTACTTATAGCGTTAGCCCCTGCTAGTATATTTGGTATTTATAACTTCGGAGTTCAGGCACTTATTCGTATCATAGTTGGTATTGTAGTGTGTATGGCTTCTGAAGCAGTATATGAGTATTTTATGCATAAGAAGATAACAGTTATGGACCTTAGTGCCGCTGTTACAGGTCTTCTTATTGCACTTAACATTCCATCAACTCTAAACATTGGTTTTGAGATTGTTGGCTGTGTATTTGCAATTATTATTGTTAAGCAGTTGTTTGGCGGAATTGGTCAGAACTTTATGAACCCTGCACTTGCAGCAAGATGTTTCCTTCTTATTGCATATACAGGTCCAATGACTAACTTCGTATGTGATGCATATTCTGGAGCTACACCTCTTGCTATATTAAAGCCAGGTTCAGAGGTTGTAGGACAGACAGCCCCTACACTTCTTACTATGTTTATTGGTAAGACAAGCGGTGTTATCGGTGAGACATCAGTTATATGTCTTCTTATCGGTGCTATATATCTTGTTGTAAGAAAGATTATTTCTTTAAGAATTCCACTTTCTTACATTGGAACATTTGCAGTGCTTATATTCCTTTTCGCACCAGGACATCAGTTTGATGCTATGTATATGTTACAGGAAATCTGTGGTGGTGGTCTTATTCTTGGTGCTTTCTTTATGGCAACTGATTATGTTACATCACCTATCACACCTAATGGCAAGTTAGTATTCGGTGTCTGCTTAGGTTTACTTACATTCATATTCAGAATGTTTGGTGGTTCAGCAGAAGGCGTTTCATACGCAATCATCTTCTGTAACCTCTTAGTACCTCTTATCGAAAGAGTTACAGTACCTAAGTCATTTGGCAAGAAAAAGCCGGAAAAAAAGGCAAAGGAGGCTGCATAAGATGAAGAATATAATAAAAGACGCATGTATATTATTCGCAATTACACTTGTTGCAGGTATCCTTCTTGGTCTTGTATATAATGTAACTAAAGACCCTATCGCACAGCAGAACGAGAAGGCTAAGCAGAAGGCTTACCAGGAGGTTATTGCTGATGCTGATAAGTTTGAAGCACTTGATGGAAGTTATGCTTCTGATAAGGTAGCAGAAACAGCTAAGGCAGTACTTGCAGCTTCTGCAACAGATTTCTCTAAGGATGATGTATTAGAGGTAGTTGCTGGTATTAAGAATGGTAAGATTATAGGTTTCGTAGTAACAGTTGTTGCACATGATGGTTACGGCGGAGATATCAAGTTCTCTGTTGGACTTTCAACAGATGGAACATATCTTGGAACATCTATTCTTACAATAAGTGAAACAGCAGGTCTTGGTATGAGAGCTAAGCAGGATCCTTCATTCTTAGCACAGTTTAACGGAACTAAGACTTCAGAATATAAGGTAGTAACAGATGGAACAGGTTCATCATCAGACAGCTCTATTGATGCAATCGGTGGTTCTACAGTTACATCTAAGGCTATAACAAAGGGTGTTAATGCAGCATTAGCTGTATATGCAGACCTTGCTAAGGCTAATGTTAAGACAGTAGGAGGTGTTTCAGTTGAATAAATGTGTTGAAAGACTTTATAATGGTATTATCAAAGAGAATCCTACTCTGGTTTTAACACTTGGTATGTGTCCTACACTTGCGGTTACTACATCAGCAATCAATGGTATCGGAATGGGACTTTCTACAACAGCAGTTCTTATGCTTTCTAACCTTTTCATTTCATTACTTAGAAAGGTTATTCCAGACAGCGTAAGAATGCCAGCTTATATCGTAATCGTTGCATCATTTGTTACAATAATACAGTTCTTATTACAGGGTTTTGTGCCATCTATATACGATGCACTTGGTATCTACATACCGCTTATCGTTGTTAACTGTATTATCTTAGGACGTGCAGAGTCATATGCTTCTAAGAATCCAGCACTTCCATCAATGTTTGATGGTATCGGAATGGGACTTGGTTTCACATGTGCTATCACAATCCTTGGTGCAATCAGAGAGTTACTTGGTGGCGGAACAATCCTTTCAACAGGTAGTTCAGCACTTGTAGATCTTTCTAACTTTGGTTATACACCAGCTAGTATATTTATCCTTGCACCTGGTGCATTCTTCGTACTTGCTATGTGCGTAGCTGTTATGAACAGAGTAAAGAGAAAGCATGGAATGAAGCCTGCTGAGGTTCCAGACTATGTTTCAGATGAAGAAAAAGAAAACTAAGGGAGGAGAGTAAAAGATGAATTTATTAGTTATCGCCATAAGCACAGCGCTTGTTAACAACGTTGTATTAAGCCAGTTCTTAGGTCTGTGTCCTTTCCTTGGTGTATCAAAGAAAATAAACACAGCTGCCGGAATGGGTGGCGCAGTTATCGGTGTTATCTCTATATCATCAATCATATGCAGTCTTATATATGATTTTATATTAACACCACTTAATCTTACATACCTGAATACAGTAGTATTCATTCTTGTAATAGCAACATTAGTTCAGTTCGTTGAAATGGTACTTAAGAAGTGTATGCCACCTTTATATGAGGCACTTGGTGTATACCTTCCACTTATCACAACTAACTGTGCCGTACTTGGTATCGCTTTAACAAATGTACAGAATTCATACAACTTAATCGAATCATTTGTAAGTGGTCTTGGTACAGCTGTTGGTTTTACAATAGCTATCGTAATAATGGCTGGTGTACGTGAGCGTACAGAGGACAATGATGTTCCAGAAAGTTTTAAGGGAATGCCTATCGTTCTTTTAACAGCAGGACTTATGTCAATTGCATTTTTCGGATTTTCAGGAATAATCTAAGGAGGATATTGAATAATGACAGGTATTATTATTGCGGCTTGTGCCGTAGGTGTAACAGGTCTTCTTCTTGGACTCTTCCTTGGATTTATGGGAAAGAAGTTTGCAGTTGAGGTTGACCAGAAGGAAATAGATGTAAGAGCAGAGCTTCCAGGTAACAACTGTGGTGGTTGTGGATACGCAGGTTGTGATGCACTTGCAAAGGCTATTGCAGCAGGTGAAGCTGACTGTGGCGCATGTCCAGTTGGTGGTGCTCCAGTAGCAGCAAAGATAGCAGCTATCATGGGTGCTGAGGCAGGAAGCCAGGAGCGTATGACAGCGTTCGTTAAGTGTGGTGGAGACTGTGATAAGGCTAAGAATAACTATGTATATTCTGGTGTACAGGATTGTACTATGATGAACATAGCACCTAATGGTGGACCTAAGGGATGTACATACGGATGTATGGGTTATGGCTCATGCGTTAAGGCTTGTCCATTCGATGCTATCCACGTAGTTAATGGTGTAGCTGTAGTAGATAAGGAAAAGTGTAAGGCTTGTGGTAAGTGTGTTGCTACATGTCCAAGACATCTTATCGAGCTTATTCCATACAAGGCATCTTACGCAGTTAACTGTTCTTCACAGAACAAGGGTAAGGATGTTATGCAGGTATGTTCAGTTGGATGTATCGGCTGTATGTTATGTACAAAGCAGTGCGAGTATGGTGCTATCACTGTAGAGAACAATATCGCACACATCGACCAGTCTAAGTGCGTTGGCTGTGGCAAGTGTGCTGAGAAGTGTCCTAAGAAGATTATTCATAAGCAGAATTAATTATTAATAGGCTGTGGGATAGTCAGATTTGAATTGAAATTATAAAACCGCTGGTGGAAATGTTGGGAATGGCATTTTTGCTGGCGGTTTTTGTATAGTTTAAGATAGATTTTAATGCATGATTGTTAAATGTAAAAAAAGTTTTTACAATCGTATTGATAATTTTTAGCTCCGTGTATATAATAAATATGAAAAAATGAAAGGGGGTATTACAATGAAGTTTGATGAATTATTTGAAAAAAGGGATTTGGTAGCATCTAAGTTAAAAGATTGTATCCGTGATAAAGGATATACTAAGGTTTCTTTTGCTGCAAAGGCAGATATATCGCGACCTACACTTGATAAATTGTTAAATGGAAATATAGATAATAAATGCACTTTTAATCGTCATCTTCAGAAGATATTGAAAATGTTAAATATGTCTGTGGAAGAATTGATGTTTTATCATTCCACATCAGCAAAAAATATTAATACAGCAGTATTTTCACAGAATACGCCTGAAAATCATAAAATGAGTGATTTAGCTAAGAAACAGTATGACTTATTATTAGATGTTATTGATTTATGTGCAATATATTATTAAAAGATGTATAGTGTTAAAAGAATGTTTGTCAGATATTAATCATAGCGAAGTGGAGATATAATTTTATGAGTGAATTGATTACTGCTGAAAATATAGATATGGTTATAAAAAAGAATTCAGAAATTAAGGAAGAAGTATTGAGTCAGGCGATTAAGCTACGGTCAAATCCAGAAATAATGCAAGTTGCATCACCACCACAACTTGCATTATTAATTCTTAAAGGTTTTGGCTTAATTCAGATGCCGATAGAAGATAAATACTGGAGTGGGGCAATATTTGTTAAAGATGGGAAGTATATTCCTGTATTGAACACGGCGTTACCAAGGGCTAATCAGTATTTTACAGCCTGGCATGAGATATATCATTTAATATTTGATAAGGTTTCTTTTAACCATTTTATTGAAATTGATAATATGTTGGAAGAACGAAAAGCAGAATGTTTTGCAGCTTGTATGTTATTAAAGGGTGTAGAAAGATACTATGAGGATCTTACTAAGATGGATTTTATTTCAAAAATATTTTATTGTATGGCAACATTTCAGGCACCTTATAAATCTGTATTAGTTTCATTGTATGAGTATGCTGTTCAAAGTAAGAATGAAGAGTTATGTTGTAAGATTAAAGAAGTGTTTGATTTACAATTTGATAACTTAGCAGAGAAATTTCAGATGCTGGGTTTGGATGATAGTCTTGTAACACCATCTTATGTAATAAATACGTCTTCATTGCAGGAAAAAATAAAGAAAAGTATGGAAAACAATCCTGAACTTAATTATCATAAGGATAATGAGGCATTTTTGAAAAATATTATGACAGAGATATCTATGATAATAAGGAGAAGCTGATGACAGAGATACCTGAGATTATAAAAATAGAGAATAAGAGCCATATAGCTATTTTAGACACTTCTTCAATATCATTTATGCAGATATTATATGCAAAAGGATTGAAGCCGGAAGAAATTTTAAAAGATTATGATTTAATTTTAATTCCTAAATGGGTATTAGCAGAAATAAATGATGCAGCCGGAAGAGTTAATTACGTACATGAATTGATTGAAAAAGGTTATCCTATATTTAGTATCAATGAAGAGATATATACTGATTTAACTGATAATGAAGAGGGCAATTTATATAAAATTGTTCTTGCGTCAACGCGTCAGATAGGAAGAATTATAAGTTATTTGCGCCGATATGTAGAAAAGGCAGATCCTCTTGATATGGATAGCTATAAGGAATGGATTAATAAACTTTATGATGAATGGCCGATATCTAATCAGGTTTTATCATCAGGAAGAATAAAAAAGAAAAATGCAGGTGAGGTATCTATTACTATTTTAGCTGAGATTGTTTCATGGTATTATCCGGAAACAGATACATTAACAATATATTCTCAGGATAGTGATACTTATGAATTTCAGAAAAAAGCTGAGGAAAATCTTAGAAAAGTATTTGAACATAAAATACCAGTTCCAGTTTCTTATAAGAGTAATGATGCTATTTTATGCCAGCTTATTAGAAATGGAGAAATAGATATTCATAATCTTGGTGAATATAGAAATGATACCCGCAAGATTACATATAGTAAAGAGCGTAAAGACCATTCTATTGTGTTAGTTACAGAATTGATTGATAATGATTTATTTGAAAAACTTATTGAAGATGAGAACGTTCATATTATATTTTAGACAATATAGATTAATATGGTATATAATAATATTTATTCTACCAAAACCAAGTAAAATAGAGTAGTTAAGAAAGGAATTATATTATGGAAATTTATGAAATGATAGAACTACAGGATTGTCCAAGGTGTTTAGGACCTTCTTTATTAGAGGAAGTAGACCATGGTTTTTATGTAACTTGCCTGGATTGTGGATGCCAGTCAGCAACATTCAGATATAATAATGACGAAGACAAGCTTGAAGCTGCGAAGAAAACAGCTGAGTTATGGAATACTGGCAAGGTAATCTATACAGGTTATGGAGATTAATAATATATGTATGCATAGTTTTGAAGCATGACAGATATGTTTGTGTGCAATGTTATTATAATTAATGTATAGTATAGATGGGAATATGTATAATAATCCCGAATGTGATATATAAGATAGGAGAATTAAACGATGAAGAGTCAGGAAGAACTTTTTAATATGACAGTAATGGAATTAAGAGAGTATATGAATTCACTTTCTAATGAAGAAATAAAGCAGGCAGCAGAAATGTTTGAATATGATGAGCATGAAAGAGATCCTCTTACACTTCTTTCAGCACCTAAGCTTTTTGAGTATATGAAATATGCAAATGGAGCAGTAGATATTGATTTTGGCGAATAATGCTATAAAGAGGGAGTGTGATTAATAGTCACGCTCTTTTATTTATGCTGGGAGGCAATAATTGCGGTGGCCTTTGTGTATTAAAATGGTAAAAGAAATTATAATGAAAATATCAGCAAAATATATATAGAGAGAATGTGAGTGATAGGTTATATGGGTTTATTTAAAAAGAAGGCAAAAGTGCATTCGTATGATAAAGGCATATAAATGAAAATACATGTAGAAGGAAGATATAATTATGGTTAAGAAAATTGTAAAAGGAAAGCATATATTTGCAAGAAAGGCACAGCCTGCAACAGAAGCAGACAGGCAGGTTGTGACAGATTTGATAGATACGTTAAGAGCAAATAGGGAAATATGTGTTGGAATGGCTGCAAATATGATAGGTGTGAATAAGTCAATAATAGTTGTGGCATCAGGTCCATTTCAGTTTGCAATGATTAATCCTGTTATAACTAAGAAGACTGGTGAATATAAGACGGAAGAGGGTTGTTTATCATTAGATGGTGTCAGACCTTGCATAAGATATGATGAGATAGAGGTTGATTATCTTGATAGTAATTTTAAGCCACAACATGGGAAGTATAGTGGGTTTACGGCACAAGTCATACAACACGATGAATGCGATATAATAGGGACAAGTT
>FR886142.1 GCA_000436475.1 Eubacterium sp. CAG:248
GGCGGGACTTTTTGCGACTTATAGGACAAAATGTGTTGATAGAAAATGCTGTAACAACTTTACACGGAATAGGTTTTAGAATTATTTTTAAACTTGTATATATGAAATATAAATACAAATAAGCACTGATTAGTTACCAAATAGCACATTGATATTGCAACAATAATGCTATCGTGTTACTGTGTGTATTGTAATAATAATGAGTATATGGGTTGAGAAAGCATAAATCATATATTATAAGATTGTGTTGTTAGTGGCTGATAAAAGAAAAGTGAAATAAAGGGATTGGACAGATATGAGAACAATAGAAATAGCAGTATGTGATGATGAACAGATATATATAGACAGGATTGTAAAGTATATAGAAGTATATTCAGAAGAATATGAACTAGATATTAATGTTACAGCATATAATTCGGGAAATAGTCTGTTAAAAGATATAGAAGACGACCAGTCAAAATATGATATTATATTTCTAGATGTTGAAATGCCTAATATTGATGGTGTTGATACGGCGAGGAAAATCAGAAAGATTACTAAAGATGTAATAATATGTTTTGTTACAAGCTATGATAAGTATGCAATACAGGCGTATGGTGTTGAAGCTCTGGCATATGTGGTTAAGCCGGTAGCATATGCAGAGTTAAAAAGGGTGCTTGCAAGAGCTGTTGTTCTTGTTCAATATGCTTATGATTATAAAGAAGCTGAAGAACGTTATATAGAAGTGCCGGTTGCCAGAGATACCAGAATAGTAGATGTAAGAACAATACAGTATATAGAAAAAAGAAGAAATCAGTGTGTGCTGCATTGTACAGATGCAGAGATAACGTGTTATGAGACATTAAAGAAACTATGCAGCAGATTAGACAAGAACACATTCATATATGTACATCAAGGATATATAGTGAATTTCAATTCTATAAAAGAAGTTAAAGAAAATGTAGTATGTCTTGGAGATGGGGTTGAAGTACCTTTAAGCAGAAGCCATTATAAGACAGTGAAAGACAGACATATGAGCAAGATAAGGAAATTACTTGAAGAAAGAAAATGCAATAAAATATGAAAGAACCCGATTATAGTAAAATATAGTAGCATTATGTTAAAATGTCAGAATTAAATATATCAGATAATTATACAACAGTTGTAAATATAATATATAAATATACATTCCATATGAAAATAATATGAAATGTATTCTTTATATATAATTAGGAATAAGTATATCAACTCTGAACATAGTATTATTATAATCAATGTCAATTGTACCACCACATTTATTGATGGTGTTAGTAACGCTGATAATACCTAATCCGTGCAGAGGATTAGCCTTAGTACCAGAAGAAGGTTTGCTTGAGATAAAGTGACCTTCTCTTTTTTTGATTGTTTCGTGGTGATTATTCTCACAATGTATTGAAAGATAAGTGCCAACCTGATTAATTGCGAGTTTAATATATCCGTCATTAAGTTTGGCTGCGGCAGTTATGGCATTGTCAAGTATATTTCCCAGAACAGTTATAAGAGTAAAATCGTTAATGTATATATTATTAAAGTCTAAATCAGTATCAAAGGATATATTTTTATCATCACATATCAGCTTCTTGGAGTTAATGAGCGCAGATATAGTTGATGAGGCAGAGAATATAGTCTGTGTCTGATTAAGTTCATCAGATATTTTATGTATATAATCGTGAATCTGTATATTCTTATCTTCGGCAGCAAGACTATCTATAATTACCAGATGATTTTTCATATCGTGTCTTAGTGTGTGAAGCTGTTGCAATTTGTTATCAAGCTGGTTATTATATTGGGATTCCATATCTGCTTTTTCAAGCTGGATTTTGTTGATGGCATTTTCTTCAAGAGTAATGGCTATTCTTGTATAAGTTGTCAGGCAGATTATAATGATAAATGCAATCAGTATGAAAAGAATGGGAAGTAGTTGTTCAGGGTTAATAATCGTAGGTTCTATAAGTACAGGAGATATTGATAAAGCAACAATAGTGGCTATAGCAATGAAATAATAAAGAAAAATATAAGGTTTAGCTGTGCGTAAATCTTTTACCTTGTTAGTATTAAAATACATACAGGCGATAATATAAGATATTATAATGCCTGACACTGAATTATAATGTGTATATAACTGATTAGAGGCAACTTGTAATAAATCCCTGAAAACAAATGCATGAAGTAGTATAATTACAAAAGTTGAAATATAATCATATATAAAATACTTAATAGCGGTAATAAAACGTCTGGTAATTGTGTTATTACAGCTTATTAAGATATAAAAGAGTATAGAGATATTAAGTATATAAACAGTCCAATCAGGTAATGTTATCATAGCATAAAATATTTCTAATAAGAAAAATACAGGTCTGAAAATATGTTTATAATGAAAATTATAGCCATTATTTTTAATGAATAAATCTATAATTAAAAAATCAAAGCTATTCTCAATAATATCAAAGAAAATGTCGTAGTAGTTCATAAATACCCCCCAATTTACTCATAAAAACATTATACAAGATGTAAAAAATATGTCAAATTATACCAAATAGCACCGTTTAAATACCAAATAGCACATGTCTATTGCATTGGAAATATAGAAGTGATATGTTTGCTGAGAAAGGAGATGATAAAAATGAACTATATCAGTTTTTTTATGCCAGTATCAGAAATTGAACAAATGAATATTAGTGGTGGAAGTTCAAAAGGAAAAGAAACCTATTGGAAAAATGTGTATGATGTATTGTTGAATTTATTTGGAATGAAATAAATTCATATATACACAAAGTGCAAAAAAATGAGGGAATATGTGTGAAGAAACAAAGTAAAGTACAAATTCTTATTATAACTATAATGATATTATTGTGCATATTATCAGTAACTTATACATTGATAATATATCATAAAGTTATTATTAGAGATGTGATTTTATTAATCATTTTTTTATTATTAATTATATTTTTATGCAGGAAGAATAATTAATAGAAATATTAATAGTAAGTATCAAATGTAATTTTATTATAAGGAGAAGAATATGTATAAAGATTTAAATGAAATGAACATGGAAGAATTAATATGTACCGATGGTGGAGTTGGATGGTTAGCTGTAGCAGGTGCTGTAGTGACAATAGGTACCTTGGTTTCGTGGGGATATGAAATATATGAAGGCTGGAAAGATTATACTAGATAGTAAAAAAATAAAAGGGATTAAGATTATGAAGTTTGAAGAATTAAATGAAAATGAACTTTTTAGGATAAAAGGTGGGGAAGATAATTCGTTGTTTTATCAAATTGGCTGGTGGTTAGCTGAACGATTTAAGTATAGGGATAATATTGGTTCTTCTGGTGGTCACTTTTAGTTGATAGAGTGAATTATATTTACAAATTTAATATTAGTTTAAAGAGGTTGTTGTATTAAAACTTTTATATATTAATAAAACTTTCAAGTTAAATATATATTTAATATGGCAACCTAATTAATAACATTGATTTAAATGGAGTATTTATTGATGAATATCACAAATTAAGATTAAGAATATACCATTGATTGGAGTACAGGATAGATGAAATACTATTGCATAAAACAACACGATATTACAGATTGTGGGGCTGCATGTCTTGCAACTATATGTAAACAGAATGGTTACAAAATAGGTATTACCAGAATTCGTGAGGTTGCAGGAACAGATAAGCAGGGGACTAATGTATATGGAATAATAAAAGCAGCAGAGGAGCTAGGTTTTAGTGCTAAAGGTGTTAAAGGAAATAAAGAGGCTTTTTTTTCTGATTTTCCATTGCCATGCATTGCACATGTTATAGTCGATGGTAATTTATTGCACTATGTGGTTATACATAAAATTACTAAAAAACAGATTATTATAGCTGACCCAGGAGTTGGGATAGTTAAGCTTACACCAGAAGAGTTCTTTGGAGAAGTACATAAAGAAGGGAAAGCACCTAAATATCAATGGAGTGGAGTGCTTATACTTCTTGTGAAATCAGACAGTTTTCAAACAGGAGATGAAACTAAAGGATTATTTCAGCGTTTTATTCATTTGTTATTGCCACAGAAAAAACTAATAGTTCATATATTTGCAGCTTCGCTTATATATACATTGTTAGGTATATTAGCAGCGTTTTATTTTAAGGTGCTGGTAGATGACATTTTACCAGATAGTTTAATGAAAACACTCACAACATTATCTATTGGTATAATCGTCCTGAATATTTTTAAAGTTATATTGAATGCTTTTAGGACACATCTTTTATTGTATCTGAGTCAGAAACTGGATATAGCATTGTTGCTAGGATATTACAGGCATGTTTTAGAACTTCCAATGAATTTCTTTGGAACAAGAAAAGTTGGTGAGATTGTATCCAGATTTAACGATGCATCTAAGGTAAGAGATGCTATTTCAGGTGCAACACTTACTATAATGATAGATACACTAATGGCTGTAGGTGGAGCAATAATTCTGTATCTACAGAATGCACAGATGTTTGGCATAACTGTAATTATGGTATTGTTGTATTTGATTATAGTTCTTACATTTAATAAATGGTATGAACAGTTGAACAGGAAACAGATGGAAGATAATGCGCAACTGACCTCATATCTTGTAGAGTCATTAAATGGGATTCAGACAGTTAAGGCATACAATGCAGAAAGAAAAGTGAATCGTGAGACGGAAATAAAATTTGTAAAATTGTTAAAAAGCATATTTGATTTAAGCTGGGTAAGTAATCTGCAATCTTCACTTAAAACATTTGTTGAGCTTGTAGGAGGGGTTGTAATACTATGGGTTGGAAGTGTGTGCGTTATTAAGGGTCAGATTACAATAGGTCAGTTAATAACATTTAATTCTTTGCTTGTATATTTTTTAGATCCTGTAAAGAATTTAATTAATCTACAGCCACAGATGCAGACAGCTATTGTAGCTGCTGATAGATTAGGTGAAATATTGGATTTGGAAGCAGAAAAAGGAGAAAATGAAAGAAAGAAACTTTGTCCAGAAACTTTGGCGGGTGATATAGTCTTTAAAAATATTAATTTCAGATATGGTACAAGACAGCTTGTATTAGAAAATATAAATTTTACAATTAAAAAGGGACAAAAAGTAGCGTTTGTTGGTGAGAGCGGTTCGGGAAAGACAACTTTATCAAAATTGTTGTTACATTTATATAGGGCTGAAAGTGGAAATATTTTAATAAATGGTAATAATATAGAAGATATACAGATAGAAAGACTGAGGGATAAAATAGCATATATTTCACAGGAAACATTTCTGTTTAGTGGAAGCATATTGGATAATCTCTCGTTAGGCTTAGACTATGCAACAATGGACGATATTATAGAAGCAGCCAAAAGTGCACAAGCACATGATTTTATTAATGAGTTACCATTACGATATGAGACAAGGCTTGAAGAAAATGGAGCTAACTTGTCGGGTGGACAGAGACAG
Organism: Eubacterium sp. CAG:248; assembly: GCA_000436475.1. Lineage (GTDB taxonomy): Bacteria > Bacillota > Clostridia > Lachnospirales > Lachnospiraceae > Lachnospira. Next base: position 5,469 of record FR886142.1, read on the forward strand.
CGTTTGTCCATTGCAAGGGCAATGTTAAAGAAGCCGGATATATTGATATTAGATGAGGCTACAAGCAATCTTGATGCGATTACAGAGAGGCAGCTTGATAAAACAATTAATGAATATTCAGAAAGTATGACGACAATATTTATTGCACATAGATTAAGCACAATTAAAAGTTGTGACCAGATATTCGTTATGGATAAAGGTAAAATCATAGAGAGAGGAACGCACGAAGAACTAAAGAGGCTTGGTGGAAAGTACGCTATGTTAGCAAAACAGCAATCGTTGGACAATGAGGAATAGAAGATGAAACCAATAATTATGGATTTAAATGACATATCAGATAGCACAGAGGCATATAATGCTAAACCTAAAAAAATATTTATAATATTTATTTATCTGATATTAGGAATGTTAATATTGACAATTATATGGGCTTACTTATGGAAGCTGGATATTGTTGTAAAAAGCAATGGAATGTTTAAAATGGAGAATTCGGCTAAAGTAGTAAGTGCACAGACATCTGGCAGGATTGAAACAATTAATATAAAAGAAGGATTGTATGTAAATAATGGAGATATTATATTGACCATTGAACATAGCAAAGATGATGAACAGTTAGAAATATATGAGGACTTATTGTCAGAAACTGATGAAAGACTTGATATGTTAAATGGATATATGTCTTATCTTAATGGAGATATAACTGAACTCGAGGGGTATAGAGATAACTCATATTATCAGGAATATGTAAGCCGTGCTAATATTATAAAAACTAATAAAGATGCATCAGATTTGACTAAAGATAATAAAATTACTCAATATGAACAAAATATAAAAAATATAGAAGAATCATTAATGTATTATCAAAATCAGAAAGACAAGTGTAGTGAAGCTGTTGGTTGTATTAAGAATAGAATAAATACATTTGGCGAAGATGATACATATTATTATTTATTGGTTGATAATTACATTACTTCAAGTAATACAATAAATGAAAAGTATAAAGATAATCAAGGTATGATCACAGAAGATGGAAAGAAAGCATTAAGTAGTCTTGAACTGGAGCAGATAACAGTATTACAGCAACAGATAACATCAATAGAAGGGACTCAGCTTACACTAAGAGGAAACTTTGATGCAGCACAGACTGAACTTTCAATAATAAAAAATGGAACAGAAAAATATTCTGATAAGACAACAGTATTGACTGAACAGAATGCAGTAAATATAGAAATAACTAATTATGAAAACAAGAAAAAAGAATATGCAGAGAGTATTAAGACACTAAAGGACAATATTGATAAATGTGATGTTAAAGCAGAGCATAGTGGTTATGTCAGTCTGGTAGCTCAAATAGAAGCAGGACAATATATTCAGGGTGGTATAAGTATATGTGAAATAATTCCAAAGGAGACAAGTTCGTATTATGCAGAAGTGTATGTTCCTAATCAGAATATTGGAATGATAACAGAAGGACAGAATGTTAAATTGGAAATAGCAGCATATCCTTCAAGTGAGTATGGAATGGTTGCTGGAAAAGTAGATGTTATATCTAAAGATGTAAAAATAGATAGTAGCATGGGAAGTGCATATTATCTTGTAAAAGTGTGTTGTGAACAGACGGAATTGTTTAATAATGAAGGTGAATCAGTAAATATTATGAATGGAATGGCATGTCAGGCAAAGATAGTTACAGATGAACAAAGCGTGCTTAGATATGTATTGAATAAGATAGATTTAATTGATTAAATATCTGGCATAAGATGTATTTAACGAAGTTGCTTAGAAGTTTCTTCAAAAAGTTGGCGATGTTTAAGATAGTGCAGTGCATAGAATATATTGCAGGTGATAAAGGTTTGAATGCTGGAATTATCTGCTTTATATAAAAAGACTTCCGATAAAATTCGCGAAAACCATCGGAAGTCAGAGTACAGGCACTTTAGAAAAAGTACCTAGGGATAAGAATATCACTTTTTCGGAATAGTGCATAAATAATTGTGAAAAGGAGATTTGAAACAATGGAAAATAATAATAAATTTGTTCAGTTAAGTGCAGAAACAATGAGTTATTTTGATGGTGGTGGTTTGGTATCAGCAGGAGCTGCATTTTTAGGAGGAGTAGCTGTTGCAGCAACTCCATTTATAAGTTTGTATTTTGGTGTAGGAGTAGGAGCAACGGCATTTTCGTTTGGATGTGGTTTATTAGATGCTGCATGTGATAATGTAGATAAATAAATATATAGTAGTAGAAAGGACAGTAAAAGAAATGAATATGTATGAGATGAGTAGTGAAGAATTAGAAAAGATAGAAGGAGGAAGTGTTTGGAAATACATAGCGGCAGTAGGAGCTATCGGATTTGGCGCATATGAAGTATACACAGGAATTGGAGCTCCAGATGGCATAAAAAATATTTGTGTAGGAGTAATGGAAATTGGTGGAGGTTTAGTTACTATGTGCTTATAAAATATTTTGTTAAGTCATTCTTTATATGTGTATTTTGGAGAACTGGTAAAAATTAATATTAGAATGTAGAAAGTGCAATTAAAATGAAAAAAAAGTTGAACATAGTGATTGCATTATGTGCAATTATTTGTTTGATTATCTGTATTTGTGAAACAGATTCAAAATTAGCAATAGTAGTGTGTAGTATTGGAATTGGAATGCAGTTTATGCTAATACTTGATAAAATAACTAAAAGAAATTAATTTGATATTGCATACTAAATAAAGTGCAGGTATACGATTATTTGCAATAAATAAGTGCCTATTATATTTTAATCATATGATAGACACTTATTTTGTTACGCTCATATTAAATTATTAAGATTTAATGTATAGTATTTAATCTCCTCAGCAACAGTGAACCCATCTGACTTATAAAGATTAACCGCAGGTATATTAGTGCCTGAAACATGAAGAATAAGAGGAAGTTTATGATAATTGCTTTTATTTTTCCAATCTTTTATGAATTCTGATAATAAATGTCTGGCATAACCGCATTTTCTCATATCAGGAGCAGTCCATACATCATGTATACATATGTGTGTATCGAAGATGTCGAATGCAACTGATGATATAAGCTCGTCAGTTGCGTTTGATACAAGCTGGTATTCGTCATCATATTTTAACAGTTCCAAGGTATCAGGAAGAGAGGAAAGAGCAGCGGGTTCTGTATATTCCTGTGTGTTGTGCAGAGACATAAGATAATCACTATAGGCATATTTTATATTAATAGTGCCAGCATTGGAACTATCAATGAAATTATCTTTTATAGATGCGATATATCTTATATTAATATTGTTAATCTTGCTATTCTTATTGCAGTTGTTATGACTATCAGATATAGAACTGATTGTATTAATAAGTGCCTGAAATAATCTTATAAAAATATGCTGGCGTCTGTAATCAGGAGCAACCATTGCAGTGATTTCTATAGTTGTATTATTATTATCTGGTATATTGCCTGTTGTATTATTTAGCTCAGGCTTTAAACAGGAAATAAAGCCGACAAGAGAGTGGGAATCACTTGAAAAAGCGGCAAGCTGTATTAAATCATCTGCTGTATATTCGTCAAAATATGGTTCGTAGCCGCATAGTCTGGAAAGTTTTAATACATCATCATATGAGAATACATTTTCTATACTGATATTGGAATTAGCGCTGTTGTAAGCATTAGCGTTATTGCTGACATCAGAATAGTTATTGTGTTTAAGTCTGCAGGCTTTATGATTTACTGACATTGTTTAATCCCCTTGGTTGGCGTTAGTGTTTATTATTTTTACATCATTTAGATGACAATAATTCGTCAATATGATGTAAATTTTATTTAAAAAATATTGTAGCAAATTAAAAGATAATGTACAATAATAGATAATATTTGTTTTATATTACAAGCAGATACGAATAAACAGCTATGTTTCACAGCATATTAAGTGGAATGTGAATAATAGAAAGGGCGATTTATGAGTAAAGTAGCAATATTAACAGACAGCAATAGCGGTATTACACAGGCACAGGCTAGGGAAGTGGGTATAACAGTTATACCTATGCCTTTTTTTATTGATGGTGTGGAATACCTTGAGGATATTAATCTTACACAGGAAGAATTCTATGAAAAGTTGAAAAATGATGCAGACATATCTACATCACAGCCATCTATAGGAACATTGCAGGAATATTTTGATGAATTGTTAAAGGACAATGACGAGGTTGTATTTATACCTATGTCAAGTGGACTTAGCGGTACATGTCAGACAGCAACTATGGTAGCTGGTGATTATGATGGCAAAGTACAGGTTGTCAATAACCAGCGTATATCAGTAACTATGCGCCAGTCAGTCATAGATGCAAAGGCTTTGGCAGATAAAGGAATGAATGCCGGAGAGATTAAGAACATACTTGAGAAACACAAGATGGATTCAAGCATATATATTACTCTTGAGACACTTAAGTATCTTAAAAAGGGTGGAAGGATAACACCTGCAGCTGCGGCAATCGGAACTATGTTAAAGCTTAATCCTGTATTACAGATTCAGGGAGAGAAGCTTGATGCTTTTGCTAAGGCAAGAGGTAAGGCTTCTGCTAAGAAGATTATGCTTAAAGCTATGAAGGATGACTGTGAGAACAGATTTAAAGATTATGCAGCTGAAGCAAAGCTTCATATGGAAGTTGCATATACTGGTAATGAAGAAGAAGCTAAGGAATGGGCTGAGGCTGTAAAAGAAGCATTTCCAGAATATGATTTTTATATGGCTCCATTGTCACTTAGTATTGCGTGCCATATCGGATATGGTTCATTGGCAATAGCAGTATCAGCTTATGTACCGGAGGTAGAATAATGGCAGCACCATTAAGAAGTGAGATTGATAATGAGTTCAAATGGGCGGTCAACGATATATATTCATCAGATAATGTCTGGGAAGAAGATTATAAGAAGCTTATAAGCCAGACAGAAAAGCCTTGTGAGTATCAGTATATTTTAACTGAGTCGGCTGATAATCTTTATAATGTATTAAGGGAATTAAATGATACAGATTATCTTGTTGAGAGATTATATGTATATGCTTTTATGAGATATTATGAGGATACAGCTAATTCAATGTATCAGGATATGTCAGGCAGGGCGCAGGCGGCAGCAGCTAAATGTGCAGAAAAGTACGCATTTGTTGAGCCGGCAATATTAAGTATGGATGAAAATGTTCTCTATGAATATTTAAAAGATGACAGACTTAAGCTGTATAAGCATATGATTGATGATATGTTAAGCCAGAAAGAACATTCACTGTCTGAGAAGGAAGAAGTTCTTCTTGCAAAGGCATCGCAGGTAATGTCTGTTCCTAATGAGATATTCTCCAAATTTAATAACGCAGATGTCCATTTTGGCAGTATAATTGATGAATCTGGGAATAAGGTTGAGCTGACTAACGCAACATATGTAAAATATATGCAGAGCCAGCAAAGAAGTGTAAGAAAAGAAGCCTTTGAGTGTCTTTATAAGGAATATAAGCAGCATATCAATACGCTTGCAGCCTGCTTTTATGGCAACGTAAAACAGGCAGTATTTAAGGCTGAAGCAAGAAAATATGAATCAACATTACATATGTATCTGTCTGATTCATTTATTCCTGTAGATGTATACAAGAATCTTATTAATACTGTAGATGACAATCTTAATCTTATGCACAGATATGTTGATATAAGAAAGAAAGCTTTAGGAGTTGATGAGCTTCATTTTTATGATATATATGCTCCGATGGTAGCGGACTATGAGTGGAAGGTTACCTATGATGAAGCCAGACAGATGGTTCTTGAAGCTTTAGCACCTATGGGTGAAGAGTATGTTGCTAAGGTTAAAGAAGGCTTTGAAACAGGCTGGGTTGATGTATATGAGAATAAAGGAAAGAGAACGGGAGCATTCTCGTGGGGAGCATATGGAACTCACCCTTATGTATTCCTTAATTTTTCTGGAACATTAGATGATGTATTTACTATTATCCACGAGATGGGTCACGCAATGCATACATACTATTCTAATTCTAACCAGCCATATATATATGCGGGTTACAAGATATTCGTTGCAGAGGTTGCCTCTACATGTAACGAAGCACTTCTTATGAATTATCTGTTGGAAAGCTGTAAGAATGACAAAGATGATAAGAGAAGAAAATATCTTCTTAACCATTATTTTGAGCAGTTTAAGGGTACTTTGTTCAGACAGACAATGTTTGCTGAATTCGAGATGACAGCCCATAAAATGGTCGAAGAAGGCAATGTCCTTACTGCTGACAATCTGTGTGATGTATACAGAAAGCTTAATGAAAAGTATTTTGGAAGTGAGTGTGTTATTGATGATGAGATAGCATACGAGTGGGCAAGAATACCACATTTTTATACTCCATTTTATGTATATCAGTATGCAACAGGATATTCTGCTGCTATTGCGATAGCTGCTGGAATATTAAAGGGCGATAAAAACATTAAGGAAGGATATAGGAAATTCCTTTCAGGTGGCTGCAGCATGCATCCTATAGAGCTTCTTAAGCTGTGCGGAATAGATATGGAAAAACCTGATGTTGTTCAGTCAGCGCTTGATGTGTTTAAAGAACTGCTTACAGAATGGGAAAATAATTAAGATAAATAGCGCCGGATGGTAGTAAATACAATCATCCGGCGCTTTATTTAATGTAAAAAGGCTTTTGAATTAATAATGGCTAAAAGGCATATGAATTATATAAGGCTCTTATAAAGCTCTGTTATCTCTTCAACACTTGTTTCTCTTGGATTACCAGGTCTGCATGCATCATCATAAGCTGACTGTGCAAGGAATGGAATATCCTCTTCTTTAACAATATCTTTAAGATCAGCAGGAATACCAACATCCTGTGACAGCTTCTTAACAGCATCTACAGCAGCTTTTCTGTATTCTTCCTGTGTCATATCATCTGTACCTTTAACACCCATAGCTTTCGCAATATCACGATATTTCTCACCAGTTGCTGGAGCGTTGTATTCCATAACTGTTGGAAGGATAATAGCGTTAGCAACACCGTGTGGTGTATCATAGAGAGCACCAAGTGGGTGAGCCATGGAATGAACAATACCAAGACCTACGTTAGAGAATCCCATACCTGCTATATACTGGCCAAGTGCCATGCCTTCTCTTCCCTCAGGTGTGTTTTCAACAGCACCTCTAAGGCTCTTAGAAATGATTTCAATAGCTTTAAGATGGAACATATCGGATAATTCCCATGCACCAGCTGTGATGTATCCTTCGATAGCATGTGTGAGGGCATCCATACCTGTAGCGGCTGTAAGTCCCTTAGGCATACTTGACATCATGTCAGGATCAACTACTGCAACAACAGGAATGTCATGTGGGTCAACACATACCATCTTACGATTCTTGCTTGTATCTGTGATAACGTAGTTGATAGTAACCTCTGCGGCTGTACCAGCAGTAGTAGGAACAGCAATGATAGGTACTGCAGGTTTCTTAGTAGGAGCAACACCTTCAAGACTTACAACATCTGCAAACTCAGGGTTGTTGATGATAATGCCGATAGCCTTGGCTGTATCCATAGAAGAACCGCCACCGATAGCGATAAGATAATCAGTACCGGCATCCTTGAATGCCTGAACACCAGTCTTTACATTCTCTACTGTTGGATTAGGCTTGATATCTGAATATACTTCATAAGCTAAGTTGTTTTCATCAAGTACATCAAGAACCTTTTTAGTTACACCGAACTTGATAAGGTCTGGATCTGAGCAGACAAAAGCTTTCTTAAATCCCCTTGCAACAGCTTCTGTAGCTATTTCCTTAATAGCTCCCTTTCCATGATAAGATGTACCATTAAGAATAAATCTCTGTGCCATAATAAATATTTACCTCCATTCACGTTTTAATTCATAGTTACATTTTAACACTTTGTCAGAAATATACAAGCAAAAATATCAAAAAATGCAAAATTGTGTCTAAATTCATAAAAAACATTATATATATGTATACAATCGAGCACATAAAACGAAAAAAATGATTATTCATGTCGAAAAAATTGTAATTCATGCAGATTGTTCCACAGACGTGGATTAATTATGTATTATAAGCATAGTATCAGGGAACTGTTATCCAAAGATAAGTCAAAGATAAGTATAAGGGTGAGATTTATTTTTATTCTTTTATTGTAATCTTTATAGATGATGGTTAAAGCGGGAATTAAATAAATACATATAATTTACCAATATATAAGGAGGCGTTAATATGAAAAGGTTTTTGAGTGTACTTTTGTGTACGGCAATGCTGATTACAGCAGTACCGGGGATGTATTATGCACAGGGGTTTGGCAGTCAGACTGTATATGCACAGGAAAAAAGCGACAGTGATATACAGGAAATCGATTACCAGCTTAATGGAGGCCACTATGTAAGTGGATATGAGGCTCCTGTGAATTATCCGGTTCAGGAACTTCCTGATAAAGATAAAATAATTAATCAGGGATATGAGTTTGGAGGCTGGTATGATAATGCACAGTTTGAGGGAGAGCCTGTTACTAAGATTGATCAGGGTGATTATACAGGTGTAGTTGTGCTTTATGCCAGATGGATAGAAAGATATTATTATATTGATATACCTCAGAATGTAGATACAGCTGGTAAGGAAACTGGTGAAATACAGGTTTTTGGACATGCAGGAGGTTTATATGAAAAGGATAAGGTGAGTGTTTCAGTATCATCAGATAATAAGTGGAAGCTTATTAATAAAAATACTTCATATACTGATATTATGCTGGATTATGGACTTTATCCGGATGGTAACAACGAAGCACTTGTGGATAATTCTATTGTATCAGAGCTTTCTAAAACAAAGCTTGATAACACAAGTAAGTACTTTGTAAGATTAACAGATGCACCGGAGTATGCTGGTACATATTCAGACAGTCTTACATTTGATATATCCTTTGAAACAACTAATTATAATATAAAGTATGTTACAAACGGAGGAACTCTTTATTCAAAGAATAAGGATGAACAGCATGGCAGCGTAGAACTGACGGAAGAGACCTTTGAAGCTGGTACTAAGCTTTCGCAGCTTCCATCACCTGGAAAGGATGGTGCGGTATTTCTTGGCTGGTGTTATGATTCGACATGTACAGATTATGTAAGCTCAGAGGACAGGCTGTTAAGCGATGTAGTGTTGTATGCAGCATGGACTGACACACAGGAGTTAAGGACTGTAAGCCTTGAATCATTTGCAAGAAGTTATGATGTTGATGCAGATAGTTTTTCAATAACTGTAACTGATAAGACAGGCAGTCTTACACAGGATGATGTAAGAAGCCTTATAACAATAAAGAATACAAGTGACCTGTCTGATGAGACATCAGCAGTTGTGTCTGCAAAGGCTGTTTTAGATGGAGAATATACATTTTCAGTAGAAAGCAATACAGGCTGGCAGCAGGGCAGTTCATATCGTCTTGAGCTTAATGATGACAGATTATACTTTACAGGTTATGATACAACTATAAGAGAGTACGATTTTACTGTTTATAAGCCAGAGGTGAAAAATGCCGGGCTGAATAATGATATAAAGTATATAAGTTCAGGCAGTCTTAGCAATCTTATGGTTGATGGCAAGTCAGTAGATAATATATCTGTTTCTGCCATGACAGTTGGTGTTGATGGAACTATAACAGATTCAACAAAGGTTACAGGAAGCTTTACATATGTACAGGGTACATTAAGCTTAGGAGATAAGATAGCTGTATATGAAGGAAATGTTATTCCTTCACTTGATACAACATCAGTTTCAGATGATGATGTGTCATTTTTTGAGATAATTGCGGTAGATGGAAGCAGTTATTCATACAGGGGACTTGCAGCTAAGGAAATACTTTTTGTTCCTGATGTACTTCCTGTTAATATGATAGATGATAAAGACAATGATGCTGATAACAATAGTGTCACGATAGCACAGGACAAGCTGTCTTATAATAATGATACTAACAGTACAGATGATAATCCGTCACTAGGTGAAAATACAACTATAGATAATGGGGATTATCTGGCTTTATATAGTGATACAGAGGATAATATCCAGTATGCAGTTATAACAGAGGTTTCTAAAACAGATACAGATTATATAATTTTATACAATATGGTTACCTGGGAAGAAGTACAGGCAGCTATGGATATATATCAGACAGATAACATCAAAGGTGATGATATATTAAAGAACCAGGATGTTAACGAGATTGAAAGAAGTGTTGAACAGCAGGCAGCAGATAGTGGGTTTGCACAGAGTGTTGCTAACGAAGTCGCAAAGGCTGTTGTTATGACAGATTCTTACCAGGAACTGAAAGAATACTTATCAGACAGACTTTCGGCTGATATAAGTGTCAGTGCAGTCAATGATGAAGAAGATGATTATGCTATGCAGTCAGTTGACGATGGTATAGCAGCATATGCAGATGATAATAAACCATCTGTGGGCATAGATCATATAAAAGCAGATCTTTCAACAAAGCTTAAGCACTTTGATAATATAAGTGGATTAAGGCTTGCACTTGATATTGGTGTAGAGATTGAGTTCTCTAATATGAAGGTAGTTGTTTCTGCTGCGTTTGAGCAGGAAGTAAAGATGAATATCAATGTAAGCGGTAAAGCTGTATGGAAAAAGTGGAAGGATATAATTCCTTATATAGATGATTACAGAGTTGCAGTTTCGTTGGATCTTTATGATTATACAGGCATTAATTTTAATGTTGATGTAAAAACAGCAGAAGGCGATGACGAAGAAGATGAAGATTCAACAAAGCTTGATATAGTAGTCAATAAAATAGCAGAAGAATTAAAGAATATGATGGAGCTTGGAACTACATATATTTCTGAGAATTCTGATATATCAACAAGGCTGGAAGATATAAATGACTTAAAGAAAGATGATAATGAAGATGATTCAGAGGATGACAAGGAAATATCAGTGGCAAAAAGTCTTGCCGAGAGATATTCTGATATGCTTGAAAATGAATCTGACTGGGTGGATTTATACACGAAGTCGCTTACATCATCACATGTAAGGGTTATAGGAATCATAGATGTAGCTTTTGATGTTGAATTCGTAGTATCGGCTAATGTTAATATATCCATGGGAATGACATACTGGTACCAGAATGGTAAAAGGTATGTATACAGCATAATGGTATTCAGTAAAAATGTTACAAGTGATACTATAGACTTAAGTGAAGAAAAGTATGAGCTCTCTGTATATGCCATAGGAACTATAGGCATAAGAGCTGGTATACGTCTGAGTGTCAGTGTTGGTCTTATATCAACAAAGCTTGCCAGTGTAGGATTTTCGGCAGAGGTTGGTGGATACGCACAGATATGGGGATATCTTTACTATCAGCTTAAGTACGCAGCCTCAGAGGGAAGAAGCACAAGCTCTATGGGAGCGATATATATGGAAGTAGGCGTATATATGCAGGTTGATTTCCTCGCACAGGCTTTGGCAGGAACGTTCAGTTATAATCCGACACTTTTTGAGAAACAGTGGCCTTTATACAGTGTAGGTATTGTTGAAAATGTATGTGATTTCTCACATGACCAGGAAGAGTATAAGGATATAAAACTTAAGCGTGATATCAAGGCAGTGCGTATACCGGAAACATATTTTAGTATGCAGTATCTGGATATGAAGGAAGGTCTTGACGATGGTGAGTATTCCAACAAGATATTTGCTGATGACAGCAGATACTATGCTATTACAATGACTAATCCTGCATTTACATATGATCCATTAACAAACGTCATAACTGTTGATCCAGGTGATAAACCAGAGCAGGACGGAGAGATGATAATAACATGGAAGAGCCAGAAGGGTTCCTTCAATACTAAACCTATTACAAGAAGAATCTCTCTTCACTGGGATAACTTAAGAGATGGATATTATATAGCATTCCAGACTAATGGAGGCTCTATAGTAGACACAGTAGTGGCTAAGTATGGAAAAGAAGTAGCTAAACCTGAGGATCCGGTTAAAACTGGTTACACATTCGCAGGCTGGTATGAGGATGAAGCTCTTACTAAGAAGTATGAAATACCGGATACTATGCCTAATGAGGATAGAATAGTATATGCTAAGTGGGAAGCAGCGGATATGACATATAGTGTTGCTGACTATGTAGAAGGTACAGATGGCGTATATAGTATGGCATCTATACGTACAGAAACTGCAAAGACTGATGATACGGTAACAGTACAGCCTTCAGAAAGAAGCGGATTTATTACACCACCTGTATTATCATATGTAGTGCAGGCTGATGGAAGCACAAGATTTAACTACTATTATGCAAGAAACAAGTATAATGTTAAGTTTGTATCAGAAGGAGAGACAGTTTCTGAGGGCAGCTATACATATGGAACACAGATGCCGACACCTTCCGTATACAGACCAGGATATGAGTTTGTAGGATGGGAACCAGAAGTGAGTTATACAGTTCCTGCAAGAGATGTGACTTATACAGCTATATGGAAAGAGTCAGATGATGTTGTGTATACAACAAAGTATTATCTTGAAGATGAGAATGGCGGCTATGTGATAGATAAGGCTGGCATATCCAAGGGAACAACAGGACAGAATGTTACAGCTGCAGCTGCGGATTATGATGAAGGCAGTTATATAGTAAAAGATATACCTTCTGGTATAGTAAAGGCGGATGGCAGTCTTGTTCTTAAAGTATACTACGATAGAAGTACATATGATATTACATATGATACAACAGGCGGCAAGCTTGAGAATAACAAGCAGTCAGTTAAGTGGGGAACAAAGGTTGTTACACAGGTTCCTGTAAGAGATGGTTATGCATTTGCTGGCTGGTATACGGATAAGGAGTGTACAAACAGCTTTAATGGTGTTATGCCTAAAGAGAATATAACGCTTTATGCAAAGTGGGATATGTCAAAGGTTAATTATACTGTTGAACATTATATGGAAAAAACAGATGGAAGTGGATATGAGCTTACAGACAGACAGGTTTATACAACTGATGTAGAAAGTACAGTCACTCCTGATGTGAAAAATGTTAAGGGCTTTACATCTCCACAAAAACAGTCCGTAAAGGTTACAGACAGTACAAAGATTGTTAAGTACTACTATAAGAGAAACGTACATAAGCTTACACTAAAGTATAATAATGGAGAAAATGATGGAGTTTATGAGTACAGATATGGTACTAAGTTATCTGTAGGACAGCCGGTAAGAAAAGGTTATATATTTACAGGCTGGGATAAAGATATAGCAGAAACTATGCCGGATGAAGATATAACATATACGGCAGGCTGGAATATAGCACAGTTTACTATAAGCTTTAAAACAGATGGTGGAAGTAAGATAGACTCTATAACACAGGATTATAATACAGCTATAAGTGCTCCTGCTGCTCCAGTTAAGAAGGGTTACACATTTATAGGCTGGGATAAGGATATTCCAGACCGCATGCCGGCAGAAAATATGCTTCTTACAGCAAAGTGGAGTAAAGATGTATATAAGATAGCATATAATCTGAATGGTGGAGAAGCAGATAACCCAGGTACTTATGAGGTTGACAGCAGTGTTATTACACTTAAGACACCAGTGCGTAAAGGTTATACGTTTACAGGCTGGAGTGGAACAGGCATAGATGGCACAAGTAAAGAAGTAGTTATAACAACAGGTTCTACAGGAGACAGGACATATACAGCTAACTGGAAGGAAAACAGCTATACTGTACAGTTTATACCTTATGGTGATGGAACAACAGGTTCTATGAAAGAAATGTCACTTATGTATACAGCTGAGGCAGCTATAGAGGATAATAAGTTTGTAAGACCTGGTTATACATTTGCAGGCTGGTCTGTTGAAGCAGGCGGCGAGAAGAAGTATGAGCCTGGTGAGGTTATAAGCAGACTTAAGTCAGGTGATGGCGAAAGAATCACTCTGTATCCAGTATGGACAGCGAATGAATATACTGTACATTTTGATACAGGTGCCGGTGAAAAGCCTGATGATATGGTTTGTACATATGATAAAGAATATGAACTGCCAGTCACTACAAGAAGCGGCTATAGATTTATGGGCTGGAGTGTTGAGGATGGTGGAGCAGTTATATATCTTCCAGGAACATCAGCATCTAATCTGGCATGCGAAGGTGAAGTGACACTGTATGCAAGCTGGCTTAAGGTAGAGTTTAACTATAGCACATATAACAGCTATCATGTTACAGATGCTAAGAATGAAACACCAGTTAAGTTCCATTTTATGATAGGTGGAAGCCAGGCGGGCAATTCATCAACAGATGGTGGACGTACCAATGTTATATATATGGATGGAATGAATTTGGAAGAGTTAAAGCGCGTATGCAGTACAATGACATTTACTATTACGTATAAGCTTGATATGGATGAAGATGGATATGCAGATATGGATATAACGTATAGGAAAGCTTCTAACCAGAGCTGGCATGGATTTGCAGAAAAAGATATAGATATAAAGAAGAATAATGGTAAAACATTAACTTACACGTATTCTATAAATATTTCAGATGTGGATGCTATATGCTATAGATTTGATGCACATGGATCTTTATCTGATAAATATTGGCTTAGAAATATCAGATTCAATGCAAAGTTTCATTAAAGAGTATCAATAATAATATATAAAGAAGTTTATAATTAAAAATGAAGCATAAGAGTATTGTTTTCTTCGACGAATAAGGATATCATAGTCAAGTAAGACATAGGTTTTCCTATGTTGGTGTAAAAAGCAGGAAACCAAACTTTGGTCGGGGAGGTTCCTGCTTTTTGTTTATATGTAACTTAGATATAATAACAGCAGGTACAGGATAAAACAATCTGGCGTAAAATACATAAGATTAATTTATGCTGTACCTTTTTTAATTTGCTTGAAAATAGAAAAAAAGATGTATGGAAAGTTACGATTTACAGTCCGTTGCAGAACTTCTGGCAGGGGAATATGTAGTGAATTCCAATCGTTCAGTTTGTGTAATTGTAAAATCGGAATTGTATCAGCGTAAGAAGGAGAACAATATCATGTTTAGAACAATTCGTAAAAAGAAAAATGAAAT
>FR886143.1 GCA_000436475.1 Eubacterium sp. CAG:248
TGTCCATAAGATACTTACACTCAAGAAGCATTTCAAAGCAAAGCGGGATTCCGCAAGACTTCTTGATAAAGTAGCGAGCAATGCCTAAAAATTCCGGATTCATAATACAACAAATCCGGAATTTCTATTAATTAATATAACCTGCTTGCAATTAACATTGACCTACTTGCTTTCAGCCTGTTTCCTATTAAGATCATCCCTGTCGAATGCTTCTGATATAGGAGCACCTGGTGCAACCATAGGGAATACCTTATCATCCTTACATATGTCACATTCTATAACACAAGGGATATTAAGCTCTATTGCTTCCTTTAACGCCTTTTCAAAGCTTTCAATATCAGCTACTCTGTAAGCCTTAGCTCCCATACCCTCTGATACCTTAACGAAATCAACCTGATCATCAAGAACAGTTGCTGAATAACGCTTTCCATAGAAAAGATCCTGCCACTGTCTTACCATACCAAGTACGTGATTATTGAAAACTATCTCTATGATAGGAATATTATATCTTGTAGCTGTAGCTATTTCATTCATATTCATACGGAAGCAGCCATCACCTGCAATGTTAATAACAACCTTATCCTTACATCCTACCTTGGCACCAATACTTGCACCAAGACCATAACCCATAGTTCCAAGTCCGCCTGATGTAAGCAATGTTCTAGGCTTCTTATACTTATAGTGCTGTGCAGCCCACATCTGATGCTGTCCTACATCTGTGGAAATAATTGCATCGCCATTAGTAATCTCATATATCTTTTCCATAATATATGGTCCATTAAGCACATCTGTTCTATACTTCATAGGGAACTTTTCTTCATATTCCTTAAGATGTGCAAGCCAGTCTGCATGATCAAGCTGTTCAAGCTTGGCATTTACTCTCTTAAGTATTTCAAGTGCATCACCAATCACTGATGCATCTGTATGTATATTCTTATTAATCTCTGCTGCATCAACATCAAACTGGAGAATCTTTGCATTTTTAGCAAACTTCTTAGTATTTCCCGTAACTCTGTCTGAGAATCTTGCGCCTATTGTAATAAGCAGGTCACATTCTGACACGCCAAAGTTAGAAGTCTTAGTTCCATGCATGCCAAGCATTCCAGTATAATGTGGATCTGAACCATCAAATGCACCCTTGCCCATAAGTGTATCGCATACTGGAGCATCTATCTTCCTAACAAACTTTTTCAGTTCTTCTGAAGCCTCTGATGCTATAACTCCACCACCTACGAATACATAAGGCTTCTTAGCATCCTTTATCATAGCCGCTGCATTTTCAACAGCTTCTTCACTGATTGTATCAGTTATTCTTTCTATTGGCTTAGGTGTTTCCTTTATGTAATCACACTCATTGGCTGTTGCATCCTTAGTAATATCAACAAGAACAGGTCCTGGACGGCCTTCCTTTGCAATCCTGAAGGCTCTTCTTAGTGTATCTGCAAGTTCATTTACATCCTTTACGATAAAGCTGTGCTTAGTTATAGGCATAACTATCCCAGCTATATCTACTTCCTGGAAACTATCTCTTCCAAGAAGAGGCAGTGTTACATTACAGGTTATCGCTACCATAGGAATTGAATCCATCATGGCTGTTGCAATACCTGTTACAAGGTTTGTAGCACCTGGACCAGATGTGGCAAAGCATACTCCTACCTTTCCAGTTGCTCTTGCATAACCATCAGCGGCGTGTGATGCACCCTGCTCATGAGATGTAAGTATATGTGTAATCTCGTCTGAATGCTTATATAATGCATCGTAGACGTTAAGAATGGCTCCACCCGGGTATCCAAATACAGTATCTACACCTTGTTCTTTTAAACATTCAACTATAATCTCTGAACCATTTAATATCATTCGTCTGTCTTCCTTTCATTATATGTTATTGTTCTGTCCTGACAATTTCTATAATAAGTTATCTGAATGTCCTGCATTCATCACACCTCTTATACCTCTGGAGTCTTTAAGATAGCTCCTCTGTTGCCTGATGTAACCATTGAGGCATATCTCTTAAGATATCCTGTTGTTACCTTAGGCTCTCTTGGCTGCCACTTAGCCTTTCTTGCAGCAAGCTCTTCGTCTGAAACCTTAAGTTCAAGCTTAAGGCCTGGAATATCTATGCTTATGATATCTCCCTCTTCTACTAAAGCTATTGGTCCTCCAACTGCTGCCTCCGGAGACACATGTCCGATAGATGCACCACGGCTGGCCCCTGAGAAACGTCCATCTGTTATAAGTGCAACTGACGAACCAAGTCCCATACCTGCGATAGCTGATGTTGGATTAAGCATTTCTCTCATGCCCGGACCACCCTTAGGTCCTTCATACCTGATAACAACTACATCACCTGGTACAATCTTTCCACCCTTTATAGCTGCAATAGCATCCTCTTCACAGTCAAATACTCTGGCTGGTCCCTCATGTACAAGCATTTCATCAACTACTGCTGAACGCTTGACAACTGAACCATCTGGTGCAAGATTACCTGAAAGAACAGCAAGACCTCCTGTTTTACTATATGGCTTATCAACTGGTCTTATAACCTCTTCATCTCTATTATAAGCTGTTGCGATACACTCACCAATAGTCTTTCCTGATACCGTCATACAATCTGTGTTAAGAAGTCCTATATCAGCAAGCTCCTTCATAACGGCATATACACCTCCGGCTTCGTTAAGATCCTCCATATATGTAGGACCTGCCGGTGCAAGATGGCAAAGATTAGGTGTCTTCTCACTTATAGGATTAGCAAACTTAATATCAAAATCAAAACCTATCTCATGCGCAATGGCTGGAAGGTGAAGCATACTGTTAGTAGAGCATCCAAGTGCCATATCGACAGTAAGTGCATTCATAATAGAATCCTTTGTAATAATATCTCTTGCAGTAATTCCCTTATTAACCATATCCATAACAGCCATACCAGCATGCTTTGCAAGCTTGATTCTTTCTGAATATACTGCTGGAATAGTACCATTACCACGAAGTCCCATACCAAGTGCTTCTGTAAGACAATTCATCGAATTAGCTGTATACATTCCTGAGCATGAACCACAGGTTGGACATACCTTTTCTTCGAATTCAAGTACGTCCTCTTCAGTCATAGTTCCTGCTGCATATGAACCAACTGCCTCGAACATAGATGAAAGACTTCTCTTCTTTCCCTTAACATGTCCTGCAAGCATAGGACCACCTGAAACAAATACTGTTGGAAGATTAAGTCTTGCTGCTGCCATAAGAAGTCCTGGAACATTCTTATCACAGTTAGGCACCATTACAAGTCCGTCAAACTGATGTGCAATAGCCATGCATTCTGTTGAATCAGCAATTAAATCTCTTGTCACTAAAGAGTACTTCATACCGACATGTCCCATAGCAATACCATCACATACTGCAATCGCTGGGAATACTACTGGAACACCGCCAGCCTCAGCTACTCCTAACTTAACTGCATTAACAATCTTATCTATATTCATATGACCTGGTACAATCTCATTATATGAACTAACAATACCAATCATAGGCTTCTTCATCTCTTCTGCTGTGAAGCCAAGTGCATTAAACAAACTTCTAGCAGGTGCCTGCTGCATACCACTTCTAGCGTTATCACTTACCATAATTATTCTCCTCGCAAATCAATTTCTTTTATAAGTACATACTATTACACTCTCTTAGCTATAAGGTCGCCCATCTCATCTGTTCCAACCTTAGTGCAGCCCTCTGAATATATATCTGTTGTCCTGTAGCCTTCCTTAAGTACTGCCGCAACTGCTGCTTCTATGGCATCAGCTTCCTTATCAAGGTCAAGTGAATATCTTAGCATCATTGCTGCTGAAAGAATTGTAGCTATAGGATTAGCTATATTCTTTCCTGCTATATCAGGTGCTGAACCGTGGCTTGGTTCATATAAGCCCAGCTTTGTTTTACCAAGACTTGCTGATGATAACATACCGATAGAACCTGTTATCATACTTGCCTCATCTGAAAGTATATCTCCAAACATATTCTCTGTAAGGATAACATCAAACTGTCCAGGATTCATAACAAGCTGCATAGCGCAGTTATCTACAAGCATATCCTCAAGTTCAACCTCTGGATAATCTTTAGCAACCTCATGTACAATCTTTCTCCATAATCTTGAAGAATCTAAAACATTTGCCTTATCAACACTTGTTACTTTCTTTCTTCTCTTCATAGCTATCTCAAAGCCCTTAATAGCTATTCTTCTTATCTCTTCTTCATTGTATGTAAGAGTATCAACAGCAGTCATAAGTCCATCGACTTCTTCTGTATGTCTCTTTCCAAAGTAAAGACCACCAGTAAGCTCTCTCATAATAACCATATCAAAGCCATCGCCGATGATCTCCTCCTTAAGAGGGCAGGCTGCCTTTAATTCATTATATAAATAAGCAGGACGAATGTTAGCGAATAACTCTAAGTCCTTACGAATCTTTAATAGTCCTGCCTCTGGTCTTAGGTTAGGTGCCACGTCATACCATCTTGAGTTACCCACGTTACCACCTACTGCACCTAGAAGCACAGCATCTGAAGCCTTAGCGACGGCTACTGCCTCATCTGTAAGAGGTACTCCGCACTCATCAATAGAGCAGCCTCCCATTAAAATCTTCGTATAATCGAACTTGTGACCATACTTAGCTGCCACAGCATCTAACACCTTAACGGCCTCTGTAACTATTTCTGGTCCGATTCCATCTCCTGGAATTAATGTTATTCTACAATCCATGTTAATTCCTGCCTTTCCTTCTTGTACTAAAGCCCTTACTTACATATATTACAAGTTCAGGCTATTGTTTAGTATTTTACTCCATAATAGTGCATTTTTCAAGTAGGGGCATAATAAAAAACTCTGGACAGATATCAGCCTGATGGCATTATCTGTCCAGAGTTTCTTGTATTTATTAATTATTATTCTTCTGTAGAAGCTGGCTTCTCAACCTGGGCAATAGCCTTCTTCTGCATTGTAATACGGCAGTTCTTGTTGTTACCGAATTCCACAATCACATCATCCTCTGTTATATCAAGGATAACGCCATAGAAACCACTTGTTGTAAGAACATAATCGCCAATAGCAATTGAATCCATAAGCTGCTGCTGTTCCTTCTGCTGCTTCTTCTGTGGCTTAATTGCAAAGAAGTACATTAAAGCACCAAGTGCTATTACATACACAATAATAATACCAATCTGACCCATTATTAAATCCTCCTAATTACTTGCCTGTGTACAGGCTCAATATTGTTATAATATCGTAATTTATGCTTCATGTCTATGTTTAAATTAAAATTTATAGCATTTTTATAATTTTACACTAAATAAAAATCATTAATCCTCTTTCTTATCATATGTTTTAAGAAGATATAGCCTTTCATCCTTAAAGCTCTTATAATTACCTGCATCTATTGCAGCCCTGATATCCTCCATAAGATGATTATAAAAATACAGATTATGAAGAACGCAAAGTCTCATGCCTAACATTTCTTTAGCCTTAAGCAAATGTCTGATATACGCTCTTGAATAGTTCCTACATGCAGGACACTGACAGCCTTCTTCGATAGGTGCTGCGTCTTTTTCATACTTTGCATTGAAAAGATTAATCTTACCAAGCTTTGTATACACATGTCCATGTCTTCCATTTCTTGATGGGTATACGCAATCAAAGAAATCTATTCCTCTGTCTACTCCCTCCAATATATTCGCTGGTGTACCAACTCCCATAAGATATGTTGGCTTATGCTGTGGAAGATATGGAACAACCTTATCAAGCACATGATACATTTCCTCATGTGATTCACCTACGGCAAGTCCACCAACTGCATATCCATCCAGTTCAAGCTCTGATATTCTCTTAGCATGGTCAACTCTGATATCGTCATATATCGCGCCCTGATTAATACCAAAAAGCATCTGATGCTTATTAATGGTATCCTCAAGTGAATTAAGCCTATTCATCTCTCTCTTGCAGCGCTCAAGCCATCTTGTAGTTCTCTCTACTGAATTAATAATATACTTTCTATCTGCCTTTGCCGGAGCACACTCATCGAATGCCATAGCTATTGTCGAGCCAAGATTTGACTGTATCTGCATGCTCTCCTCTGGTCCCATAAATATCCTATGTCCGTCTATATGTGACTGGAAGGTAACGCCCTCTTCCTTTATCTTTCTAAGTCCAGCAAGTGAAAATACCTGAAATCCGCCTGAGTCTGTAAGTATAGGCTTGTTCCAGTTCATAAACTTATGAAGACCTCCAAGCTCTTTAATAAGCTTATCACCTGGTCTAACATGAAGATGATATGTGTTCGACAACTCTATCTGTGTACCTATCTCCTGCAAATCTGTTGTAGCAACCGCACCCTTAATAGCTGCAACTGTTCCAACATTCATAAATACCGGTGTCTGCACAGTTCCATGAACTGTTGTGAATTCCGCCCTTTTGGCTCTTCCATCTGTTTTTAATATTTTATACATATTTGTCTTTTCCTTCTGATTTTTCTATGATTCATCTTTTATTTATCTATCTTTTATAGAAATCAACTATCCTGTCTATTCTTGATGTCATATTTCCTAATATCATATCTACAATGGTTAATGCTGTCATAGCTTCAACAACAACTACCGCTCTTGGAACTATCATAGGATCATGTCTGCCTTTTATAGATATACTGATATCCTCGCCAGACTTATTGACCGTCTGCTGCATTGAAGCTATGGAAGGTGTTGGCTTGACTGCTGCCCTGAATATTATGTCAGAACCATCACTCATGCCTCCAAGCACTCCACCACTATGATTAGTCTTCTTGACAACCTTGCCATCCATTACTGTAAAGCTGTCATTGTTGGTGCTTCCTGTACTATCAGCCGCTGCGAAGCCATCTCCTATTTCAAAGCCCTTAACTGCGCCTATTGACATAATCGCCTTTGCAAGATTGGCATCCAGCTTATCAAACACAGGATCACCCACACCTGGCATCATACCAGTCACAACACACTCTATTATTCCACCAATAGAATCTTTTTCCTTAAGCTTCTTCGTTGCGTATTCCTCCACCTTACAGGCAGCCTCCGCATCCGGCATATTAAATGCATTTTCATCGCGTTCCCTGATATCGAACTTATCATAATCTATGCTTATGCCACCTATCCTTGTTGCGTAAGCACATACGCTTATCTTAAGAGTCTCTAACACCTTAATAGCGATTGCTCCTGCTGCCACTCTGCCTATTGTTTCTCTTCCTGAGCTTCTTCCACCACCTCTGTAATCTCTGAAGCCATACTTCTCATCAAATGTATAATCAGCATGTCCAGGTCTGTAATACTGGGCTATTTCTGAATAATCAGACGAACGCTGTGTCTTATTATGTACCATCATCGATATAGGCGTTCCTGTCGTTTTGCCTTCAAATACACCTGACAATATACTCACCTTATCATCTTCTTTTCTTGGAGTTGTAAACTTAGATTGTCCCGGCTTTCTTCTATCAAGGAACTTCTGAATATCCTCTTCACATAAAGGAATACCCGCTGGGCATCCATCTACAACCACACCAAGACCTTGTCCATGTGATTCACCCCAAGTCATTATCTTAAAAATATTTCCATATGTCGAACCTGCTGCCACCTTATATATCTCCTATTCTGTACTAATATACATAATCATGTCAACGATAATTCTATAGATGTATAAAATTCATAATCACATACAAAAATCTGATATCATCCATAAAACAATACTCTATAGATAATATCAGATTTCTATTAATTATTCAAAACATTTTCAAGATTATTTCTAGCTTCATCCATCGCAGCCGCAGCTTGTGCATCCATCTTCTCTGGCTTGGTCTTTAATATAAGCTTCTTTAAGGTATTCATAGCTTCCTTAACAGCCTTTTTCTTAGCCTTATCCCATACCTTCTTGTTCTGGCTGTACTCGCCCTCTGCACGTCTTAAGGTATTCTCAGCTTCGATACGTGAATTACAAAACTCTTCATTCTGCTTATCCTGTGCACCATACACCTCGGCTTCCCACTTAGCTTTCTCAATCTCTTCCTCTGACATATTAGAGCTTGAAGTTATAGTTATAGACTGCTCTCTTCCCGTTCCTAGATCCTTTGCAGACACATTTACAATACCATTGGCATCTATATCAAAAGTCACCTCTATCTGTGGAACTCCTGCCATCGCACGCTTAATGCCATTAAGCCTGAAGTTTCCAAGAAGCTTGTTATCTCTTGTAAATCTTCTCTCTCCCTGAAATACCTTGATTTCAACTGATGTCTGGAAATTGCCAGCCGTCGTGAATATCTGGCTGTGCCTTGTAGGAATAGTTGTATTTCTTTCTATAAGCCTGCTTGATATACCACCAACAGTTTCTATTGAAAGAGATAATGGTGTTACATCCATAAGTATAATCTCCGAAGCTGCTGAACCTGGCTTAAGCTGGTTACCAAGCTTTCCGCCCTGAACTGCTGCTCCAAGTGCAACACACTCATCCGGATTAAGATTCCTTGATGGTTCTTTTCCCATAATCTGTCTTACCTTATCTGAAACAGCAGGAATTCTTGTGGAGCCTCCAACAAGAAGTACCATACCAATATCACTCTTACTAAGCCCGGCATCACGAAGTGCATTCTCAACAGGAATAACTGTCTTGTTAACCAGATCATCGGTTAGTTCATTAAACTTCTGTCTGGTGATATTCATATCCATGTGATGTGGACCATCCTTCGCAACAGCTATAAATGGAAGGTTAATATTGGCATTTAATGCAGAAGAAAGCTCTTTCTTAGCCTTTTCAGCTTCTTCTCTTAACCTCTGCATAGCCGCTGGATCTTTTGCAAGATTAATTCCATCTGTATCCTTAAACCTACCAACAAGATAATCAACAATACGGGAATCAAAGTCATCCCCACCAAGATGATTATCTCCGGAGGTTGCAAGAACCTCTATAACATTATCTCCAATATCTATAACAGATACGTCAAAGGTACCTCCACCAAGGTCATATACAAGCACTTTCTGAGAATTGCCATTATCAAGTCCATATGCAAGTGCAGCGCTTGTTGGCTCATTAATGATTCTTAACACGTTAAGCCCCGCTATCTTTCCTGCATCCTTAGTAGCCTGTCTTTGTGCATCATTAAAATATGCTGGCACAGTAATAACAGCATCTGTTACTTCCTCTCCAAGAAATCCTTCTGCATCCTTCTTTAGTTTCATAAGTATATATGCTGATAATTCCTGTGGCGTATACGCTTTGCCATCTATCTTTTTCTTATAATCAGTTCCCATATGTCTTTTTATTGAAAATATGGTTCTGTCTGAGTTAACCGATGCCTGTCTTCTTGCAGCATCCCCAACCAGTCTTTCCTTATTCTTAGTAAATGCAACAACCGATGGTGTTGTTCTATACCCTTCACTATTAGTAATAACTGTTGGCGAATCACCTTCTATAACTGCCACGCAGCTATTAGTTGTACCAAGATCGATTCCAATTACCTTACTCATAATTCCTCCATAACTCACACTAAGAATAATAACACTTATATTCGATAGTTATAAGTGTATCATATTTATGAGGAATTACCATTAATAAAAGTAGAATTAATTAGAAAATTTATATAAACTTGTTTTACTTTAACCATCTTAATCTTTGTTTACAGAAAAATAACATGCTCCTAAAACAAAAAACTCGGTTTTATGTCGCGACAAGTTTTGTTACCATTCAAAATAACATACTCCTAAAACAGTTTAGTCAATGTTTGCACTGCTGTTATTGTTTTATTACCATTCAAAATAGCATACTCCTAAAACAATAAATAAGACAGACACATTTGTTTGCGTGTTTTGTTACCTTTCAAAATAACATACTCCTAAAACATACGCCCTTCTGTAATATTGAAGACATCTGTTTTGTTACCATTCAAAATAACATACTCCTA
>FR886144.1 GCA_000436475.1 Eubacterium sp. CAG:248
CCAGCTGTATCGCCGTCTTTTAATCCTGAAAGATTCTTCGTCTCCTTCCTGATTTGACTGATAAGCACATTTTTTCTTACAACGCAACATTTCACCCAAGTGCCACATCCAGAATCATCATCAGACTAAACCCAAATGCAAAGAAAATCGTACCAATATTTGAGTGCTGTCCCTGTGACATTTCTGGGATCAATTCTTCGACCACGACATATAACATAGCTCCTGCTGCAAAGCTAAGTAAATATGGTAATGCCGGGATTACCAGCTGTGCAGCTAGAATCGTCAGCACAGCCCCAATCGGTTCAACCACTCCTGAAAGTACACCTCCAAGAAATGCCTTTCCCTTACTTTCGCCCTCTGCCCTAAGAGGCATTGATATAATCGCTCCTTCTGGAAAATTCTGAATAGCAATTCCAAGAGATAAAGCAAGTGCACTAGTTGCTGTAATCTGTGCATTTTCAGCAAGAAATCCTGCATACATTACACCAACAGCCATACCTTCAGGAATGTTATGTAGTGTAACTGCCAACACCATCATTGTAGTTCGGCTAAGCCTGCTTTTAGGTCCCTCTGCCTGATCACTTCCAACATGAAGATGTGGAATCAAATGATCAAGCGCGAGTAAAAACAATATACCAATCCAGAATCCAACAACTGCCGGAACAAATGATAAAGTTCCCATATTCTCAGATTGTTTAATAGCCGGAATCAGAAGACTCCAGATTGAAGCAGCAACCATTATGCCTGCTGCAAACCCTGCAAGTGCACGTTGCACTGACGTGCTAAGTGTTTTTCTCATAAAAAACACGCATGCTGCACCTAGTGTTGTCCCAACAAACGGAATCAGTATACCTTCAAAAATATTCATAAGCATTACTTTTCCCTCCATAATCAAAATTTTTCGTATATAGCAAAAGGATTTTTCTTCAACGGTATCGTAACAGTTTAGTAGCTTGTTGATTATATTTTCTAAAATCTATTATGGTATAATCTTTCATGCCAATCCCGTGTTAGTTTAAACTAACTTTTGTTTCATATATCATAAACCATTACCCCTGCATATGTCAACAAATGCTTTACGGAGGATAATCACGTCATTCTTTTAAATGTACTTATATGCCATAGCACCACAAAAGATGGAGCCGGATTAACACATCTGACTCCATCTTTTATATTACATAATTACGGATTAATTGCAACCAATCCAATCAATAACAATTTCTATAAATGCATATTATAAATCCCTTAACATATCCGACTTCTTCATAACAGGTCTTAATGCCAGATATATTATAGATGCCACAACAACAGCTATAACAGCATTAACAGATGTTGTAACTGCACCTACCTTTGCAAGTGCCTTTGCAAGATCCTGAGGTACTCCTAAAAGATATGTCTTATAGAAATATCCAACTATAGGATCTGCTACAATATTAAATAACATACCACATACGCTTGATACTACAGTTGCTATAGTAACATACTTTACAGAGTGTTCCTTAGACAACTTAAAAAGCCTGTGTGCAACAAAACCTACTATAAGTCCTATGCACAGCTTTAAGAAAAATGTCTTAGGTGCACTTGTTACATATGCTGTTGTAAGGTCGCTTATTGTCATTCCAACAGCTCCTGCAAGACCACCCCATGTACCTCCAAGAAGAAGTGCTGCAAGAACACAGAATACATTACCAAAATGGAACATTGTTCTTTCTGTTCCTACTGGAATATCTATTTTAATAAATGTTGCACCAACATAACATAATGCAGCACATAAAGCAGCCTGTGCTATAACCTTTGCATCTATAGGCTTCTTTTCGTTTTTTGAAAACAGACTATATAAACCTGATATAAGTATAACTGCACCTACAATCGCTGTAAGTAAAGACACCGCATATGCTTTGTTTCCTTTAACAACATATGTATTAACGCATAATACTATACCTGCGATAAGGATAACTAAGCCTGCCACTGTCTGAATAATATTACCTTTTTTCTCTTTCATAGCATTTCATATCTTAAACACCTATTCAAAATAGCATTTAAAATATTACCTCCTTTGCATAATCTATTGCTTAATAAGATATATTTATCTTATTGCATGAAAGAATAATGCAAATCAGGTATTATTAAAAGTACCAATCTGATATTTTTTAATAATGTCAGATTGGTACTTTTACATCATATTAGAATATTATTTTTATTTTACTGATAATCACGAACTAAAAACATAGGTTTTATAGTAACAATTTCATCATATTCTTCCTGTTCCACGGCAACACTTGAGTTCAATGCTCTTAAATCATTCTTTAATACAGCAAGTGCTTCATCAACTTCAACTGCTCTTCCCTCTTCTATGATATCAATCATCCTTTTTATAACAACTGGATGTGCATACCAGGCTGGTACAGGAAAATCTGGATATTTTGCTATGTAATCCTGCATTTCATCTACAGCCATTTTAAGATGTGATTCTATATATTTTTTATTATTCCTTGCAGTTGGAAGCACATTGGCACTTGAGAAAAAGAATATCGCTGCCAGACCAAATAAAAGGAAATATATAGAAAATCCTGCATGTATTATAAGCGAATATATGCCATATATAAGTGAAGCTGCTCCAAGTAATGTTATAAAAAGTGCAACCCACTTATACGCTGGATTGCTCCTATCATACACTCTCTTTCTTTTGGCTCCCGAACTCAGATTAAGGCTTAATTCCTCTTTGTTATCAAGATAATCAAGACAATTGTTAAGCACTGCAATGTTTTCCTTTGCCTTAGGTGATAATACCCTGGCTTTCTTTTTAGCCATCTGACGTTCCTTTTCCTTAAGTCTCTTTTCAGCTTCTGCACTATGGATTCTTATATATGGATGGTTCTGTTTTATATATGATAAAAGCATATCAACATTCTCTTCAAACTTAAAATTACACTGTTTTTCCTGTCCATTATCATATTCCACAACAAGATATGGTATAGATGCAAACAAGCCTTTTCCTGTAAATCCGCCCTTACTCATAGCAATTCTTTTATATATTCTCTTAACAGAAGAAAGTGGTATATAATATCTCCTGTCAAAATAAAAGCTATTAAGATATATAGCCTTCTCACCAACCCCACATGGTCCGAACTTTCTACAGTTCTTTTTATCCTTAATTAATTCTTCTTTTGTCAGTGAAGTCTGTGATATACATCTAGGTTTAAATATCATATTCCTTACTCCCTTCGTTACATTATTACATCATATCATCCTTAAATATACTCCGGAAAAAATACTTTGGAAAAAGCTCCGAAAAAAACACTTTGGGACCAGTCATATGTATACTTAACAGCAACTAGTAAATCATTTCAAAAACGATGTACTAGTGCTTCATATAACATTTAACTGGCCCAGAGTTATCATTAAGATTATTAGGATTAGTATGTTTATTTAAATAGTTTAATTGGCAGCTTTAGTTTGCTTTCTTGTTGCATACATAAATATTCCAAAGAATACCGCTGCAATAATAATACCTGCTGGATAAGCTACCTTTGTACCAAGATTCAGACATTCTTTTGCATAGAAGAAATATGTCATAGACACAGCACTCATAAATGTTGCTGGAACTGCTGTAATCCAGTAATTCTTCTTTTCCTTGAACAGGAACATGCTAGCTGTCCATAATACTATCATAGCAAGTGTCTGGTTTGTCCAGCTGAAGTATCTCCATATGATAGTATAATCAAGATGTCCTACAAATGCACCAACTGCAAGTAAAGGTACACAGAGAATAAGTCTTTTTGTAAACTTACCCTGATCAATGCCAAACCAGTCTGCGAGTGTAAGTCTTGCACTTCTAAAGGCTGTATCACCTGATGTGATAGGGCATACAATAACACCAATCATAGCAAGTGCTACGCCAACACCACCCATTGTCTTAGAACATACATCATATATAGCAGCTGACTGTCCATTAGCAAGTATTGCACTAAGTCCTGTGCTTAAGCCATCAGTTACTTCATATATAGAACATCCTGCTGCTGCCCATATAAGAGCTATAACACCTTCTGCAACCATGGCACCATAAAATACGAAATGTCCCTGTTTCTCTGACTTCATACAACGTGCCATAAGAGGTGACTGTGTAGCATGGAAGCCTGATATAGCACCACACGCTACTGTAATGAACATAACACTCCAGATAGGTGTTGCCTTAGGATGCATGTTAGTAAAGTTACTCCAGATCTCTGGTACCTGATATTCTGAATGAGTAAAAATACCAATAGCAACACCAAGTGCCATAATTATAAGACATATACCAAATATTGGATAAATACGTCCGATAATCTTATCAATAGAAATAAATGTTGCAATAAAGTAGTAAGCAAGAATAATCCATAACCAGAACTCAGTGTTTGCTACTACACCAGTTACGCCACCATTCTTAAACAAAGTTACGATAAGTCCTGCCGGACCAACTGCAAATACGGTACCTACCATAACGAGTAATACAACACTGAAAATTCTCATTACATTTTTCATAAATCCGCCAAGATATATACCGCAGACTTCTGAAATAGAAGCTCCGTTATTACGTTCTGAGAGCATTCCTGAGAAGTAATCATGAACACCACCGGCAAATATAGTACCAAATGTAATCCAAAGAAAAACAACTGGTCCCCAAAGAGCACCCTGCATAGCACCAAATATTGGTCCAAGACCTGCAATATTAAGAAGCTGTACTAAAAACAGTTTCCACTGTGGCATAACAACATAATCTACACCATCATTAATCTTAACTGCTGGTGTCTCTCTGTCATCAGGTGCGAATGTGTTCTCTACAACTTTACCATAGACGAAGTATCCACCTATCAGAAGAGCCAGACAAATAAAAAAACTAATCATAGCTTTTTCCTCCTCGTTTGATTGAATTGAATTCGATGTAAACTTAAAATATAGCTGCATCTTTTTTATTAAATTATTACAGTACTGTTTTTTATACTTTAATTATAAACATTTTATAAAAAATTTCAACTTTCAAAGTTAAAAAAAATGTACCGAAAATCTTCGGCACATTTTGTTTATATTGTACATTTTTATATCACTTCGCATATATATTTTTAGAATTTTTAAACAATAAAACAACTCAATGCTTTATTACATCTGATTAAGAAATGGAAGTATATCTTCTACTTTTTCAAGTATATAATCTGCTCCTGCATTCTCTAACTCATCCTTTTCTGCAAAGCCATATCTTAATCCAACCGACTCAATACCTGCTTCTTTAGCTCCAAGCACATCATCTTTTCTGTCACCAATCATGATTGAATCTGCTTTAACTGATACTATATCTGATTCGCTTATGTCCATTTTTTTCATAATCTGATTCAGTACTTCTTCTATAACATCATCTTTATGTCTTCTTTTTCCTCCCTCAAGTTCACTTCCTACTGCGACATCAAAATATTGTTCTATATCAAAATGCTTAAGTATCGTTGGAACATATATCTCAGGTTTACATGTAGCTAATGCAACAACATATCCTTCTTTTTTCAGTCCTGAAAGAAAATCTGTTATTCCATCAAACAGCCTGTTTTCATATATTCCCTTTACAGCATATCTTTCTCTATAATATGCAACGGCCTTTAATGAATCTTCATCATCCATTCCATGAAACTTTGTAAAGCTCTCATTAAGCGGTGGTCCTATATATTTTTTTAAGACTGCCATATCATTTTCTTCTATTCCCATTTTTTCAAGAGCATACTGCACACTTTTAGTTATTCCTTCGCCTGAATCTGTTATAGTTCCATCAAGATCTAGTAATATGTATTTTTTTCTCATATAATTATTCCTTCCAGATATATTGTTAAAATGTAAGAAATGGGTGTCAAAACCCTGAATATAATAAGAATTCTGACACCCTGATATTAAGTATTATACTATTGGATTGTAATTTATCAACTAAGATTCCTTATTGTTTATAGTAATATTAGAAACTCCTTCCATTCCATCAACTGATATATTCCTATCTGTCTTAGCCTGAATTGTGTTTGCTTTCATAACATCTGTTATATCAAAGCCGGTAGTTTCCTTGATAGATTCTATTGTCTTTGCAAGAACTGAAGGAACATATCCTCCCATCTGTCCGACTCCTGAACCATTAGCTGTATCACCGCTGTCAATAATTGTAACCTTATCTATGCTCTGAAGTGGCTTAGCAACCTGTTCTGCCATCTGAGGAAGTACCTTAACAAGCATCTCCATCATAGCAGCCTGGCCATACTTCTCATAAGCCTCAGCTTTCTTCTCCATAGCCTCTGCTTCTGCTATACCTTTAGCCTTAGTTGCCTCTGCCTCTGCTATACCAGTCTTTGATATGGCATCTGCTTCTGCCTGTGCTTTTATGGCAATAGCCTCTGCTTCTGCCTGCGCTTCTACCTTTCTTGACTCAGCACGGGCCTGTGCTTCCGCTATCTTTCTATACTTCTCAGCATCTGCATCTGCCATCTGCTTTGCTTTTTCAGCGTTAGCAGGTTCTACTATTGTTACTCTTAAGCTTTCCTTAGTTCTTTCAGCCTGCTTCTGGGCAAGTTCTATGTTCTTCTGCTCTGATGCAATCTGAACCTGGATCTGTGCCTCTGCTATTTCTTTTTGTCTCTGCTGTTTAAGAAGTTCAGCATCCATCTGTGCCTGTATAACATCCTTCTGTGTTATGTTCGACTGGATATCGTGTGCAAGCTCTGCCTTAGCCTGTGCTGTCTGCTGTTCCTGCATATAATTAGCCTCAAGGACAGCTTTATCCTTTGCTGCCTGGGCTATATCTGCCTCTGCCTTTAACTTGGCTGACTCACCCTCCTGACGTGCCTGTGATGTCTTAATCTGCATATCTCTTGCAGCCTCAGCCTTCTGAATCTCAGCATCCTTCTTTCTCTGGGCAATCATACCATCACCAAGTGCCTTTATATATCCGTTCTCATCAGATATATCTGTGATAGTGAAGTTTTTTACTTCAAGTCCCATATTTCCAAGCTCAGTTCCAACTACCTCCTGAACTCTTGATGAGAATTCCTCTCTCTTCTGATACAGCTCTTCAACTGTCATTGTAGCAATAATCTCTCGAAGCTTACCTTCAAGTACAGCAATAGCTGTTCCCTGGATATTATCGATAATTTCTTTCTCATTTCGTCCTGTAAACTGCTCAATAGCAGTTAATATACTGTTCTTTTCATTTCTTACCTTAATAACCGCTGTTGTTATAACACTGATTGGTACACCCTGGCTTGAAAGACTGCTTCTTGTTGCCACACTGAGTGGAATATTTCCAAGTGATATATAATCAATTCTTTCAAATACTGGTATAACAAGTCCACCACCACCAGTGATAACTCTTTTTTTCATACCGGTTACAACACCTGCCTTATCCTGTGGAACCTTTTTCCACATTCTTAAGACTACAGTAAGAATCAGTACAATTCCAATGACTGCTGCTACAATTCCTACAATGCTGGATTCTGCTCCATATCCCATGTCTGCCTCCCATTTCCGGTTGTGCACATTATGCCTCAACCATATCCTTAATTAATAGTTACTTTCTGATTTACTCCTGAGGTCGTTTCTTTGCTTAATTCTTTTCCCCAGGTATATCAGAATATTTATCTTCGAGATATGAGGTACTTTGCACTATTACATAGTCACCATCAAATCTTAAGATATTAACCTCTTTATCCTGCTTTATAGCTTTGCCATCTATTGATCTGGCAGGATATGATACATTAGTACCTGTACTTAACTGTACACTTATTGCACCTACTCCATTCTCAGGTATCGTATTACTTACAATGCCTTTTCTTAAAAGCAGTTCTTCTTTATCAGCTGCAAAATTCTCAACTTTTTTAAGTCTTTTGATTGCTGACTGAAGTGCCACTGCACATATATATCCGGCTATAAATCCTATTATTATGATCGTAGTTTCTGACAATCTGCCATCAAGTATAAGTCCTAAGCAGCCAAATATAAGTGACCATAGGCACAGGCTGTTTATTGAAAAGGGCAAAAAGTCCAATATCATATCCTGGCCAAACTCTAGCTGTAATACATCTATTGATACAAAATCCACAAAGCCATCAAACAAATTAAGCACAATACTGCAAAACGGTATCAGAATTCCTATTATTATACATGTAATACATATAGTATGAAACATATCCCCTCCCCCTTTCATATACATTAATACAAATATCCATGAATACTGTAATACCGGAATATATCATATTCCACCTATATTCCAGTTAATTTCAAATATTACTTAAAATATTATTTAAAATCTGTTATATGTATTAGTCTGCATGTTTTCTGTAAGCTTTGTTATGTAAGCTGAATATTTTTCATTAAGTACATTTGATGCAATTGTTTCATCCTTGCTTCCATCATATGATTTATTTATAAAATATAATATATAATAGCAATGTGATGATGTATTCTCTATAACTGTAACATCCCCACTCTTACGCTCATCTGAAAGAAGCCATTCTGATGTTCCTTTATCCATGCCAGTACTTGTAATCTTTGAATGAAGTGAACCCTCATCAGTATCATATTTTGTTTCACCATCAGCAGCATTTCTCTTACACAGCTCTATAAAAGACTTTTCATCTGATACTCCTGCCACAAACTCATCCGCTTTTGCCTTAGCCTGCTGCATTTCACCATCTGTAGAATCTATAGCTGTTATTGTAAACTCTCTGTAATCAACCTGGTCATATGTATCTTTGTGTTCATCATAATATTCCTTGACTTCATCATCTGTGGCTGTCATATTCTCTGTAAGCTTACTCTGGTATGCATTAGCCTTAAGATACTCCATAACATATTTTTTAATATTCTTTTCTGTCGCATGCTGTCCAAAACTCTGCTTATAATAATCAGCAACACTCTTACCTGATTCAGAAGCTGCATCACTTATCTGTTTTGTAAAATCCGCATAATCATCATCACCAGTTGTATAATCAAAACCGCTGTTATCTGCATCTTTAATAAGTGCCTTATATTCCTTAATTGTTGTTAATGCATTATCTGCAAAGTATTCATACCATGTTTTTCCTGTCTGTGAGTTAGTCTGGCTCTTATCATTCTCTGAACTTTTATATCCCATATATGAATAGTAATCAGCCATTGTTGTGTTGCCATAGAAAGATTGTGACATAGCCGCATTCTTAGACACATTATAATACATATCAAATTCTATCTGGCTTATATTATCACCATCAACACTTATAAATCTGTTATGTATCTTATAATATCTCATACTGCATATGACCACTGCTGCTATAAGGATACCTGCTATAATACCAGCTGTTACAGCCCTGAATATTATTTTTTCTCTCTGTAATTTTTTCTCTTCTTCTTTTCTTTTAGCGACTTTTTTGTCATATTTAGTCATCACTTTTCCATTATTTGTATTCTGTGAATTATTAATTGATTTATTAGCATTATTACCAGCCATGTTATCTTAATCCTCCAACATACCTTCTTTTATTTTATCAAGCTTTCTTATCCATGCTGCACTACTTGCATCACTAGGCATCCTCAGATCTCCTCTTGGTGAAACTGCAACTGACCCAACCTTTGGTCCGTCTGGCAGACATGACCTTTTAAACTGCTGTGCAAAAAATCTCCATATAAATGTGCGGAGCCATTTATATATCGTTTTTTCATCATACTCACCAGCAAATGCAAGCTTTGCAATTCTGAACAACTTTTCAGGACCAACACCGAATCTTAATATATGGTACATAAAAAAGTCATGAAGCTCATATGGTCCAACAAGATCTTCTGTTTTCTGCTGTATAGTTCCATCCTCATTAGGTGGAAGAAGCTCTGGACTTACAGGTGTATCAAGCACATCTGTTAAAACATCCGATAGTTCCTTGTTTTCACATGTATCAGCATAATATCTTACAAGGTGCCTTACAAGTGTTTTAGGCACTGATGCATTCACTCCGTACATAGACATGTGATCACCATTGTATGTTGCCCAGCCAAGGGCAAGCTCTGACATATCACCTGTACCTATAACCATGCCATTTGTCTGGTTTGCTATATCCATAAGTATCTGGGTTCTTTCCCTTGCCTGTCCATTTTCATATGTGACATCATGCACTGCTTCGTCATGTCCGATATCTTCAAAATGTTGTTTGACTGACTTTCTTATATTGATTTCTCTTAATGTTGCGCCAAGCTTTTCACTCATCTTTATAGCATTATTGTAAGTTCTGTCTGTTGTTCCAAAGCATGGCATCGTAACACATATTATTCCTTTTCTGTCTAGTCCTGACAAATCAAATGCCCTGACTGTAACAAGCAGTGCAAGCGTTGAATCCAGTCCACCAGATATACCAATAACAGCACTCTTACAGCCAGTATGTTCAAGTCTTTTCTTAAGACCATATGTCTGGATATCAAGAATCTCCTCACATCTTGCCTCTCTTTCGTTCTTGTCATATGGCACAAATGGCGCTTTGTCAAAGAATCTGTCAAGCTTAAGTTCCCTGCTTATAAGCTGCGGACACCTCACACATGTATAACCTTCAGCCGCTGCCTTGTCTTCATCCACAACAAATGTAGACATTCTTCTTCTCTCTGAACATATTCTATCTATATCTATATCTGCATAAACTGACTCATTTGCAAACTTTTCAGCTTCTGCAAGAAGTGAGCCATTCTCACTTATCATATTATGTGCACCAAAAACTATATCCTGTGTTGATTCTCCTTCACCTGAACTTGAATATACATAACCACACACAAGTCTTGCAGACTGTCCTATAACAAGCTGTTTTCTATACGCTGCCTTACCTATAGTTTCATTACTTGCCGAAGCATTTACGATAAGTGTGGCTCCGTTAAGCGCGTGTCTTATACTTGGTGGCTGTGGTGTCCACAAATCTTCGCATATTTCTACAGCTACCTTCAACTTCGGATAATTATCAAAGCTATATATTATGCTTCCTCCAAAGACTACTTCATCTTTATCAAGCTTAACTGTCACATTACTTTTAAAGCCCTCTGTAAACTGTCTTCTTTCATAAAACTCACCATAATTGGGTATAAACATCTTAGGCACAAGTCCCTGTATATGTCCATCCATGACTGCGGCGGCAACATTATACAGCTTTCCACGATGCATATATGGAAGACCTGTAATAACAAGCATTCCTTTATAATCTGATGTATAGTCTCTTATATCTAATAATACATTCATCGCTTCATCTATAAGTGTATCCTGTAAAAATAAGTCATTACAGGTATATCCTGTTATACATAATTCTGGAAATACTGCTACTGCTGTATCTTTGTTATAAGCCTCTTTAATAAGAGCCTTAATCTGCTCACCATTATATACACAGTCACCCACTTTTATCTTCGGTGTCAGTGCTGCAACTCTGATATATCCGTCTTTCACTGCAATTCTCCCTTATAAAATCATTTTCTATCAGTATATCAAATCCACAAGACATTTACAATAAAAAACAGTTATCCGGCAACCTTATATTGCTGGATAACTGTTATAAAATACTCTTACGTATTATAATAATCTTAATACTATTTTGAAAATGCTGATGAAACCTCTGTCGCCATTTCTTTTATTCCATCTTTGGCTGTTTCCATCATATCCTTGGCACCTGTTGCCGCATCTGTTGCTATTTCCCTGATACCTGTTGCCGCATCTGTTGCTATCTCTTTTGCCCCTGTAGCTGCATCTGTCATGATATTTTCTACAGTGTTTTTACTATTGCTGCCTGCACCAGTATTACTCCCGCTTTCCGAATCCGTCTTGGAGCCGCAGCCTACAAGTACAGATACAATAGTGATAAACATAACTCCGGCTACAAACCATTTAAACTTATGCATATAATATATCCTCCTTTAACATTCATAGCATTATATTATCTGCATATATTTAAATTGTATTCATGACATAAAACTATGCCTTTAGCTGATGACTCAGATACTTATATAAAATCACTGTTAAAGTTCCATCTATAAGTGCCTTTATTACGTTAAAAGGTGCAACGGCAAGTGCAACAAATGAAAACACATCTTTAATAGATGCATTTACTTTTGTTCCCATAGCTATAAGCACATCCATAGGCATGCCATAAAGTTCTGAATACTTAGGAAGCAGGTACCATGCATTAAGAAGCATTCCTGCCACAACAAGTATAGCACCACCTGCAGCAAGTGATATTATTGCCATTTTTCTTGTTTTCTTTGTGTGATATATGATAGATGCTGGAACAACATACATACATCCTAATATAAAATTAGCAAAATCACCAACAAAAGCTGTTGTTGTCCCTTTCATACAAAAATGTAATATAACCTTGACAGCTTCTATTATAACACCAGCACATGGTCCTAACATAAAAGAACCTATGAGCACAGGTATTTCACTAAAATCAAGCTTATAAAATCCCGGTGCTAAAAATGGTATAGGAAAGTCAAAATACATAAGTATTACTGCTATTGCTGAAAGCATTGCCATAATTACAGTTTTATTAACTTTAGTTTTTTCAGATGTAAATCTGACACCTGTCTTCTTTTCAATAAGTATTTCACTGCCTCTTGCCACGGCAAACACTATAACCATAAGTAATATTGATATTCCTACGAATTCAATATTCTTCTGGATTGTTTCTAATAATCCCTGCATTTTTTCTCCATCCTGTTAGTTTAAACTGGAAACATTGCCGACACTTACACGCAGCACTCTATGTCCTTCAAGAAGCTTGTTCTCTATTCTTATAAATACGACAACTCTTATCTTTTCACCAGTCTTTGTCTTAAAAAAATGTTCATAACATGCATATCTCTGGTCGATAAATGTCTCACGAAGTTCTGATATTATACTTTCATAATCAATATCAGGCACAATATCCTTGAATACAAGACCATTCTTCATATCTTCTTCTGTATATCCAAGCATCTTTACAAAACCATCATCAATCTCAATTATCTTACCACTTCTCATCTCCATGGCAAAACGTGTAAACGGGAGTTTTTTCATAAATTCTGCTGCCATAACTTATCTCCTTTCAATATGCGGGAGTACTATTACTCCCGCTCTTACTTTAGGTACATTATAATTACTTAGAAAGTGTCTTAAGTCTTTCTTCAACCTGTGCAAGCATATCAGAATACTTCTCAAGTTTAGCTTTTTCTTCATCAATCTTAGCCTGTGGAGCCTTTGATGTAAACTTTTCATTGTTAAGCATTCCGTTACATCTTGCTATTTCCTTGTGTAATTTATCTTTTTCTTTATTAAGTCTTTCGATTTCCTTATCGATATCAACAAGTTCTGCAAATGGTATATAAATAACTGCACCCGGAATAACAGTTGATACAGCATCATCTGGTATGCCGCTCTTATCAGCCTGGACTTTAACATCACTTGCATAGCCAAGTGTTGCAAAGAATACCCTGCCATTATCAAATATATTTCTTATCTCTTCGTTCTCTGAAACAACATATACAAGTGCCTTACGGCTAGGTGCTACATTCATCTCAGCTCTTACATTTCTGATATTACGGACAGCTGTCTTAATTGTTTCAATAGCATTTTCATCTTCTGAATAATCATTGTCCTCTGTGTATACAGGCCATGAACTTATCATAATAGACTCTTCTTCATCCTGTATATTACAGAATATTTCTTCTGTTATGAATGGCATATATGGATGAAGCAGCTTAAGTGCATCTATAAGAACCTTCTTTAATGTCCATATAGCAGCTGTTTTAGTTGTATCCTCGTCGTTATAAAGACGTGGCTTAACCATCTCAATATACCAGTCACAGAATTCTTCCCAGATAAAGTCATTAAGCTTGGCAACTGCTATACCTAGGTCGTACTTTTCCATATTATCTGTAACTTCTTTAATAAGCGAATTCATCTTTGATAATATCCACTTATCTGCTGCTGTAAGATTAGCTGGCTTCTCGTCTGTAGCCTTTATCTTATTGTCTGGGTCGTTCATCATTATGAATCTTGAAGCATTCCATACCTTATTAGCAAAGTTACGGCTTGCTTCAACTCTTTCCCAGTAGAAACGCATATCATTACCAGGTGCATTACCTGTGATAAGTGTGTATCTTAAAGCATCTGCACCATACTTATCTATAACCTCAAGTGGATCAATACCATTTCCAAGTGACTTACTCATCTTACGTCCCTGTGAATCTCTTACAAGTCCGTGGAATAATACCTTTCCAAATGGCTTCTTACCCATCTGCTCATATCCTGAGAATATCATTCTGATAACCCAGAAGAATATAATGTCATATCCTGTTACAAGTACATCTGTAGGATAGAAGTAGTCAAGCTCAGGTGTATTATCTGGCCAGCCAAGTGTTGAGAAAGGCCAGAGTGCTGATGAGAACCATGTATCAAGTGTATCCGGATCTTGCTCCACGTTAGTGCTTTTACACTTTGGACATGTACATACCTTATCCTTAGATACTACCATTTCTCCACAATCCTTACAGTAGTAAGCTGGTATTCTGTGTCCCCACCATAACTGTCTTGATATACACCAGTCTCTTATATTATCTGTCCAGTTAAAGTAAGTCTTGTCCATAGAAGCTGGAACAAGTTCAATGTCACCATTCTTAACGCCTTCAACTGCAGGCTTAATAAGCTCGTCCATCTTAACAAACCACTGCTGCTTAATCATAGGCTCAACTGTTGTCTTACATCTGTCATGTGTACCTACATTATGAACATGGTCTTCAACCTTAACTAAAAGTCCTTGTGCCTCAAGGTCTGCTACCATAGCCTTTCTTGCTTCGTATCTATCCATACCAGCATATTTTCCACCAAGCTTGTTTATAGTAGCATCATCATTAAGTATGTTAATCTCTGGAAGATTATGTCTCTTACCTACCTCAAAATCGTTAGGATCATGAGCTGGAGTAATCTTAACAACACCAGTTCCGAATTCCTTATCAACATAGCTGTCTGCGATAACAGGTATCTTTCTGTCTGTAAGTGGCAGATATACTTCTTTTCCTATAAGGTCTGTGTATCTTTCATCATCTGGATTAACAGCAAGTGCTGAATCACCAAGAAGTGTTTCTGGACGTGTAGTAGCTATTTCTACATATCTTCCTTCTTCACCAACTACAGGATAATTGATATGCCAGAAATGTCCTGCCTGCTCTTCATGTTCAACCTCTGCATCAGATATGGATGTGTTACATACAGGACACCAGTTTACAATCCTTGAGCCCTTATATATAAGACCTTTCTCGTAAAGCTTGCAGAACACTTCAAGAACTGCCTTAGAGCAGCCCTCATCCATAGTAAATCTTTCTCTATCCCAGTCGCATGAAGAGCCTATCTTCTTTAACTGGCTTGTGATAGTTCCGCCATATTCTTTCTTCCATTCCCATGTTCTTTTAAGAAAGCCTTCTCTTCCAAGCTCGTGCTTATCGATTCCCTCTTTCTTTAATGCATTAGTAACTTTAACTTCTGTAGAAATACTTGCATGGTCAGTTCCTGGAACCCATAATGCTTCATATCCCTGCATTCTCTTAAAACGTATAATAATATCCTGCATTGTGTTATCAAGTGCATGACCCATATGCAGCTTACCTGTTATATTAGGTGGTGGCATAACAATAGTAAATGGTTTCTTACTTCTGTCAACTTCTGCATGAAAATACTTCTTATCAAGCCACTTCTGATACAATCTGTCTTCAATTTCTGAAGGATTGTAATTCTTCTCTAATTCCTTACTCATGGTAATGATTCCTTTCTATATCCTAAGAAAATAGTTTTTCCAGGTAACTCCTATAGTTATCGCCCGCAAAGCATTTTAATTTACAAACAACATGGTATATAACTTATGCTCATCCCTGATATATTATTTTCTTATAATCTCAATCTGTTTAATCATAATATTACAAGCGGAAAATGTCAACACGCCTCTATTTCTTTGATATTAAATTCACTACCACGTAAAAGATATGTATGCCTGCTCCCACATTTTGGACAGATTTTTCCATATTTCACTGTTTCATATTCAGACTTGCAGTCTTCACAATAAGTAACTGCATTTATCTTTTCTATGACAAGCTCCGAATCTTTTAACAATTCTTCTTTTTTTATTGCCCATTTCCAGCAATCTGTCAGGTATGAATCTATCACCGTTGACATTTCACCAAGTTCCAGTACAACTTTAGTTATCTCAGTTATTTCATTGCTCACGGCTACTTCCTTCAAATCATCTATTATGTGAAATACAACGCCTAATTCGTGCATATTTTCAATCCTTTCAATCTGATAAATCGTAAAATATTGTTGTTTAACACACATTCTTAACGTA
>FR886145.1:0-2732 GCA_000436475.1 Eubacterium sp. CAG:248
CGGGGGCTTTTGACCCCGACATCATAAAATACTAGGAGGTATACAAATATGTGGGCTTATGAAAGTGTTTTTTATCAGATATATCCTCTGGGATTGTGCGGTGCACCTTATGATAATGATGATGTCCTTACACATCGTATCCTTAAGGTCAATGACTGGATTCCCCATATTAAAAAGCTGGGTGCCAATGCAATATATTTCTCACCTGTATTTGAATCTGATACGCACGGATATAATACCCGTGACTATACAACAATAGATAAAAGACTTGGAACCAATGAAGATTTTGCCAACGTATGCTCTAATCTGCACAAGGAAGGAATCAAGGTTGTTCTTGATGGTGTATTTAACCACGTAGGCCGTGGCTTCTGGGCTTTTCAGGACGTTCTTAAAAACCGTGAGAATTCTGCTTATGTTAACTGGTTTGCAAGAATAGACTTTAATGGCAACTCGAACTATAATGACGGTCTGTGGTATGAAGGCTGGGAGGGCTGCTATGACCTCGTAAAGCTCAATCTATATAATGAGGATGTTATACAACATATTTTTTCAGCCATAAAAGGATGGGTAGATGAATTCGATATAGATGGCTTAAGACTTGATGTGGCTTACTGCCTGAATCATGACTTTTTAAGAAGACTCCGCTCCTTCTGCGATTCGCTAAAGCCTGATTTCTTTCTTCTCGGTGAAACTCTTCATGGTGACTATAACCAGATTATGAATGATGAAATGTTACATTCTGTAACCAATTACGAATGTTATAAAGGTCTTTATTCAAGCTTTAACTGTATGAATATGTTTGAAATAAACCATTCATTATTACGACAGTTCGGACCAGAAAACTGGACTCTTTATAAGGGAAAGCATCTGCTCTCCTTTGTTGACAATCATGATGTAACAAGAGTTGCCAGTATTCTTAATAACACTAACCACCTTCCTCTCATATACACCCTTGCATTCGGAATGCCTGGTATTCCTTGTGTATACTATGGCAGTGAATGGGGTGCAACAGGAAGAAAAGAGGATGGGGATCCTGCTTTGCGTGCTTCCTTTGATGCACCTGTATGGAATGACCTCACAACATTTATATCAAAGCTGGCTGTCGCAAAGAAGTCGTCAAATGCACTGAATTATGGAAGCTTCTCATCTATCGTTCTCACCAACGAACAATGCATTTTCCTGCGTCAGTATAATGATGAACGTGTTCTTGTTGCCATCAATGCATCTGAACATCCTTACTTTGCTTCGTTTAATATCGGAACTGATACATGTACTGACCTTATAAGTGGCAGCGAAATTAAGCTTAATAACGGAATGGAACTTCCTGGATATAGTAGTTTTATGCTTCGTCCATTCTCTTAAGCTCCGGAAGTACTGTACATAGCATTGTTATAAAACAGATACTTCCTCCTATTACATTGGATACTGGCTCAGCCAGAAATACTCCTGCTGTTCCCATATTAAATGTATATGGCATAATATATGTAAGAGGCACGACTATAATTACTTTTCTTAATAATGAAAAGAATATGGCGTGCTTCTTTTTGTTAAGTGACTTAAATACTGTCTGTCCGATATATTGCAGATCCATAAATATAAATGCTGCAAAATACTGCTTTAATGCAACAATAGCATCACTAAGCAGGCTGCTGTCTGAACTGAATATGCTTATTAATGCTCCCGGTGCAAATATAATAATGCTCCACATAACAGCCGTATAAGCCAGTGTCATAATACTAAGAACCGCTATTGCTTTTCTGATACGTGTGGGCTTTCCTGCACCATAATTATAACTGATAACTGGCGAAGAGCCTTCATTAATAGCATGAATCGGAGTATCCACAAGCTGTCTTACACTAGATACTATTGTCATTACTGATATATAAATATCTCCTCCTGTTACTGCCAATACATTATTGC
The DNA here is from genome assembly GCA_000436475.1 of Eubacterium sp. CAG:248. GTDB lineage: Bacteria > Bacillota > Clostridia > Lachnospirales > Lachnospiraceae > Lachnospira. The sequence continues at coordinate 1,921 of FR886145.1, forward strand.
AGCATATTGTAACAAGACTGTTAGTAACCTGCATTATAAATCCTGCTGTGCCAAGACTGATAATATTCTTAGCATAGCCTGCACACTCTGCCAGCTCACTTCTCTTTAGAAATCGCATTCTTAATTCAGATTTATGTGTCATGAAATATATTGTAAACATCGCTGAAAAGCATTGTGAAATAACTGTTGCTACTGCTGCTCCCTTTACGCCTAAGCCAAAAACAAATATAAATAGTGGATCCAGTATGAAATTAAGAACTGCTCCTATTGCAACTGATATCATACCAGTTGTAGAATATCCCTGTGCATTAATATATGGATTTAGTCCTAAGGCAAGCATAGATGGTATTGTTCCTATAAGATAAATCATCATATATGGATATGCATAAACTATTGTACTATCTGATGCGCCAAACACGATAAGAATCTGTTTTGAAAACAGCAAACCACAGGACATCAATATAAAAGCACCTGCACAAAGCATTGAAAATGAAGTATCCATAATAAGTGCAGCTTCTTTATTTTTCTTTCTTCCCCTATATATCGAAAACAGAGGTGTTCCACCGCTTCCAAACAAGTTAGCAAATGCTGTAATAATAACAATTACCGGGAAGCATATTCCAACTGCACCTATAGCTGTTGTACCGATATGTGGTATACGTGCAATATATATCCTGTCTACTACGTTATACAAAAGATTCAATAACTGTGCTACAAGCATAGGGATTGATGCACTTAAAATATTATCTGTAATTGTTCCATTCTCAAAGTCTATTTTTTTCATTTCTATTACCTGTCCTGCGTATTATATT
>FR886145.1:2755-8376 GCA_000436475.1 Eubacterium sp. CAG:248
ATATTATACTGCATATTATCATACTGTTTTACATAATATTTTCCTCTATTATACATATTCATCTGGAAATTTCAATTTCTAAAATTTCAGTTTCTAATAATCATTTCTGTTCAAGCTTCTTTATGCTATGTCACAGACACAACGCTGTTCTAACAACTTATAACTCTTCCTGTTCTAGCTGTAACCCTGTGTGAGATTGATATAACAGTCCTGTTTTCAGATACATTTTTTAATGCCTTTAGTACTTCTCTTTCTGTATCAGCATCAAGATTAGCAGTTATCTCATCTAAAAGCAGAAGCTGTGGATTAGCAGCAGTTGCCCTTGCAATAGACAATAACTGCCATTGTCCCTGCGAAAATATTTCCTGTGTGCAGAGTGTATCATATCCCTTATCAAAGCTCATAATTGTATCGTGAAGTCCTGCAAGCCTGGCTGCATTCACAACCTCATCCATAGATATAGCTTCATCATATAATGTAATCTGGTCTTTAACTGTTCCTGGCACCATATGAAATGTCTGTTCAACATAACCAAATATTCTTCTTTTCATATTATCAGGTATATTACTAGAATCAATTCCATCAATTAGTATCTGTCCCTTTAAAGGCCTGTATAAGCCTAAAAGCAGCTTGAATATTGTGCTCTTTCCCGCACCTGTCCTTCCCTGCAGTGTAACCTGTTCACCCATATCAACATTGAAGCTCTTATCTTTAATTATAATATGGTCAGCTTCATATCCGAAAGTTACATTATTAAACTTGACATATGGTGTGCAGGCTTTTCTAGCTTTTAATTCTTCACTATTATTGATGCTAGCTGTCTGTGTTTCTAACGCAGCATTAATATCTGCACTTATATCAGCATTAAAATCCGCCATAATATCTGCTTTAATATCAACATTAAAATCTGCCTTAATATCTGCTTTAACATCTTCAAATGCTGGAAGTGCAAAGAATTCATTTATTCTTCTTACACCGGCAATTGCTGACTGTATAGTCTGGATTTCCATACCAAGGCTCTCAACTGGTGCAAATATCTGTGATATGTAGTTAATAACAGCTACCGCCGTGCCTGCCGACATTCCAAAAAGTGTAAGAGCCTTTGCATTGCCCGATGCTGAAAACAACATAACTACCGCTACTACAATTGCATTTAGTATAAGAATAACCGGTGAATATATTGCATCGTAAAAGTTGGTCTTTTCCATAGCCTTATAGCTGTCACCTATATATTCATCATATTTTTTCTCCATATACTTTTCCTTGCCAAGATTATGTATTGTACGGATGTTATGTAGTGTTTCCGGTACATGTCCCGAAGCCTTACTTACTGCACGCCGGTTTCGCAGCTGGGCTTCAAGCATATTCCTCTGCACATATCGGGTAAACCAGAATATAAATGGCAGTAATATAAGCAATAATATTGCAAGCCCTTTATTTCTGAACCATATAACTGCAAGAATACTTATTATCTTACATGTATCCGCAAACATACTGACTATACCTGAGGTAAACAGATTCTCTACAGTATCAACATCACCAACGAATCTTGACACCACAGCTCCCGGCTCCTGCTTACTTAATGATGCGGCTGTCAGTCTGGTAAAATGCTCCATAAGACCACTACGCAGAGCATGCGTTATCTTTTGGCCAAATACAGTAAGAAGCCCTTCCCTTGCAGCCTCCATAAGACCTGTGATCACATTAAATACCATATAAAGAAATATAAGATATAAAGGAACCTGACATCCTGCTGCCAATGTATCTACTATTCTTCCAAGTACAAGCGGTGGATAAAGTGCAGTTATAACTGCACCACATACTGTTGTTATAATACCAAGTGAAAGCCACTTTTTCTTTATTGTAGTGTGCAATATTATTGAGCCTACACTAAGTACTTTGCCGCCATTATCAACATTACTATTATGTTTACTCATGCTTATCCACTACCCTTCTGCTGTTTTCCACTACCTTAGCTGCAGCCAGCCCTTCATTCTCTGTTTCTACAGTTCTGCATTCTTCAACACTTACCGTTTCATACATTTTTCTGTAGCCAGGACATTCCAACATAAGTTCTTTATGTGTTCCAACATTTGCCTTACCGGCATCCAGCCATATAACCTTATCCATCTTCGGAAACATATAGAGACGATGAGATATAAGAATAACGATATTATCTGATGCCATATCTTTAAGCTTCTTATATATCTGTTCCTCTGTATTCCTATCGAGTGCTGAAAATGGATCATCAAGCACAAGCACCAGCTTCTTATGGCAAAGCGTCCTTGCAAGTGCTATTCTTTGCGCCTGTCCACCCGACAGCCTGATTCCTTCACTTCCAATAATGGTATCTGCTCCCTGCTCCATAGCCTCAACCTCTTTATCCATGCATACTGCCCTGAGGTATTCAAAAACATCATAATCATCACCTAACAACACATTATTCCTTACAGAATCGTTAAATAATTCAGGATCATGTCCAAGATAACTTATTATTCCCGACCTTACATTATCCGCAGCGTTTCTTAGTTCACATCCGTTATACATGATACTTCCCTCATATGGATATTCACACAGAAATGTCCTTCCAAAGGTTGACTTACCACTAGCAACCGGACCTGTAACACCTATGATCTGTCCAGGCTCTGCAGTAAAGGAAATACCATTATATACATTTTTTCCATCTGGATATGTAAAGCTTAAGTTTTGTACCTCAAGCCTTCCTGATGTCTGATTTTTACAATCTGTATCCTTAGCCTGAATAACCATAAGCGGCTTAATACGTTTCCATGAAACCTGTGCCTTATGAACTGCATTAAACAGTTTCGCCGCCTTCGAGGACTTATCAGATAACTTTATAAAGCAGGCCAGGAATGTTGTAAATGCTGCAATATCCCAGGTTCTCCATCCTGTTCCAAGTACATTTCTGCTGCCAAAATATAATATAAATAAAATGCCCATCATAGATATTATTCTATATAATGGTGTAAGAGAAGAATTCCATATATTAGCATAAATAGCTGATTTCTCATACTCAGCCAGATTATCTTCGTACGCATTTTTTCTGTTAACTTCCCTGCCATAAACTCTGTAGGTTATAGCATTGGAGGCTCTGTCGAGTGTTGCATTACTAAGGATACCAGATTGTTTTTTATACGCAGAACCTGTTTTCTGGACTATTACTTTCATCTTTTCAGCAATGATATAAGATATAGGTGGAAATATCATTGCAATAAGTGCCAGCCTTACATCATATACAAGCAACATTCCTGCATATGCAGCCATCGCTACGCCTGTATCAAATATTTCTGTTGTAAACTTTCTCATGCCTTCAGCACAATCGTCTACATCAAGTATGGCCTTTGTCATAATATCGCCCATACCTTCACCTTCAAGCTCTGTCCTGCTCTTTAATACAAGTGTTCCATATAATATTTTTTTCATTCTTCTATTAACATTATTGGCGAATCTACGAACATAAAAACGTTTTATATATCTTGATACCTGAACTACTCCAATTGAAATCACATATGCAATAACAAGTATAAGCATATCCTTGTATACAGCATTCTTTGCCAATATATCTATAAGACAGCCTGCCATTTTTCCTTCAAACCATGGTCCAAACAAAAGTCCAAGATTGTATATAAAACCTGACACAGTTATTATAAGCAGTACCTTCCACTCTTCTTTAAAATATGATAGTATTCTGTCGGCTGCAAATTTCTTGTTTGCGGTCACTTTTTTGTTATCTGAAGGATTTACTCCATTATTTCTTAATTTAAAATCCAATCTCATCTGGTGCCACAGGACATTTCCATGAGTGGATTTATCTGTTATCCCCTCATCAATGAATCCAAACTTGGAATAATATGGAACAAGGCTTTCTTTACAAGTTAATACAAGCCCTTTCCGGTTCTGTTTTCTGGCATCTAAGATAGCCTTCTTAATCAGCTCTTTCGCACATCCACATCTGCGATATTCAGGAAGAGTATTTACACCAAAAATCATCTGCCATGCACCATTCTCATTATGCATTGATGCATTTTCATACATGTCATCTGTAAGATCAGCCTCATCCGTAACAAAACCATCTACAAACGCAATGAGTTTACCCTCATCAAACATAAGCCAGAAATGATTTCCATAATATTTTATTCTCTGCTCAAATTCTTCTTTAGTTGCTGCCTCTAAAACAGGAAAACACTCGGATTCAACCGATGCAATATCGTCTAAATCAGCCATTGTTGCATATCTTATATTCACAATCGTTCCTTCTTTACTATGATTTTTTCATTATAGCTTCCTATAAGGCAGATAATGCTCATTATATGTGCATATCTAATACTTTCTACTCAATCACATACTCATACATTCTAAACTGCCTGTTTCCAACCACCTCATAAAATATGTTTTCAGTACTTACATATTTAAAGCCAGCTCTTCCAGACATCCGGCTGGTATCCAAGTGTTGATACTTTTCCACTAGTCTCTCAAAAGAGGCTTCAAAGTTTAAATCATCCTTATCACTTCTTTTTCTTGGACCTTTCATGTGGTTTTTACTGCTTGCCAGCCTTGCCTTCTTACTTATATGTCTTTCCATTAACATAAGATCAATATTTTCATTTGTATACCATTTCCCGGACTGATGAATGGCATATGCACCCTTACTTAATGCCATGGCAGCAACACCATAATCCTGCGTAACTACTAAATCTCCTTTTTCACAAAGGCTTATTAACTTAAAATCAACCGCATCAGCTCCGGCACCCACATATACCACTTCTGAATAGTCTGATGTAAGATAATGATTAGTATCACACAAAAGCGTTACGGCAATATTATGACTCTTAGCTATTCTTTCAACTATCCCTATCACAGGGCATGCGTCAGCATCTACATATATATGCATACTCTTATCTCTTTCATTCACAATCAATTGTTATATACATTTAGGAACAGTCTCTATTTCATTCCCACAGATAACTTATACCAGCGTTTTATGTATGGATCATCAAAAAGCTCAAGGTCGTTTTCTGTAAGTCTCACGAAAAGATCGGTAAGCCCGTCATACTCATTAATGTCTCCTGCAGGATACAGTTTCCAGTTTAGCTGCTCTAATGTCCAGTTACTCTTAACTGAATTGTGAAGCATAGACGTTGTCGCATAATTAGACGGGTTATCCTCTCCTCCAATGGCAATAGGAATGATGTGGTCAATTGTTGGGACCAGTTCCCAGTAGGCACTGTGACATTCTTCCATCTTCCAATGGCTCTGATATGGAAATGCATCCGGCATGTAATATGATAACACCTTTAACAATCCCGGATTAACAAGCTTTTCCCCGGTATATCTGTCTATAAATCCGTCTCTTACAAACTGCTCATACTTTTCCTTATCTGTATAGCTTCTTCCCTCCGGTTTTAACTTCTTAAATGGGTATTCCTTATTTATTACATTCTTTGCCGATTCGATATTACCTGTGAGAATACTCTCTGCACTTTGTTTGATTGTTGTAATCTTATACATAAAAACGCACCTGCTTTCCTTTATCAGTTTTATAAACAGGAATTTAGCAATTTCTAATTTTTTTGACGTTTCGGTTCATTAAATGCCTGCCA
>FR886146.1 GCA_000436475.1 Eubacterium sp. CAG:248
TATATGCTGTCGTCCGTACGTTAAGAATGTGTTCTAAACATCAACTCTGTTTTACAGATGAAGCACTCTTTCTTTTATCTCCTGTGTACGTCCCTGGTTCCAGAACTGTGTACCAATATATCCACATGTTCTTCTAGCAACATTCATCTTATCCTGATTACGGTTTCCACAGTTAGGGCATTCCCAGATAAGCTTTCCGTCATCATCTGTTATTATCTGAATCTGTCCTGTGTATCCACATACCTGACAATAATCGCTCTTAGTATTAAGTTCAGCATACATAATATTCTCATATATAAACTGCATAACTGAAAGAACAGCAGGAATATTATCATTCATATCAGGAACTTCCACATAACTGATAGCTCCTCCAGGTGACAGTTCCTGAAACTGTGCTTCAAACTTTAACTTGTCGAATGCATTTATATTTTCTGTAACATGTACATGATAACTGTTAGTTATATAGTTCTTATCTGTTACACCTTTTATCTTACCGAATCTCTTCTGAAGATTCTTGGCAAACTTATATGTTGTTGATTCCAGTGGTGTTCCATAAAGACTGAAATCTATATTAGTTTCTTCTGCCCATCTGTTACATGTATCTCTTAAATATGTCATAAGCTTTAAGGCGAATTCTGTTCCCTCAGGAGCTGTATGTGTAACCCCCTTCATATAATAGGTACATTCACATAAACCTGCATAACCTAACGATATAGTTGAATATCCACCATAAAGAAGCTTATCTATAGTTTCGCCCTTCTTAAGTCTTGCAAGCGCTCCGTTCTGCCACAGGATTGGCGCTACATCCGAAGGTGTTCCTTTTAATCTGTAATGTCTGCACATAAGTGCTCTTTTACAAAGCTCAAGTCTTTCGTCAAGAATCTTCCAGAACTTATTCATATCCTTACCTGATGAACATGCCACATCAACAAGATTAAGTGTTACAACACCCTGGTTAAATCTGCCATAGTACTTAGGCTTTCCAGTCTCAGGATCATTATATGGAGTAAGGAACGAACGACAGCCCATGCATGGGAAGCAATGTCCATCACCATTCTTATCAACCTTAAGTTTTTTCATAATCTTCTCTGATATATAATCAGGAACCATTCTTTTAGCTGTACACTCTGCAGCAAGTTTTGTAAGATTCCAATACTTAGAATCCTCTCTTATGTTGTCCTCTTCAAGAACATATATAAGCTTAGGAAATGCTGGTGTGATCCACACACCCTTTTCGTTCTTGACACCCTGGATTCTCTGCTTTAACACTTCCTCTATAACAAGTGCAAGATCCTCTCTTGTCTGACCTTCTGGAACCTCATCTATATACATAAATACAGTTACAAACGGTGCCTGTCCATTCGTAGTCATAAGTGTGATGACCTGATACTGTATCATCTGTACACCACGTTTTATCTCATCTCTTACTCTTAGCTCTGCAACCTCTCTTACCTTTTCTTCACTTGCTGCTATACCTGTTGCTTTGAATTCTTCAGCAACCTGCTTCACAAACTTTTCCCTGCTTATCTGTACAAATGGAGCAAGATGTGCAAGCGATATACTCTGTCCACCATACTGTGAGCTCGCTATCTGTGCTATAGCCTGTGTCGCTATATTGCAAGCTGTTGAAAAACTGTGTGGCTTTTCTATCATAGTTTCACTTATAACTGTACCATTCTGCAACATATCTTCAAGATTCACAAGGCAGCAGTTATGCATATGCTGTGCAAAATAATCTGCATCATGGAAGTGTATAAGTCCTTGCTCATGTGCATCTACAATATCTGCTGGAAGTAAGAATCTCTTAGTTATATCCTTACTTACTTCACCAGCCATATAGTCTCTTTGCACGCTGTTTACAGTAGGATTCTTGTTTGAATTCTCCTGCTTGACCTCTTCATTGTTACATTCAAGAAGGCTTAATATCTGTTGGTCTGTTGAGTTGGACTTTCTTACCAACGCCCTCTTATATCTATATGTAATATACTTTCTGGCAACTGCAAATGCACGAAGATTCATAATCTGATTCTCTACAAGATCCTGAATCTCCTCTACGTTAAGAGATCTGTTCATCTCCTCACATATGCTCTCAACATTATCTGATATTGTCTTAATCTGCTCATCTGAAAGTCTCTCACTATGAACCACTTCCTGATTAGCCTTAGAAACAGCCGCCATAATCTTGGTAATGTCAAATGTTACCTCTGAACCACTACGCTTAATTATCTTCATTTCAATTAAACCCTCCCATTCATATATGCCAGATATTTTAATGTAAATGTCAAAATTCACTTTCGACATACATATCACTATGTAATCTGCCTATCACAAGAAACTCAATAGACAGCCTATAGACAATGCAATGCACTATACAAGTGTCCTGGTTATCACCTGTATAGTGCATTAATAATCACTATCTTTGAACAAATTAAATTTTACTACATATTGGTGCTTTCGTCAACTTACCATACTATATATAGTATTAGATACAAACACGCCTCTATGCCTTATAACTACTGCATTTGGGAAAATACATCCATTATAAAACTACTAAAATATTTTAAATAATTCTATAAGTATAACCATCTTAAAAAGTCTTATTATGACTGCATAATAAGACTTTTAACTTTAGAACACAGCTAACTTATGCTAATCATCTTCACTTACTGATCATCTTCACTGCATAAGCATATTGACAAGTGTAGCAGTTATAACACTACATTCTATCTCATATTCTGCCCATTGTGATGCTGCTTTCATTCTGTTTACCGTAAACATGCCTTTAACTTCATCCTTACTTCCAATAAGACAATGAATCGTAGAATATATATGTCTTTTTCTCATCTCATCTGCGAACTCTGGTGCAACATCTCTGTTGTTATTAACAAAGCTGGCTGCTATATACGTCTTATCTCCCATAAGTCTCTTAAAACCATCTGAGTATACATATGACATATCTTCATCCTCAATGCCTGTACCAACTAATATTTTCCTGACTAAATCCTTGCCTTCATATATGCTTATATTATCGACCTTGTACAGCTTCTGCATATGTTCAAGCATAGCCATAACCGCAGCTTTTTTATCATTGTTATACTGTATCATAATGTCAGTAAGGTATCTTAGCTCGCGCATCTCCCTGCCATCGTTGATTATCTTATCTTTCTTATTAATAGAATTTTCATAAGCCTCCCTGTGCATTTCATCCCTGAAGAATACATATCTGTCTCTTCCCTTTTCCTTTGCCACATACAGACAAAAATCTGCTTTTTTAAATAACTCCTCGTATTCATGACCATTATTAGGGCTGAACGCAACACCTATGGAGGTTGTAACCTGGAAGTTCTCATAATCGTTCTTAAATTCCCACTTAACCTGTGTTCTTATGGCTCTTAGCACACCTCTTAAAGCATAGTCATCATTGATGCCTTTAAGGACTATCATGAACTCATCACCACCGATACGTCCTACTATACCATCTTCTCCAACAACCTCTTTAAGCTTCTTTGCCACTCTTGCAAGCACCTTATCACCATAAAGATGCCCATATCTGTCATTTACCTGCTTGAAGTAATCTACATCAAGAATAACTATACTTACCCTGTCAACCGTATCCTGTTTAACAAGCTTAGCCGCATATTCTGTTATGGTTTTCTTGTTATATACCTTAGTAAGTGAATCCATAGTAAGTTCATCAACAACCTCAACTATGTTTCCCATGCTGTTAACTCCATCAGCAAGAACAATTCTTCCTGTGACAATATTCTCACCAGTATATTTAGTATGTATAGTACCTATAAACTTGACTTTTTCGTTAACCTTTCCCATAGTTCTCATACTTGTAGTAAGCTTCACACAGAAATCTGACATATATGTTTTCATGCAATTGACAAGGTTATCAAGCTCTATAATATCTTCAGGTGCTACTATTCCATCAGCCATATACTCACGCCATTCATCTAGTGGCATACGAACTATGACCTCCCTTGTGCTACCCTCATACCTGACTATTTTGATATCTCCGCTCTGATCAGAATATGTAAATACATATTCCCCAGTAAGTCCCATAATCAAACGTTCTCTGGCTATATCATCACATATCTTGTAATTAGTCTCCACTATGCTGTCTATATCAAGCATCTCAATATCAATATTACGTAGCACAGAATCACCTTCAAAAGCAATAAGCTTGATAAGATTGAGCCTGTACTCACCATTGCCATTCTTAAATGAAAAACACTTTTCTGTTTCTACACCATCAAACCCATCAATAAATTCTATAAAACTTTCTTTTTCCCCTGGATTAACAAACTCTGTCAGGCAGCCATATGTAACATTACCAAAATATTCATTGAATGCCCTATTTGTTACACTTGTCAGATAAAATCTATCTATAACAGCTTTTCTTCTGTCAAGTCTGTGTGCTGCTATATAACTGTCGTTAAAAGCAGCATCCTGTTGTGAATGCATAATATTTCTTCTCCTTAATACCATTATATACGACAAACCATGTCTTATATTATAATTTATTCTCAACAAATATGCAATGTTTTTACAACCGTTTTTGTAACATTTTCACCAATCGCTGGTACTTTAGTACTAATACAAAATGTAGTATTTTAATTTAAAATTCACTATGATATAATACAACATGTTGTTATTAATTATTGAATATATCAGCTTGATAACAATATTAATATGTGGAGGTTTTTATTATGGAGCGTGTAAAGTACAGCAAAGTAGAGGTAAAACACGGAAACAGTGTGAAAAAGTTTCCAGTATATGAAATCTATCTTGATGACATGATTGTGACGAAGGTATCATCTGAAATGGAAGCAGTCGAGATGGTATCCCGCTGGCAGGAGATTTATAAGTAACAGATTGCTACTTTTAATGATTATATATTGTATTATAAAGCTGCCACAATAAGATTACATATTGCGGCAGCCTTTTTTATTTTATCTTGTTTATTTTTTTCTTTTCACCTTTCCACTTCATCTTTTTTCTTCTTTATCTTTCTTCTTTATCTTTACTCTTTATCTTTCCTTTTCTTTATGTTTACACTATTCTACAGTTTTTAAGGCTTCATCCATAGGAATTTTTTTAATCTTTGCCATCATAAAAAACGATATAACAGCATATACTGTTATGTTAAGTATAAACATGACCGGAAATATATGCGGAGCATAATAGCATGATATCCAGCCTGACATTTCCTCCATAAACACTCTGAACAGGTAGTTCATAATAACAACTGATAATCCTATACTCAAAGCTACTGACAAAACAACTACTATTGTCGTTGATGTTACATAAAGTCTGCTTATCTCCCTGTTAGAATATCCCAGTATCTTTACCATTGATATTGATGTTGTATTCTTCTCTACTATAAGCTTTGTAAGAAGGAACATAAGAACTGCAAACAACACAACTGCAAATATCTTTACAAGATTAAATGTCTCACCCATAGAACGGTCTAACTGTCTTGATACCTTTGTAAGGTCATCAAGTGTTATCTGTGTTGCAACATATTTTTCGTCTATATCAAGAATATTATCTGAAAAATATCCGCTATAATAATCCTCTGACTTATCAAACACATTCTTAAATGCTGCATCTGACATAAATATTGCAAAGGATGATGGATAATCATACATATCTTTTACTGTAAATTCATATTCATTATCATCATACTTTTCTTTAAGCGTTATCTTGTCGCCTTTTTTAATCCTGAACTTGTCAGCATATCCATTTGTTATATACACTTCATTATCTTTAAGAGAGGCTGTGTTTATATCTGCATATATGCTGTTGTCTTTCACACCATATACAAGCACATCCTCACTCTTTAATCTTCCCTCTATGGTAGCCAACGTCTTTACACAGTATTTTTCAGCAGCATTATCATCCACATCAACTAAAGTCTTAAGTACATACTGATGCTTTGCTATAAGCTTATCTGTTATCTCATTCTGATAATGTGTCAGCATAGGGCCAAGCATAATTCCGAACAACAATAAAACATTGGCAAATAATATTCCAATAAACAATGTTATATAATTGGGCATATTCTGTATTATTATTCTTAATCTGAATCTGTTAAAAAATCCGAAAGCAGGCAGTCTCATAGCCTTTTTCTTCTGTTTTCCTGAAAGATCTCTTCTTAAAAACTTAAGTGGCGAAAGCTTTAATCTACAGCCTATTATTACAATATTGATAACAAGCATTATGATAACTGGCACAACTGTCGTAAGTAAAAATGCATCTGCATTCCATAATGTATGATATGTTGGAAATGAATAGCTTCCATAGTAAGTAGCTACAAAGATATCCTTAAATACTGTATATCCAAGAATATTTCCTACAAGTGCACCAAATATAGTAACAATGATCGGAAGAAGAATATAATGTCTTAAAAGTTCACCTCTTGTATATCCTGATGCCCTTAATGTTCCTATAACATTTGCCTCTTTTACTATAGTGTTATTAGTTGTAACTGCAAAAACAAATGCCATGATAACTATAAGTACATATAAAAGCACTATCATCATAGACCTGTCGCTGCCTATATCATCTCCTGTAAAATGTATAGCCTGATTAATATACTGTGGTATGTAATTAACCAGTATGGCATTTGCCGATATTGTTTTCACAAAATCATCAGCCATAAGCTTAGCCTCTTTATCATCTTCCGGCTTATTATCGTAAAGCCATGAATAAACATAATGGATATGTGTATCATCATACGCATCAAAGCATTTCTGCGACACAACACCTACACCAAATTTAAGTGAATCAAACATGGTATCTGAGTTATCTGAAAACAGACTGCTATAGTCAGAAAGTGCAACAAGACCAGTTACTTTAAGTATACGCGAGCCTACTGTTAATGTATCCTGGACTTTGATATCATTATTTTCCGCATACATCCTGTCTATTGCAATCTCATTAATGTCTTCTGGCAGACTGCCCTCCATAAGATCCACTTTGTCAACCTCTTCCCTGTTAACATAGAATCTGAGCGTGCTCTGACTGTCTTCGTCGTTTTTAATATTATTATGCCTTACAACAGTCTCTTCTTTATAGAAATTCTCATATATAGTAACATTTTCTTTTTCAAGTTTATCTATAACGCTTTCATCAGCCTTTGAATAAAGCTCAAAATTACCATCTTCTATATTATACTTTTCAAAGCTTTTATTATATGTATCATACATACTTCCATCAGCAATCAGAAAGCCACTTATAAGCCCGATTACAGCAGTCATAAATACAAATATAACTATGTATTTGGCAAGTTCTCCCTTAAGCTCTCTTAAAAAACGCTTATTCAACGGATTCCTCATAGCAAATAACCTTACCTTTCCTTACTTGTTCCGTTTTTTAACTTTATATAAAATCTTTTACATTATTTTTTAGATATTACCACTCAAGATTTCTGGCATCTATTTTGTCCTTATTTACAATATTATCCATAATCTCTCCGTCCCTTAGCTTTATAACTCTGTCTGCCATATTCTGTATAGCATCGTTATGTGTAACCATTATTACTGTATTTCCATATTTTTTATTTACATCTTCTATAAGCTTTAAAATCTCCTTTGATGTATGATAATCAAGTGCTCCTGTTGGTTCATCACATAGAAGTATATCCGGATTTTTAACTATGGCTCTTCCTATTGCAGTTCTTTGCTGCTGACCTCCCGATAACTGGTTAGGCAGCTTATATCTATGTTCAAAAAGTCCAAGTGTATTAAGCAGTTCATCTATATCAAGTGGTGAATCACTCAGGTAAGCTCCAACTTCTATATTTTCCTTAACATTAAGATTCGGAATCAGATTATACATCTGAAATACATATCCCAGATGTTTTCTTCTGTATCTTGTAAGTTCACTTTCTTTCATATCCTTTGTTTTTTCATTGTTAATACTTACGTAACCTGAATCCGCATCATCTATCCCACCTATTATGTTAAGCAGCGTAGATTTACCAGAACCTGATGGACCGAGCAATACACATATTTCTCCTTTCATGACCTCAAAGTTGATTCCTTTAAGCACCTCTACTTTAGTAGAACCACTGCCATATGACTTCTTTAAATCTTTTACAGTAAGAAACATATTGCTTCCTCGCTTTCCTTTTTATATTTATGTTGCCTTTTTATGTGACAATTTTTCAGCCTTTTTTCGACCTTTTTCCAGCTTTTTTCAGCTTTTCTCCAGCTTTTTTTCGACCTTTTTTCGACCTTTTTTCGGTCTTCTAATGTTGTCTTTTTTGTAGCCTAGCTAGTTAGAAAAGACTAACTCCACGTTAATATTATAATATCTTTGCGCTGAAAAATAAACATTGCAAATGAGAATATATATCATTAAGCAGGATATCTGGGAAATTATGGACATTTAAGTAACTTGTTGTTTAACACATATTCTTAACGTACGGACGATAGCATATATGAGAAAAGCAGGTGTACATACATCAACGATGCCAGAAGCTTCAATTTA
>FR886147.1 GCA_000436475.1 Eubacterium sp. CAG:248
TAATATAACAATAAGAACTGTATTACCATATACTGTTACAGGTGATATGGCATTACAAAACAGCTTTAACCACAGATACAATATAAATATACATCCCAAAACAGATGTCGCTGCTATATAAAATCTGTTCATTCTTTTATATCTTTCCGTTTCCTCTATGTACTTGTACTTATTTACAGCCTTAATCTCTTCCATTTTAAAAAATCTCCTCCTTGTAATTAATACATTATAATGTAAATGCTAAAAATCATACAAAACAAACTATAAATATATTAATACAAAAAGCGAGATTTTTCAACAATAAATCAATATTTAATTGAATAAATTTATTCATAAACTCAACTCATAAATTTAATTCTTGAATACATATCCTCAACTATCGTTCTTATATCCATACCCTCCTGTGTAATAACAATGTCAGCATATTTTTCATACAGTCTTTTCCTGTCCTCAAATATTTCCTCAATAGTTGTTTTACCGTTCGATACAACTCCACGCTCTTTAAGGCTTCCAAGTCTTGACTCAAGCTCCTTTTCAGACGCCTTAAGATATATAACTGTTCCTATTTCCTTAAAATGCTCCATTGCCTCTTTTCCATAAACAGCACTTCCACCAGTAGCTATAATCGTATGCTCTGGTGATATAGAACAGTTTACATCATTTTCAATCTTTATAAAGCCTGCATCACCATGCTCATCTATCAGTTCCTCAAGTGTACAGCCATAGGTATCCTGTATGACTATATCTGAATCTATAAAAGAATAGCCCATTTTCTTTGCAAGCACTACTCCTAATGTACTCTTGCCGCTGCCTGGCATTCCTATCAGAATAATATTTTTTCTTTTTACCATATCATTACTTATTGAATTCATATCGTTCCTTATCCCTGTTGTCGTATATAACACCCTAGGTCCTGCCAGCTTAGTATGGGCAGTTTTTTAAGGTATGTTCACATTTTCACATTCTTAATTATATTAATCCCTGTTATTTATCCGCTGGTATTACACATATCCAGAGCAGTGAGCTTATAAGAAGCATAAATGGATAAAATAAAACAGGTATTATCTGAAACGCTGATATCGAATATCCAAGCTCGTTAGCCGCCGATATTGCAACCAGCATCTGCGCACCATACGGTATTATGCCTTGGAACACACATGAAAATGTATCTAACAGCGAAGCCGTTTTCCTGTTAGATATTCCATATTCCTCTGACATTTCCTTAGCTATCGGATTCGCCATGACTATGGCAACAGTATTGTTTGCAGTTGCTATATCCATAGCTCCTACAAGAATACCTACTCCTAACTGGCCACCTTTTTTTCCCTTAAAGGTTTTCTTGATTCCATTAAGCAGGGCTGTGAAGCCTCCATATTCCCTTATGAGTGCACATAGAGCAGAAACAAGTATAGCAACCATGCTTGTTTCAAACATTCCTGATAAACCTGAGCCTATGTTTCCAATAAGTTCATAAGCTCCTATATTACCAGTTGATAGAACAATAATTATTCCTGATACTATTCCAATAAGAAGAACACTAAACACATTAACTCCTGCTATGCCTCCAATAAGCACAAGCACGTATGGAATAATCTGGATAAGATTATAATCATGTGTCACACTTCCGGATATATCCGTTCCAAATGACAATAACAGAATAACAATCAGTGTCACAACTGCTGCTGGGAATGCAATCCAGAAATTCTCCCTGAACTTATCCTTCATAGCACATCCCTGTCCATTACATGCAGCAATCGTCGTATCAGAAATAAACGAAAGGTTATCTCCAAACATAGCTCCACCCATAACAGATGCCATACATAGCTGTACAGAAAAACCTGAAGCCTCTGATACAGCTACTGCAATAGGAACAATAAGTGTTATAGTTCCAACCGAAGTCCCCATAGCAGTCGATACAAAACAGGCAACTATAAAAAGTACTGCAACTGCGAATCTGGCTGGTATTATATCAAGCATAAAATATGCCACACTCTCTGCACTGCTTCTTCCTGCCACTCCTACGAATACACCTGCTGTAAGAAATATAAGAATCATTGTTATTATATTCTTATCAGCCAAACCGGATGCCATTATCTCAAGTTTCTTATCAAAAGCTACACCTTTATTCTGCATACAGGCTACAAGAATTGCCACAAGAAATGCTGCTATAATAGGAATATTATAAAAGCCCATAGGAATTTTCATAACATACTCAAATACAATTCCAAACCCCAGATATAATATTAAAAAAACAAGTATTGGCATTAACGCCGAAGCATTTGACTTCTTCATATCACACTATTTCCTCCATTCAGAATAGTATAATATAATATTTCAGAAGTGTCAAAGCTGTAAAAATGTAAAAACATACCAGGCTCTAAAAAATAAAAATATATAACTGTGAAATATCAGGCAATAATCAAATTCAATAGTAAGCATATTTCCAATATTACTGTTAGTATCAGCCTTACACTTTTATATCATTAATAGAATCAATGGTTATTTTGTGGCTAAAATATGAAAAGCTGGTAATTGTTTCAATTTTTGTACTTATTTTTGTAAAGCTGCTTTAATGAAAATATATAGAATTTTACTTATAATTGGTATATAATATCTTAACTAGGAAAATTATTATTCAAATGATGTAGAAAAACTTTATTTATGAATACATTATAGAAGCTGTAACAATTGAACCAGCATGGAGAACTTATTATATGATTACAAGACGTTTAGTAAGAACAAGACAACTAAAAGAGGGAATGAAAATCGACCAGTCAGTAGTAGACCGTGCTGGACGAAACCTTGTTCAAAAAGGATCCATTCTTGATAATTACGTCATTGAATCGCTCCTTAGGATGGGGATTATGATGGTATATATCCAGACAGGTGAAGAATCTGATGATGATATAGAAAAAAGTATATCGCCACAGGCCAGAAAGCA
This sequence comes from Eubacterium sp. CAG:248, assembly GCA_000436475.1. Lineage (GTDB taxonomy): Bacteria > Bacillota > Clostridia > Lachnospirales > Lachnospiraceae > Lachnospira. The sequence goes on from FR886147.1 coordinate 2,942, forward strand.
GATTGAACGTCTTCGTACTGATGACCGCTCCAAGGTTGAGCTTTCCAATAGTGTTAAAACGCGTGTTGCTGAGGGAATACAATATATCTATGCCAATGCTGGATCAGACCAGCTGGCAGATACCACTAACAATATAGCTTCTAACCTTATGACAGCCATTAACGATAATGATGCCATTGCCATAGATATTAACGCACTTAAGACAAGTGACGAATATACCTTTAAGCATAGCGTTGACGTTGCTACTATGTCTATGATACTTGCAAAACAACAGGGCTTATCACAGAAGCAGATATATGAAATAGGAGTTGCCGGACTTCTTCATGACATAGGTAAAACCAAAATACCTCTAGAGATTCTTAACAAACCTGGTAAACTTACAGATGATGAATTCGCTGTTATGAAGCAGCATCCTGTATTTGGATATCATATGATAAATGATAAAAATGAGTTCAGCAACGAAATAAGCCTGGCTGTACTTCAGCATCATGAGAAAATGAACAGCCACGGATATCCGCTTGGTTTTCCAAGTGATAAAATAACCAGCTATGCCAAAATCCTTACCGTCACCGACATATATGATGCACTCGTAACAGAAAGACCATATAAGTCTGCATTTTCACAACGTGATGCAGTTGAAATGATCATGTCTATGACAGAGGAACTTGACATTACTGCTATGAAAAGCTTCCTTGAAAGTATAATATTATATCCTGTTGATTCTATCGTTGAACTAAGCAACGGTGAACGTGCCAGGGTTGTAAAAAACAATGCACATTACATACTACGTCCAACTGTTGTTGGTATCAAATCCGGAATCGTGTATGATCTTAGCAATGATCTTTCGTGTGCAAATATAATTATCATGTAAGCTTTATGGGATATACAGATATTCACAAGAAGCTTATTAAGAAGCTTCTCAACTGCTTAATTATCTTTGCGACTTCAAAAAGAGGGTAAAAATCAGAGCCAGCCCTTCGACTGACTCTGATTCATCATAAATATATTACAATTTATTTTGATAATTCTCTAATTGGTGGAAAATACCAACTACATTTACAACATCATCTCTCACATCAAAAATGATAATATAATTCATCTGTGGCACAACTGCTTCTCTATACCCTTTCCTGGCAAGATATGA
>FR886148.1 GCA_000436475.1 Eubacterium sp. CAG:248
ACCAACTAATATTCAATTAAACAACAATTATCCTATCTCGCTTCCAGCCACGATATCCTTATCTACTGTCATAACTGAAAGATTATCCTTATCATCCATGGCTGCAAGTATCATACCCTGCGATTCAACACCACATATCTTACGTGGAGCAAGGTTTGTTACTACTGCAACCTTCTTTCCAACCATCTCTTCTGGCTTATAATACTGTGATATTCCAGATACTATCTGGCGCACTTCATCACCTACACGAATCTGAGAGCAAAGAAGCTTCTTAGCCTTCTTTACTGGTTCACACTTAAGCACTTCTCCAACCTGAATCTGTATCTTTGAGAAATCATCATATGTTATCTCTGGTTTTTTCTCAACTACTGGATACTCTGTAGCTCCGTTAGCCTTTCTCTGAGCCTCCTGAAGCTTCTCAACCTCTTCCATAACTACATTTATATCAAGTCTTGCAAAGAGAATCTCTGGCTTATCTGTAACCTTTTCTCCTGACTTTCTAAGTCCGAACTTATCAAGGTCATCAAAATCTCTTTCACCCTCTGATGGGTCAGCTGGATAAAGCTGCTTTAATATACTTTCAGTTGTGTTTGGCATAAATGACTTAAGAAGATTAGCACCGATAGTAATACTCTCAACAAGGTTGTAAAGTACCTCTTCAAGTCTTTCCTTCTTAGACTCATCCTTGGCAAGCGCCCAAGGCATAGTTTCATCTATATACTTATTGCATCTCTTAAATAAAGAAAATACCTCAGTCATGGCATCTGCAACATGAAGTGTAGACATTTTTTCCTGAACCTTATCTCTTGTTGCTGTTACAACAGCCTTAAGATCAGCATCAAAGTCGAGACTTGCGCCATTTTCATCAACACCGGCACCCTCACTTGTAACGCCAGTCTTGTTTACTACTCCGCCAAAGTACTTGTTAGACATGGCGATAGTTCTGTTAACAAGATTTCCAAGTGTATTGGCAAGATCTGAGTTCATACGCTCAACTAAAAGCTCCCATGATATAACACCATCATTTTCAAATGGCATTTCGTGAAGAACGAAGTATCTTACGGCATCAACACCAAACATATCTACAAGGTCATCTGCATATATAACATTTCCCTTAGACTTACTCATCTTGCCATCATTCTGTAAAAGCCATGGATGACCAAATACCTGCTTAGGAAGTGGTTCGCCAAGTGCCATAAGGAATATTGGCCAGTATATAGTATGAAATCTGATAATATCCTTTCCGATAAGGTGAAGGTCTGCAGGCCAGAACTTCTTGTACTGCTCAGAAGAGTTGCCGTCAGCATCATAACCGATACCAGTAATATAGTTAGTAAGCGCATCAAGCCATACATACACTACATGCTTGTCATCAAAATCAACTGGAATTCCCCACTTAAATGATGTTCTTGATACACATAAATCCTGAAGTCCCGGAAGAAGGAAGTTGTTCATCATCTCATTCTTTCTTGATACAGGCTGTATGAATTCTGGATGAGTGTTAATATGCTCAATAAGTCTGTTTGCATACTTGCTCATTTTGAAGAAATAAGCTTCTTCCTTTGCTGGTTTAACTTCACGTCCACAGTCCGGACATTTGCCATCAACAAGCTGTGACTCTGTCCAGAAGGATTCACAAGGTGTGCAATACATACCTTCATATGAGCCTTTGTATATATCTCCCTGATCATATAGCTTCTTGAATATCTTCTGTACCTGTTTTTCATGATAATCATCAGTTGTTCTTATGAACTTATCATATGATGTATTCATAAGATCCCATATTCTCTTAATCTCTGCTGATGTCTTATCAACAAACTCCTTAGGTGTGATTCCTGCTTCTTCTGCTTTTAGCTCAATCTTCTGACCATGCTCATCAGTACCAGTCTGGAAGAACACATCATATCCCTCCTGACGTCTGAATCTTGCGATACTGTCAGCAAGTACTATCTCATAGGTATTGCCAATATGTGGCTTGCCTGATGTATATGCAATAGCTGTTGTCATATAAAATGGACCCTTACTCTGTGGCATATCTATAACCTCCATTTTCCTTGTTTTCTCTAATTAATCCTGATTATTTGTACAGGTTTTCCAATCATTTAATGATAGTTAACTTTTGATGATATGTCAAGTTTTGCAAATCCCTAAAAATTCTGTGTATACAAATCCCTAAATTTTGTGTATGCAAATTCCTAAAATTCTGTGGCTTTTGACCACGACATCTTATAATGTTATGATATGAATAATCATCCTTTGACATTCCAGCACTTATATTGACATATAATATAACATGCCTCAATATGAGCATAAAAGTGGGATGATAATCCAACGATGTGCGAATGGCGGGTGCTATGTACCCGTGACACATGTTTAGCACGGACCGAAGCGAAGCTAAGACGTGTGAGTGCGTAGCACAAAACAACCTGTATATATCAAAATCGGGGGCTTTTGACCACGACATCATAATGTACAGATATATAAAAATCACCAAAATCGTTAAAATAGACTTAAAAGCCGGTGGAATATATGAAAAATCCGCCTGATATCAACTTTATACCAGCTTTCCATATGCGGGATTTTTGTGTCCGCGCACACCTGACACAAACCCGATACGCCCTAAAAACGTGCGAAGCACAAACTTGAGATGCGCAAAGAAGCAGCGCAAGAATGGAGGATTATTATGTTTAAAACATTCAAAAAAACAATTAGTCTTGCAATGTCTTTAATCCTGTCAGCTGCAAGTATATCACTTTACGGCTGCAGTACACAGGATATACGCAATATAACAGAAAAAAACGGCTCTTCAATAACACAGGAATACTCCTATAGCCAGACAGACAACACCGCCTTTAACGAATATACTGATAACTTATTTTGCGAAATAGTAACCGATGATACTCTTTCTCTTCACACATTGCTTGAACATCCAGAGAACTATGGGATTAACGATTATAATATTACTCTCGGAAGAATCGACACAGAATCTCTTTATGATACGTCTGATATAACACAATATATAACTGAACTTAAAGCCTTTGACAAAAACTCCCTGTCACAAACCCAGGCTGTAACTTATGATTATCTTCTTTCTTATCTTGAATCACGCCTGTGTTATAGTGACCTCGACCTGTATGGCTCACAGCTCACTCCGACAATAGGCATGCAGATAGAGCTTCCTCTTATATTTTCTGAATACTCATTCCTTGAGCAAAAGGATGTCGAGGAATATCTTGAATTACTATGTGATGTTGATGGTTATTTTGAAAATATGCTTGAATACGAAAGACTGCGTGCAGACAAGGGCTTCACTCTCAAAGACTCCTTACTTGAGGATGTCATAAGCTCATGCCAGTCAGTTATAGATTCCATAAAACAGGAGAATTCTACTAACCGTCTTTTTATAGATGATTTTAATTCACGCATCGATGCTCTTGACTTTATATCTGACAGTGACCGACAGGACTATAAAAAACGTAATATAGAAGCTGTACAAAAGCACGTAATACCGGGCTATGAAGCATTAAGAGACGGTCTTACCCTGCTAAAAGGAACATGCCGTTATCAAGATGGAATAAGCAGCTATCCTGATGGTCAGAGGTACTTTGAAGGTCTTCTTGAGCAGACACTTGGATGGAGCAAATCTATTGATGAATACTCTTCCCTTCTTGAAAGCTATATGAGAAACTATCTGATCGTCATGAGAAAGCTCATACAAAAAAATCCTTCTCTCACCGATGCTTTCAGTTCTTATTCCTTTGGCACTTCCAACCCACAGGATATTATAGAAGAGCTTAAGCAGAAAATGTCTGATGACTATCCTGCCCTTGATGATATTGACTATTCGATCAAATACGTGTCAGAAGCACTTTGTGATTATGCAAGTCCTGCCATGTACTTTATGCCACAGCTTGATAACCCTGATATCAACTCCATATACATCAACAAAACTGGCACAACAGACAGTTATATATATCCAACACTTGCACATGAGGGTTATCCTGGCCATATGTATCAGACACAGTACTTTCTTAAAACTAACCCATGTCTTATCCGTTCACTTATAAAACCAGGCGGCTATGTAGAAGGCTGGGCTTCGTATATAGAAGTACATTCATACGAATATGGCAAAGAAATCCCCGAACTAAACACACTCGCAAAATGCAACTACGCATTAATACTTTGTCTGCATGCCATGGGTGATATAGGTGTCAACTACTATGGGTGGGATGAGGCCCGTCTTTCCTCATTCTTAAGCAACTGGGGCTACTCTGATGTGGACACTGCACATTCCATTTATACAGCACTTATTGCAAATCCTGGCAACTACTGTAAATATGTACTTGGATTTATAGGCTTTGAAGAACTAAAAAAACAGGCCCAGAATGACCTTGGCAGCAACTTTTCTTTAAAAGAATTCCACCGTTACATTCTTGAAATGGGACCTGTCCAGTTCGATATTCTGTTTTCTTATCTTAAGCAGTGGGAAAACAGCCTAGTAGTAGTATCTTCCAGGGCAGCATAATCCACCACCGCCAAGACAACAGTTGCAGGCAAGATTAAGGACTATCAGTTTCATGCACCAGCTTCCCATGCTGCTGCCTGGATTCTGATATGTCTGCTGTCTTCCTGTATACCACTCACCACCGCTGTTCATCCGCTGGTAGAACATCCTATACTGCATATTATCAGGAGCAAGTTCAACAGCCCTCCTTGCATGTTCCATGGCAGTCGCCTGATTGCCTTTTCCTGCATTGGCCTGGGCACTGTAATAATACCATCTTGCATCTCTGTCCTCCATGCTGTTAAGAACATTAAGTGCTTCGTCAAAGCTTCCATTGTTTATATAGTTAGCTGCGGCTCTAAGATGTATGGTAGTCTGGTCGTTCCCATTCATGTCAGAGGCACCATTGGCATTTCCGCCTCCTCCATAATATCCGCCAAAACCAAATGGTCCATATCCCCAGAAATCTCCACCAAAGTTACCGTAACCGCCATTCTGGTTGTTATTCTGATAATCACCATCATAGCCATAACTTCCTGTACCGCCGCGGTTCTGACTGTAGGATGATGTATAGCCACCTTCCTTTTCTTTCATTATCTGGTTATATGCCTGCTGTACAGTCTTAAACATTTCCTCAGCCTTATCCTTGTTTGGATTATTGATGTTGGCATCCGGATGATATTTTCTGCTTAATGTTCTGTATGCCTTTTTTATTTCTTCGTCCGAAGCATCCCTTGACACTCCCAATACTGAATACGGATCAGTCATAATTCCTCCAATATATATTTTATATAGTCTATCCTCTGCCATAGCTAACTAAGCTTAGTTAATATGTTTTACCAGGATTTTCACTTTGACTTTCATTTTTTGTTTTCAATTCTCTTTTATTCCTGCACAGCTCGAATCTTGTCCATACTCCTGAATATATTATGTTTCGTAAAAGATTAGCATTTTCTATGACAGGAAGCCTCTCAAAGGCTGCTGCACACTGTGCCATAAGTGATTTTAATATATTTTCAACAAAGGCATCATAATCAGGTCTTTGTGAATACGCCCTGAGTCCATTATATCTGCCCTTTTTATTATCCTCTTCAAGATCCTCATATGCATCTAATATATATATGAACCTTCCAAGTGCGCCGCCTGTCTTGATAAGTGTATCTTTCCACTCATCATCTTTCATAAGCAATATCTGTGACATTATAATCCCAAACTGCTCCGCAGGCATATCAACATTTCCCTCGCCTGCCTTTTCAAGCCCGCTTATTTTATCCAGTGCTTTTTTTATAATATCAGCTTTTTCAGGATATGCTGCCTCTATACGCTTTACTTTACCTGACAATGTATCTGCAAGCACCTTCCTTGTGACTTTCTTTTCATCATTCCAGTCGTCTATGCATTTGTAATATGTCATAAGCACATTCATATCTGCCACATAGCCTGATATATCATTCCTGCTGACTGGATGTCTGTGTAGTGGATGTGCTATGCATCTTGTCTCATACTTTCTTGTTTCCGGCTCATATAAGCCAGTAAGAAGCAGAAGAAGAAATGTCATATCATAGCTTATGCATAACTGTCCGTTAACCCCATACCGCTCTTTAAGTTCATCACATAGTCCACAATAATATGAACGGTATACATCATATTCTTTAATCTTAAGCTCTGGCTTGTTTACTACAACATATCCGTACACTGGCACTATCTCCCTATCTTGTTAAGTCTGAGGCTTCTGTTATAAAAATATAGCAGCATAAAAACGAAAGCATATATCTGTACACAACAAATACTGCTTTCGCTTATCATATAACATATTTAAAACTCACGTCAATCAATGCCTGAAAGATTAATAAATCTTTTAGATTATTTAGAAATACTGGTCACGGTAATCCGTCCCCCATATAAGAAAATCCTCATAATCTGCCAGGGAATTAAATCTCATCTCATCTGTATACACATCTTGACCACTGTCAGAAGCTTTATCTGCTTCAACATCATAAGTTTTTCTGTGAGGAAATGTATACTTGTGTATATCTGTTCCATCATAACCTTCACAATCATAACCTTCACCATCATACTCTGGGTACACATTAATCACCTCCATAATGGAAGTATCCCCTTTGTGTGATGATTTATTCTAATATATAACTATCGCCTGTCTTCCCATATCCTTGTATCTTTCTTCTACAACTTCTTTATCATATTCATAGATACCTCTTAGCGGATCAGCCATAATATATGTATCAGCTGTATAACCAATAAGCACCATGGCATGCTCATGTGATTTCCACACTATTGTTTCTCCATCAACATTCCACTCAGCTGCTATATGTGGCTTTGCCATCCACATTGTTTCCCATACCAACACAGGATGTCCATTATCTACATAGTCAACAAGCTCACTATAATCAGCTCCTGTAACATTATAAACATTCATATCCGAATTCTCGCTGTATAGATATCTTTTTGCAGAATTCACAATTACCGGTGCAAATGCCCCACATGCATCCTCATCTCTTGGATTACCTACAAATGCCTTGTATGGTGATGTTTCACCTACCCTTCCCTTATCAAGGAAGTTATCAGCCAGTGTAAGCTTGTCTACATCATAACCAAGATAGTTAAGTACTATTGTTAATGCTGTTATCTCGCACCCTGTTGGCAGTTCAGGATTCTGAAGCACACACTTAACATCCAGCTTCTTATATGACTTACTCCTTGCAGCAGCTGCTTTAAATGACTCTTTTTCATCCGATTTCTCTTTTTCAAATGATTCCTCTCTCTCTAACGATTCCTCTTTTTCCGCTGCTTTAACAGTTCCTGCACCAGTCTTTTCCTCTTCTGCATTTTCATTTTTTTCTTTCTCATATATTTCTGTCTGCTCAATCATGCTTTCTTTTAATAACATCTGTTCTTCTGTCTGTCATACAGTATCTTCATCATAAACAGCATCCACACTGCTTACAGCTTCTATTTCACCCTTCATATAATCAGCTCTCTGAATAAATCCTGTAATATGCCCATTTTTTGTCCTGACTGCAACTGCCACCATAACTATAACTGCTATCATGCCAGCCAGTATAAATGCTGCAGCAATATTTCTTTTTTTACTGATTTTTTTACTAATTCTTTTCTGTCTATTCCTCTTTTTCTCCATACTTACCTCTTTTCCTGCAGAACACACTGCCGTTCCCCTTTTTTGTTTACCATGCCGATTTATACCTTTATTCTTCGGCTATGACATAGTTCTTTTCTTTAATACTAATATAAATCATTGACCTTACAATATTCTTACAGAACAGTGTTTTATCATGGAAATTTCAGAAAAAGAGAAGCGTAATTTTGAGGAAATGTTTTTAGAAAAAGATTTTTATAGAAATGTTTAAAGAAAAATGTTTAAAGGAAAAGATTTTTAGAGAAATGTTTAAAGAAAAAAGGGGTAGGGAATTTAAGGAAAAAGAAAGTTGATTTTTCAAATTGATTTTTCAGGAAGAGTGGGGGTTTTAGAAGATTGATTTTTTAAGAAGGTTGAATAAAAAACAAAAAATAAAAGCCCCTCAACCTGACTCCATCGATCAAATCAAAAGACTTTCCTAAATGCACCGCCAGGGGTTCGAACCCTGGACACCCTGATTAAGAGTCAGGTGCTCTACCAACTGAGCTAGCGGTGCGTATATTAAAATGTATGTGAAGCTTAGCGACTTGTGTCTTACGACTTCACAAGTGCACCGCCAGGGGTTCGAACCCTGGACACCCTGATTAAGAGTCAGGTGCTCTACCAACTGAGCTAGCGGTGCATATATAACAATTCGTTGCCGTAACAACAAAAGATATATTATATTCTTTTATGGAAAAAATCAAGTCTTTTTTTGTATTTATTTAGATACAATCGACTTTTTTTATTTTTTTCCAGCATATTTTAGCCTTTTTTTACGAAAAAAGGGTTTTTTTACTTATTGATATAGAGTATCATATGTATAAAGATTTTAAAATTTATAAAGATTTTAAAATGTTATACAAGTGGTGTAACCGCCGCTTGCAATAACCACTTACAATAACAGCACACAAGGAGTAAATATATGTCTGTATATAACAGCAGCAATACTGATGACAATATGTCTATGAATAACAACAGTAATACTGACGACAATATATCTATGAATAACAACCGTAATACTGATGACAATATATCTATGCATAACAATAGTACTGCTAATAACGATAATACCAGCGATGATAATGCATATACCATCATTAAACACAACCGTTTTCAACCTAACAGCAAGTATTTTACTATTATGCTATATGGGCTGGCTTTCGTACTTGGTTCAATCCTTCTTGTAAGGATCGTTGGAAGCTTCAACAACACAGTAAAACTTTTAGGACAGGCTATTGAGGTTATAGCACCTTTTCTTGGTGGTGCATTTATAGCATTTATACTATATCCTCTTGTCAGATTCTTTTACAGAAGACTGTTTAAGGAAAAGTTGCATATGAAATCTGACAGGCTTGCCAAATGGCTGTCTATACTTGCTACCTATGCTATAGCAATCGGCATAATCGCAGTACTGCTTGTATTCATACTGCCACAACTGTACACAAGTATAACTGATATACTGGATAAGCTGCCTGTATGGTACAACAATGTTACTATATTTATAGCTGATTTCGAGAAGAATCATAAAGACCTTGGCTTCATAGATTATAATATTATCAATGAACACCTTACATCTTTATATCCTAAGATATTGTCGTATCTTACAGATATACTGACTAATATTCTGCCATATGTTGTAAACACTTCTATGGCTATTATAAAAGGTTTAATTAACCTTATTATTTCTGTTATGGTTTCTGTATACATGATATCAGACCATAAAAATATCTTTTATCAATTTAAAAGACTTTTATATGCTGTATTTCCTAAACAGGCTGCAGATACTGCAAGAACGATATGTCGTGAAAGTGCAAACATTTTCATTAAATTCATGTATGGAAAAGCTATCGATTCATTAATAATAGGAATCATCTGTTTTATATGTATGACAATATTCAGGTTTCCATACACAGTGCTTATCAGTGTCATAGTAGGTATTACCAATATGATTCCATACTTTGGACCTTATATTGGCGGAGTTCTTGGCGGCATTATTATAGTGATCATCAACCCTCTGCAGGTTATATTTTTCGCAATCATGATACTTATTATCCAGCAGTTTGACGGTCTCTTCCTAGGTCCTAAGATTCTTGGCAATAGTACAGGCCTTAAGCCTTTATGGGTTATATTCGCTATAGTTGTCGGTGGTGCTATGTTTGGCGTACTTGGTATGTTCCTTGGTGTTCCTACTATGGCAGTTATATGCTATATCCTTAATATTATTATTGAACATTTCTTAAAGAAGCGTAATATTACGGTACAACCTTATGATTCACCTGATAAAATGTAAATATCATTACCTGCAATTTATTATTTTATATATCTCATTCCATGAGTGTCTGAATCGTACTATTCTTTGATTCAGGCTGCGATGATAATAAAAGAATTCGTTAAGACGTTTTAATGAAAAACAACGATTACAACGATTACAATGGTTACAACGCATAAAACACACCTTCCATATAATAATGTTTCTGATGCATACGGATTGTTATGTTGCTGCACAATTTGCGCAATTCATGCCATTCACGCAATCCTTACATCATATGATTATTATATTAAAGGTGTGTTTATTTGTTACACTATGAATACGTTTATATGCTATTTTCTGTCAGCTATAAGCTTGCATATCGGATTTCCCAGCTCGGAGAATTTCTTTTCATACTCCGTCATGACATTTCCCTCATTAAGTCTTGTGTCGTTATGAAGGTCATATGTGCACTCTTCAAGTATCCACCCTGCTTCCTTTACTTCTTCTACTGAAAAATCAAACAATGCTTTATTATCTGTCTTAAACTCAACTCTGCCTTCCTTTTTTAACATCAGGTCATATCTTGCAAAGAACTGTCTTGATGTGAGTCTTCTTTTTGCATGTCTGTCCTTAGGCCATGGATCAGAAAAGTTAAGATATATTCTGTCAACCTCATCTTTACCGAACACCTCGTTGATATTCTCTGCATCCATACGGATAAATCTTAAGTTAGGAAGCTGCAGCTCATCCTGCTTCTCAACAGCTCTTAACAGCACGCTGGAATATTTTTCTATTCCTACATAGTTAATATCAGGATTCTGTGATGCAAGTGTTGTAATAAATACTCCCTTTCCCATACCAATCTCTATATGAACAGGATTACTGTTTCCAAACACATCCTTCCATGTCCCTTTCATTCCTTCTGGCTCAGTGAACACATACTTATTCTCAATCATCACTTCTCTTGCACCTGGTACATTTCTTAAACGCATATTTCCTCCATCTCAGGCTCTTATATTATTTGTTTTACCTGCTTCTTATAATAACATTCTATATGATAATGCTGTCAAAAGTCAAAATATAGTTGTTTAATTACTAAAAAATATATGTTATAGTACTAAGTAACATGATAATTATATAACTAATATCTACAGAAATGAGGAATTTAATATGTTTAATTCATTTAGAAAATATATAAAACGTACTCTTAGCACTATTGCCACAGTTTCTATCATAGCAGTTACTACATTTTCCGTTACTGCCAATGTATCTGCGGCAGCTTCCGATAGCAGTACAGCTCCTAAAGCTGCATGGCCTGATGCCCCTTCAATAACCTGCGAAAGCGCAATACTTATAGATGCAGATACTGGTTCAATATTGTATGAAAAGGATTCTCACCAGAAAGCATATCCGGCATCTACAACCAAAATCCTGACTGGACTTCTTACCATTGAAAACTGTAACCTTAATGATACCATGACATTTTCAAGCAAAGCTGCTAATTCAGTCAATCCTTACGAGGATGCCAATCTTAGTATGAAAGCTGGCGAACAGATAACTGTCGAACAGGCTTTATATGGACTTCTTTTATATTCTGCTAACGAAATAGCATATGGACTTGCTGAACAGGTTGCAGGGTCAGCAGATGCATTTATTGATATGATGAATAACAAGGCTAAAGAGCTTGGTGCCATAAACACTCACTTTGCTAATCCAAGTGGATTATATAATCCCAACCATTACACAACGGCTTATGATATGGCTATGATAGCAAGAGGCTGCTATAACAACGCTTCATTTGTCAATATTGACTCAACCTCTTCATCATACACTATTCCAGCTACCAACATGTCTGCACAGCGTACTATAAAGCATAGACATAAAATGCTTAAAGGCCGTGAGTTCTACTATGAATACTGCAAGGGTGGAAAAACAGGATTTACTGATGAGTCGCTTATGACTCTTGTAACATTTGCAGAAAAAGACGGAATGCGTCTTATATGTGTTGTTTTCAGATCTCCTGATGATTCAACACGATATATAGATACAAGGGCTCTTTTTGACTGGGGATTTGGTAACTTTAAGAAATCAACTACTTCTAATTCACAGATAAGCTCATTATTCTCAACTGATAATTATTATTCATCAGATGTTTTTGGCAAAAGCAAGCTTGGTTTTAACCTTAATGCCTCATTTATAACTATTCCTGCTAACGGCAGTACATCTGATGTTACTATGGATATAAATACTGACTATGATGTATCAAACAGTAATGATAAGCTTACTGCAAAGCTTAACTACAAATATGGTGATAATGTAGTAGGCACAACAACTCTTACTATATCATCGGGCAATGCTGTCAAGGACAGCCAGCTTCCATATCTTAGCAACGAAATAAAAGTCACAGAGCTCACTCCTAAGAAGTGTCTTAAGGTAAATATATGGATAATAGCCGGTATCGTCGCTGTGATACTTATTATTATCACTATTATCAACAACAGGAAGCTTTCTAATAATAGAAAACATCATTATTCAAAAAGAAATCTAAGATTCTAGATAATTGTTGTTTAATTGAATATTAGTTGGT
>FR886149.1:0-34270 GCA_000436475.1 Eubacterium sp. CAG:248
TTGCGTGTGAAAAATCTTATTTTTCACACTAACTCCTCCTTGAATGTATCATAACACTGCCAGAATCCGTTCCGGCATATCTATATGTTCATATATATATTATCGGTTTTGAATACATATAATTAACCAATTGATAACTCCTATTGTAAATAATATTATGGAGCAATCGTTCTATTGTAAATAATGTTATTAACCAACAACATGTTATAAAACAATCTTAACCATAAGCTGTCAGCTGACTTTAATCTTTCGAATAAAAAGCCATATACTTTTTACTAAAGTATTTTACAAAAGTATGATAAAATATTGATATAAAACAAAAAGGAGGTCTGCTCTGACGTGAATTCAAACAAAGATAATATTATAGAAAAAATTAATAATGGTGATACATTTTTAGGTATAGAATTCGGCTCAACAAGAATTAAAGCCGTTCTTATCCTTTCTGATGGTACGCCTGTCGCACAGGGAAGCCATACATGGGAAAACAGGCTTGAAAATAATATATGGACTTACCATATGGATGATATCATAACTGGTCTTCGATGCTGCTACCGTAGTCTTGCTGATAATATATCAGACACATATAATACAAACCTTACACACATAACAGCCCTTGGCGTAAGTGCCATGATGCATGGATATCTCGCATTTGACTCTAACGATAACCTGCTTGTTCCTTTCAGGACATGGCGTAACACTATAACTAAAGAGGCTGCTGATATACTTACTGAAGCTTTTGATTTCAACATACCTGAGCGCTGGAGTATAGCGCACCTTTATCAGGCTGTGTTAAACCATGAAGAACATATTAATAATATTTCCTATATCACAACCCTTGCCGGTTTCATACACTATAGACTTACTGGAAAAAATGTTCTTGGCATAGGCGATGCATCTGGTATGTTTCCAGTTGATTCAGACACTCATGAATATGATGAACTTATGATAAACATATTCAACAATTTACCAAACAATACAGTTCTCCCCGATATAAGAACACTTCTTCCTAAGATACTTGTTGCTGGTGATGATGCCGGAGTACTTACTAAAGAAGGAGCTTTACTGCTTGATCCTACTGGTACGTTACAGCCTGGATGTATATTATGCCCACCCGAGGGCGATGCTGGTACTGGTATGACGGCTACTAACAGTATAAGACAGGAAACAGGCAATGTATCAGCAGGTACTTCTATATTCTCCATGGTCGTTTTAAAGCATTCACTTAAATCACTACATAGGGAAATAGATATGGTCACAACTCCTGATGGTTCCCCTGTTGCCATGGTTCACTGCAACAACTGCACTTCTGATATCAATGCATGGATCAATATTTTCAGGGAATTTGCCAAAGGTATTGGACTACAGATAAATGATAATGATTTGTATACATTTATGTTTACCCAGGCTGGAATGGGAGAGGCTGACTGTGGCAGTCTTATGTCATACAACTGCTATTCTGGTGAACCTGTTATCGGTCTTAACCAGGGCTGTCCTATGTTTATACATCCCGCCGACAGCCACTTTACACTCGCCAACTTTATGCGTACCAACATATACTCTGCCCTTGCACCTCTTAAGACAGGTATGGATATTCTTCTTAATGATGAACATATAAAGCTTAACAGGATTATGGGACATGGCGGTCTTTTTAAGACTCCGGTTATAGGCCAGCGTATGCTTGCAGCAGCCATAGATACGCCTGTATCTGTTATGTCCAATGCTGGGGAAGGTGGCGCATGGGGAATAGCAATACTTGCAGCATACAGTAGTTACATTAGAAATTTTACTGACTGCCAGAAAAAGGATGCTTTATCTTTGGCTGATTATCTTGATCACTACATTTTTAACAGTTCTGATATAAGCACTGTTGAACCTGTTCCTGATGATGTTACTGGCTTTAACACTTTTATCATGAATTATAAAAAAATGTTACCTGTTGAAAAAACTGCTGTTACAACCAATATATAAAAATGGTTAATATAAAAAAGATTTTTGTACAGAAATGAGATTTATTATGGAACTTAGCAGAGATGAAATTAAAAATGAAAATATCAGAAAAACCGCTAAAAAACTTACAGATATGATGACGTCTGAGGAAAAAATCTACCAGACCTTAAACAGTACTCCTCCCATTGAAAGACTTGGTATAAATGGATATGATTGGTGGAATGAAGGCTTACATGGCGTGGCAAGAGCAGGACTTGCAACTGTATTTCCTCAGGCGATTGGTCTTGCTGCAACATGGGATGAAACCCTTGCAGAGCAGGTGGCAGATGCTGTTTCAACTGAAGCAAGAGCCAAGTATAATATGCAGCAGCGTATGGATGATACCGGACGATATAAGGGACTTACTCTGTGGGCACCTAACATCAATATATTCCGTGATCCAAGATGGGGACGCGGTCATGAAACTTATGGTGAGGATCCTTATCTTACATCAAGAATGGGTATCAGATTCATAGAAGGTCTGCAGGGACACGATGAAAACTATCTTAAATCGGCAGCCTGTGTTAAACATTTTGCTGTCCATAGCGGGCCTGAAGGACTGCGGCATGAATTCAACGCAGTTGTATCTAAAAAAGATATGTATGATACTTATCTTCCTGCATTTAAAGCCTGTATACAGGAAGCCCATGTTGAAGCTGTTATGGGGGCTTACAACCGTACCAATGGTGAACCTTGCTGTGGAAGCCATACTCTTCTCATAGATATATTAAGAAACGAATTCGGATTTAAAGGTCATGTTGTATCTGACTGTTTTGCTATAAGAGATTTTCATGAACACCATAAAGTCACTTCCACACCAGAGGAGTCCGCTGCCATGGCTATGAACAACGGTTGTGATTTAAACTGTGGTCATATGTTTTTACATCTTATTGAAGCACTTAATGACGGACTTATAAGTAACGAACGTTTATCCGAAGCTGTTACCAATCTTTATGCAACACGTATTAAGCTTGGTTTATCAAGAAAAGAGATTGCAGCTGCAACTGATATACAGGATAACCGTCCTGACAATCCTTATGATAATATAAGCTACGATGTTGTTGATTCGCCAGCCATGCAAAAACTTAATCTTCATGCAGCAGAAAAATCTTTTGTATTACTTAAAAACAAAGATAACATTCTTCCTCTTGATAAGACTAAGCTTCACACTATAGGAATAATCGGTCCTAATGCTAACAGCAGGCGCGCTCTTGTCGGCAACTATGAAGGAACTCCTTCAAGATACTATACTGTATCCGAGGGTATTCAGGACTATGTAGAAAAATATTGCGATAATAATATACGTATAAGAGTATCTGACGGATGCCATCTGTATAAAGAAGGCTGGAAAACCAACAGAACATCAGAAGTAAAAATGATATGTGAAGAAAGTGATGTTCTTATAGCCTGTATGGGACTCGATGCCAGTATAGAAGGTGAACAGGGTGATGCAGGAAATGACTATGCAAGTGGTGATAAGATAAATCTTAATCTGCCAGGAGAACAGGAACAGATATTAAAAACTATGCTTGACAGTGGCAAACCTGTTATTCTGCTTCTTTTATCTGGTAGTGCACTTGCCGTAAACTATGCAGATGAACATGCCGCTGCTATTATGCAGTGCTGGTATCCAGGTGCAGAAGGCGGCCGTGCTATCGCAAGGGTGCTTTTCGGAGATATTTCTCCACAAGGACATCTTCCCGTAACATTTTACAGGAGTACCGAAGAACTTCCTGATTTTACTGACTACTCTATGAAAGGAAGAACATATAGATACATGAAGCAGGAAGCCTTATATCCTTTTGGCTATGGTCTGTCATATACTACATACAGTTTTGATAATCTATGTGTTTCTGCTAACAGAAACATACCTGATACCACAACAGCTGTTATATCATGTACAGTAACCAATACTGGTAAATATGATAGTTTCTGCTGTGTACAGCTATATGTAAAAGTTCTTATGGATGGCACACCTAATCCACAGCTTAAAGCATTTACCAATGTATATTTAAAAGCTGGTGAACAGAAAAACATAAATATACACCTTGACAAAAAAGCTTTCTGCCTCGTTGATGATAATGGACAGGATTACATTCCCGATGCAACATTCAGAATATATGCCGGTCAGAGCCAGCCAGACAATAGAAGCTGTGAGCTTCTTAAACAGAAGCCTCTAAGCATGGATATACATTTCTAATTGTGATAATAATATATTAAAAAACTCTAGGTTTTTAAATACATCCTGACTAACCACTATGTTTTGCGTACTATATTTTATAATAATATTATCTATTGTTTTATAAATATTCTGTGTTATAATATATATGTTTTTAATACGTGACATAAAACAATAATTATTTTAGCAATATATCGTAACCCTAGTGCAATATTTTTTATGGGGCATTTAAAGATTGGAGAATATCTAATGAATACTGCAGATTTATTCTGGAAGGATATGGATCCTTCTTTTCCAGATATTATAAAGGCCATAACATCTCTCTCAAAAAAGTCTTATATCTCTATCACTAACCTGAGAACAGATATAACATGGTGGTCAGGTCGGGCTGTGGATTACTTTCATCTAAAAGAGAATTATACTATAAAAGGTAAAGAAAAAGGCAGCCGTTCTATCCACCCTGATGATGTAGAAGCTTTCAAAAATGGATTCAGGGAACGTCTTGCAGGAAAAAACCTTGATGAGCCATGGGAATACCGTATCAAGGACGGTGAAAAATATCATCGTTTCAGTGCCAAGGCAAGATTAATATACGATAATGAAAATAAACCTTTATATATTGTAATACGATATGATAACTACGGTATATCAGATGATGTTGACTCTGTAACAGGGCTTAACAACGACTCTCTCCTTAATCAGCATATTACTGATATCACTTCTTATACTGGTAAAAAGACAGTTCTTCTTAAGATTGGTATTAACCAGTTCAGCCACATTAATGTTATGTATGGTGTTACATTTTCAGATAAGATACTTAACAGCGTTGCACAGACTCTTATCAGTACTGTTAAAAATGCTGGAAATATATATCGTTCATCCGGTGCTAACTTTATCATAAGCTTTAAAGATATGTCAAAGGATGAGCTTCATCACGTATATGATGACATCGCCTATGAATTATCTAATCATATTGTTGTAGAGAATATGAAGGTTCCTCTTAAGATATGCGCCGGTGCTGTATATATTGAGCCTCACATGAACGAGATTAACGCTATAAGAAGCCGTCTTACATATGCTATCAACCATTCGAAATCAGCTCATCATGGTGAACTTGTAATATTCAATGATGAAATAAGCGGTAACAGTGAATATCAGTTTAATCTCATCAGTCTTATACATAAAAGTGCTACAACCGATTTTAAAGGCTTCAGACTTTTCTATCAGCCTATAGCCGATACTAAAACAGGTATTATAAAAGGCATGGAAGCTCTTATAAGATGGGAGCTTGAGCCATATGGTGTTGTTTCTCCTGGTATATTCATGGAGTGGCTTGAACAGGATCCTTGTATATTTGACCTTGGAAACTGGATTATAAGAACTGCCCTCTCTGATATAAAAAGACTCCGCAGGAATCATCATGACTTCTTTGTTAATGTCAATATAGCTGCTGCCCAGCTTGAAAGAAAAGAGTTCAGGGATTCTGTGCTGTCTATCATAAAAGAAACCAACTCTACACCAGAGGAGCTATGCCTGGAATTAACAGAAAGATGCCGTGACCTTGATGTTAACTTCCTGAAAAATGAAGTCAATTTCTTCCGCTCACATGGTATTAAAATAGCTCTTGACGATTTTGGCACTGGAAACAGTTCATTAAGTCTTGCCCTGGAGCTTCCTTTCGATGAGCTTAAGGTTGATATGAGTTTCATAAAGGATATAAAGAATAAGCCACAGAATCAGGCTATGGTGCAGTCTATAATTGACTATGCAAAAAGAACTAATACAGAAATCTGTATAGAAGGTATAGAAGATGCCAATGTTGACAACTATATCAAACATTTTGGAGCCACATGGCATCAGGGATATTACTATTCCCGCCCTGTACCTATTGACGAATTTGAAGCGTTGATGTCTTAGATATCTGCCTGCTGCAGTCAGCTAAGATTATCAGTCTGTTAAACATTAAAACCGGCATATTGATACATTCATGAATTTTGATGTATTAATATTGCCGGTTTTATTTTTTAGCTTAATGCTCATCACCTGTATTAATAACAGGACATATTATATTAGTTTTTTCTGGGTCAATCTTATCCTTATCCATAATAAGCTCACCTATCTTTTCAGCCTTTATAACACCAGCTGATGGATTAAATACACTGTCTATTTTTCCATTTATATCCACATTAACATTGGAATATTCAAATGCAAGTGTTGTGTTTATAAGTGTGCAATTTTTCATAATAAGGTTATCTATATAACACATTCCCTGAAGGCTTTCTATTGTACAGTTAATAAATGTAAGATTCTTTGAATTCCAGCCAAGATACTCTCCTGATATATAAGAATCATATACCGTCACATTATTAGTATTCCAGAATGCATCCTTAGATAACATCTTGGCATTGTGTATCTCTACATTCTCAGAACCATCAAACGGGTAATTGCCAGCAAGCTGAAAATCTATTATTTTCATATTCTTACTGTTCATGGCAAAATAATCACCTTTTGCACTTACCTTTTCCATAGTAACTCCATCACAGTTCCACAAAGTTTCAGCTGCATTTGGCATAAATACATTTGACAATGTAAGATTCCTGCACCTTCTGAAATTCTTAGGTGCTTCTATAAGCGTATCCCTGACAAGAAGATTGTCTGTATACCATACACCCGCTCTTGCCATTTCAGCCCATGTGCAGTTATCTGCAACTATATCATTTGCATACCATAAAGGATATTTCCACTGGAAGCTGCTGTTTTTCAATTCAATATTGTCTGATTCTTTCAAAGGCGACTCACCTTCTCCAAATATTGTGTTATTGATTTGAAGGTTACTTTTATTGAATAATGGACGTTCGCCTGTATAATATCTGTCATTTATTGTTTCTATTGATTTACCTGACATCGTCTTTTATCCTTCTTTGTTTTATTGTAATACTGCTTCAAGTATGCCTGCCGCATCTGCTCTTGCAAGAGCATCAAGCTGTGCATCCGTACTAAGATAATTTCTATAATCATTCACATTACTTAAAAAAGCATGTTCAACTATAATAGTTGGAATTCCTGCACGCGTTCCTTCATTGATAAGTCCATAATAATCAGCCATAGAACCATCCGGATACAATTCATTTACTGTATTAAGCCTCTGCAGTATGCCATCCTTATATTCATTACCATTCCAGCTGTCGTTAGCTATTGGAATACCTATCCCATTAAGCTTTGCAAGTATAGAATATGCAAGACTTCTCTCTCTGTCATATATGCTTGTAAATCTTGCATTCGCCGGCTGATATCTGCTGCAGCTCATAAGAACCATGCAGCCATGTGCATCAAGCTCATCAGTACTTTTACTGTTAATATGCATTGATATTACATAATCTGCATTATTAGCTGCTGCATATTCTATACGGCCTGCTAAACTTACTGCTGTGTCAGAGTTACGTGTCATCACTACTCTTATATTATCATTCTGTTCAAGATAGTATTTTAGTTTGCGTGCTATAGTCATAGTTATATTTTTTTCTTTAATAAGAGTGCCATCATAGTTTTCCTTAGTTCCTTCGTTGCTGCCTCCATGCCCTGGATCTATACATATCGTTATCCTATTGTCCACTGTATCACCTGCAGCTTCATTTGCAGCCTCATTAGTTCCTTCATCAAAACCATTCCACTCATTATTATCTTCGCTGTCACTCTGGTCTTTATTATCACTATCATCATCTGCCCGCTCATCAGTAGTATATTCTGAATCATCAGATACTTTGGCTTCTTCTGTGCTGTTTGTATCTGTTTCCTGCAAAGCCTGTGTATCCATATCTGCTTTTGTTTCAGATGCTGACTGTGTTTCAGCTTTAGCGTTGTTATCTGATGGCTGACTGTTATGTACCATAGCTGTATTACTGCCTGAAGCAACATTTTTATTGTTACCACAGCCCGTCATGCCAGTCATGACCGCAGCTGTCAGTATGATAAGAAAAATGCTGCATATCAATCTGAAAATATTGTTTTTATAATGCTTATTATTATATATTTTTTTCATTATTTTTCTTTTCTGCCACTTTCTTAAGATACTCGCTCTTAAGACTGCTTTCAGCCTTAAGCCTTTTATTTTCTTCCTTAAGATAACAAAAATACTCTTTTGCAAGCTTTACGCCACCTCTTACAGCAACATCCTCATGCTTTTCCATATCATCAAGCCACTGCATAAGAGACTTCTCTCTTATATCATTGTATGTATTGTCTTCAATATTTCTGAACCCTAACATATTTATCTTCCTTTACGCAAACAATTCTCTTACCATATCCGCATCATATGTAACGCTTTTTACATGTTCTACTTCAATCAGATAAAGTGCATGTGCTGCAAGATGTTCTGCAGCCTGCTCAAGGTCACGGATACCTGTTGTATCTTTGAATATATCAAGTACTGCATCAAGTCCCTCTTCTGTTATCATACATTCATCCTTTAAAAGACCTATCTTTTTAAGGACCTTAGGAAGTGAGAATCTGTTAAATATAGTCTTCTTTTCCTCTCTTGTATAATCCGGAATATCTATTATTGCGAACCTTGAAAGTAAAGGTGCACTTATCTGTTCCTTATAGTTGGCTGTTGCTATAGGATATACGCCTGATGTAGGAATCAGACATTCCATATAGTTATCAGTAAAACCAAGATTATCAAGCAGCGTAAGCAGTACATCCGCTGGATTCGCATTGCCATTACTTGAGGTTGCCTTATCAAGCTCATTGATAATAAATACAAGATTGGATTCACCAGCGTTGCTATATGCTTCCATGATAATACCAGGCTTTGCGTTTGAATAGATTCTTGATGAACCTGTGAGCTGTTCTGCATCATTAATAGAACTCATATCAAGTGTTGTCCATGGCATCTTAAGAATCTTTGCAACAAGATATGCTATCTGTGACTTTCCTGTACCAGCTGGTCCTACAAGAAGTATTCCATATGAAGGAAGTGTATGTGTACGGTTAATCTGTATAACTGTTTCTATAATACGCTGCTTAACCGACTCCATTCCAAAAAGCTCCTCATCCAGGATTCTTCTTGCCTCAACAGGATCTATTGATTCAAAGTAGTTGCTCTTCCACTTAATGTTAAGCATGATAGAAAGTGCTCTCTGGGCATGCCTCTTTTCCTCTGGTGTTACCTCACTTGAACGTGCCACTGCAAGGTTACGTCTTGCCCACAGCCTTATGTTTTCAGGAAGTGTCATACCAGCACAGTTAAGAAAATCTGAGATACTTGTTATACTTGTAAGCTTCATACTGTCACCCGACTCATCAAGATCCTCGTCAGTATTTTCAGCTACTATACTGCTTTCAAGCAGTCTTTCTATCATATACTGAAGAAAGCCATCCTCTGATGAGAGCTTCTGACTGTTGTTGAATGCTATTTCCTGGATGCGGTATACCGCATATCCTTCTTCTGTATTCTCACCTGTAAGTTTAACCTTTATACGGTTCTCACCAAGCCATTTGATAAGTGCCGTAAAACGTGCATCGACCCTGAGTATATTGCTTAATATATTCGCATCCTCCATCTGGAATTCAAATGCTGTTTTTTTATAAGGGTTGGCAAACATTCCTACTGAGTTGTTCTCCCACTTACGTTGTTCATTATCAAGAACTAATATAGGATGTTCTTTAGTTGCTTTATTATTATCTGAATTAAATGTTGTGTATGTACATTCAAATGTTGATGAATTAGATGCATTCTTAAAATCAAATACTGGCATAATGTATACTCCTGTCTTTTTTATTATAGTACTGTTAATACTTTCATAAAACTCTTATCTATATGCATATACGCATGCAAAAGCAGCGATTTATAACCAAAACCACTGCTTCATCATATAATAACACATTTTTTAACAGGTGAACACCTTTACCTGAATATATATCTTATCCTTTTATCAAACTTCTCTCCTGCCCTGCACACTGGACTTACGAAGTTGCTGTGATTGATAGCATCCGGATAATACTGCGGCTCAAAGCATACACCATCACGCTCTGAATATATGTGTCCATTCTTTCCTGCAACATTTCTTTTCTTATTGCTTATAAAATTACCTGTATACATCTGCATGCCTGGATAATCTGTCTCAATACTCATCTGTATGCCTGATATATCACCCGTAACGTCTACGATTCTATGAAGGCTGCCCGACTCATCAGTTATCCAGTTATGATCATAACCATTTGCATTGTTTAACTGGTCATAATCTGCATCTATATCCTTTCCTATGGTCTTTCCATGTCTGAAATCCATAGGTGTGTCTGCTACATCACATATCTTTCCCGTCGGTATGGCATCTGTGCCAGCCGGTGTAAATCTGTCTGCATATATAACAAGCTTATGATCATATATTTTTCCACTACCCTCACCATTTAAGTTAAAGTAGCTGTGGTTAGTCATATTAATAATGGTATCTTTATCCGGAACACCTTCATATTCAATCTCAAACTCATTATCAGACAGAAACCTGTATGTAATATACACTATAAGATTACCCGGAAATCCCTGGTCACCATCCCTGCTGTTAAGCACAAATGTCACACTGTCATCATCTGAATCTGCATACTTCCACTTTCTGCGGCAGTATGCAGAAAAACCACTATGTATTGTATTCTCACCATCATTACATTCAAGCTGATACTCTTTGTTGTTTATGATAAAATATCCTTTAGCTATTCTGTTAACACATCTTCCGATATTACATCCCATATTATTGTCGGAATCATTCTCATATCCGTATACACTATCATATCCAAGAACAATATCGCGCCACTCTCCGGCTTTATCTTTAACACACAGACTTACAAGTGTTGTACCATAATCTATTATGCCAAGCTTTATTGCTTCTGTTTCAAGCTTATACATAGTTATCTCTTCACCTTGTGTTGTCTTTCCAAATGTTCTTATAGACATATTCATACTATCATCATCCCCCATACATCCTGAAATACTATATATTATTTCATAAAAGGTCAGATAATCTACTTAGTTCCAAATATTCTATCTCCTGCATCACCTAGTCCAGGGCAGATATATCCGTTTTCGTTAAGCCTCTTATCAAGCTGTCCTACATATATCTGTACATCCGGATGAGCCTTATGAAGTCTTTCAAGTCCTTCCTCAGCAGCCAGAATACACATAAACTTAATCTTCTTACCACCATGCTTCTTTATCTGGTTGATAGCATCTATGGCTGAACCTCCTGTTGCAAGCATAGGATCTGTTACGATTATAAGTCTTTCTTCGATTGGCTTAGGAAGCTTACAGTAATATTCATGTGGCTCAAGTGTTTCTTCATCTCTGTACATGCCTATATGTCCAACCTTTGCTGTTGGAACAAGAGCAAGTATACCTGAAACCATGCCAAGTCCTGCCCTTAATATTGGCACAACAGCAAGCTTTCTTCCTGCTATCATAGGTGTCATACACTTTTCAATAGGTGTTTCAACCTCTACATCACAAAGTATAAGATCGCCCATGGCTTCAAACCCCTCAAGCATAGCTATTTCTTCTACTAACTTTCTGAACTCATTAGTACCTGTATTCTTATCACGAAGAAGTGATATCTTATGCTTGATTAATGGGTGTTCAAATATTGTAATATTTTTTTCCTCTTTAAAATTCATAGTAATCTCCTTTTCTTTTAAATGTTATTTTTATCATATTTCGTATTTTCTTTTTACTTATGATTTATATTACCTGTCATCTATATTACTTATCATCTGTATTGCTTACATATACCCCACGGCTCTGGTCACCTTCTGGATTAACACCAAAGTTATAATCATTGCCTGGTAATACTGCGTTAAGAACTATACCTGCTATTGCAGCTATGGCAAGTGCTGTAAGTGTGATATGTGTTCCTGCTATTGTGAATGTAAGACCATTAGAGAAACCAAGTCCACATACGAATATAACGCCCGCTATTATAAGATTACGCGACTTTGTAAGGTCTACCTTGTTCTCTACAACATTTCTTACACCGATAGCTGATATCATACCATAAAGCATAAATGAAACACCGCCTATAATAGCTGCCGGCATAGTTGATATAACTGCTGAAAACTTAGGTATGAAAGACAGCACAATCGCAAGCCCTGCCGCTATTCTTATGACTCTTGGATCATATACCTTTGAAAGCTCAAGTACACCTGTGTTTTCTCCATATGTTGTATTAGCAGGTCCACCTACTAAACCTGCAAATGCAGTAGCAAGTCCGTCACCCATAAGTGTACGGTGAAGTCCTGGATCGGCAATAAAGTTTTGCTCTACAGTTGCTGATATAGCTGACATATCTCCGACATGCTCCATCATAGTTGCTATAGCTATAGGTGCCATAACAAGTATTGATGTTATATCAAACTTGCATAACTGGAACTGTGGAATACCAATCCAGCTTGAAGATGATATAGAGGCAAAGTTAAGTATAGCTGAGCCATCCGGATTAGTAACTCCAAATGCATTGAGTATAAGTGCAAATACGTAAGATATTACTACACCCATAAGAATAGGTATAATCTTAAACATGCCTTTTCCCCATATGTTAAACACGATAATAACTGCCAGTGCAACTATGGCAAGAAGCCAGTTAGTTGATGCGTTTGATATGGCTGATGAGGCAAGTGAAAGTCCTATACATATGATGATTGGACCTGTTACTACCGGTGGAAGGAATCTCATAACCCTGTTAACACCTACAAGCTTGAATATAAGTGCTGCCACAAGATACAACACACCTGCAACGACTATGCCTCCACATGCATATGCTGCCTTTTCGTTGGCACCCATACCTGCATACATTCCACTGTTTAAGTTGGCTACTGTATAGAAGCCACCTAAAAATGCAAAAGATGAGCCAAGAAATGCTGGCACCTTAAGCTTTGAACACACATGGAATATAAGTGTTCCTACCCCTGCACAAAACAGTGTGACAGAGACAGTGAGTCCCCTTGTTAATGGTTCGTTACATGCTGTCTGAAAGTAACCTGCTACAAGGATAGGCACAAGAATAGTTGCACCAAACATTGCAAACATATGCTGTATACCAAGTATAAGCATCTTAGGAATACCTAACTTTCGTGCATCACGAACAATAGTCTGATTGTTTTCGTTCATTTGTTTACTCCTTTGTTACGTAATCTCATTTTAATCTTTTAACGCTTACATCATTATTATAATAACATATAGCCTGCTAACTTAAAAGTTGTGTCTTGATTTTTCTTTTGCCATTTTTTTCTTATACTTTCTTTATTTTATTATGTAAATATGATAAAATATATTGGATTTTTTTAACAGCAATAAATATATTATAAAGAAATGGGGTTTTATTATGGCTAAACCATCACCATCCAGAAGTGATTTAAAATATTTGTTTAAACCAACTGTAAGCCTTTCAAAAGCTGAACGGAAAAAAAAGAAGCGGGGATTTGCTCTTGCTGCTGGACTTCTGCTGGCTTTAGTACAACTTGTCCTTACAGTACTCTTCCAGATTACAATATTCAGGCTTGACATGCTTCCTGCCAAATATCTTATTGTACTGAATATTATTCTCATACTTGTCTTTTTATATGATTTGACATCACAGTTTTCAAGATCTCACATTCTTGGTAAACTTATATCAATATTGCTTTCAGTTCTGATGCTTTTTTCATACCTCTTCACATCAAAGTTTGATTCGGTATTATCTAAGTTTGGCAACGCTGACACCACTGTTGATATTGTCGATGTATGTGTGCTTGCAAGCGACAAAGCAGCCAGTCTGTCAGATACTGTGAACTATAAGTATGCTTATAACTCAGTTGCAGCAAGTGAGAATGTACCAGCTGCCATAGACAGCATCAAGTCAGAAACTGGACACACCTTAGACATTACACAATACAACACATGGAATGAACTTATAGATGCTTTTTATGCTGGAAAAAAGGTCCAGGCTATAGTTATTAATCATTCGATGATCAACATGATTTCACAGGATTATGAAAACTTTGAAAAGGACATTAAGATTATTAAAACATACCGTTACGAAAAAGAGGTTGAACTTGATACCGCCAATATCAACGTTAAAAAGGATCCTTTTATCATATATGTATCAGGTATATCAAGTGATGATGGTGCTGATACCAAGCTTTTAGACAACGCACTTAGTGATGTTAACATACTTGCAGTGATCAACCCTGAAAGCAAGCAGGTATTACTCGTTACTACTCCAAGGGATTCTTATATACAGATATCCAACAACAAGGGTGTTACCGGATATGATAAGCTGACACATGCCGGCAATTATGGTGTACACCGGTCTATGGAAGCACTTGAGAAGCTATATGGAATTGATATTGACTATTATGTAAAGATTAACTTCCTTGGAAGTAAATCTATCGTTGATGCACTAGGGGGAATAACTATTGATTCCGAAGTAGAATTCACTAACGGACATGATGCCGCTCCTGTTGCATACCACTTTGTCAAAGGTGAGAATGAATGTGATGGCGATATGACTATAGCATTTGCAAGAGAACGATATGCCTTCCTTGCTGGTGACTTCCAGCGAGGCCGTAACCAGATGGCTGTTATCAAAGGAATTATACAAAAAGCTACATCACCAGCAATACTTACAAAATATTCTGCTGTTATGGATGCTGTAAGTGACCTTTTCCTTACCAACATTCCTAACAAGGCCATAACAGACCTTGTCAAAATGCAGCTGGGAAATAACACTCCATGGAACATACAGTCTTACGGAATAAACGGTGATACAGATGAATACAGACATCTTGAGGTTGTTGGTGCATACAACGCATCCATAGTTCTTCCTTATGCAGATGATATTAAAAATGCATCAGCCATGATAAACAAGGTCCTTGCAGGAGACATATTTGACGTAGAAGAATATGTAAACGAACATGAATCTTCTACAGAAACACTTGATCCATATCCTAATGGTTCATCTAAAAACAGTTCTTCTGCTAAGACTTCAACATCCACAAAAAAGACACAATAACAGATATATAAAAACGGATATCATATGTTAAACATCAGTGCCAACTTATGCTTAACATACGATATCCGTAATTTTATTTATTCTTTTCTGCTTCATCAACTATCTGATATACATTTATTTTGAATCTGTCCTCTGGACTTACACCTACAAACCTACAGCCATAGGTGGTATATTTGTCCTGTTCGTTTCCTTTCCTTACTATCTCTATGACAGTAGCTATTGATTCTTTATTAGCCAGAGTTATGATTGTATCATAATATGAATTCAGCTTAAATTCATGCTCAGACTTAAATGCAATACCATCCTGCGAAATATCTATCACATGAACCTCAACAGATTCTGGAGAAAACCCTGATACAAAGTTATCCCCAAGCTGTCTGATTGATATCTCCACACTTATATCGGTTCTTCTTGACTTTCTTTTTTCAATAGTCATTCATATATCCTCCTCTTATGTAATGACTGCTTTCATAGCAATAAACCTTTTACCATAAATAATTGTAAATCAAATTATTTATAATTACAAGTATATTTATAAAAGATTCAACTTACAAAATCTTTACTCTGTTATACAAGATAAGGAAGCTGGGCTTTTGCTATGCCTTCTGCTAACACTCTTAACTCAAAATGTGTATTTTCTGGAAGTTCTCCATTATACGTTACCTCTTTTAACAGCATTTCTGATACCTCTCCTGGTTCTAAGGCTGATATATAATAATAATATCTGTCATTAATATCTCCTGATAAAGAATCTTTATATATCCATTTTGCCTCTGTTTCCTGTGATGATGCCTCAGCCACAACTCCATCTGCTAATATATAATCAACCTTTCCTCTCATATCAAGTGGTACTGTCTGGCCAGCTATATTATCTTTCTTATTCTGCTCGTTATCATCATATACAAGCACCGGAACAAACCTAACTCTCACAACTGTATCTGTAGTCGGATAATCCTGCGAGGTTATATTCTTTACAGCGACCTCTTTAGCCGCCGTTCTCATATTTTCACTTATGCGCTCATACACGTTAGAATTATTTTCCATGCTTTCATTATATGTCCCATCTTTACCTGTCCCTGAATCTTCTAATATCATTTCCTTATTTTTATTTTTTTCAACAATTCCTATGTTGACACATGCTCCCTTAAAGACATTATCAACAGCTTTAGTCCTGGTTTTTAACGAAGCATAGGTTACTCCTGTGACTAGAAGCATAACAGCAGCAAGAAGTCCAGCTGATACTGTTATTTTCTTTACTATATTAATCCTTTTCACACCATATCCCCCTTTCTATACTGCAGCACCTTTTTGCAATTCATCTTTTCCATTCTGTTATATAGTATTTCCAGAGCCATCATCACAATAAGCACCCCTATAACAACACATTTTCCATATAACGAACTCATAAATGATGATACATACCCAAGCAGCGGAATATCAAACATCACTTTACCAACAACACTATCATATGTTACAAGACCACCATCATTTACTTCGTTAGCATCGCCTTTAGTTATAAATCCTCCACGAATGCTGTCTTTTTCAACAACTCTGTGTGTAACAAGATTACTTTCACTAATGTGGAATGTTATGACATCTCCGGTATTAATAGAATCCACATCAACCTGTTTTACATACACAAGACTACCGACATGATATTCAGGCTCCATACTGGCTGATAAAACCCTGTAACTTTTAAAGCCAATAACTCCCGGAAGATACGTAATAAGCACTATTCCTGCTAACAATATAAACATAACATCAGCCACTGCCAGTAAGAATTTTCTGAGCCATCTTTTATTCTCACCATCCACATTACTATTCACATTACTATCTACATTACCATTCATATTAATATCCATCTTAATATCCTTACTACTGTTATCCCTCTATTATTACTAATGTCATCTCTCTATTATTACTGCTGTTTTTCATTCTTTCCCATAAATCTGTTGACTGCCAAGGCCGCATCGCTAAGCCACTTCCATCCAGAATCTTTTTTATTGGTAAATACTGTCTGTGCCGGTTCTCCATCTGCCCACAATCCATAACGTACACTATCCAAACCATAGAATTGTGGTCTGATATCATTAGCATAATCTGCTTTTATTATTGTCTCACCGATAAATATATCACTCGCTTCTTCAGAACCTGAATTATCATTTTTACTATAATTATCAGATTTTTCTGAAAGCTTATACTCCAATGTCCAGTCCGTATCCTCAGACACCGTATAAAAGCCCTTTTTCAGCCCGCTTATAACTGCTGTTTTCTGTACTACATCTCCATTAGCATCAAAGGATACAGGTTGATAATACACTGCTATCAAGCCGTCCTTTACATCTTCCTTATATCCAAACTGTTCTATTTTAAACACAAATGTCTGGTTAGCTCTTATTATTCTGTTATCTGTATATTGGCTGTCTATACATTTTGTTATATCCAGCTGGCCTTTAACAACATGAATTGTATACAAGGCATGATCATAGCTGTCATTGTTTATATCTTTTTCTTTGTTATAAAGTGTTTCATCAGCTATATAGCCCTTTGTATTTTTTGTGCAGCTGTCATTTTCACCAACCCTGCTAACACCATATTTAACCTTTATTTTGTAAGATATATCATCATCAGGAGCTATACATGCTAATTCAGATTCATTTACAGGCTTATCATCCTTATACCATAATACAGTGAAATCCTCACTTGAAAGATTTGTTCCATCTTCACTTATTGTACAGCCGTTTGTTTCAAGGATTTTATTTAGTATTTCTGATTTATCACCAGCTTCTTCTAAGCTGTCACCATAAAATATTACATCCTCTGTATTCTTAATAAGCGGAAGTGTTCGTACATTAACTGCCGGCTTTGGAAATTCCTTGAACTTACCGTCAATTATCACTCCCGATTCTCCACCATTTGTCGTTACATTATTGCCACCTGCATAATGTGGGTCTGCCTTGACCTTGATAACTTTTTTCCAACCATATTTTTCATCGTCTGCATCATTGCTGCCTGATGATATATCAGCATTGCTGCTAAGGCTTGTTACTGTCTGGTCAAGCCATTCTACATATATCATATTCTTTTCTTCATCATAACCTATATTTCCACCTGATGCCGTATTCATACCTGCCTGTGAAATACACACATAGCCACTGTGATTCTTCGCATATTCAGCATCAGTTATCACTATATTTCCTTCATCATCTATGATGTTAAATCTGTTATCTATATAATCCCTTACTGCAACATTAGTTATATCTTTAAGAATAACACCATCTGTATCCTTTAATGATGCTGTAAGTGAAATATCATATGTCCTGTCCTCCCAGTCATTAAGGGTTACTGTCTTATTCACATCATAATCATCTATGGTGATTATTCTTGCTGTGTCCGGTACTGTAAACTTCATATTGCAGTTTGAAAGATTACCACCTCTTTCCATATACAAAACTGTAATAATATGTTTTTTGTGCTGGTTAACCTCTGATTTATCATTTCCTGCTTTTACAAGTTCATCTGCAAGCGGACCTGTTTGCCATAAGTCTACATCGCCGCCACATTCACTATGGATACCTCCAAGATCTAAAACAAGCTCTCCATCAAGAAACACCCACAAATCATCATCACCTGTGAACTTATACACAAGATCATCATCATAACCATTTAATGCAAACTCAACATCATAACGCATACCGAAATAATAGTTGGTTCCTTTATTTCCATCTGCGCTGTTATAACCGCAGTCAGGAACATGTGATGATGAATCATTTAAAGGAAAAAAACTATCCCCCGCTTGTGTTTTATTACCCTTTGGAGATAATACGTAGTCTAATGTATATGTTGAACTTCTGTTTCCATTATCATCCTTTTTAAAAATCAACTTATAATCTTTTATAACTGTCTTTCCTGTTTTTGCCTCATCAGAAAATAGTCCCGGTTCATCAACATTGAATATGACCCTTCGGTAATCCTCTTTATCAAGCCCCTTTATGATGCCTTGTGAGGCATTGTAGTACTCTTTTTTTGTCCCA
This sequence comes from Eubacterium sp. CAG:248, assembly GCA_000436475.1. Lineage (GTDB taxonomy): Bacteria > Bacillota > Clostridia > Lachnospirales > Lachnospiraceae > Lachnospira. The sequence goes on from FR886149.1 coordinate 19,233, forward strand.
TCAAAAGTTCCAGTAGTTTTATACTTTCCATCGTTATAATATATGCATGTATTAACATCCAGTCCATTTACATTGCATGAATATCTGTTTTTTTTGTAATTCTGTTTTTTTGTTCCTACAGTCAGCTTATCCCTGCCATCATTTGCATAGTTAGAAGCTGTATTTATACTCTGACTGGCAAGCTCCTTAAATCCCGGTTTATATTTTGCTCCTCTATATGGAGCAACAACATAATCATAAAATGTACAATATCCTTCAAGAATATTGTTATCCTTTTCACCATCTTCATCAGCCACATCATTCCCCTCAGTAGCACTGGCACTGACTAATGCCTCACCATTATCACCAACTGCTTTGTTTTCTTTATTAGCTGTTTCTTCCTTTCTTACGTTATATAAAGCTGGTATTTCTGTTAACCCTGTTGTACACATAAGTGTAAGGATAATACCAGAAAACACTACAAACATACTTATACATACCAGTATAACTGGCAGTTTCTTCTTTATCTTAACTGACATATTCTCTCCTTTCAGATTAATATTTTTATTTTTCCACATCGCAGATAAGCTTCTTAAGCTTATACTCTGGAATTTCTTTCTGTTGTTTTTTACTGCAGTTATCTAATATACGTTTTACAATATCTCTTACATTATCCATACTGCAGTCTGAAAGCAGAATAATATAATGTGTTTTATCACAGGCAGCGACTATATCACTCTCTCTTAACGAATGTTTAAGTGTATATAAAAATGTTTCAGAGCTTTTATTAAAAACTACTGTATATGCACTGCTGTTATTTCTACGTATACGGCGTTTTTCTATTTCACAGTTTTTCATGAACTCTTCATAATCACACACTACTGCACCGCGTGAATATCTATGAATTATATTATCGTGATTTAAAGTAATTTCTTTATTAAGGTTACATATTTTTTCAGATGGCTTCACACACAGACGTTCTTTAAATAACTGTTCAAGCTGCTTTAAATGTTTTTCTGCCTCAACCTGTCTATTCTGGCTTATAAGAGCCCTCATATAGTAATAATGCACATCCTCTGACAAATCATCTGTCATAAGTGCCCGACTGCACACTATTTCCATATTTTTATAATCATTACATGCATACAATGTCTCTGACAGTTTCACAACCTCATTTATATACATGGTATGATAGTAAGCGTTAAGTGTAACAATCCAGTAACAGTCAGTATATTTTTCTAAAAATCTTTTCTTATAATATTTTAGGGCTTTTTTCTGATAATCTGTCTTTTCTGATACTGACTTTATTGTTTTTGCTTTTTCACACATGCATTCAAACTCCCATGCATCCGCATTTACTGATATATCCCTGTTCCAGCTATAATATCCACGTCCGGTTTTTATGAATTCGATCTGTCCAAAATTCTTCTTTAATATGCTTCTTGCCCTATACACAAGATTTTTCAAAGCATTGGCAGGATTATCGCTTTCATCATCATTCCATAATGCATCTGATAATTCACCGACCGATATATTACTATTCCAGTGACTTATTATATAAGACAACAGCTTCGTTATTTTATCTGATTTTATTCTGCTATCATCAAGTATTATCCCGTTGTATGTCATACAAAAATCATCCAGAAACGTAACATATACTATTCCCTGCTCCTGCAATATACTTCACCAGCTATAATTCTTTTTTTGTAGTGTTATGCTTTTCTTTTCTTCTGCAATACAGACCGGCTAATGTTCCCAAAACCGCTGTTCCTGCTATAACTGCAAGCACTCCATATAACATAAGTAAAGAGTTATCTCCTGTCATGACACTTGTTTTGGTTACAGCTGCATCACTGTTTGGCTGTGCGCTCACATTAATACGTATCCTTCCTTCTTTATTCATATAAGAATTATCCATAGTTTCTCCATCAAGTGTCACAACGATTCTTATATCCGCACTCTCTCCTCCTGAAAGTGTTGCAATATACTTATCCCCTATAAGAATATTTCCACTTAACGCACTATCTGTTTTCGTATTTCCTGTTGTATCCTGACTACCTATGATTCCGTCATATAGCAAAGAATATTCGTTATCTTTAACACTTTTATATATTTTTATGTTGTATATGCCTGCTTTACTGCCTTCATCTGCAATATTACTGATAAGCTCACTATTTATATAAAAATCCATATTTTTATCTGAATTATTATATAAACTTATCTTTCCTTCTCTTGATTCTCCTGGTTCCATATCTTTAAAATCTGCATCTTTTTCGACTACACCAAACTTTACCGCACTGTTATCAAGAGTTATTGACGTAGCATTTTTTTCTGATGTCTTTACAGATGCATCTGCTGCCAAAGCTTTAGCACCTGGTGTTACCTTAGTTATATCATCTGTAATCTCATATTCTTCTCCAGATTCTGGATACTTTATATCCTGTATCATTCCGTCATCATCTATTTCTGCAAGTATTCCCCACTCATACAACATGGCAGCTTTTGCAGCAACTGTCTGTATAGCATTGGCATCATAAGTAACCCTGGCAGACAAATCCCTGTATATATTAGTGTTACCATTAACTCCAAGAAGTACTGTATATGCATCCATAAAATCACTTGTACTCTCCCCAGGAGCTACTATTTTTTTATAATACAGGTAACCATCAGGGTCATCATCATTACCAGACGGACTTACATATATCCAGTCATTGGTATTTACGTAATTTATTCCAATATAATCCTTATTAAGCTTCTGTCCTTCTCTTTCTGTAACTGCTTCTTTATTATCAAGCCACTCTTTTTTCACCTTCACCCTTACATACTGTGGTCTGGCTCCTGTATTTTTTGCTGACACCTTCTGTATTACGCGCTGGTTAACCATTTCTGTATTTATCGCATTTTCATTGGAATTCCTATCAATATTGTCTTCATTAACGTTCAGACTCACCCCTATTGAAGATGTTAATATTGTTTTATCGGTGTGTGCTGCAGCCCTATATATAGCCATAGTCCCACCAGCGATAAAATCCGCTGAAAGAATTATTGCCGCTGCAGTGATTAACAGCTTTTTTCTCATAACACTCCTCATTTCTTGCGCTGCTTCTTTGCGCATCTCAAGTTTGTGTGAAGCACACATTTTTAACAGGTGTTTTACATAAACGGGGCAAATTATGTAATTTGCCCCGTTTTCACACACTTTCTATTCTATGACTGACATGTTTTGTTTATGACATATTTTATATAACAGCTTTTTTCCATTTACTCCTTACCGCTGTATACAAAATAACATTTTGACACTTACTTTATATCTGCATTACCCCAGCCTGTGATATTTCCATAAGCATCCTTTACCGGTGTAAAATTATCTGCCTGTATAAATTCTGCCCTTGCATCAATATTAAATGTTTTATCGGCCATTTCATTACCCCATTCAGCTGGTATTGTTACTTTAGTAAATACTTTTGATGATGTTTCTCCATCATTCTTGTTAGATAGTATATTTTGATAATAATAATATCCATCGTCTGACTTTACCCATCCTTTTTGGATATCAAGAGCTTCCTCAATATCTGCTGCCTGCTCATCTGTAAGTCCCTTGTAGTCTATTCTTACTCTGACATATGCATCCTCTGAATCAGACTTAAGGTTAACAGTCGGATCCTTTGACAACACATCACCCGGCTTTACGTTACTATAATCCTTACCTGTTGTGTTATCATCTCTTTTATGTTCATCTGTTTCTGTAAGTGTTCCTGTTACATGACCCAGCGTTACTACGTTAGAACGTATATCCTTATCTGTAAAATATGCTAAAGTTCCACCAACTACCGATGTTATGCATAATGCTGAAGCAGTAAGACCTATTACAAGTTTTTTTCTATTCTTAAACATACTGATTCTTTTACACCCTCCTGCATTTTTTTTCACTATTTGATTTATATATTTACTCTATCTTAATCAGCTGTAAACTGTGAACCGGCTGCCGTCCTGCTGTTAACAAGCTTTACAAGCTCTGGCTGTGCTTCTTCATAATCTGCAAATGTTGATGCCTGGACAGCAAAACCTGTCACCTTGATGTTAAATGATGGAAGTGTACCTGCATCTACTATATTTCCATCCTGGTCCTTGTAAATAACTGTTGGATCATATTCCTCGCTGTCAACATCAATAATCTCAAGCTTGTTACCATCTGCATCACACTTATATACTGTCGTCGTCTTAGCAGCCGATGACCATTCCTCTGTTATTCCTGTGTATACTTCAACATTATTAAACAACGCTTCTGTAGCGGAATCTGCTTCTACTGCACTCTTATATACCCACATTTCACTTCCATCCTGGTTAACTGCTATCTTTTCCCAGTCATCTAAGTCAAAGTCAGTAACTGATGCATATTTTTCAAAAGCTTCTGCACTCATAAGACTGCCCTGTGCATCAGTATAATCAACCTTAATTGCCATATATACTGCCTGATCTGATTCATTCTTCATAACAGGATTCTTTCTTATAACATCACCAGGTGTATAGTTCTTTCCTGAATCAGTTGTCCATTCTGTCTCTGTAAGTGTTGTTGTTATATTCTTTCCTGATGTAAATGTATTTGTCTTAGTTTCTGTTACAGAATTAAGATAAGCAAGCGTTCCTCCAACTGCAAGACCTGCAGAAATAGCCATGGCTGCTGCTGTTGCTGTGATTTTTTTCATCTTATTCATTGATATGATCCCTCCACATATATTTAATAATCAGCTATACTGTTTATAAAACCCATCATTTCTGTTTTAGCACTATCATATGTGATTCCATCTGCCTGGATAGCATATGCTGTTATTTTTATATTAAATTCAGGCAGCCTTTTTTTAACTTCATCCTGCTGTATATCTCTGCTAAGATATACTCTTGTAAACAATGGTTCTGTCATATTTTCTTTCTTAACAGTTGATGCAGCATCCTGGCTTAAGATATCCTTGTATATATATACCTTGCCTTTATCATCTGCAGCCATCCCTATATACTCCCATGCATAGGAATAATCTATTCCCTCACTGTTAATTTCATCCTGCTTATCTTTGTTAAGATAAAGCTTACCAAACTCTTCTCCCGTAAGTTCCTTGTTATCAGCACCATAATACTGCACCTTTAATGCCACATATGAGTCAACACTATCAGCCTGTAATGTAACTGTTGGATCCTTGTCAATCTTCTGCCCAGGCACATATCCAAGCGCCTCTGAGCTGCCATGATCCTCCCACTGTGGTTCATCCAGTTTTATTCTTATATTCTTATCTGACTGAAACACATTTGTTGCCGTAGGTGTAACTGTTTTTAAAACTGCATATGTTACAAATGCTCCTGTGAATATAAGACTTATAGCTGCACATAATATTAATAACATACTGCGCGCCAGGCGCTTATTACCTGATGTCTTACTGATATGAAACCATCCTGGTTTTTCATTCATCCACTAACTCCTTTCCTTTAATATATTCTACGGTAGCTATTATGAATGGGAATGGTCACATGATGGTCACACGGCACAGCTTTTTTATTTTTTATCTGCAAAACAAAAAACACATAAAAAGACCAGCTTATCTGTAACTTTACGTAACAAATAATCTGGTCTTTACATTAATCTTTTATTATATTCTATTGGTGGCTGTCGCCTGTTGCATAGTCTATCACTATTCCTGGCTGTACATTATAGCAGTAAACATTAAATAATATTCCTTCACCATTATCTTCTACTGACTCTGCTTCCATAAGAACGCCGCTGGCAACAAGATTATCTCCTATGAATACCGGCGTAACCCTGTATAAAACATGGTTATTAGTCTCTTTAATATAATCTGCAACCATATTCTCAAAAGGCAGCATGCCATTTACATTAAGATATCTTGTTCCTGTTATGAGGTTCTTTTTGTTGGCATTCTCTGCTGTTAACTGATATCCGATAAGATGACATCTGTTATACAGATACTTTCCATCCACATTATCATACTTGGCTATCTGCCATCCAGTAGGTTTCACCGAACCTATTGAACCTCTTTTTTCTGTTGGCATAAGATCTTTTCCTACATTAGCATAAGCGGTTGTACATCTTCCAAGTGAATCAAGTTCTCCATATTGTTCAAAAGATGCTGTCGTCTTGTCAGCTTCTGTGAAAAATGGTGTATTATCATTTACAACAATGTACGGATTGCCTGAATATTCAGGCAATGTATCTAATGATGCGGCAAAATCTTCATAATCAGACACACCTGAATCATTTTTTATCGTTTCATTGCTGCTTACTGAATTCTGTACTGTATCTTCTGGCTTAAAACATGCTGTAAGTCCTGTTGCACATATCAGCATCAGTACAACAGACAGTATAGCGCATCCATGCCACATCCATTTTTTAATTCTATTTAACATATAACCCTGCACACAATTCTGTTTTATTATTTTTATTTCTTTCTTCTGTATATTTCTTCTGTAATCTTATCATGAGAACTTCCCTCAAACTCATCAGAGCTTTCCAGCGTGAACTCATTTAACAGCTTTTCAGGGAATGTAGTATCTGATGGATACTCCCTGTTCCACTTATAAAGATATATCATATCAATATGCTCCTGAACATCTGATACATTATCATCTTCAATAAAACAATAATCTTCTTTATCAGCCTGTCCAAAGTTCTGGCTAAGAACTATATTATCGTTATGTGGAAACAATGACTTTGTATACATAGATACCCACAGCTTATGTTCCTTTGAAATCTCTATTATTCTGTCTATAAGTACTGAATCCTTACTTTGTCTTCTGTTATTAAACATCATTCCATAGTTATCATCTATAATTGCTATCAGCTTCATAAGTAATCCTCCATTTCTGCATTACTTTTTATTCACATGCATTTTAGCACAATCCTGCCCGGATGTCTTATGAAAAATAGCATTTTTTATTTATATTTTTGATTTTATTTTAATAACCATGCTATTTCTTCTTTATAAGGAGGGACTTTCTTATCACTGCCATCAACTACTACCCATGGTGTTTCAAGTATTTTAGGCACATTAACAAATCTTTCATCATGGACTAATCTATGGAGTGTCCCATATCCAATATTACCTTTATCTATGTTAGCATGACGGTCCTTATGTGCCCCCAATGGATTCATGCTGTCATTAATATGAAATACTGCAATCTGATCAAGGCCTATAACCTTATCGAATTCTTCAAACACTTCGTCATAATGATTGACTATATCATAGCCTGCATCATTCACATGGCATGTATCAAAACATACCCGCAGTCTGTCAGCTTTTTCAACACCATCGTATATTGCTTTTAATTCATCGAAAGTTCTTCCTATCTCACTGCCTTTTCCTGCCATAGTTTCAAGTGCTATATATACATCATCATCATTCTGGTCCAATACTGTATTAAGACCTTTTATTATCTGTGCCGTTCCTTCCAGAACACCTGCATTCACATGGCTTCCTGGATGAAGCACAAGTATATGGCTTCTCATGGCAGCTGTCCGGATAATCTCTTTTTCAAGGAATTCTACTGCAAGCTCATATGTCTCTGGCTTAACTGTGTTAGCCAGGTTGATAATATATGGTGCATGTACAACTATCTCGTCTATACCATGTGCATGTGCATATTCCCACCCTGCATCTATATTCAGTTCTGATATCTCTTTTCTTCGTGTATTCTGTGGTGCTCCTGTGTATAACATAAAAACATTTGCTCCATATGAAGCTGCTTCCTTTGCGGATGCTAAAAACATTTCCTTACCTGCCATACCCACATGGCAGCCCAGCTTTATCTCTGACATACTATTCTTTTCTCCATTCTTACTTTTCTTAATTCTTACTTTCCTTTATTTTACTTTTCTTTATATTACTTTTCTTACTTCTGCCTGCAGACATAAGCTATTGGTTTGATTCATTTAATATGTTCTCCATAATCCTTGCATCTGCCGGGTCAAACTTATATCCTGATAACGTCCTTAACTTGCGTATAACTATCTGACTGCTCTCTCCTCTTCTTAAATGTCTGTCAGTATAATCTGCAACCATGATAATCCTTGCTAAAAGTGGAATCTCACTTTTCTTTAACCCACTTGGATATCCACTTCCATCATAGTTTTCCCTATGATAATGTACTGCTTCTGCTATGCTTTCTGCACTTGATGTTCTAAGCATGCCTACGATTTCATAGCCTTTATCAACATATGTTTTGAATATATCATATTCTTCATCTGAAAGCTTATCCTTATTTATAAGCTCATCTGGTATAGCAGCCATGCCTATCTCATGAAGCAGACCTGCATTATATGCATTCATACACATTTTCTGGTCAAGTCCTTTACGCAACGCTATCTCTCTTGCATATTCTGCAACCTGCTTTAAATGTTCCTCTTCTCCATATATCTTGGCACCAAGTGCATGAACCATGGTATTCATGACCTTCATGGATATATTCTCAAGCCTTATATTCTCTTCATATATTCTGTTTTCCAGCTTGTGTTTTATATTCTTTTTCTCAACCCAGTTCTTCTGGATAAAAAACATAAGACAATATATAATAAGCAGCATGCATATGAAAAAATACGGTAACCTTAAAACAATATTTTCATCATAAATATCTATAGTATCAGCATTATTAAACCTGCAGCAATATATAATAGAGCCAAGACATACTATATTAATGGGAAGACTATACTTTATTCCGAGTACAAATACTGTAGCACATGAAAAAAGAACCGGATACATTATGCTAAAGACCTCAATATCAGCCTCAAACAATAAACTATAAACAGGCATACTCATAATTGCAAACGTAACAAAGTCAATCCATATATTATAATTCTTAACTGATATTGCAATATTAACCGCCATGATTAAAACTATCAAGGCTGCCTGTATATCATACTCATATCCAACATCAAGCACTATGCCTACTAACATATTTATAAGCCATACGAATCCGAATACAAGCTTGACACACAGTGCAAGCAGCCTGTCCTCGTATGGACATAAGAATATTTCCCTGTAACTGACATCTTTCCCTGACTTTCTAATCTTCATATTCATACAATATCCCTCTTTTGCTTTTTATCAGGATGGCTCTATGCTTCCGACAACAATTCACCCTTTTCTATGAGACTTATAACGATATGTGCAACTTCATTATCAAACTGTCTGCCAGCACCCTTTTTAAATTCATCTATAATATACTGCTTATCACACTGTTTCCTGTAACATCTGTTGGAACTCATGGCATCAAGTGAATCCGCTGCACTTATTATTCTTACCAGCTCTGGGAGCTCATCTGCCTTAATACCATAAGGATAGCCCTTACCATCTATCCTCTCGTGATGATATATTGCACCTTTATCCGCATCTGGCAGAAACTCAAGATCTTTTAATATCTCACCACCCCATACAGTATGCTTTCTCATAATATTATACTCTTCATCAGTCAGTCTTCCTGGCTTGTTAAGAATCATATCAGGAACTGCTATCTTTCCTATATCATGTAATAACGCACTCCTGTATATGATTTTATAATCTTTATCGGAAAACTTATTCATGCTCTTAGCTATCATCAACGAATACTCTGCCACCCTCTTTGAGTGCTGCTGAGTATAACCATCCTTTGCATCAAGCATCTGGCTTATGGCTGTAACTGCATCTATCATAAGCTTCTTTCTGTCTTCAAGAGCTATAGCTACATCCTTTTCCAGTTCTTTTTCATTTTCCTCCTGATTCATCTGATAACGCTTATAAAATATATCTATAACAACAACTATCACAAAAAATGACCAGTAAAATAATGGATAATAAAAGAGATAATACTTAGGATAATCATATATAAGCAGCTCTTTTAATGGTGTATAAAACATTACTGTAACATATAATCCAAAACCGACACTTACCGGTATTCCAAAAGGCATTCCAAGAAGAATAATAGATATTATAGGTACAAGAAAATACCACATCATTGAAAATCCTTTGTTTGATCCATATAATGAGATTGGAACAGCCAATATAAGAAAAGCAATCACTGCTGCCATGCATATCCGGTATATCTTATCAGAATGACCTAATGCCAGAATCGCAAATATACTGACTACTGCTGCAACAAATGTAATAGAAGCAATAACATACTCACCAAGTTTTAAATTCTGTATATCAATAAGCAGCATCACAACAACAAATATCAGCATGACATTCTGAAGTGTGCCTATATCCACTCTTGATCTTTTCTCATATTGATATACTGCTTTTATTTCGTTTATTATCATTGAACATAGCTTCATAAACAAATCATATCCTTTAACAATCTTTCATCACCTGTAACTACCTGTAAACACGAATCTATATACTTAAATAATATCATATTCTGTATTTTTTTTCAATTTACAGTTTATAAATATCTTATCAATCTTATTTTCTTTTTATCGGAAATGCATATTGAGATTTTAATATTTTTTTATATAATGATAAGAGTATAAAAGTCAGGGGACTACTATTATGTCAACTGCCCACGACCTAAAGGTAGTGGGTTTTTGCCTATGGCAAACGAAAGGATTTTATTTATGAAACCAAGATCAGAAGTAAGTATGCAGCTATATAAGCTGATGCTTGAAAGAGATTATCCAGAGGAGTTCTGCGATATCATAACAAGAAATCTTAATACAGACTTCACTGCACAACGTATGATAGGATATCTTTATCACTACGAACATCCTCCTGTTGCTGAAATAGCAGACGAAATGTTATCTATTCTTGCTGACAGAAACAGGATTATGCAAAAGAAAGAGCTTGAGGAAGTCAATGCCAAATGGAACGACTTTCTTATGAATGGATTCAACGATGATGATAACTAACAAAATATAAATATGTAGGAAAGGCAGATTATTATATGAAAATACCATTTAACGTTAATCTAACCGGAAAAACAGCAATAGTAACCGGAGGCAGTGGAACTTTATGCTCAGCCATGGCTTATGGGCTCGCCGTAAGCGGTGCCAAAACAGCAATTATTGGAAGAAATAAAGCGAATATGGAAAAGGTTGTTAACGAACTTACATCCAATGCTTTAAAAGAACACAATACTGCTGTTACCATAAAAGGTTACTGCAGCGATGTTACTGATAAAGAAGAGCTTACTAAAACATATGAAGCAATCAAAGCTGAACTTGGAAGCTGCGATATACTTATCAATGGTGCTGGAGGTAACCAGCCTGGTGCCATAACATCAGTTGAAATGTTAAAAAAAGAGCCTGAAGATGATGATTATTCATTCTGGAATCTTGATGAAACAAAGATTCGTGAGGTTATGGAGCTTAACTTTATGGGAACTCTTCTTCCTATCCAGGTATTCACACGTGATATGGTTAAAAAAAGAAGCGGAAGTATCATAAACATAGCCTCTGTATCATCTATACTTCCTTTAACAAAGGTTGTTACATACAGCAACGCCAAGAGTGCAATACTTAATCTGACACAATGGCTTGCCACACATATGGGTGAAAGCGGAATAAGATGCAATGCTATTGCACCAGGCTTCTATGCTGCTAAACAAAACCACGACCTGTTATTCAACAAAGATGGTTCACTAACACCCAGAGCCAGAAAGATAATTGCCGGCACTCCTATGGGAAGATTCGGCAATCCGGAAGAGCTTATCGGTGCGGCACTATTTCTTGCAAGTGATGATGCTTCCGGATTCGTTAATGGAATAGTGCTTCCTGTTGATGGAGGATACTGCGCTTATAGCGGGGTATAAGGCTTAATTAATATAAAGAAATATTCTACAAATCATTCTAAAAAGGGGCATCGCACTAATTTCTTAGTGCGACAGCCCAACTCTTTAATGTTCATCTCTTTACAGATTAACCCCGAAGGTTAATGGAGACCTAGCTATAATTATCTCGTTAATGAATAAGTTCAAGTTATCTTATTCATATATATTATATGTAATTACAATTAAAAAATTAATAATATTTTAATTATTTTTCCCTTATTTCCACTCAGCTTCTCCAACACTCAAAGCCTTCTCCCTAAGTGTCGCAAGTCTTCTTATAGCCTCCTTAAGCGTATCATCCTTTTTCGCAAAATGAAATCTTATAAGATGATGTACATCCTCCCTGAAAAAGCTTGAGCCCGGAACTGCTGCAACACCTACATACTGTGCCATCCATTCACAGAATTTCACATCATCCTTAACACCGAATTCGCTTACATCAACAAGAACATAGTAAGCACCCTGTGGATCTGTATATGTAAGTCCAAGCTCCTTAAGTCCGCCTACAAACACTTCTTTCATATGTGCATAATGTGCTGCCAGCTTGTCATAATATTCATCATCAAACTTTAAGCCCGTAACAGCCGCCTCCATAAGTGGTGCTGCTGCCCCAACTGTAAGAAAATCGTGGACTTTCTTTACTCTGTCTATAATCTGCGGATTAGCTATAACATAACCCAGTCTCCAGCCTGTTATAGAATATGTTTTCGACAAAGAATTACATACAATAGTTCTTTCTCTCATGCCGTCAAGTGCCTGCATATAAACATGTTTATTAGGTGCATATATTATGTGTTCATACACTTCATCTGTTACAACATAAGCATCATACTTCTTTGCAAGTTCAGCTATTGTCTGCATCTCTTCCATGGTAAATACTTTTCCGCAGGGATTAGACGGATTGCATAATATAAGTGCTTTGGCTCCACTTGCAAATGCTTCCTCAAGCTTTGCAGCATCAAATGTAAATTCAGGTGAAACAAGTGGAACATACACCGGCTCTGCCCCTGAAAGTATAGTATCTGCGCCATAATTTTCATAAAATGGTGAGAATATAACAACCTTATCACCCGGATTAGTAATACTGAGCATAGTTGCCATCATAGCCTCTGTACTTCCACATGTAACGACTATCTCTGATTCAGGGTCAACCTTTAATCCCGAAAAATGTTCGTATTTATCAGCTATGGCATCACGGAAATTCTTAGCACCCCAGGTAAGTGCATACTGATGTGGTCCCTCTTTAGCTACTTCCGCCAGCCTGTCTGTTATTTCCTCTGGTGGGTCAAAGTCAGGAAAGCCCTGCGACAGATTAACTGCCCCATATTTATTGGCAACCCTTGTCATTCTTCTTATAACTGAATCTGTAAAGTCAGCTGATCTATTACTTAACTCTTTCATCTTAATCTACATTTACTCCATTTCTGACTATCTGTTACTTACTTCAATAAATTTATCAAGTACTTTATCAGCCTTGCCTGAATCAATAAGCTCTGCTGCTAACTTTATACCATCTGCAAGACTGTCTGCCTTTCCACCTATATAGAGTGAAGCACCTGCATTCATAAGAACAGCATCTCTCTTAGGTCCTTTTTCACCATTAAGTATGGCTCTTGTTATTCTTGCATTATCTTCTGGGGCGCCTCCATTAAGGTCGTCCTTTGTACAACGCATAAGTCCGAAATCCTCTGGCTTGATAACATATGACTTCATCCAGCCATCACGGATCTCGCATACCTTAGTTGGTGCACTCATAGATATCTCATCTAACTTATCCATGCCATATACTACCATGCCTCTCTTAACTCCAAGGCTTACAAGAACCTGTGCTAAAGGTTCTACAAGGTATTCATCATATACACCAAGTAACTGCATAGATGGTGAACCTGGATTAGTAAGTGGTCCAAGTATATTAAATACTGTTCTTACCCCCAGCTCCTTACGGATAGCACCAACATATTTCATTGATGTATGATATTTCTGTGCAAAGAAGAAGCACATTCCAACTTCCTTAAGAAGTTCAACACATTTTTCTGGATTCTGTTGTATATTAACACCAAGTGCCTCAAGACAATCTGCTGTTCCACACTTAGAAGATGCTGCCCTGTTTCCATGCTTTGCAACCTTCATGCCGCCAGCAGCTGCTACAAGTGCAGATGTAGTAGATATATTAAAGCTCTGCGCATTATCACCACCTGTACCAACTATCTCGAATATATCCATACCTGTTTCAACCTTAACTGCATGCTCTCTCATGGCTGCTGCACATCCGGCTATCTCATCAATAGTCTCTGCCTTGGCACTCTTAGTTGAAAGTGCTGCAAGAAATGCTGCATTCTGTGTAGGAGAGGTTTCTCCATTCATAATCTCATTCATTACAGCATAAGCCTCATCATAACTCAAATCACCTTTGTTTACAATCTTTACAATCGCTTCTTTAATCATATAATCCTCCTTGTTTTGTATCTGTCACAGGATAATTATTAATATGTCTTTCTCATCACTACTCTCTGTTAGTAACGATTGCATTATATGCTCCTCAGCCTTCATCAATGCATAAAAAAAGTCCCTGACAGAATTATACTTTCTGTCAAGGACGAATAATGTGCTTATATTATATTCACTATCCGCGGTGCCACCTTGAATTCATGATATCAATCATGCTCTTAGCAGGATACTAACATACCCTCGGCATATAACGTCTGCCTGCAACGTCACACTATACTATGCATATATGCATTTCCCTTGTGCCCTCAGCGGTCCATTTGACAACTTGTTTCTTATCTGCATCTCAGCCTAGCAGACTCTCTGTACAGGCATCATTGCCGTTATCTCCGCTTCAACGGTTTAGCTTATTAAATTATTTAGAATAATAGCACTCAGCTTTGCATTAGTCAATATATCATTATTATTTTTTATTATTTTTTCTACTACTGCACTTCTACAAGCTCTATCTTAAAGTTAAGCTCTTTTCCTGCCATCTCATGGTTAGCATCAAATGTTATCTCATCATCTGTAAGTGCTGCTACTCTTGCCACAAAAGGCTGTCCAAGTGCGTTCTGAAGATATACCTTATCATCTACCTTAAGGTCTTTTACACCTGAGCCAAGCTCCTTAACAGGTACTGTTATAAATGCTTCTGGCTCAACCTCACCATATGCTTCTGATGGCATAAGATGTACATCTATGACATCTCCAACATTCATAGTTGCTACTGCCCTGTCAAAACCAAGTATCATCATACCAGCACCACATAC
>FR886149.1:34294-48207 GCA_000436475.1 Eubacterium sp. CAG:248
TACGAACTCCAGTGGCTCTCCCCTGTCGTAAGATGAGTCAAACTGTGTTCCATCGTTGAAAGTTCCCTTATAATGCACCCTGCATGTCTTTCCAACATTAGGACCATCAAAAGGTGGTGTATAACTTCCACCACAGCCAGAACATCCGCCACAACCATGTCCATCATCATCACCACAGCTGCCACAGCCACAATCTTCTTCGTCACTTCCGCAGTGTCCACAGCTATGTTCCTCTCCATTATTATGATGATCACAGTTAACACCCTGTGATTCAAGTGAGCCATTAAGATATTCTGCTACTGCCTCGTCTGCATCACCAGATACTCCTGAGCACACCTCTATACCCATCTGAACAAGTGCTTCCATAGCTCCGTTTCCTATGCCACCACATATCAGAGCATCCACATTAATATCATCAAGCATTGTTGCAAGCGCACTATGTCCTGAACCTTGTGCTTCTATAATCTTAGTATCAACAATATTCTGACCATCTATCTCATATATTTTAAACATCTTAGAATGCCCAAAATGCTGGAATATATTACCATCCTCGTATGATACTGCTATTTTCATTAATAAAATCCTCCTTGTTTATGAAGCAGAAATAATATTGCTTATTATAATCATTTCATTCTTAAAAAATAATGCATCTGCTTCTTAATATTTATTAGTGTAACATATGCTATGTTACCATACTTTCACAAAATATTCATCTATTATTTGTTAAGACAGGCTACTCACGTAAGTCATGATACTCTCCGTCTATCGCAAATGCATGATTCATAGGTCCACTTCCCTTACCAAGGTCAAGCATAGCAGCAAGTGCACCTGATATATAATTCTTTGCACACCTGACTGATGTCTCAAGATCTCTTCCCTTTGCAAGGTTAGAGGCTATTGCTGAAGATAGCGTACAGCCTGTTCCATGCGTATTAGGATTATTTATCCGCTTTCCATAAAACCATACTGGTTCTTTTCCTTTCTGGAATAAAAGATCATTAGCATCGTTTAACTGATGTCCACCCTTTAATAAAACAGAACAGCCTAATGTGTCACATATAAGCTCTGCTGCCTTTTCCATATCTTCTGCTGCTTTGATGTCCACTCCTGAAAGCACCTCAGCTTCCGGAATATTAGGTGTAATAACTGTTGCAAGTGGTAATAATCTGCTCTTTAATGTGCTGATAGCATCCTCACTTATAAGTCTTGCCCCACTTGTCGCCACCATAACGGGATCAACAACAATATTCCCTGCTTTATACTCTGTAAGCTTATCTGCTATTACCTCAATCAGTTCACCTGAAGCAACCATTCCTGTCTTGACAGCATCCGGATATATATCTGTAAATATACTATCAAGCTGCTCTGCTAAAAACTTAGGAGATACCTCCATTATATCTGTTACACCAGTAGTATTCTGTGCAGTCAGAGCTGTGATTGCACTCATCGCATATACACGATTAGCCGTCATTGTCTTTATATCTGCCTGTATTCCGGCACCTCCGCTAGAATCACTTCCAGCAATAGTTAAAGCTGTATACATACCTACCTCCTTGTTTTACGAAGTAAAAATAAAAGTAAAAATGCAGGAACCCAACTAAAGATTCCTGCACATAAAAACGCACCCGCGACTTCTTTATCTCCCTACGTTGGCATTATCCACATCAGGTTACTGGGTTAAAGCTTCTGCTTACTCTCAGCCTGTCATACACAAGCACCCCATTATATTTTCATAGTATTTTACATTCACTGATATATTATACACAGATACCACAAAAATGCAAGTTTTCATCTGTTCCCCAAACTTCCAAGACACCTTACCTGGCACTTTGTCAGTTGAATTCCATCAAACAAATGAACTAAATAAACAACTTTTTTATCACCCCTGCACTATATTATAATATTCTTTAGCAGTCAGTGCATAAACCAATGCATATATGATGCAAAATACTATAACCGTGAATATTGTACACCATACAAAAAGCACCATATTACTTCCAAGTGATAATATTACCATTATCATTTTTATTATTCTGAAAGAAACTATCACATGTATTGCAGCAACTGCGATTGGAATAAAGAACACCATAAGTATCTGGCTCTTAATAGTTCTTTTAACCTCTTCGCGGCTCATACCAATCTTCATCATAATCTCAAATCGTCTGCGGTCTTCATACCCTTCTGATATCTGCTTATAATATATTATAAGAACAGTAGCCATAAGGAACAGTATTCCAATATAACAGCCTAAGAATAAGAGACCACCATACAACTGTGTAAGCTCCTCTGCTATATCATATCTGTTATCGCACATAACATAGGCTTCAGGGCTGGACTCATCTTCTATAGCCTTACTTAACTGTCTGCTGTCCTGTTCAGAAAGATTGGTATTAACATATATATTATAACTAATGCTTGCAGACCTCTTATCAGAGTTACCATATACTAAATTCCGGATATGATTCATTTCATCCATATCCTTAACTATAAGCATATATGCCTTAACTACCGACGTGACAGCACCGGAGAAGTACTTCTCATCATCTGTAAGCACATCTATCAGCTTATACTCTGATACATTATCACTATTATTTATTGTTATGCTGTCTTTACTTTCAAGCTTTTCCTTGGTAACAAGAATAGCACTAGCTTTGTCATCTATAACATAGTTATCACCATAAAACCTATTAAAGTCTTCTACTGTCATAACCTGGCAGACCCCAAGCATATTTTCATCATAACGTGACATATTATCCTTATCAGTATAAAATGTATTATCAGTATTAAGCAGACCCTGAACAGAAATTGTTTTATAGGAATAATCTTTTTTTATAGCAGCATTGTGTGCATCAATACAATCATATATTCTGTTTTTCGTCTCATCAAGCACATCGGCATCTGTTCCATATATAACGATATTCTGTTCACTAGGGTATGCCGTATTCAGCGAATCCTGCATTCCAGCATAAAGTGATACAGTAGATGCAACCGCAATAAGAACTATTGTTGATAAAACACATATATTTGCAAGGCCTATTGCATTCTGCTTCATCCTGTATAACATTCCTGAAACAGCCGTAAAATGTCCTGTCTTATAATAAAACCTTTTATTTTTCCTCAGAAGCTTAAGCAGTGCAATGCTCCCAGCCGTAAATAACAGATAGGTTCCTATAACAACAAACAATGCTGCAACAAAGAAATATTGTACAGCTTTAAGAATTGAAGAAACTGTAAGCGCAAAGTAATATCCTCCTCCAAGACATAAAAGTCCAAGAATAGTCATAATAAGCTTTGTCTTTGGCTCCTTCTCACCTATCTCATCGCTATGAAGAAGCTCGATTGGCTTAGACATCTGTACCTTGACAAAATTGTATATGAATATTACTGCAAATATACTTATAAAATATATAATAGTGACAACCACCGCATTTGTTGATATTACAAATGCTGGAACAGAGTCGGCTTTAATCAGCTTCATAAGCACAAGAAACATAAGCCTGCTGAATATAATACCAAACACTATACCTGCTGTTAATGATATTATTGTTATTATTACATTTTCAAAAAGCATCATAAAAGATATATGCTTCTTTTCCATTCCAAGAATATTATATAAGCCTATCTCCTTTGTCCTTCGCTTCATAAGAAAGCTGTTTGTATAAAATAAAAATACCGCTGAGAATATAAATGATACAACAAGTGCAACCTGCAGCAACACCACTACATTCTGTCCGCCTCTCATAGCTGCAACATTCTTATTCTTAACAATAGAAATATTCATAAAAAACATCATTACTGTAAATATGGCAGTTATTATATATGGCACATAAAGCTTCTTATTTTTTCTTATATTAGATACTGCCATCTTAGGAAATAACATTTTACTCAATATTATCACCCCCTGTAGCAAGTGCTGTAAGCGTATCTGATATCTTTGTATACATACTGTCATCAGTCATTGAGCCCTTATATATCTGATGGAACACAACCCCATCCTTTATAAAAAGCACTCTGTTTGCGCGGCTTGCAGCCTTTGTGCTGTGTGTAACCATAAGAATCGTCTGTCCATCACAGTTGATTTCATTAAAAAGAGTAAGAAGCTGCTCTGAGGACTTTGAATCCAGCGCCCCTGTCGGTTCATCAGCAAGTATTATCTGCGGATTAGTTATAAGTGCCCTTGCTACTGCTGCTCTTTGCTTCTGTCCACCAGATACCTCATATGGATATTTATCCAGAAGCTGTTCTATACCAAGTCTTTTAGAAAGCGGCTTTACCCTTTCTTCCATCTCGTTATATTTTTTCCCTGAAAGAACAAGCGGAAGAAATATATTATCCCTTATAGTAAATGTGTCAAGCAGATTGAAATCCTGAAACACAAAACCAAGATTGTCTCTTCTGAAGGCAGAAAGTTCTTTATCCTTTATCTGTACTGTATTCTTTCCATTAAGAAGTATCTCGCCATTCGTCGGCTTATCAAGTGAAGCAAGAATATTAAGGAGCGTTGTTTTTCCTGAGCCTGATTCACCCATAATCGCTACATACTCACCCTTCTCAACACTGAAATTAACATCTGATAAGGCCTTTACCTGATTAGTACCGAATCTTGTTGTATATACCTTTTTTAAATTTTTCACCTCTAATAATGCCATTTTAGCACCAGCCTTTCTTTACATTATATTTTACTCTTTGTTTTTCCTTTACGCTCATTACATTACAGAGTATATAAAAAAATGAAATGCACAGCCATTGATATGGCTTACATTTCATTTTCATTTCTTACAATAATGTAAGGTTTATTCATGCTTTGTATAACGTTGTGTCATATCAATCACAACTCTGGTGCCATTCTTATAACTGGCATCAAAGGTTATAACAAATCCAAGCCTGTCTGCCGCCTTTCTACACAGATACAGACCTATTCCAGATGATTTCCTATCAAGCCTGCCATTATATCCTGTAAATCCTCTTTCCATTATTCTTGGAATATCCTCTTCATTTATGCCTATTCCTGTATCTTCTATCACAAGCTGCAAAGAATCATCTTTTGAATTCTTTTTTATATCACCTTTGCCATGGAGAGTATATATTCTTACACTTCCTCCATCTTTACTATACTTGACTGCATTGGATATAAGCTGCTCTATAATAAAGCCAAGCCATTTGGAATCCGTACATACTGAATCTTCAATCTGCTCAATATGTAGTGAAATATGCCTTCCGATAAACTGTGGTGCAAACTTCTTAACCACCTTTTTCACTGCCACATCAAGTCTGCACAGCTTGAATTCATAATCGGATGAAATATCTTCAAGCCGCAGATAATCCATAACTGCATCCGTATAGAATTCTATCCTGAACATTTCATGACTAAGCTCATTTAACTTCCTGTCAAGCTTTTCTAAATCATTATCATCATTTTTTTCATTACTCTCATTGTTTTTAAAATCATCATAATGTTCATCATAACTCTCATCATAGGAATTGCCCAATGAATTATTCTCAAGATTCCTTACTACATCATCAAGTGACTGGATTATCAGCTTTGCTGCGGCAATAGGCGTTTTAATCTGATGTGCCCAGCATGCATAGTAATCCTTGAGATTTCTTGATGCTTCTACACCGGCATCATATTGTTTTCTTTTCTGTTCATGTAGTTTTATAATAATATCAGCATATAATGCCTCAACATCATTCTTCTTATCCGGCAATGCTATATTCTGTATATCATCTGTCTTTATATTTCTTTCAAGTGTCCTTATTTTGTCAGCAAACACCGAATAGTCATATATAAGATATACTATGTATAGCGCACCATATAATTCTATTCCAAATGAAAACGCCTCATAATACGGAAGATTGTATAACCATATCACAAGCAGAAGCACTATATAAACAAGTACAACCTGTATTATATTACTCTTTTTATTCTTTAAATATAAAAATAGCAATCTCATCTTACATCTCTTTCTATCAGCCCTGCTGTCTGATATATAAGGATACTACTCTATAATATATCCAGTTCCCTTTTTAGTCTTTATATAATCCTTCAACCCTGCCTGTTCAAGTTTTTTCCTTAATCTTGTAACATTAACAGTCAGCGTGTTATCATCAATAAAGTCATCACTTTCCCAAAGCTTCATCATAATATTATCACGCGAAACCACTTTTCCTATATTCTCAAGAAGACTCTGCAGTATCCGGTACTCATTCTTAGTAAGCTCCATCCTTTTCCCATTATACGTAAATGTCTGGTCATTCATGTTAAGTATACAGCCGTTATGTTCTATGATATTCGTGCTCTCGGCAAATGAATACGTCCGTCTTAGCATCGCCTGCACCTTAGCTATAAGCACATTGATATCAAATGGTTTTACAATAAAGTCATCTCCACCCATATTAATAGCCATAACTATATTCATATTATCAGACATAGAGGACATAAATATAACCGGCACCTTTGATATATTTCTTATCTGCATACACCAGTGATAACCATTAAAATATGGAAGTCCGATATCCATAAGTACAAGCTGTGGCTCATACTTTGCAAAGATTTTTAAAACATCATTAAAATCATCTGCTATTTTAACATCATATCCCCATTTTAATAACTGTTCGCATACATTATCAGCTATAATCCTGTCATCCTCAACTATTAATATCTTATACATAGACTCACCCTGCTTTAATGTGCTCTATTATCCTGTTATTATTTACAAGCTATTACGTTAAGTATATATTCATACATTCTCTTTGTTGAAGATATGCTTAGGTGTTCCTCAGTTGTATGAATATCAAAAATATCAGGTCCCATTGATATGCAGTCAAGTCCTTCTATTTTACCTGCAAGTATACCACATTCAACACCTGCATGAATAGCCTCGATAGTTGGCTTTTTACCATACATCTGTTCAAATATCCTTACCATATCATCACGCAGCTTAGAATCCTTCTTATATTCCCATGCTGGATATTCACCTGTAAATTCAGCATTTGCCCTGAATGCTTCACTAACGAATTTAATCTGTCCCTTAAGATTCTTTAAAGCAGCTCCTACTGAACTTCTAAGTGAGAATCTAAGACATATACCTGATTCATCTAGTGAAACCACACCAAGATTAAGCGAAGTTTCCACAAGATTATCTATATCCTGGCTCATTCTCATTATTCCGTTAGGTAATGATTGTATAAGTGAAACTGCTCTTATACTATCTTCATATGTTACTGCCTCTGCACTGAAGCCCTCTGATATATCTATAACACACTTTAAGTCTGCATCTGATGTAGCAAACTCCTCTTTTATCTCTTTTGCTGTATTCTCAATAGCTGCTTTAACATCTGCAGCCTTGTCTGCTGCAACGATAATCTCAGCCATGCATTCTCTTGGAATAGCGTTATCCTTTCTTCCGCCATTAAAGGCTGCAAGATATACATTATTATCTATCATAGCATCCCTTAATATTCTTGACATAAGAACATTCGCATTACCTCTGCCTTTATCTATTTCTACACCCGAATGTCCTCCTGTCAGTCCTGATAAAGTAATACTAAGCTTTGTTCCAGTAATCTTATTTTTATCAAGTTTTAGTGTAACTCTGCTACTGCAGCCACCTGCACAGCTTGCAAGCATGATTCCTTCTTCTTCGCTATCCATATTAAGAAGCTTTTTGCCCTTTAACATGGATACGTCTATGGAAGAAGCACCTTCCATGCCTACTTCCTCAGATACTGTGCACACGAACTCAAGACGTGGATGTGCGATACTGTCATCATCAAGTATTGCAAGCGCATAAGCAACGGCAATTCCATCATCACCACCAAGCGTTGTTCCCTTAGCAGATATGAAATCACCATTTACCTCAAGGTCTAGTCCATCCTCATCCATATTCTTATCACAATCAGGTGTCTTCTCACATACCATATCCATATGTCCCTGAAGTATTATAGGTGCTGCATCCTCATACCCCTTTGAGGCTTCCTTTATTATGATCACATTGTTAAGTGCATCCTGATAATATTCAAGCTTTCTTTCCTTGGCAAAATCCACAAGATAATTGCTGATCTTATCCTCCTTATATGATGGATGTGGGATATTACATATATCCTCAAAAAAAGAAAATACATTTTTAGGTTCTAATTCAGATAATACTCTCATAATACTGTCTCCTTTAAAATATTTATTTGCCTATTTCTCTATCTGTTTAACTATTTATTTATCTTGTTCATATATACAATAAACTGATTCTTATGAAGCAGCTTTATAAAATAACACAATCTCTCATACAGCGGCTCCGCTTTATCTCCAAAATGCTCTTTCACAAGCTGTCCTATATCATAAATACTTCTTACACCATCTATGCTATGCCATACAAATGTACCAAAATCATCTAATTCAATGTAACTATATCTGGGCTTTCGCGCAATAAGCTGTGCTATTCTGTTAAAAATCCCTTTATTGTGTACTTTGACTTCTACATGACCTTTTTTGTTTTCCCTGCATTCGAACAACGAATTATGCTTTGGAACATAGTCTAAGTAATTATCCTTCTGCTTAGCCATAACTCAAGCTTTCTCCTTTAATCCTAGAAAAATAAAAATCTGCCGGCAGCATGACCGGCAGACTCATTATAACATATTATTTATTATTTTGTCTTCTTTTCTTTTTTGTTAATAAATGCCACTAATGTTGCAACAAGACCTGCAAAGAATACAAGTCCTCCGATATTACCAAGATTAATAATCTTTGATATATTAATAGCATCGCCAAGAGTAGCTGCTCCTACAGGAATAATAGCAAATACTGCTAAAAGGATACCAACCAGTCCTTCACCGGCAATAAGACCAGATGAATAAAGTATTCCCTGATTAACCTTAGTCTTACGCTCTTCTTCTGTAATACCCTTCTTCTTATCAAAGTAAAGTCTTACAAGTCCACCAACCATAATAGGTGTGCTTAAATAGATTGGAAGGTAAAGTCCTACCGCAAATGGAAGCACAGGTATCTGAAGAATCTCAACTACTATTGCAATTGCAACTCCTGCAAATACAAGTGACCATGGAAGGCTGTTACCCATAACACCTTCAACAACCATCTTCATAAGAGTTGCCTGTGGTGCTGGTAATTCTGTTGAACCATAGCCCCACGCTGCATTAAGTAAATAAAGTACTCCACCAACTGTAATAGCTGATACAGCTACACCAATAAGTTCACCTGCCTGCTGCTTGTAAGGTGTTGCACCTACTATATAGCCTGTCTTTAAATCCTGTGATGTATCTCCGGCTATAGCTGCAATTATACATATTACAGAACCAATACTTATAGCAGCAACCATACCCTTCATTCCAACAGTACCTGTTGCTTTAAGAATCGCTGATGAAATAAGA
The DNA here is from genome assembly GCA_000436475.1 of Eubacterium sp. CAG:248. Taxonomy (GTDB): domain Bacteria; phylum Bacillota; class Clostridia; order Lachnospirales; family Lachnospiraceae; genus Lachnospira. The sequence continues at coordinate 43,679 of FR886149.1, forward strand.
AGTGTCGCAATAGCCATACCTGATACAGGGTTATTGGAACTACCTACTAATCCAACCATACGAGATGATACTGTTGCAAAAAAGAATCCAAATATGATAATGATAATTGCACTAAGAAGATTTACAGGAATAGCTGGGATTAACCACATAATAATAGCAAGTACTCCAATTCCTAATACAACAAACATCATAGGAATATCCTTAGTTAATCTTGATTCTACTCCATCTGCCTTCTTACCATATCCCTTAAGTGCCTGCTTAAATGTCCTTACAATAAGTGGTAATGACTTAATTAAGCTTAAAATACCACCTGCTGCAACTGCACCTGCTCCAATATAACGTACATAATTAGACCATATCTGTGATGGATTCATCTGTGAAACTGGAATAAGTGCTGGACCAATGATATTATCTCCACCGAATAAAGCGATTAATGGCATAATCATAAACCACGCCACAGAACCACCTGCAAGAAGGTATGATGATACCTTAGGTCCACATATATAACCAACACCTAAAAGTGCAGGTAACACATCTGCACCTACTGCTGAACCCTTATATGGCTTGATTGTGAAATCAACCTCACTTGGGAACACCTTAAGTCCGTCTGCTATAAACTTATAAACAGCAGCAATACCAAGACCTGCAAATACTGTACCAGCCTTAGCACCACCTTCTTCTCCTGCAACTAATACCTCAGCACATGCCTGTCCTTCTGGATAAGGTAACACACCGTGCTCCTGTACAATCAATGCACTACGAAGTGGAATCATGAATAATACTCCAAGGAAACCACCGATTAATGCAATAAGTGCTATCTCAACTAAAGAAGGCATCGCTGTACCTTCTTCCTGAGCCCACATAAATAATGCTGGAAGTGTAAATATAGCACCGGCTGCAACTGATTCACCAGCAGAGCCAATAGTCTGGACCATGTTATTCTCTAATATGGAATCTCTTCTTAATATAAAACGGATAATTCCCATTGAGATAACCGCTGCTGGTATAGATGCTGAAACAGTCATACCAACTCTAAGTCCTAAATATGCGTTAGCACCGCCAAATAATATAGCCAATAAAGCACCTATAATAACAGATGTAACTGTTAACTCAGGCATAACCTTATCAGCCGGAATATAAGGCTTGAACTCTTTCTTTTCGTTCATACTCTTTCTCTCTTTCTTAATATTCTTATGCAAAAAGCACATATAATATATATATTATTAAAAAAATATAAAAATGTCAAATATTTTCACGATTAGAACTTTGCTGCCTGGATGATTCTAATTGTTACACAAAAAGCAAGCATATTAATGTACATGATACCAGGGTCAAAAGGTCTAAACCCACATGAGCTTGCTCATAGGTGGGTGAAAGACCTTTTGACCCGCCCCGATATGAGCATAAAAGTGGGATGATAATCCCACGATATGCGAATATTGGGGAGAATTGTGGGAGTGCGTAGCACGGAACAATTCGTAGGTATCAAAGTCGTGGGCTTTTGACCCCGACATCATGTACATAAATTTATATAAATTTCCTATGTTATCTTATAAACGCTGATAGTTTCCTTCCACATAAGACTCCAAATATACATCCACAGCAGCTTAACAGCACATATAATCCTCCTATTACATATTTTCCATCATCAAACAGATTATATGCTTCCAAAGAGAATGTAGAAAATGTGGTAAATCCACCGCACACCCCTGTTTTCCAAAATAAAATCGTATTTTTAGATATTTCAATCTTACTGCCGGCAATACCAGCAATAAATCCTATCAGAACCGCTCCTATAATATTAGTCATTAATGTTAAAATCGGAAATCCGCTTTTAACAGGTATAAGACTTATGGCATATCTTGACACCGCACCTGCTGCTCCACCAAGAGCCACAAATAAAAATTCCATATATTTCACATCCTTTTAGTTTGTTTAACATTAATTCTCTAATCATAATGATAGTTCTCCTATAAATACCGATTGAGATTTCACCGAATATTTCTAAACATAATGCTGCTTATCGTCTACCTTTACCCGCTGGCAGCAATGTAACAAAATAATAAATAATTCCAAATATAGCTATGCTTCCCAGCATAATGCCAATCATCTGATTTACACTTACCACATTTCCCTGAAATACTGGATTGCAATCAAGAGTGTCTCTTATCGCTTCAACCATTTCATCCGGATAATGTTTTCTCTCCATCTCCTTAAAAACTCCGTGAAGCATATGATTCTTAATCAATGAAGTGGCATATGTACTCGGAAGATAAGACAGTGTCTTCTGAAGACCTGAACCAAAATTAGAAATAGGCATATAAGCACCACATATAAAACCATATCCCGCGCTGACAATTGTACCCACAGCCGAAAGCTGTCCCTGTGTTGTTAAAGGAAAGCTAATGATACTTGACAGCGTACTTCCAAACAGGACGAGCAATATCATATCAAATAAAACCCATAATACATCTGCTGTATTCATATACCATCCCATTTTAAATAGATATCCCAGACATAATACAAACGCAAGTCCATTGACCATCAATGAATTAGCTACTGTTGACAGAAAATATCCCAAATAGATTTTTCCACTGCTGACAGGCGAAACATTAAAATCCTTCCTTGTTCCATTTGCCTTGTCCTGCACCATAGTCAGATTCACACAGAATGTTACAGTAATACAGCTTACTGCCATAAGTGATGCTGTCAGTTGTGCTGCCACGGTTCCATTAATAAGCTTATCCGAAATCGGAATCATATCCGGAATCGCTGCTGTAAAAGAATCTCTGAAAACCTTTGCAAGAAATGTAGCATACAGAACAATCAGAATGACAGGTGTGATCATTGATGTAAACAACATACCTTTATCTTTAAAAAACAATTTCCTGTTCCTGTTCATTAATGCCAACACTGTTCTCATCAGCGTTCACCTCCAAGCTTCTTTCCTGTAACTGCAAGAAATACATCATCCATACCGCCCTTTACTACCTCATAATCCCTAAACAGTTCCTGATGTTCTACAATAAGCTCCGTCGCTTCTTTCGTATTTCTTACTTTTATCTGATATCCGTCACGTATTTTTTTATATTCTCTGTTCAATGACTTTATTTCATCCTCGAAAACACCATAAACAGACACTATATCCTGTACATAAGCATTTTTAAGTTCAAACGGTGTACCTTCTGCTGCGATACTTCCTTTGTCAAGAATCACAACATACCCAGCATTAGCAGCCTCTTCCATATAATGGGTGGTTAGAAATACTGTCATATTTTCTGTTTTCTGAAGTTTCTTAATAACATTCCATATTAACTGCCTTGTCTGAGGATCAAGCCCTGTAGTAGGCTCGTCAAGAATCAAAATCTCCGGTCTGTGCAATAATGCACGGGCAATATCAACTCTTCTTCTCTGACCTCCCGACAGCTTACCTACAGGTCTGTTTAAAAACTCGTCAAAATCCAGAATCTCGACCAGCTCCTGTAATCTCTTATCAAAGGCATTTCCTGTAATGCCGTACAAAGCAGCTCTGCTCATTAGGTTCTCTTTCACCGTAAGCGGTTTATCAAGTACGCTATCCTGAAACACAACACCAAGCATTCTTTTTGTCTGTGCACCGGCTTTGTCGGTTTCTATTCCGTTTACCTGAACAGTTCCGCTGTCTTTTTTCAGTAATCCGCAGAGAATGGAAATGGTTGTACTTTTCCCTGCACCATTTACTCCAAGAAACGCAAACAATTCTCCTTTTTTTACACGAAAGCTCAAATCATTCACTGCTTTTACTTCGCCAAAGCTTTTATTCAGATGGCTGATTTTAATTATATCTGATTCCATATGTTCTCCTTTTGTTTCATCTTTCCTTAAATGCTACAGTATATGTTGGATTTACCTTTCACAAAGATAATAAAATTTTCTTTACATTTTGGACAAAACAGCGGAAAATGTTTTAATTCCGTATCATCCAGTATCTGTGTCCGTGTCTTTGCTTTGCACACCGGACATAGTATCCATTTATCTGTTACTACTGCTTTCATCTGACCTGTCACCTCCTGATACACATTGGCGGCATCCTGATTATTCGTCTGTAACTCAAAGCCTGTACTTAGTAACTGGCTTCGCTCTCCCATGTAAAGGAAACGAAACAAATTAGGATTTTCTAATTTCCCCAGATAGGTTTTCTGATCATCACTCTTTCCCGTTGGATCTTCAAGCCCCCAAATTATCATCAAATACTCTTCCAATAAATGGGCATCCTACATTACATCCCATAGAAATAGCAATATCAGGTTTTGGAATACCTGAAATTAGTTTAGAATACTGAGTCTGTTCCATATCAATACCATACATTTCTTTCATAATACGCACTGCATCCTGATTAATTGATGATTTTATTTCTGTTCCTGCAGAATAGCTTTCGAATACATCTGATGCCAAACCGAGCATCTTTTATCTGAATAACTACTTTATTTTGCGTTCAAAAACATATTCTGAATCTGATGATAAATCAGACCTAAAGTAATATCCCAATC
>FR886150.1 GCA_000436475.1 Eubacterium sp. CAG:248
GCTCTAACATAGCAATTACAGGATTGTCTTCGGCAGCCACTACATTTTCAGGACAGAATTATGGTGCGAAGAAATATTCAAGAATCAAAGAGGGACACTGGAGAATTCCAATATGCTCAGGATTGATTACATTAAGCTTCGGATTGTTTTTTATTATGATACATAAACCTATAATCCGTTTCTTTTCATCAGATGAAATGGTATTGATGTATGCGAGCAGGCATATCGTTGTTATGCTGCTTTCACAGTGGTTTTTTGCTATTTTTAACTGTATAATATCTATTGTAAACGGAACTGGAAAGGTGCGTTATACTACAATTGTAAACATTCTTATGCTTTGGGCAGTCAGAATTCCAAGTGCTTACATTATTAACAGATACTTTGATGGAACATGGGTAATGTTGTGCTTCCCAATTTCTTTCAGCTTTGGAATGTTTGCAATGATAGGTTATTATCTGTTCTCACCGGCATGGAAGGAAGTTATGAGAATGGCAGGAAAGAAACAAAATGAAGGTGAGAAGAATCTGGCGTAAGTAATATTGCAGGCTTGCGAAAAGAGTGCAATAAGATTGATAAAAAATTAAAGAACAGCAAATCATCAACATACAACTATATATAATAACTTTGATATAAAGAAGCAGAGCAAGTGCTAAGGCAACGAAAACCTTTCAGTACTTGCTCTTATTTTATCACTAATGCTTACATAAAAATCATTACACAAAATAGAGTAAAGATTTTGTGAGTTGAATAAGAAAAAATGATTGACATAACAGAATAATCTGCCTATAATCGTTCTAAAAAGAACGATAGTAAAGGAGGTCAGGATGTATTTCTGGGATAAGCATAAAACAATCACAAGCTATTATGAATTACTTTCAGGAGAAGTGTGCGACAGGTATGAATTAACACAGATGGAATATGATATACTTATGTTCCTTCATAATAATCCTCAGCATAATACAGCAGCAGACATAGTAAAAGTTAGAAAATCAACAAAATCCCATGTTTCAACATCACTAAAGAACCTTGAAAATAAAGGTCTTGTTGAACGAATACAAAGTAAGGATAATAAAAAGCATATTGAGATTGTTTTATTAGATAAGGCGGAGGTAATTGTAAAAGCAGGAATAAATGCACAGAAACAGTTTGCTAAGGATGTTTTAAGTGGCTTAACAGAAGAAGAAAAGCATATGTGTATAGATGTGTTTGATAAAATCTGCAATAATGCAGAAAAACATTTAAAAGAGTATAAGGAGCAGAACTAGTAATGAAGCAGAACAATTATAAACCACAGCTTCCAGATGTTATGGAAGCAATATTTGATGCAGCATATCTGATTTTTGATCTTGTTGCTGCAATATTATTTTTTATATATTCAAATGGGGATATGTTATTTATTCTTTATGGAATATTAACATTAACACTTTGTGTGGGAGATGCATTTCATCTTGTGCCAAGAATTATCAGAGCAGTATGTGGAAGTAGTGATAAGATAAAGAAACAGCTAGGAATTGGATTACAGATATCTTCTATTACAATGACAGCTTTTTATATTATTTTGATGTATATCTGGAAATTTACATTTCCAGGGTTTACAATACCAGTAATAATTGAGGTTATAATATGGATATCAGCAATTGTTAGAATTGTAATATGTTTGTTCCCACAGAATAATTGGTGTACAGATGAGGGAAATATGAAATTATCCGTTATTAGAAATTCAGTTTTTGCAGTTACCGGTATAGGCGTAATTATTCTGTATATGATTTCAGGAAATGCTTGTGGATATCATCTGACAAGGATGGTAGCAGCAATTATTATTTCATTTGGATGCTATATACCAGTAACCTTATTCAGTAAAACCAAACCAAAGGTTGGACTTTTAATGATTCCGAAAACTTGTGCATATATGTGGATTATAGCTATGGGACTTCAGCTGTTGTTTTAGAATTGTAAGAATTATAATAAAATATTATCACATGGAGGCATAACATTATGATGAAAATTAAAAATTTTGTAGATCTTATGACAGGTGAGTTTGATAACAAAGAGCAGTTTATGGAAATGAAGGAGGCTGGTAAAAGCTTTCCATATGCACAACATATAAATACAGTCTGCAATGATAAAATAAAAAATATTCCAGAGGATTTTAATGGAATATTTGTTGTAGAGGAAAGTTATTATGAAACAGATGGAAAACGTCATGCATCACCACATTTATTTCTAATTACAGATAGTAATGATGGAATTATACTTTCTTCTTATGAAATTCCTGCAGGAGAAGACAAGAATACATTTTCCTATAACTCAATGAAGAGTGTAGATTATAGTGAACTTAGAAAATCTGAGAAGTTTACGCCAGCATTATATAAGGAAAATAATGGAAGCTGGGAGGGAGGAAGCGTAAGCCAGTTTACACCAGTTATGATATTCAGATTATGGGAACGTTTTTCAGAAACTTGCCTTGAGGTATCAGAAAGCATGGAAGTGAATGGAAAGAGAACCTTCGGGTATGATGTTCCTATTATTTATAAGAGAGTATAGAACAATTGGATTGCCAGCCAGGATACGAGGTACATTATTTAATATTGCCAGCAGGATGAACCGGCTGGCAATTAACTGGCAGTGGTGCCAGGTGGTGTAGAGTTACATAATAAGCACAATATTTTATATTAAGTGTACTACATATGAAACTAAAGCTTGGGTGATTTCTGTTTCATATGTAGTTATTCTGTAAGCTCCTTCATAAGTGAGTGTACAGTTGTAATCTCATTTATCCGGCCAACATTGGCACCGCAGAAGATTAAGCCATTATCTACATCTCCCTTTACAGCATTTATAAGAGCTTTTGTAATACAATATGGAACCTTTGCAGGGTTACATTTTTCAAGACAATTGTAACATTTGGAAATTGGAATTCTTGAATTGTCAAGTTGTTTAATAAATGCATTGCGAAGAGCTCTTCCAGGCATTCCGACAGGACTTTGGATGATCTGAACGTCTTCTTGTCTGGCATTGATATAAGCCTGTTTATAAGCAGGTGATGCATCACATTCTTTAGTAGCAACGAATCTGCTTGCTATCTGTACTCCATCAGCCCCAAGCTTAATTGCATGAATAATATCCTGTTTATCGAATATTCCTCCTGCAACAATAACAGGTATTTTTTTGGAGTATTTATCTTCATATTCTTTTTTACATTCTATAATATTAGTTATTTCATTATCGAAATCAAGTGAAGCTGTATTGTTCAGCTGTTCATTAGAAAATCCGAGGTGACCGCCAGCCTTTGGTCCCTCTATTACGATAAAATCAGCGGTTCGGTCATACTTATGTGACCACATTTTTAATATAAGCTGTGCAGCTCTTTTTGATGATACGATAGGAGCTATCTTAGTCTGACAGGCTTTGTCTACAAGTGCTGGTAAATCAATCGGAAGACCGGCACCGCTGATAATTACATCGGCACCTGCGGCAACCGCAGCTTTTACATGTTCTTTATAATGTTTAAGTGCAACCATAATATTTACGCCAACAAGTCCATTACCACCGGCAATTTCTTTAGCTTTGCGGATATGCTTCTTTATTGCTGCTAAATTGCAGCCGGCCTGATCATATTCAAATGCATCATCATCATAACCAATCTGGGCGGTTGAAATAATTCCGACGCCTCCTTCCTTTGCTACTGCACCTGCAAGACTGCTTAAACTGACACCAACACCCATGCCACCTTGTATAATAGGAAGCCTTGCTGTTTTATTACCAATATGTAATTCGGGAAGCTTATATTTATTCGCACTAAGATCCATATTAAACCAATCCTCATTTCTATAGTATATATTGTTGGAGTATACAAAAATTATTGAACCAGTATCACAACACTTTGATACTCAAACTATTATAATGATAATACATCGTGGCAGAGATGTCAAGATTTTATTATCAACAATACCTTTTGATATAGTAATTAAAACTATGAAATGGTGTATATGTAATTGCAGTAATAACATTTAGTCTTAAAATAAGTTGTTTTAAAATTAGTTAAAAACAAGTGTCATATAATTTTTCAACAATGCTGTTTGTGTGTTATTATGATGTAATGAGCGCAAAGGAAAAGAATGCGGCTGCGAAGCAGGCATTTACTTTTCTTTTATAATAATATTATTACATTTATCAGGCAAAGGAGATAGTTATGAGCAAAGCAGTTGTTTATTATTCATTATCAGGAAATACAAAAGAAGCAGCGGTAGAAATAGCAAGAAAACTTGGTGCTAAAATATTTGAAATAGAGCTACTTAAGCCATTGCCTCAAAATACAGTAAGGCAGATGATTGTTGGTGGAATGCAGTCAACATTTGGCAGAAAACCACAGATAAAAGGTGTTCCAGATAATATAGATTACTATGATGAAATTATATTGGGCACACCTATATGGGCAGGAATGCCAGCCGCACCAGTAAATACATTTATAAAAAAATATGGAATAGCTGATAAAATAGATGCAGTATTTACATTTAGTGGCGGCGGAGATAATGACAGATGCATGGCGCAGTTGTCAAAGACACTTAAAAATATAAAAAATGAGGTTGCATTAGCAGACCGTAATAGCGAAATGGCAAAGGATAATCATGATAAGCTTGAGAAATTTATTATGGATATTAAGTAGAATATAGGGGAGTTAATGCATAAGATGAACATACAAAAAAGATGAAAAAGGATGTGAAATTAATGGGGAAACAAGGAAAAAATAATGCATTGATATTATATCAGGTGCTTATGAAATATTCGGATAAAGAACATCCCTTATCTATGTCAGATATTAAAGATTATATGGCAGAGGAGACTGCTGAATGTGGAAGAGATAGTATTGCAAGATATCTGGATCAGCTTGAAGAAGAAATGGGAATAGATATACATAGGGGCAAAGGTCAGGCGGCAAGGTATTATATTGATAGGAGACTTCTTGATAAAGAAGAACTTAAGTTGATAACAGATGCCGTATATGCTTCAAACTTTATAGAAAAAGGCATAGCTGATAATATGATAAAAAAGCTTAAAACATTAAGAAGTATATATGATGGAGAAGAGCTTGATAGAAGTATACAGTGTGTAAATGTGGCAAAAGCCGAGAATGACAGAATATTGGAGAATGTCAGGATTATTCAGGAGGCAATAAAGAAAAATAAGCAGATTATATTTGATTATATGAAATGGAATAATCATAAACAGCTTGTAAGGAAGAATATAGAAGGAAAATATTCAATCAATCCATGGACACTAATATGGGCAAATGACAGGTATTATCTATATGGATATGATACATTTGAAAAAGATGGTGTACGTAAGGAACGTCACTACAGAGTAGATAAGCTGGATAATATTGAAATAATGGAAACTGATAGACAAGGCAAAGAGTTATTCATGCACTTTAATGCAGATACATATGTTGCAAAAAGAATGGGGATGTATACTGACAAAGAAAGAAGAATCAAGGTTAGAATTCCTGAAAGTCTTGTTGGAACGTTTATAGATCAGTTTGGAAAAAGGATAGATATAAAAGAAGAATCAATATGTCAACAGGATATAGAATTAAATGATACTGAACATAATGAAAAAGCTGTGGAAAAGAAATTGCTTGTGACATTCTGTGCGGTCAAATCAAATGTATTATTAGGATGGCTTATAGGACTTGGCAACGTGGAAGTGTTAGAACCAGAAGATGTAAAGGAAAAAATGATAGCTCTTCTTGATAAAAATAAAGATTATTATAAATAGATTTAATAGTGGAAGTGCATTTTGTGTATACTAAAAAGATATATAATGTGTTTTAGATAAAATTTAAAATATAATAAAAAGAAAAAAGGAATTGTTGTAAATTTGCGGCAATTCCTTTTTTAGATGGTGGTAGAATATAGATAAATATTGAAGAAAATATTATAATGAATTAGCAA
>FR886151.1:0-16589 GCA_000436475.1 Eubacterium sp. CAG:248
AGAATGTGTGTTAAACAACAATATTCCTACTTTATCAACCCATTCAACCTGTTCTTTATAAGCGTGCTACCTATTGTTGTTATAGGTCTTTTTCTTTCTCCAACCGGTTCAGCCTGCTTTTCTGCTTCGACTATACGTTTCTTAATCTGTTCCATTTTATTATCAAGCTCAGCAAGCTGGTCTGCATAACTGGATAGTTCTACTGCAAGTGTCTCTGCCTCACTATCAGGTATGTTCTTTTTATATCTTAACTTGTGTTCAACACTTGCCCAAAAGTCCATCGCAATAGTTCTAAGCTGTACCTCTACCTTCATATAACGTTTTTCATTCTGTAAGAATATTGGTATTTCTATAATAACATGAAGACTTCTGTATCCACTTTCCTTTGGATGTTTAATATAATCCTTCATCTCAACAAGTCTTATATCATCCTGCTTAAGCAGACAATCCGCAAGCATATATATATCCTCTGAAAATGAACAGATAACTCTTATACCTGCTATATCTCTTATATTTTCTTCTATTGCCTGCATAGTAAATGGGATTTTTTTCCTATTAGCTTTCTTGATTATCCCCTCTGTTGACTTTATTCTTGTCTTAATCGATTCTATCGGATTCCTGTCATACTGCAATGAAAACTGCTCATTAAGTACCTTAAACTTAGTTTCTACCTCCATAATAGCACATCTGTAATATGCCATAAGCTGGTTAAAAGGAAGTGTATTCTCCCTTATAAAGTCAAGTACTTCATCTGACATCAGATTATCCCTTATAAATCTTTCTTCTTCCTGCTTAAAAAATTCTTCTACACCCATGTATACATACTCCCAATTTATCTTAATCATCGAAACTGCTATCTTTCTTATTAGGCTACCCCACAAGCTACAAAATGTCAATTAACCATATATAAATAAGACATAAAAAATACTGTCCTAGGTATGATTCAACTCTTAATGTTGGATTAAATCTCCCAGGACAGTAACTGATATTATCTGTTATATAAATATAATGGACAGGATTGTGGTAATGCGTAACACAAACCAATCCGTAGGTATCAAAGCCTGTGTCTTCCGCCCCTTTGTTAACTAGTACATCGCGAAATAACTACACCATTCATTTGCCTGCTAATCCGCATCCTGCGCGATTGGTATAGTTATTTACGAAACGGTGTACTAACTTAAGAAACCGTTAACGATCTGCTCCTCAGCCTCCTGCTCTGTAAGTCCAAGAGTCATAAGCTTTATTAACTGATCACCTGCTATCTTTCCTATGGCTGCCTCATGTATGAGACTTGCATCCACACTGTTTGCCTTAAGCTGTGGACTTGCTGTGACACATGCATTATCCATAATAATAGCATCACATGAGCTGTGTCCGGCACAACGTGTATTACCATTTATTCTGCTGACGAATTCCTGATAACTGTTATTTCTGGCTACACTTCTTGATACAACATCTACTGATGCATCCTCACCGTTAACATCCATATTAAACTCAGTCTTAGCATGCTGCTCACCTGTAGTCATTATATTTTCATGAATAGTAAGCTTAGAGCCAGCAGCCATATCACCACTTGTCTCTCTAAATGTGTCATCAATTCCTGATATCTGTGAAGTCTCCATATCCATAACTGCTCCATCTTCCAGATGTACTATAGTTGTAGGATTCATAAGACGCTTTCCACGTCCTTCACCTTCACCATAATGTTTCTCTATATATCTTAATTTAGCATTCTTTCCAACATAGAATGTATGAATCCCATCATGAGTTGATGTTTCATCACCACAGTTATGTATGCCACAACCTGCAATTATAGTAACATCTGCATCCTCTCCTATATGAAAATCATTGTATACAAGGTCCTTAAGACCTGTCTGGCTTATTATGACTGGAATATGCACACTCTCATTTTTAGTACCAGGCTTAATATATATATCTATTCCTGGTTTATCTTCTTTAGTCACTATATCTATATTAGCAGTTGTATTACGTGCCTCAGATTTTCCGTTTGCCCTGATATTATACGCTCCTACAGGAAGTGCATCAAGCTCTGCAACCTCATGTAAAAGATTTTTTTCTATTGCATCCATTTATATGGTATCCTTTCCTTACTACAATATAAATTTTGTTACCAGCTTCCTAATTAACATGCAAGTGTAAAAATGAATTCTGACACCCGCATCTGATATACATTTAAACTGGTGATCCAGTTCCTTCAAGTAACTGTGGAAGTATATCATCCTTATCACCGTATTTGTCTATATTTCCATCTTTTATAACAACTATCTTATCAGCTATATCAAGTATTCTTTCCTGATGGCTTATTATTATGATACTTCCATGATTAGTTTCATGCATTTCTTCAAACACCTTAATAAGGTTCTGGAAACTCCAAAGATCAATTCCTGCCTCTGGTTCATCAAACAATGACAGCTTGGTTCCTCTTGCTCTTATCATTGCTATTTCTATTCTTTTCAACTCTCCACCTGAAAGGCTGCTGTTGAGTTCTCTGTTAATATAATCTTCTGCATTAAGTCCAACTTCTTTAAGATAACCTTTTAAATCGTTGTATTTAGCCCCATTGCCAGCTGCCAGCTTCAATAAATCTTTTACCTTTAATCCCTTGAATCTGACAGGCTGCTGGAATGCAAAGCTTATACCTTCCTTTGCTCTGTCTGTTATACTCATATTAGTAATATCAACACCATCAAGAAGAATACTTCCTTTTGTAGGCTGATATATACCAGCTATAACCTTTGCAAGTGTGGATTTACCGCCTCCATTAGGTCCAGTAACCGCTACAAATCTCTCATCGATTTTTAAAGTAATATCATGTAATATCTCCATACCATCCTCTGTGGTATATCCGACATGATTAAGCTCTAACATCATCGTCCTCCATTCATTCTTATCTTTATATAAATCATGTGTCATAAGCACATTTTAACAGAATAACTAATCCTATATATCCTTGGGTAATCAGGATTAATCCGCACTATATATTAACACATAATCATCACAATAATCAATCTAATGTATAATATATAATGTGATATCATGGTCAAAAGGTCTAAACCCACATGAGCTTGCTCATAGGTGGGTGAAAGACCTTTTGACCACGGTATCATAAAATAAAATTATTAAAAAAGCAGTCCACAGATTATCTGCAGACTGCAATCTTATTAAATAATCACTGTATATTCATCATATTATTTTAATACATACTTCCTTATATAAGCAAAGGTATAGTCTTCACCTTTTTCAGATAGCATAACAAGAAGACTATAAAGCAGCTCTTTAGTCTTTGGATGAATTATATAATGATCCATTCCCCTCTTAAAATACTCTAATGAATCTGAATCCTTATATTTTTCCTTATTGTATATCTTACTTGCCGCTACTCTGTCACAAAACATCTCTACTACATAATTCACTGGCATTTCCATCCCTATAAGACTCCCATTACCGCCTTTAGCAGGATAATCTATCCAGTATTCATAGTGGTGCTTATTACGTCCTTTATGATGAAGCCATGCCGTAGAACAGCCCTCTGCCTCTCTTTGTGCATTATTCGGACTTCTGTTGCCTTGAAAATATTTTACACCAGGAATAAACTCCGTCGGACTGTACTTTGATAAATCATGCAGCAAGCCCTGCTTATAAAGTCCTACCCTGAAACAATTTTTCATTACCTGATATTTATGATGATTTATAGTACTCAGATGTCCAAAAAAATTATGAAATAATATCATGGGTTTCATATATGCCATCCTTTACTTATGTGTCTATTATTTAACATACCTATAAAGTTTATCAAAAACAAAAATAAATTCAAGCAGATATTGAGGATTTTATAGTATTTTATTATTTTATTATATTCTGCTGTGCTTTCTTTATAGCCTCATCATAGAAATATTCCTGTGAATTGATTCTTGTTTCTTTATCATTTACATCTTTTCTATAATAGTTTCCATCTGATGCCATAACTCTTGCCTTAACATTATCTGACAACATAGTATTAAACATACGAAGAAGTCTCTTTTTTATCTCTTCATCATAAACTGGTGCTGCGACTTCAACACGCCTGATAGTATTTCTTGTCATAAAATCAGCTGATGATATGTATATTTTCGTATCGTTACCTTTGCCAAATATATATATACGCGAATGTTCAAGGAATCTTCCTACGATACTTGTAATTGTAATATTGTCTGTATAACCCTCTATTCCAGCTCTCATACAGCTTATTCCTCTTATAATCATATCAACCTTAACACCACTCATAGATGCTTCAACGAGTTTTTCTATTATTGTTTTATCTGTAAGAGAATTAATCTTAACACCTATATATGCCTCATCACCGTTTTTAGCCTTATCAATCTCGGCTTCTATTAAACTGATAACTTTATTCTGAAGACACTTAGGTGCAACAAGAAGATGCTCTGTATGTTCAACAACATCACCCAGCCCAAGATTATTAAACACATCTGCTGTTTCCCTTGCAATATCAGTATTAGATGTAATAAGCGAAAGATCTGTATATAATTTTGCTGTTTTCTCGTTGAAGTTACCTGTTCCAACGTGCGTAATATACTTAAATTCCTCACCATCCTTATATGTTATAAGACACAGCTTTGAATGAACCTTTATATGATCTATTCCATATATAATTTTGCATCCGGCTTCTTCAAGACGCCTTGACCATTCAATATTATTCTCTTCATCAAATCTTGCCCTCAGTTCAACAAGTACAACTACCTCTTTACCATTTTCTGCTGCTTCTATAAGCGCCTCTACAATCTGCGAGTTCTTGGCTACCCTGTAAAGAGTCATCTTAATAGACAAAACCCTGTCATCATTACCTGCTTCATTAAGAAGCTTTATAAAAGGATGCATACTCTCATACGGATAACTTAATAAAACGTCCTTTTTAGCTATCTGGTCTATAATAGGCTGCTTCATATCTATATATTTTGAATTCTGTGGAACCCTTCTTTCATAGAAAAGCTCTTTCCTTGTTCTTAAATCATCCTGAATTTTTGATATGAACGACATTTCAAGTGGTGATTCAGAATAAAACACCTGCTTTTTGTCAAGCTTCAGCTCGTTACACAAAGCTGATATAACTTTATCATCAAGTACTCTTGAATACTCAAGCTTGACAGGACACAGCCTTCTTCTCTCCTTTATAAGCTGTTCCATAGTATCCCTGTAATCCATATCCTCATCAAAGAATGCTTCATCCATATCTATATCAGCATTTCTAATGATTCTTATAAGTGATTTACTTTTTACACTATATTTCTTGAATATTTTAGGAAGAAAATGCAGTATAAGTTCCTCAACAAGCATATATTTTCTGCTATCTGATGGTATAGGTATAAGTCTGTCAAATATACCATTGCTGCATGGTACAAGTCCTATCTTATCGCTATTCTTTGACCCAAGAAGAGCCACTGCATATATTTCCTTATTCTTAAGAAATGGAAACGGATTTTTCTTTCCTATAACCTGAGGCGATAATATTGGAAGTATTGACTTGTTAAAGTAGTTCTCAAGATATACCGCATCAGAATATTCAACATCATTAAAGCTGATAAGCTTAACACCCTGTCTGTCAAACTCATACATAAGCTTTGTATATATCTTATCTTTTTTATGTAATAATTCTCTTGTGTGTGTAAATACAGCATCCAGCTGCTGCTCTGCAGTCATCATTGATTTATTGTCGAATCCTGTAGTCATCTCCTGTTTATTCTTTTTTGCAAGAAGCATCTGATCATACAGAGAGCCAACTCTTACCATATAAAACTCATCAAGATTACTGTTGAATATTGAAACAAATGTAAGTCTCTCACATAATGGCACTTTTTCATCATCAGCTTCATCTATGACTCTTTCATTAAATTTCAGCCATGATAACTCCCTGTTTGCAAAAAATGGCATTCTTTTACCATCTTTACGATATTTTTCTTCAATATTCTTTATTTTTTTATGGATACTATCTGATACTTCGGTCATATTAGCTGCTTCCTTAGAATCATCCATAACTATATTTAATAATTTGTCATCTTCTATTACATTATTTTTATTCATATTTTCTCCAATAAAATGTATATTTTCATTTATTTCTTTTTCTACATTTATTTTTTTATTTACAGCTATTTTTTCATCTGCATTTTTTTCTTTTCTTTTATTACTGAAGACATACTTAATATTATTTAATCTCCAAAACATATTCCCATCGCCTTTGCTTCTTTGATAATACCTGAGTCAGGATCTACTGTTTTTAATCTGCCTGCTACTTCCCTAAGTGGTGTTTTATCTATCTGATTATCCCTAACACACACCATATATCCATACTCTTTATTAATAATAAGTTCCGCTGCCTTTGCGCCTAATCTTGATGCTAATACTCTGTCGTATGCACATGGACTTCCCCCACGCTGTACATGTCCTGGCACAGTAACTCTTACCTCCTGCCCTGTTCTTTCCATAATACCTGCACCTATCCTATATGCTGCGGATGGAAAATGCTCTCTTTTTCTTATCTCTTTAAGTTCCTTTTTGCTAAATTCAAGTTCTTCCTTTGATATAATACCTTCAGCTACTGCAAGTATAGTAAAATGCTTTTTCTGCTTGCTTCTTTTATTAATAGCTTCAACCACCTTATCGAGATCATATGGAATCTCTGGTATAAGAATGACATCAGAACCACCTGCTACACCTGCATGTAATGTAAGCCATCCTGTCTTATGTCCCATAAGTTCAACTATAAACACCCTGCTATGTGATGCAGCTGTAGTATGTATACAATCAATAGTATTTGTAGCAATATCCACAGCTGACTGAAATCCAAAGCTTACATCTGTTCCTACAAGATCATTATCTATTGTCTTTGGCAGTGTAACAACATTAAGTCCCTCTTCACTTAACATATTAGCTGTCTTGTGTGTTCCATTTCCTCCAAGTATAACAAGGCAATCAAGCCCCAATCCTTTATAAGTCTTTTTCATGGATGCTACCTTATCTTTGCCATTCTCATCAGGCTCTGTTATTCTTTTAAAAGGAGTTCTTGATGTACCAAGAATAGTACCACCAACTGTTAGAATTCCAGAAAAATCATCAACATTCATAAGCTTATAATCATTATTAATAAGTCCCTTATATCCATCAAGAAAACCATATATCTTTACATCTGGTATTTTATTATACAGACTCTTTGCCACACCTCTCATAGCAGCATTCAAAGCCTGACAATCTCCACCACTTGTTAAAATTCCTACTTTCATAATAATCCTCCATTCTTGTGCTGCTTATTATGCCTATATAAAGTTCAGCATGTTTATAAGTAGTTCATACCCATATGATAAGACCTCTGTACATCTAATATTATGAACTTCCAACTTTATGAACATTTAATCTTATGAACTTTTGACTTTATGAACTTCTGAGCTTTATGCTTTATGATATATATGTTATGTAAATTCTGTTTATATTTATATGTAAAATCTATGTAAATTAACAATATTTACTCTCATTATCCATCATTTAATATCAACCCTTGTCAGCATTCAAATATTACAATGCAAGTGTTCGTGAATCACATAGCATTATAGCAATCCAAATATTTAAACATTATCAATCCATATACCATATAATTACATATTATAAATCGAAACATTTAATTATTATAATTACAGCATGTTTCAAAATATTATCACCACATTATTTACCAGTTAATTATAATCTCATTCTTATAATATTACAACTATTCCTCTGTCATATTTAAAATTTTTCTTTTTTCATCTTTTATTCATATAATTACAACCAATCTGTTTGTTCCTGTCAAATTTTCAGAATATATTTTTAATGTAACTGGTTGAATTATGTGATAAAATACCAGTACATTATTCTTTTATTAAATGACAATGGAGGTACTTATTATATATGACCAGAAAAGAAATAAATGAAATAAAATCACAATTCAATATAGAAGACTGTGGTATCCAAAGATTATGTGGCTGCTATGTTGATGGTGAAAAAAATAAAGTTACTACATTTAATGATACATTTTTAAATCTGCCAGAAGAAGAACGTCATAAATATCTTGATATTTTAAGAAAATGTCTTTCCGGAACACCTGGCAGAAACCTGATTGACATGAAATTCACTCTTGATGCATATGGAAAAGAACAGCCAAGGGATTTTCTTCTTGAACTTAGAAAATGTGAGCTTAAGGATGAAAACCTACTTAACCAGTTATATGATAAAATAATTGCTAATTATTATTATCCTGGCAACTATCTTATACTTATTGTTAACCAGACATATGACATACCTGGAGTAACTGCTGATAATATAGCAATGGACGATGCTTCTGATGAGATATATAACTACATATTATGCTGTATCTGCCCTGTCATTCTTTCAAAACCCGGCCTTGGATATTTTGAGGATGATAAAGCATTTCATAACCAGATACAAAACCATATAGTTGATAACCCTGATATAGCGTTCTTGTTTCCATCATTTAACAATCGTAGTACTGATGATGAAAGCATATTATTTCATAGTAAGGATACAGATGATTTTCAGCAAAATTTTCTTGATGCCGTACTTAGCTGCGAGGTACCTCTCCCTGCTGATATACAGAAGGAAACATTCAATAATCTAGTAACAGAAACTCTAGGTGAAGATTGTAATTACGAAACTGTTAAAAATATCCATGATAACATAAATGAAGTCATTGAAGAACATAAGGCTGTATCAAGTGCACCTGTAATGCTCGACAAAACAGAGGTTAAGGAAATACTTGAAAAAAGTGGAGTTGCCAGTGAACGCCTTACTAATTTTGAAGAACATTTTGAAATGGCAGCTGGAGAAAACGGAAAACTTGCAGCAGCTAATATAACTCCATCAAGAAAGTTTGAAGTTAAAACCCCGGATGTTGTAATAAAGATTAATCCAGATAAAACCGACCTTGTTGAAACACGTATGATTGATGGAAAACAGTGTCTTGTAATACAGATTGATGAGCGTCTGGAAGTAAATGGAATATCCGTTAACCCAGAGACCGGTGAAGTTATAGACAGAACTGATGAATAAAAAAGATGAGGCAGGATGACTTATAAAACAAGTTTCCTGCCTCATCTTTTTTTATAATTAACCATTATTAATTATTTTAATGATGTCAGTGTCAAAATGTATTTTGCTACTGACTGATGTATCTGTATTGCTACAGTACTTACTTAACCTTAAAGAATTTTACTTCATTGTTAAGCTGTTCTGATACAGTCATAAGACCATTCGCCGTTTCTGCAAGCATATTAATGGTTGCTGTAAGCTCCTGCATAGATGCTGTCGTCTGCTGGGCTGAGGCTGCATTTTCTTCTGAGATAGCCGACAGATTAGAAACAACATCATTAATCTGCTTTCTTGCCTCATCACAAGAACCAGCATTATTCTCAATAACTGCAGTTTCATTTCTTGATACTGCTATACCATCACTGACATCTATAAAGCTGTTCTTTGTTGCATCAAGCTTTCCTATCTGCTCACGTATAAGAACCTTTGTATTGTTCATATCTTCTACAGTCTTTTCTGATTCTAACTGAAGCTTTTCTATAATCTCTTTTATCTCTCCAGCCGCTTCATCTGACTGTGATGCCAGCTTCTGGATTTCTGATGCAACTACTGCAAAGCCTTTTCCTGCCTCTCCTGCTCTTGCTGACTCTATAGAAGCATTAAGAGCTAAAAGACTTGTCTGATCAGCAATATTCGTAATAAGTGCTGCTGCTTCCCCTATTCTTCCAACTGATTCATTTGTTATATTAATCTGATTAGCTATATTATTAATAGATTCAGTTGTATGATCATTAGAATCTGAAAGCTCACTCATGGTACTCATAGATGTATCGCCTGCTCTGCCCATTGCATCTGTTGCTTTAGTAAGATTAGCTACCTTTTCAACTATTTCACTTATAAGCTCTCCCATATTAGCAATCTGTGCAGAAGCATTCTGGATCTCTTCTGCCTGTGATACAGCTCCCTTTGATATGTCTTCAACTGCACTTGATATCTCTTCTGTTGCTTTACTTGACTGATTTGCAGAGTTTGTCATATCTTCACCCGACCTATGAAGCTCAGATGCAGTATTCTGAAGATTAGCTACTATTTCCTGAAGCTTATCTATAAGTGTCTGAACAGATTGAGCCATCTGACCTATTTCATCTTTTCTTGCAAGAATAGATTTATTAACATCTACTGTCAAATCACCATTTGCAAGTGCGATAAACAGATTATTAACTGAAACAAGTGCATTAGCAAGTTTTGTTGAAATTATAGAGGCTACTACTATCACAACGATTAAAACAACTATTGATACAGATATAAGTGCTATTATTTTCTGCATTATAAATGTTGTTATATCTGTTCTTGGCTGTCCGGAGAACATCATACCAACAACACTTCCACTAAAATTCTTCAATGGAATATATACACCTGTATAATCTGTTCCATCTATATCAACATGTGAGCTTGTATATGTATTACCTTTCTGTACAGCTTCCCATATTTTCTCATCTGCCTTAAGACTTAACATTCTCTTGTTATTAGAATCCCTGAGTGATGTAAGCTTACAATCAACGCCTATAAATACTGCAAGGTCTGCATCACCATCTTTTGTAAATTTATCTATTCCATCCTGCTTCTGTGACAGGTTCACATCTCCTTTAAACAGATTGCCGTTATTATCTACACGCCAGTCACCTGTATACTCATTATCATAGCTTGCCTTAGTTGACTGACCAAGTAACGATAAACCATTTACCGCCTCTGTATTCATTCCCTGTGATATATTAACAATAGCAAGAATAAGTACAGCCACTATTCCAACTACGATTGGAAGTAATGATGTCATTATAAGCTTGGCTTTAATCCCACACAATAAACTTGATTTTTTTTCTTTATTATCACCGCTTGTATTATTATTCGTATTATCTTTATTTATATTATCTTTGTTTTGTACATTTTTACGCATTCTGAAATTTTTTTTCTTTCTTTTTTTCTCTTTTTCTATAGGCTGCGCATTTGCTTTTGCCGCTTTTGATATTTTTGCTTTATCATTATTTCTTTTGTTCTTTTTTTTATGCTCTGTAACAGTTGCTTCCTGCTCTTCTTTAATATCATTAGCTGATACATTTTCAACTTCACCTTCTATGGATGCTGTTGTTATATTCTTATCCTGATCCATAATAATCCTCCATTCTTGCGCTGCTTCTCAGCGCATCTTAAAGTTTGTACAAAACACAAATCTTACGTGTGAAAAATCTTATGTATTAATAATACATAAATATATAGATGTCGTGGCAAAAGATACTTTGCACCTGACTGGTATATACGAATCGCTATGCAATTCTCACATTCATTAGATACCTTATATATTGGTCAATTATATCATATAATTTACCTTTTGTAACTTCATTTTAAGTCGATTTTTACAGATTTTTTGGCATATTTTCACTTTTTCGCCAATTTTTTACATTCACTAATTTTCTTTATATATTATGTATGTTTTATATATTTCACAAACACCCTACACACCTGTCTTTTTTTCATGGATTATTTAACACTATTGTCTTTACATTATATCTTGAATATTAAAAATAAAAAGTTCCCCGGTCTGGGGTGACCGGGGATGAGTAGAGGGGATAGAAATATAGTCAAGTATATTGGCTTTGGAGATTATCCAATATACCTTTGTGCAAATTAATCTAAAATAAAAAATATGATATCTGAATTAATATAATAAAAAATAATATCATATAGAAGTAAATAAACTTAAGTAAAATCTTACTTATACTTCATTAACATACTGTTAACTTTTGTATCTTTAACATCATTTATTAACTAACTCATATAATCTTATACAATTATATTTTGCAAATGTCAATAGAAATATCTCAAAAATACATCAAAAATACAATAAATAAAAATTAATAATCTATTAACTGGTAACTAATATCCAATAGATAAATTACTGTA
Organism: Eubacterium sp. CAG:248; assembly: GCA_000436475.1. Taxonomy (GTDB): domain Bacteria; phylum Bacillota; class Clostridia; order Lachnospirales; family Lachnospiraceae; genus Lachnospira. Next base: position 12,046 of record FR886151.1, read on the forward strand.
TTATACTTCATTTTATCATATTCAATAAAATTGTATTATAATATATTTTATTGAATACATTTAAATATATCATAATTAATATATCTGCTTTAATATATATCAAATCATTTTTATTATCAACCAATTAATTGTCATATATACATTATTTTAAAGATTTATTATCTTATTTTTTATATGGCAGATATATTACAAATGCTTGCTTAGAATATATGAATCAAACCATTTTGTCAAGCTTATTTTTAATATTCTCTGCCGTTTTTGTAATTGCAAGCCCTTCCTTCGATGTTTCTTTAAGGCATGCTGGCATATTATCTCCTATTCTTTTCATCGATTCTATAACCTCGTCAGGAGGAATAACACTCTTTATTCCTGCCATTGACATCTGTGAAGCTGTTATTGCGTTAACTGCTCCTGTCACATTTCTTTTTATACATGGAACCTCTACAAGACCACATACAGGGTCACATGTAAGACCTAGCATACTTTTTAAAGCTAATGCACTCGCATTGACTATTTTATCAACATCCCCACCCTGAAGAAATGTAAGTCCTGCTGCGGCCATTGCACTTGCTGAACCAATCTCTGCCTGACATCCTCCAGAGGCTCCTGCAATAGAAGCATTTTCTGCTATCACAGCACCTATTCCCGCTGCTATAAATAATGCTTTTACAACATCATCTTCATAAACGTCATACAATTTCTCATATGATATAAATACAGCTGGTATAACTCCGCATGAACCTGCCGTAGGCGCTGCAACTATTCTTTTCATACATGCATTAGATTCACCCATTTTAATAGCTTTCTCCATAGCTGTGCTTATGAAATCGCCACATATATTCTTACCAGATTTATTATATATATGCATAAGTTCTCCGTCGCCACCTGCCATTTCACTTGGAGACTTAAGATTCTTATTATAATCATTGTCTGCTTTTTTCATTGCAGCGTACATTAATTTCATATTATCGAACACCTGCTTTTCAGATATCATGTGTTCATTTGCATTATCCCGCATTATAACCTGCCACAATTCACATTTATTAGCTTTACATAAATCAACCAGGTCTTTTATTGAATGATAACCCATATTATTTACTCCATTCATGTCTTTGCCGGTTCATTAATTCATATTCTTATTTTATAGTTATGCAAATATATACATATTAATAATATGTTTTAGCACTTTTTTAATATTAAGAACCTTTTCTATATCATGTCTGCTATGTCTGCTACGTCTGCTATTCTATGCCAAGATATGTTACCTTTTCTATACCTTCTACACGTTTCAACCATTCTATGCCATCTCTTGGAATTTCCTGGTCACATTCTACAACCATAACCGCATAACCTCCACGAGATGAACGATATAACTGCATAGCAGCTATATTTACACATTTATGTGACAGCATTGATGTTACTTCCGCAACATGTCCAGGCTGATCAAGATTATGAACAATCAATGTAGGATAATCGCCTGAAAAATTCGTTGTTATACCATCAATCTGTGCAATATTAATACGTGAACCCCCAAGTGATTCTCCAACAACCTCTAATTTTTTCCCTGTTACACTGGTTAAAATCAGTTGGGCACTATTTGGATGAGCCTCCTTTAATGAAGATTTGCCAAATGTTATTTCAATTCCTCTTTTTTTTGCAATATCAAGGCTTTCTGGTATTCTCATGTCGTCTGGTTTCATACCTAGTAAGCCTGCTACTATTGCTTTGTTGGTTCCATGTCCCTTACCTGTATCAAGAAATGAGCCATACAAAAGAATTTCAGCCTTGCTTATCTGTTCACCCATTAATCTTTGCGATATATATCCTATCCTTACAGCACCAGCTGTATGTGAACTTGAAGGTCCAACCATAACCGGCCCAATTATATCGAATATATCCATAGACTCCTCCATAATTAATATAAACAAATATAAGCTGTCAGGTTCAAAAGATATTTTGTCCCAACTGATGTAAAGGATGTTGAATTACTACGCATTTGTATATTTTGCTGCATTTCCATGCGTTCATATATCTGCTGTATTGCCGTAAATTCATATATTCCTGCTACATTGCTACATATTCATATACTCCTGCTGTATTGCTGCGCAGTTTTGCTATTCCAAATACATCAGATTATTATAATCACATTTCCCAATTATTTATTGGATAATTTAGACAACTTATTTTCTATTACCTTACCTGCTGATTTCATTGCATCTCCTACTTCATTTGCGGCATTTAATGCCTTTTTATCCAATTCTTTTTCCTTAACGTAAACTGATACTTTATCAGCTGCTTCATTAGTAACATCCACGGCCTTTCCTATTCCACGTAAAACCTTTTCTTTATTAATAAATCCCATTTTCAATCCAGCTCCTTTTTTCCATTTCAAACCTTAAATCCATAAAATCATAAAACATTTTGTTTCTTACTGATATACCTGCATCCATAATTCTGTATAATTTTACACTTAAAACTTTCCGATTAATTTCATCATATAAAATTTTGATGTTAATATTAATATAAAGTTAATATTAATATAAATATGATACCAGAGTGTTATATGCAAGAGGCATATATTTAACATGGACCGAAGCGTAGTGTAGACGTGGTAGTGCGTAGCACGAAGCAATCCGTAAGTATCAAAGTCGTGGGCTTTTGACCCCGACATCATAAATATTGATATTGACAGTATGACATCTAATATTAATATCAAATATCTTAATTAGATAACTCAATGACTGCATGCAGCTTATTTTCTGACTGCATTATTATAATACAGCTATTATCATTATTTACAATACACTTTATTGCTACAACATCATTTGCCATAATCTCTTTCTTGTATTCGATTCGAATGTTTGAGTATTCCATATTTTTATATAATTCCTCTGGTAATACCTCATAGGCAGCTTCTAAATAACTCACATTATGCATATGTCCATTGATATCCATATCCCTTCTTTCAACTTTATATGGTTTTTCAATTATTTTAGAAACATTTTTATTATCCTGATTAAAGGATTCTATATCAATCTTACATAATTCTTCATCAAAGACCATTTTTCCTTCTTCTGTACCATATATTTCATTCATTTTTCCATCAAGAATAATTGGTCTTCTCCTTGTAAGATTCATATATAGCCATCTTGATGTACCAATAGCAAATAGCATACCATTTTCATCTCTTAATTCAAAATCCCTATAAGCACACAATTTATCACTTTTTCTTGACCATGTAGAAGCTATAATGTGTTCATTATAAACAGGCCTTGATAAGATCTTAACATTCCAGTCTAATAAAACCCATGCACAGTTGTTTTTTTCTACATCTTTCACTCCAAAACCAACTGAATCTGAATGTGCAGCTGCTACATCTTCCATTATAGTTATTATTCTTTTATTTGATATCTTATTACTTATACCGATATCTTCTAGTTCTACCTTGTATTTTTCACTATAAATCATATAAATATACTCCAAAATTACTGTTTCAGCATATTATGATGATGTCTATATATAAATTCAAATGAATTCATTTGAATTCATTTGAATTTATTTGTATTTAGCTGTATTTATCTTTTTATAGGTTCATATATGTCTTTATTTACCAATTACATTTACACAGATTTTATTCATACATTTATCATCATAGCTATTTTAATGCCTATTGTTATTATATAATTATTCAACTGGTTTTTCTATATTTTTCTAAAATCTTAATATTTATATCCTTTATTCTTATTATTTTGTATTTCTGAAATTATAAAATAGAAATGTAATTATTAAAGGTATCAAAAAGACATTAATATATGTATATTAAATTTATATACGATAGCCATAATATAGAAAAATAGTATCAAAAAAAATTAATATATGTATATAAAAAAACATTCCACATAAATTACACTATACAATAAAATTAGATAAAGCATCATAAGTATTATATTTATATGTTGTATGAATTTATATGTTACATAGACAACATGTTATATGGATTTATATGTTATATAGACAATATGTTATATGGATTGAATTTTCTTAAAGGTTGCATAATTACAAAGCATTGATTTTGTACTAGTTATTCTATTATTTTTGTACTAGTTATCCTATTATGTTTCACGTGGAACTCAAACGTATGTTTTCTATACTTTATTTTTGATTATATTTTAATTTTTATATAGTTTGTGGATTTTATCAGTTATTATTAAACTAGTTGAATATTTTTTATTTACTTTATAAAGTATTTAGAAATTATTAACTCATAACAATATCATCGGAATATTTTACGCATAATCAACCAGTTTTTTATCTTACTATATATAAATGATACTTGAAGCTGGTAGTATAAGTCATCTACTTTAATACATATGGATTGTTCCGTGTTACACCATACTTTCAATATAAACCTAATCTATATATATATTAACGTTAATACATAGATGTCCATTAAATCATTTTATCATTCTATAAAGTCATTTTATCAAGGTTATATTCTATGTCTTATATTATATATCTTATATTTTATATCTTATATTTTATAT
>FR886151.1:16654-75926 GCA_000436475.1 Eubacterium sp. CAG:248
TGTATCTTATATGTATATTTTTTTGAACTCAGTTCACTTTTTTAGTTATACACTTCATAAATACATAATTAGATATTATAAACCATCTATTTCCAATAATAACAAATCTAAATGCCAGGGTCAAAAACACACGACTTTGATAAATATGGATTGTCCTGATCTACGTGCTCATACATCTACGCTCTGTTTCTATCCGTGCTAAACATGTATCACTGGCACCTATGCACACCCATTACAAAATATCCGCTACTAAATATCCGCTACCAAATATCGGCCACCAAATATCGGCATATTGTGAGATTATCATTCAACTTTTATGCTCATATTAAGGCGAGTCACAATATCTTTACCCTACATTTATAGGCGAGCTCATATAGCCTAGAGCTTTTGAACCTGGCATCAAATCTATAATATATTATAATATTGTAAAATAAAATGAACTCAGTTCACTTACTAACAATAAAAGCTTTATAGAACTAAAAAATGAACTGAGTTCAAAAATCACAAAGTGAACTGAGTTCATTTTATAGTATTACTTTTTATATAATCTAACAAATTTGTGATAATTTTTTTTATCAACTGCTAAACCTAAACTTATTTAATAAATACATCATAATGTATTATAATATATTATCTTTTTTAACCTACAATAAACATATAAATATAAATATAAGCATCTAATTTTTTTCTCATATTATAATAAATTCAATTATTTACCGATTAAACTTTATATGCTATCTGATGTATAAGAATTACCAATTTTTTAGATAAAAAACAATAAATTATGATTTATACATTGATTTAATATAAAAGTAATGTATAATAAAATTATAAATTAAAGAAAGAAGGAAAATAATGAGTGAAATAATAAGTTTGATAAACGAAAAAGGAGGAGTTGGTAAATCCTCATCTGCAATATCTATTGCACAAATATTAGCCATTTCAGGATATTCCATATTATTAATCGATTTAGATCCCCAGATGAACACATCTAAAATGTTTGGAAAAAATGATGAAGGCAATGCTAAAGACTATGAACAGCTGTTTTGCAAAAAGTTATCGAAAAAATCAGAAGTCCTTGATTACATCTCACAGACAGATTATGAAAATATTTCAATATTATGTGCATCAAGAGTATTGAATAGTTTGATTTACAAAATATATGACGAAAGCAAAGAGTCTAACGTAGAACTGTGCTTTAAATATAATCTGGCTTTATTAAAGGATGATTATGATTATATAATAATAGATAATTCTCCATTTAAATCATATTTAACAACATGTGCTATGTGTGCAAGTAATAAAATTATTACTCCAATATGTGTTGATAATTTTTCTTATGATGGATTAATGTCATTATTTGATACAATAGAAGAACTTAACCAAAAATATGCTTTATCAATAGAGTTTGCTGGAATGTTTATGACAAGAGTTGCAGGAAGAACAACTTTATATAAACAAATGTATGAAAGTTATGAAAATATGTTTGGTGATAAATTCTTACCTGTATCTATAAGAAATTGTATTGCTGTTAATGAGTCTAATACCTTATTTGAACCACTTCTAACCTACGATAAAAGATGTAGTGCTGCACAGGATTATATAGAGCTTGTCAATTATCTTGGATTAATGGACAATAAACATTTTAGAGAACTCGCAAAGTATCTGAAAGGAGAAAAGAAATAATGGCAAAAAAATCTTTTGGTGCCGGTGCTACTAAACCAGGTATTTTAAATACAGACGGTGGAGAAAAGTTAAAAGAAATGCAGGCGAAAATCCAATACAATTTCAAATATATTCCTAAAGAAAAGATAGTTTCTAATCCTAAAAATGAAATGTACACACAGGATGGAATAGAGGCTTTAAAAGAAAGTATTCTTATAAATGGATTACGTCATAATTTGTCAGTTTTATATAATCCAGATAATGATACATACAGGCTGGTATCTGGTGAACGACGTTATCATGCAATAACAAGTATGAGCGATAAAGAATATAATGATCTATTTCCTGCAGGCATCCCTTGTAAGGTAGAAAAATCTGAAATTACAGAAATAGATGAAGAAATTATGCTTATTTCTGCTAACCATGATGTACGTGAATCATCAATGGAAGTAAAAAGATGGGAAGTAAGCAGATTAAAAGAATTATATGAAGCTAAAAAAATAAAAGGTGAGATTAAAAATATAAATGCAGAGATAGCAAAACAACTTAATATATCCGAAAGACAAGCCAGAAAATATACAACTGCAGAAAAACTGATACCTGAATTAAGCGAATTACTTAACAATAATGGAATTGATCTTAATCAGGCTGATAAGTTTGGAAAACTAGATGAAGATGCTCAAAAAAGTATTCTTACGATAATAGAAAAAAATGGCAAAATAGATAATGCTGAATTCCAATCAATTAAAAAAATATCAGAGGAACGTGCAAAAGAAGCTGAACAATATAAATTAAAATTAGATTCTGCATTAAAAGAATTAAATGAGAAAGAACAGACTTTAAAAAGTCTTGAAAATAAGATTAAAGAAATATCAGAAAAAAATGTGGATGATTCAAAAAATGATGTTGAAGATCAGCTTCGATATATGACAGAAGCAAAAAATAAAGCTGAAAAAGAAAAAGCTAGACTTGAAACAAATCTTGAGAAAATGAAACAATTACAAAAAGAAAGAGAGCAGCGTAAAACTATAATTCCAGATAGTGAATTAAAAAGAATTTCTTCGATTGCAAAAGCTGAGCAGGCATTAACATTATTCGAAAATAATTTTGATGTCATAAAAAACAATAAATCCATAATAAAAAATGATGTTGATTTAAAAGTAAGAGTAGAAATATTAAGTCAACGATTTAATGATTTTATAAATTCATTAAATTAAAAATGTTATCAAATTTATAAAAATATTAAGACATGTTGTATTAATTACAATGTGTCTTTTTTTTATAAATGAAATAATATAATAAAACATAACATATATTATACATATATTGATAAATGAATTATAAGATTTAACAGTGTATATCTATATTTGTAGATTAAATTGGAGTAAATAAGTTTGTATAAATATGTTTATTAAATTTTGAGATGTGTTTTTTTATTTTATATCTGGTATATTTTTTTTAAAATTCTATTATTTTTTGATTTTTTTGGATTTTTATTTTAATTTTAGGTTTTTTAATTCTATTAAATGTCGAAAACTTTCCAAATGTGAATTAATAATATAGAATTAAATATTTCATTGAAAAATAATACATATAAACAGAATACTAAATAGTAATAAACTGCAATAATAATAAACTATGAAATTTATTCACATATTATAATTATTATAAAATGATAGTGTGGAAATTGTATTTATACATATAGAATTAGATGTATTAAATTTAAATATGATAAAACCAGGAGATGGTTAAATTAGAAAGTATAAAAGTGAAAAAAAAGCACACCAAAAAGACTGCTTATGCAGTCTTTTTCAAATCATCCGTATAAGATCTTACAATAGATGAAATAAGTCCAGGAAGATTTTTAATCGTTTTTTCATGTAATATGTACTGTTTATATACTTCAGATAGAGCTGTCATCACATAATCATATGAATAATGAACTGCGATATTTGCGATATCATCAAGATCAATTTTATTAATAGATATTAACTTATAGTGAGATATATTAGTTTCTGCCGAAAGAAAATTATTATATTTTTCAGGCTGTATTTTACCAGAATTTATTTCTGGTATACATGAATTAAATTCATAAATAAAATCTGTTAATTTATGAGAATATTCCTGAAGTAAAATATTTTTTTGATTTTTTGCTATGTATTTTTCAACAATTTCAAAACGTATTACATTATCGTTAATTGATGTTGTAAATATATCAGAAGTTGAATTTTCAATAGACTTCCTGATTACACAAGGTTTACAATAATCAGGAAGAATTCTTCGGATATCCTTAATAGTTTTATGATCTACACTAGCCTGACCCTTGAGGTTAGAATTATCAAGATTAATCAACTCACGCAGATATATTCGTAACATTATTAAAGAATCAATTTTGATTAATTTATTTAATAAGTCATTTGAAAGCACTAAAAAACCTCTTCCATTTTTATTAGCTGGAAGATAATAAGATTCATAGTCATTTAAAATAATATTTATGAAATGTCTATCTGTTTTGCAGTACGATATATAAGTATAGCCAGATAAAATATCCAAATTATTCCATATTGTTTTTATATTGCAATTTAGTAATTTGGATATAATACGGGTGTCTACATTTTTTATTATTCCAAAACGATCTGGATGAAAAAAATGTAATGTTAAAAATAATTTTAATGCATTAGATTTGAGCATAGGTCTATAACCATAACGATTTTTTTCATTATGGTAGACTTTTTTTGTCACATTTTGAGTTGTGAGAATTCTATTTGGACAATTATTACAATATGTAGATGCTGATTTATATATTTCTGATTCTTTATCAAATGTATTTATAATCTGCTTATATTTACAAGACGAACACATCGAATTGGAATAATCAACAACTTCAACAGTATTTTCTACAATTGTTGTATAATTTTTCTGAATACCAAGAGCCTGGATAAGAACTGCTTTACCTATATTTGTAAAATTATCCAAATTTCTCACCTCCTTTTATTGCATAATGTAGCAATTTTATTAAATAAAATCAAATTGTAGGTTTTACTCATATATTATCCACATTTACATAAAAAAATAGTTTTTTTACTCTGAAATTATCCACATTTTGAAAAAAAACATTATTTTTACTCTGAAAATGTCTACGAAATTTTCTTATATTTTTTTTGAAGCAGAAAAAATATAACAAATCATAGTTTTACTACAAAACTATCGACATTTAATTAGTTTTTTTATATTTATATGAAAATAAAAAAGCTTAAGTCAGTGTTTAAGCCAAAAATGTAGACATTGAGGTTCCAAATTTTAAAAAAAAATGTAGAGAAAATTAATTAATAATTTACATAAATAAACTATTAGAATATAAAAAAGGGGTATTTTTAATAAAAAAAATAAAATTTACTACAAAAATGGCTACATAATTAAAAAATACTCTTATTTTATCTACAGATTTAATTAGGAAATAAAAAAATTACTCTGAATTTATCTACATAAAAATATTTATTCAAATAAAACGTACAATTAAATAGATATAAGTTGGAAAAGAAGAAGATAAATGTGGATTTCATGCAAACCATAAGAAAAATATTTTGCAAAAAATATATTAAGACGACAAAATTATAAAGTGGCTAATAATAGCAAGGATAATTAAATTGAAATTATAAAATAAAAAATTATTGATTTATAATTTTGGAGACAACGAAGTAGAAGAGTAGATAAAAATGTAGACAAAAATGAACTCAGTTCAAAATTAGAACAAACATATTAAAGGCGCAGTAGATTAAAAATCATACCACGCCTAAATTATTAAATATTGAAGAGTATTGGTTATGCCAGTAAAACATGAGATATGAAAAAATATGTTAGATAGATTAATTTATATCTGATGGCATATCAATTAATTTTGTTTTATCAAAATTAAGATCCTGAATTTCAGCATCTGATAGTGGTAAAAATTTAATGATAAAAACATTGTTCTTAAGTTCAAAACTGTCTATAACAATATTGTTATCAACAAATTCCTGAAGAGATTCTTTTATCAGCTGCAGATTTTTCTTTTTGTTTTTTAGTTTAAATCGAACGATTTTTTGAAAGTAGGTATAATTATATTCACCTATGAAAGTTTCCTGGTTAGATATCTGTTCACGTTTCATTGCATAACATATTATTCTTGATAAGTTATTGTCTAGAACATCATATGAAGCAGAAGTGATAGAAATCAGTTTTTTCTTAATAATCGCATTGCTTAGTATTTCTCCAAATTGAGCAATAGCATAGGGTCTTTCTACATCCTCTTTAATAACAATATTATCAAATAAGTTGAAGTAGATTTTACTACCAGCTTCTTCATATGAAAAATTGTATTCTACTAATTTTCTACAAGAATTAGATATTTTTTTAATAACATTTTTACCTACATGATAATCAACAACTTCTTTACCTAAAGTATTAAGATCAACAACAACAGATTTTTCTTTATAAAATTCCTGCATATTTATATTAGAAATAAAGGCATTAACTAATTTTAAATCATTAGAATCCATAGCTTTAGGAGGAGTAAGTTTACCACTATCTACAGTTACTTCAAGAAGTTCCTTACCATCGTCATCAGTAATAATCTCTTTTAAAAGGTTATTAGAAGCTGTATCCATCATAAGAGTAAAAGAAGATGGACTAAATAAAGGTTTATCAACAAGGTCTACAGGAAATAACCTTAGGTAAGAGTCAATGTTTCCAGCAAGTTCATTTTCGATATATTTCCATGCACTTATAATTAAATCATTTTTCAATGAATTATATATTGATTTATTTGTAAAAGTTGATATGCCAGGAAATTCAATAAGGAGACTATTAGAGTCATCCTTCCATAAAGTTGCAGCTTTCTTTTTATCTTCTATAATTTCATCAAGGTTTTTATCTCCAAATATTTTGTAGTAATCATCTACAGGTAAAGTTTTAGCCATAATAACAATATTAGAGAGGGGATGTTTTGGATCATCAATGTTAATAGTATCGATATCATTAATATAAGCTTTATACCATCTTGCTCTTTTCTGGAGACGCGATTTTTTAATCTTTGCAATAATAGGGATTAAATCTTCACGGCTTGACTTTCCATCAAGATAGTCCATAAGAGTTTCATCTATAAGACTTGTCACAGTATCAGCTGAAAAGTTAAGCAAATTTCTTTTTTTATTAAAATAGTCAATAATGACAGGATTAATATGATTGGCCAGTTCTTCAATAAATCGACGAGAGTATTGCTCCATGTTATGCTCCTTTATATAAATATAGAAAATTATTGTATTGGTTTTGGAACCATTTCTTAATTAATTTTGGGTTTTGTTTTCTTTATTTTTAAGTATAGTAGTGGGATGATTATTTGTCAAGTATATTGACATATGTCGTCATATATAATAATATAGCCATATGTTAGTATGAATTATCACTATTATTTTTGTATACTTATAATGATTAATCGTATTAAATCAAGAATTTAAAGAATTTATATATACATATTTTTATTTATAGTACATTTGAGGAGATAGTAATGATATCTGATGAATTTAATTCCAAAATATGGATTTATTTTGAAACCAATCTTAAACCAAGAACAAGAAAAGAATATTTCAAAATTATAAATGATTTTAATAAAGAGATTGGTCATGATCCACTTACATTAACAAGCAAAGAAGCTAAACAATATTACAATTATTTACTAAATAAAATGGAACACAACCTGATTAGTTATTCAACGGGCGTTATGAGATTATCTGTTATCAGATCTATATGTAATTTTATAGAGTATTATAATATTAATCACGGAAATAAGTATATTAATTATTTTAAAGAATATTCTCTTCCTGAACCTGATAGATTAATTGATGAAAAAGGAATACCTAACAGTCTTGAAATAAACAATATACTTGAAGCAATTAAAGAACGTGATGATAAAAAAGCATTCCTGATTTTTTCATTAGCAGTAAAATGTGCTTTAACAAATTCTGAAATATGTAAACTTAATATGGAATATATTGTTCTCGATAAGACAAGTAACTCAATATGTATTAATTATCCTGCAAATAGCAGGAATAATATAGCAAGAACAATAAAAATACCAGATGATGTTGCAAAATTATTAGATGAATATATTTATGAAAATAATATCAAAGAAGGTCCTGTATTTATCAATAAAAGAAAAAACAGAATGCAGCTAAGGGACTCTGAAAGATTAATCGAAAAATATTGTAAAATATGTCTTGATAATAATAAAATTAGAAATAAATACACTTTACAGGCTTTAAGACATGCTGGTTTATCATATATGCTTGCTGGTGGAGCTCCAAAAGATGCAGTTGCAAACTATGCCGGTATAACAGGCAGGTGGATGACACGTTATGACAGGATAATAACGTCTAAAACATATAATCAGGCAGTAAACTATAGTATAATCACCATTCAGTAAATAAATAAAAAATTGCACAATATATTCCAAATATTGTTTAAGAATATTTAAAATAGTATTGATTGTAGTACCATAAAAAAGATAGTACTTTTCAAAGTATTTAACTATGTTATAATAATAATCGAAAGAGCTTTATATGAGCTCAATACAATTCCCCAATGTCCCATCAAAAGATTATATCTTTTGGTGGGATCCCCTTTTTTTACTACAATTTAATTAAACTCTGATAAATATTTTCTATATTTTACTGGCAACATATTCCTCTGCAATTCAGGATTAATTCTTTCTTTAATAGCAATTGAATTAAAAAAGCTTTTCCAAAGCTTCTGACATTTAATATCATAATCTGAATATGAATTTATCTTATTATATAAACCTGAGTCAGAATCATTATAAAACAGGTTCTTTCCATTTGCTGTATGAATATAGCAAAAATTTCTTTTAATATCGTATATAACAAAATCCTCACAATGAAGTCTGTCAGCAAAATGATCCGTCAACATATATATTATGTTATTATCAGGCTCAATTCTTGCAAGAAGTAATCCAGAAGCATTTTCATTAAATCTTATTATCTCCCTATAAAACGCAGCTTCATTAGAAACTTTCCTATCAATCTTAAATAAATCATATATGAATTTATCATGTATATTATTAATATATTCTTTTCCGTGTTTAAAAAGTTTCTGTAAGCTATGATATACTACAGAAGCTTTAGATGGCTCATTGGAATTTATAACTCTGAAAATAATACTATATACATAATCGCCCAGTTTTTGTTGTATTGAACGTATTACTTTATTACTAATATTACAATCTGCTTTTACATAAGTATATGTTTCAAAAAAAGAATAATTAGAATTCTTCGCATCAAAAATACAACTTATATCTGTATGACTTGTTCCTTCTTCCCATGCCATATATATAGCCGTAAATATACCATCTATACTATCTTCACAAATAAATATATTAATTAAAGTATTAAAACCACTCATATAAATATAATCCTTTTTCTTTACGCTTATTATATCTTATAATTATAATTGTCATCAAAAAAAGACAGCTGCTTATAAGTGTTATGATGTTCTAAATCATATATTTTTCTCAGGTCTTTAGAATCAATAATACAATTGGTTATATAATCCTGATCTATTTTAATGTTATACATCATATGTCCATTACATGTTATGAAATATATGGCTCTTTTTAAAACAACACCTATTTTTTTTAAATCATTAAAATCCAGCTTTACATGTTTTCTGGCATATAGTATTCTTTTAGCAGATTTAACTCCGATTCCTGGAACACGAAGTAACATATTATAATCAGCTTTATTAACTTCGACTGGAAAAATCCCAAGGTTTCGTATAGCCCAGTCACACTTAGGATCAAGCATGGAATTAAAATTAGGATGCTTTTCAGATAATAATTCAGAAGCTTTAAATCCATAAAATCTCATAAGCCAATCAGCCTGATATAAACGATGCTCTCTTAGCAGAGGAACTCCAGTCCCATCAGGCTGAAGTGGCAAATCAACGTCCATATTTACATTAACAAAAGCAGAATAGAAAACTCTTTTTAAACTATATTGGTTGTATAAAGCCTCTGCTATAGTGACAAGATGATAATCAGTTTCATCAGTTGCACCAACAATCATCTGTGTACTTTGCCCAGCTGGTACAAAAACTGGTTTTTTGTACCTTGTAGGAATAGTGTCAGAATCTTTAATATAATTATCCTGTAAATATATTCCAGTTTCTTTATATCTTATCTCTTCCAAAGTCTTTTTCTTAACACCAATCAGATTCATATTGGAATTAATCTCATGCTGAATCATACGCATTGGCTTTAATATATTATCTCTTGACTTAGATGGTGCTAATTTTTTAAGAGCGGCATTTGTAGGAAGCTCTAAATTAACGCTCATTCTGTCTACATAATAACCAGCAAGCTTAATAAGTTCTTCACTGGCACCAGGTATAGCTTTCATATGAATATAACCACCAAAATTATACTTTGTTCTAAGAATAATAACAGTTTTAAGCATTCTTTTCATAGTTTCATCAGGCGTCTGGATTATTCCTGAGCTTAAGAATAGTCCTTCTATATAATTTCTTTTATAAAACTGAACAGTAAGTTCACATATCTCTTCAGGCGTAAATGTTGCTCTTACAACATCATTAGAAGCCCTGTTTATACAGTACTTACAATTATAAATACATTCGTTAGTCAGAAGGATTTTTAATAATGATATACACCTTCCATCTGCACTAAAACTATGGCATATGCCACATGCCCTGGAATTCCCAATACCTTTTTTGTTGTTATTTCTTTCTACACCGCTTGAAGAACAAGACACATCATATTTTGCAGCATCAGACAATATTTCAAGTTTTTCCATAATGCTAAGATTATCTTTTATTATCATATTTTAAACAACTCCTAAATAATTAAAAGAACATTTGTTTGTATTTATATAATAGAACATTTGTTTGTATAATGCAAGCATTAACTATTTACGATTGACTATTAATACAACTTTTTAACTTGACACTCACAGCATAATATTGATAATAAATATAAAGATGTATTAACAAGATGATGTCTTATAGATTTTTTAATATGGAGATAATTCTAATGAATAAAATGGTGATTTTTGATCTTGATGGAACATTATTAAACACACTTGAAGATTTATGTGATTCTGTTAACTATGCACTTAAAACCAACGGATTACCAGAAAGAAGCATAGAAGAAGTAAGAAATTTCGTTGGTAATGGCATACGGCTTTTAATTGAACGAAGTGTTCCAGCCAATACAACTAAAGATATAACAGATAAAACATTTGAATGTTTTAAAGCATATTATGGATTACATTGTAATGATAAAACAAAAACTTATCCTGGAATCATAAACATGCTAAAAAAAGTAAAAGCAAACGGATATAAAACAGCTGTCCTGTCAAATAAAGCCCAATATGCTGTAACCAAACTCTATAATATATATTTTGATAATGTAATTGATATTGCAATAGGTGCTAAAGAAAATATACCAAAAAAACCTGCGCCTGATGCCCTTTTTATGTGTGCAAAAGAACAGAACATTGATCTTAAAAATATAATATATGTTGGAGATTCTGATGTTGATGTAGCTACCGCAAAAAATGCAGGCGTAACTGGAATAGCTGTAACATGGGGATTCAGGAGTCGTGAAACCTTAAAAAAATGTGGTGCAGAAATATTAGTTGAAAATACGAAAGAATTATCAGATGTATTACAACAATGTATAACAAAAAAATCCTGCTGACATTCATTTTATAATAAAACTGTAAAGAAAGTAAACCAAAAATCCAAAAACAATTTACGAAAAACAGTTAACAAATAAAGCAGATAAAACGAAAATTGACAAAATAGATAAAATAGATAAAATTTCAAAAAACCACTTGACATATTATGATTAAATATGTATTATAGTGCTTGTGTTCGCATAAAGCTATTGTTTTTAAGAACATTAAATATAATATGCGCGAGTGGCTCAGTGGTGGAGCACCTCCTTGCCAAGGAGGGGGTCGCGGGTTCGATCCCCGTCTCGCGCTCTTAATAACAGGGTATCCTAAAGGATACCCTTATTTTATATATAGTAAATTTAAAATAACAAAAAAGGAATTATTTATTTATGAAAGAAAGAGAACAATTTGGTTCGAGATTAGGATTCATTCTTGTGTCAGCAGGATGTGCGATTGGTCTTGGAAATGTATGGAAATTTCCATATATATGTGGTATGTATGGAGGAGCAGCATTCATATTAATGTATGTTATATTTCTTGCACTGCTGGGACTGCCGATTCTCATATGTGAATTTTCTGTTGGAAGAGCCAGTAGAAAAGGTATAGGAAAAGCTTTTGACGTTCTTGAAAAAAAAGGAACACACTGGCATCATCTTAAATGGATGGGTATAATCGGTTCATATATACTTATGATGTTTTATACTATGGTAGGCGGATGGATGTTATATTATGCATACCTCGAATTGTCTGGTAAATTAGCCGGTCTGGATGCCGCGGCGATTAAAGATACATTTAACAATATGCTTGGTAATCCAGGTTTAATGACGTTTTTTGCAGTACTCGCTATTTTAATTGCTTTTGGTATATGTGCTCTTGGATTACAAAACGGAGTAGAAAGAATAACCAAAGTTGTTATGTCACTTCTGCTGTGCCTGATTGTTATATTAGCAATTCATTCTTTTGCTTTACCAAATGCATCGGAAGGAATTAAGTTTTACCTTGTACCAAATATAGAGCTTGTTAAAAAATCTGGCATTGGTGAAGCTGTATTTGCAGCCATGACCCACGCATTTTTCACTTTAAGTATCGGAATGGGAGCGATGGAGATATTTGGAAGCTACCTTGATAAAAAACGTTCTTTAACAGGTGAAGCCATAAGTATTGTTTTACTTGACACATTTGTAGCACTTATGGCCGGATTCATAATTATACCTGCATGTTTCTCATTTGGTGTAAATCCAGACAGCGGTCCATCATTGCTGTTTATCACCCTGCCTAATGTATTTAATAACATGGCTGGCGGCAGAATCTGGGGATTTTTATTTTTTGTATTTATGTCATTTGCTGCATTATCAACAATTATAGCCGTATTTGAAGAAATAATAGCCGTATGGATGGATATTACTGACTGCAAACGCCAAAGGGCTGTTATAATAAACATTTTTGCTATTATTATACTTTCATTACCTGCAATACTTGGATATAACATATTATCAGGAATTCAGCCTATTGGTGCGGGTTCAACAATAATGGATCTTGAAGATTTTCTTGTATCTTACAACCTTCTTCCATTGGGAAGTCTTGTTATGGTATTATTCTGTACAAAAAAGAATGGATGGGGATTTGATAACTTTATAAAAGAAGTTGATACCGGAGAAGGAATAAAGCTGCCTTTATGGATCAGAAAATATATGACTTATATATTGCCAGCTGTAATAACAGTTATATATCTTAAAGGTTATTATGATATGTTTGCGGCGCAGCCTCTTAATATTCTGATTGGGTGGATGTGCCTTGCTGTTTTATTTGTTACTGCTATATACCTTATAGCCTTTTTAACAGGCAGAAAAAAATCAGTATAAATATTTTTTTAATGGAAAGACATTATTTAACATGTACTAAAATGGTTTATAAAATGATTAAAAAGTACATAAAATTAATATCTTTCCATTTTGCTATCAATTACACTTTAAAATCCATATATATATTTTTTATATTATATGATAATACCATTGGCAAAGGTCTTTATATATTCAAAAATATTAAATTTACAAGGATTCATTAATGTGATAAAATATTTTATCAAATAAGCAAGCTACGATATCAGTTATATAACTAAGAAAAGGAAACGTAATCATGAAACTATTAGAAGACAGAATAAGAAAAGATGGAATTATAAGAGAAGGTAATGTTCTTAAGGTTGACAGCTTTATTAATCATCAGATGGACATCGGACTTTTTGAGGAAATGGCAAAGGAGTGGAAACGCCTTTTTGCAGACAAAAAAATAAATAAAATTCTTACAATAGAAGCAAGTGGAATTGGTATTGCAGCCATAGTCGCAAGAGAATTCGATGTTCCTGTTGTTTTTGCAAAAAAATCAAAAAGTATCAATCTTGATGATAATAATTTTAGTACTAAAATACAATCATTTACACATGGCAAAGTATATGATGTAATTGTATCTAAAAAATTCTTATCACCAGAAGATCATATTCTTGTAATAGATGATTTCCTTGCTAACGGTTGTGCACTTCTTGGTCTTACAGAGCTTGTTGAAAGCGCTGGTGCAACTGTAGAGGGTATTGGTATAGCAATAGAAAAAGGATTTCAGCAGGGTGGTAAGATAATACGTGAAAAAGGGTACCAGCTTGAATCACTTGCAATAGTTGAAAGCATGGACGCTGCTAACAAAACTATAACTTTCAGGGAACAATAAATAATTGTATCTGGATTTTATATTTTATAAACTGCAATAGAACGGAGAAATTAAATGAATACAATAACTGAATATGTACCAGAGCTATATGCAACTTTCTGGGCTCTGATACCACCTTTAGTTGCCATAATACTTGCACTTATAACAAAAGAAGTATATAGTTCACTTTTTATTGGTATTATTATTGGTGGTTTATTATATGGTGGTTTATTTACTGCACATTTCAGCCTTGAAACATCTATACTTCATGTATTTGACGATGGCTTACTTGGTGTTTTATCAAATCCATCAAATATAGGTATACTAATTTTCCTCATTATACTTGGAATTATGGTAAGTATGATGAATAAAGCAGGTGGTTCAAAGGCATTTGGAGAATGGGCCTCTAAGAGAATAAAAACAAGAATAGGTGCAGAGCTTACTTCCATATTCCTTGGAATGCTTATATTTATAGATGATTATTTTAATTGTCTTACAGTAGGAAGTGTTATGCGTCCGGTAACTGATGGACATAATGTGTCAAGGGCAAAGCTGGCATACATAATAGATTCAACAGCCGCACCTATATGCATAATTGCGCCTATATCTTCATGGGCAGCCGCAGTAACAGGCTTTGTCGAAAATGAAGACGGCTTTGCTATTTTTATGCAGTGTATACCTTATAATTATTACGCACTTCTTACGATAGTTGCCCTGCTTTGCTTTGTTATATTAAAAGTTGATTTCGGACCTATGAAAACACATGAAGATAACGCTGCAAAGGGAGATTTATTTACAACTGCAGACAGACCTTATGCTAATGTATCCAATGAAGAAGTAATAAGAGGAAACGGAAAGGTTATTGATCTTGTATTTCCTATAATAAGCCTGATTATATGCTGTGTTATTGGAATGATATACACAGGTGGATTCTTTGATGGAACTCCATTTGTTACCGCATTTTCTAACTGTGATGCGTCCTTTGGTCTTATGATGGGAAGCTTTTTTGCCATGATGCTTACAATATTATTCTATGTAGTAAGAAAAATACTTACCTTCAATGATTGTTTCTCATGTATTCCTGAAGGTTTTAAAGCTATGGTTCCTGCTATTCTCATATTAACATTTGCATGGACACTTAAAGCAACAACTGACAGCCTTGGTGTTAAAGAATATGTTGCAGGACTTGTTGGAGGATTGTCTGTAGGATTCCTTAATTTTCTTCCTGCCATTATATTTATTGTAGCTATATTCCTTGCATTTGCAACAGGTACAAGCTGGGGAACATTCGGCATACTTATTCCTATTGTTGTTGGAACATTTGCAGGTACAGATAAGACTATGATGATTATATCAATATCAGCATGTATGGCTGGAGCAGTATGTGGTGACCACTGTTCACCTATATCAGATACAACTATTATGGCATCTGCCGGAGCACAGTGCAATCATATGAATCATGTATCTACACAGCTTCCTTATGTTATTGTTGTAGCTGCTGTTTCACTTATAACCTACATTATAGCCGGATTTTTACGTAATGCTATAATATCTCTTATAATAGGTATTATACTTATGGTCGGCTGCATATTGCTTATTAAATATATAACAGATTGTAAAAGTAAGGAAGCAGGAGGAAAACAATGATTTCGCCTGAAAAAGTAATAATTATAATTGCATTATTATTTATTATATGTGTTATGCCTTTTCCAATAGGACTTTTAATGTTTAAATTCAAATCAGAAAAATTAAAGGCAGAGGTCAGAAAAAAATCTGAGGAAGCCAGTATGGATAATAAAGATAACAAAGAAAACAACAATTACAACATTAATAAAGATAATAAAATAAATAACAATGATAATGAAACTGATGTAACTGATAATAATTAAAAGTTGTGGACTTTTGACCCGGTATAACAAATTATTATTAATTTATCATTTGCGTTTTATCCTATTTTCCTGTAGAATTATAGGGAAATAAAATATTACATATGATAGATATCATATCAGAAAGGACTATATGAAAGACTATTCAATTAATACAAAATGTGTTCAGGCCGGATATACTCCAATGAACGGTGAACCACGCCAGATTCCTATCATTCAGTCAACTACCTTTAAGTATGACACAAGCGAGGATATGGGAAAGCTTTTTGATCTTGAAGCTTCTGGATATTTCTATACAAGATTGCAGAACCCAACAAATGATCACGTTGCTGCTAAAATATCTGCACTTGAAGGTGGAACAGCTGCAATGCTTACATCATCAGGACAGGCTGCTAACTTCTTTGCTTTATTTAACATATGTGAATGTGGAAGTCATATTGTTGCTTCATCGTCAATATATGGCGGTACTTTCAACCTTATATCAGTTACACTTAAGAAAATGGGAATAGATGTTACTTTTGTATCTCCTGATGCATCAGAGGATGAACTTAATGCTGCATTCAAAGATAATACACGTGCTATGTTTGGTGAAACTATTGCAAATCCTGCTCTTACAGTTCTTGATATTGAAACATTTGCTAAAGTGGCACATGCACACAATGTTCCACTTATAGTAGATAATACATTTCCTACTCCAGTAAACTGCAGACCTATAGAATGGGGTGCAGATATCGTAACACATTCTACAACTAAATATATGGATGGTCATGGAGCAGCAGTTGGTGGTGCTATCGTTGACTCTGGTAATTTTGACTGGATGGCACATAAAGATATGTATCCAGGTCTATGTACACCTGATGAGAGTTATCATGGCATAACATATGCAGAAAAATTTGGCAAAGAAGGTGCATTTATAACAAAATGCACTTCCCAGCTTATGAGGGATTTAGGCTGTATACAATCACCTCAGAATGCTTTTATACTTAATCTTGGACTTGAATCGCTTCATGTAAGAATGCCAAGACACGTACAAAACGGACAGGCAGTTGCTGAATTTCTTGAAAACCATCCAGCTGTTAAATACGTCAACTATCCAGGTCTTAAAAGCAATAAATATTATGATCTTGCTAAAAAATATATGCCAGACGGCGGATGTGGAGTAGTATCTTTTGAAATAAATGGTGGAAGAGAAGCAGCAGAGAATTTCTTAAAGAATTTAAAGCTTGCTGCTATTGAAACACATGTCGCAGATGCGAGAACATGCTGTCTTAACCCAGCTACATCAACACATAGACAGATGAATGACGAACAGTTAAAGGAAGCAGGAGTACCTGCTGGTTTAATAAGAATATCATGCGGACTAGAAGATAAAAAGGATCTGATTGCAGATATTGCACAGGCACTTGAAGCAGTTAAATAATCTCTAAAATAATAGGCACATATTATAATTAAGCAGTTACTTTTAATTTTCACTTAATTATAATATGTGTTTTTTATTTTGTTCTCTAATATATTGGTTTTATTTTATATTATTATAATAATTTAATTTTTTATATTTTATATTATATTTATATATATTGTACTCATATTTCTGTGGTGGTATAATAATATGACAAATTTTGGTTATTGGAGAGAATTCTAATGAATACAATCTTACGTATATTTAAACATGATGTTAAAGGCATATGCAGAAATATGTTTGCACTTATTATAGCACTGGGATTATGCATTATACCTTCTTTATATGCATGGTTTAACATCTATTCAAACTGGGATCCATATGCTAACACCTCATCTATAAAAATTGCTGTATATTCTGAAGATGAAGGTTTTACTCCTGAGGGAAAAGAAAAACAGAATATGGGTGAAAGTATCATAGAAAATCTTAGGGAAAATGATAAACTAGGGTGGACCTTTACGAAAGATAAAGAAAGCACTATAGATGGTGTAAAAAGCGGAAAATATTATGCTGCTATTATTATTGGAAACAATTTTTCCCGTTCTATGATTAATTTTCTTAATGACAACATGGAAACACCATCTGTGACATACTATGAAAATGCTAAAAAGAATGCAATTGCAAGTAAAATAACTCAATCTGGAAAATCAACTTTACAGGAAACTATTAATGAAACATTTATTGAAACAGTTGTGGTTACTATACTTAATTCAACAGATGCTGATTCACTTACGAAGAATAATGTTTTATCTGATATATCTGATAAACTAAAAAATATCAGTGAAAATATATCTGAATATGATAGTGCTATAAAACAATTCAATGAAAGTAATATCGGACTGTCTGACACTTTAAAGAAAACGGATAGTCTTGTACACGATATTCAGGGTGATATGTCAGAAGAAAGACTTAATGCTTCAAAGGCTTCAGCTGATAATGTTATTGACCAGTATATTTCCAACATAAATGTATCACTTAACCGGCTTATAGATATTAATTCATCACTTGAACAGGGTATATCTGATTTAAGGGCAAAAATAGAAATATTTAAAAATAACGGCTCTGCAGTAAATAAAGACGATATAGTAAAAGCACTTAATGATCTTATAAACCAGATGAATAATGCCTCTAATGCCAGTGAGCAGTTAGCAGCAACTTTAAAGCCTGTATTAGAACATTTCAAGGAAAAAGATCTTAATAATGGCGGTTATAACCAGGCTTTATATGATAGTCTTATAAGCTCACTTAATCTTATGCCGGAGCTTATAAAGGGCGCCACACAGACTCTTGAAACATTTACAAACTGGTATATGCAGTCTGACACTAAACCGCAGGATTTACTTATATATCTTGATAATGTACTTGCCCAATGCCAGACAAGCATAAGCTCACTCAATAATATATTAAAAACAAGCGTAAGCGGTTCTGTTAACCAGGCTGGAAACCTGTTTAAAACATCTATAAGCTCTATATATAATTCACTTATTAGTGCATCTGATAATCTGACATCAGTAAGCACTATTATTAATGGAGCTGATAGTACACTTACAAATGTCAATATAACCCTTGACACAATGTCAAACCTTATAAACAACATTAAAAACACTCTTGATAAAGCAGATAAAGAACTTGATGAATTAAAAGCAGATGGTAAATATGAGATTATGCAGAAGCTGCTTGATAAAAATTCTTCTGAATATGGTGAATTTTTTTCATCACCAGTAAAAGTTACAACACAGAATGTATATGAAGCAGTCAACTATGGTACAGCTGTAGCACCTTTCTATACAACTCTGGCTCTATGGGTTGGAGGACTTTTACTTACAGCTCTTATTAAAACATCTCCTGATGAGCTTGATGAATTTAAGAATGCTACACTTACGCAGAAATATTTCGGCAGATACCTCATATTCTGGCTTATGGGACAGATTCAGGCTATAATTACCGTTCTTGGTGATTTATATCTTCTTAAGATATATTGTGTACATCCAGGTATATTTATGCTTACTGCTTCAATAGTCAGCTTCGCATTTACATTGCTTATATATACACTTACTCTATCCTTTGGTGATGTTGGTAAGGCTTTAGCTGTTGTGCTTGTAGTTATACAGATAGCAGGTTCAAGTGGTACATATCCTATTGAATTATTACCATCGTTCTTTAGAAATGTATATATATATTTCCCATTCCCTTATGCTATTAATGCAATAAGAGAATGTATCAGTGGTTTCTATCGATATGATTACTTCATTCTCATGGGACAGCTTATGATTTTTGTAATCGGTACTTTATTCTTAGGATTACTTATAAGAAAACCTTTTATGAAGCTAAACCACTATATGCACCATCGTATGCATGATACAAAGATGATGTAAATAACCAAATACAAGTTAACAGATTGGAGGCAGCATGTTAAAAGCTGATAAACAGACTGTTCTTAACAGTTCAATTGAGATGATCCGCTTATATTATGAAAAAGAACATAAGCGTAATAAAGACAGAATAAAATATGGAATAATCGCCATGCTTATCATCCCTATTATATTTCTTATTTTGTTATTTGTTGTAAATAGTTCAAAAGTAATATTTCTAGTAATGTGGATTGCTTCGTTATTCATAATAAGCGGATACCTGATTGCAATAGAATATAAAGATTACAATATGACCGAAAACCTGAAAGGTATTATTGATAATTCTGATAACGATGCACTTATTGATACAACAAAAGTAATCAAAGATATTGCCATGAACTATGTAAGTCCTGTTGAATATGTTAAAAAAAATATAACAGAGGCTACATCTGATAATTTTGATAGTGATATAAATGAAAAAAATACTATAACTGATTACGCAGATAAAAATGTATATGATAATATAAATAAAAATATAGCTAATAATACACAAGATAATACAACTAATAATATGCCTAAAAATATAACTAATAATATATCAGATAATGTATCATCTGACTGCCAGAATATAGTTATAGACAACAAACCTGGCAACAACAAAGTAACAATAAGCGTTGATAATAAGACAAACGCCGTCTGTATAACAATTAACCCTGATAATTCCAGTAAGGAGGCTGTCCGATAATGAAAAATATAATAAAAGTCTTCTTAAACGACTGTAAACATATAGGACGTAATGTAGTGGCACTGGTAGTCGTTATGGGACTTGCTGTACTTCCTTCTTTATATGCATGGTTTAATATATTGTCTAACTGGGATCCATATGGTCCTGAATCAACTTCCAATATTAAAGTTGCAGTTGCATATGATGATACCGGAATTAATATATCTGGTATGGATATAAATATAAGCACAAACATTGTTGAAGCACTAAAAACAAACGATACAATAGGCTGGGTATTTACAGATTCTACTGACGAAGCTATAGAAGGAGTATGGTCTGGTGATTATTATGCAGCACTTATTATGCCAGCGGATTTTTCTAAAGATATGGTAAGTTTTCTTGCTGATAATATGACACACCCTGAAATAATATACTATACAAACCAGAAAAAAAATGCCATAGCACCAAAGATTACAGATAAAGCAAAAACCGCTGTCCAACAACAGGTTAATGCAACATTCATCAGCACATTAACAGAAGCTATCATGAAATCTGCTGATGTCGCAGACAATATAGGTAACAAAAATAAAGCTGATTCCACATTAGAGTCTGGTTCAGATTCTATGAACAATTCACTAATTGATATACTTATAGCTAAGTTCCAGGTTATCAATACACAGGTTGTCACTTTTGACAATGTACTTTCTGCTCTATCAAACATAATGACTACTGCACAAACCAGTGCAGATACAGCAAAAGGTATAAGTCCTGATATTTCAGGTACATTCGAAGGTGAACGCGCTATACTTAACGAACTTAACAAAACTATAGGACAAAGTTCCCTTATAGATTCATCCTTGTTTTCAACAATTTCCCATGATATTGATGCGGTGAGTGGATATATGAATTCTATTTCCTCTATATATAATGACATGGGATATAACATTGATGACTTTAACAAATCAATAAGCCAGATGGGTGAATCAATAAACAATACACTTGTCATGGTCAGAAATATTGAAGATAACTTAAACGAAACAACTAATAAACTTGTGGAATTCAAAAACAGTGGAGTATACTCGTTATTACAGACCGCCATATCTTTTAACACAGATGAGCTTGCATCGTTTATATCAGCACCAGTTGCAATTACAACAGAAGATTTATATCCAATCACGAATTATGGCTCAGCAATGTCTCCATTCTATTCAGTACTTTCTATATGGGTTGGGGCTCTTATATTAGTAGCTATTATTCATGTAAAGGTTCATCCTTTTGATGGCATAAAAGTAAATTCAGTAGAAGCGTTCTTTGGAAGATACATTACATTCTTCCTTATAGGACAGGCGCAGGGATTACTGATTACACTTGGGGATTTGTTTTTTATAGGAATACAATGTATACATCCATTCAAATTCTGGTTTGCAGCTGCATTTACTTCATTTGTATTTACTATGATAACTTATTCACTTACTGTAGCATTTGAAAATGTCGGTGAAGCAGCCGCTGTAGTAATAATGGTTATCCAGGTTGCTGGTGCTGGAGGTACTTTCCCTATCCAGTGTCTTCCAGCCATATATCAGGCCATCTATAAGTACCTGCCATTCACATATGCAATGGATGCTTTAAGAGAATGTGTAGGTGGAACATATAGCTGGTACTACTGGAAATGTATACTTGCACTTTTAGTATATGTTGGCATATGTTTATTTATTGGACTTGTAATTGCAAAACCATGCAGAAAACTGAATGCTATAGTAGACAAGAGCAAAGAAAAATCCGAAATCATGATATAATGTGTGCAAAAGAAAAGGAAGCGGCTGCGTAGCAGACATTTACTTTTCTTGCACCATTAACGAACGAACAGCCATGCGTAGCAGGACGAAACATAACGCTGATAAACGAGGATTTATCAGCGTTATGTTTATCTGCTATCACACATACTATTATTCTTCTTCTTTTTTTTCCTGATAAAGAGGAATCGTTGCAGCAAGCTTCCTGTGTTCTTCTTCCATAGCTGCATAATGCTTAGCGGTTGTATTAATATCTTTATGCCCAAGGACATCACTTACAAGTCGTATGTCACCTGTGTCCTTATATAAAGCAGTACCATAAGTACTACGCATCTTATGAGGTGATATTTTTTTATCTGGTGTTGCATTTTTAGCATATTTTTTCACCATACGTTCAATAGCACTGATACTCATACGGTTTTTTTTCATAGATATAAATACTGCCTGTTCATCAGATTCCGTATTTCCAAGAAGTAAAGGTCTTTCATTCTCTATATAATCCTTTAATGCTTTCTTAGTTGCTTCGTTAAAATAAAGATGTGCATCTGAACCACCTTTACGGACTATGTTAATAGTTCTGTAATTAAAATTAATATCATCAATATCTAAGCCTGCACACTCAGATACACGGATTCCTGTATTAAGAAGTAATGTAATAAGTGCTGTATCTCTTAGCTGTGTTTTTTTACACTTTTCAATCTGCAGCTTATTTCCCTTTATATTTGTATTTGAAACAACATTAAGAAATGTATTAACCTCCTCATCATTAAGACGTATAATATCCTTTTGTGGCATCTTAATACGTTTAGCTGCACCTAGTGTAGGATTATTTTTCATATATTGATGAAGACATAAAAACTCAAATAAACCTCTGAGTGCTGCCATACGTCTTGCAATAGCCTTATCCTGGTTCTGATGACTGCTTCCATCAACTGAACTATTGAACCTTAAATACCTTTGATATTCGTTGATATCTTCAAATGTCAGGCATTCAAGAAAATCTATGCTTATATTCTTTATTGCTGTATTTTTTAGCAGATTATTTTTCTCTGTCAGGAACCTGAAAAAAGTCTGCAGGTCATATGCATATGCAATAACCGTGTTAATCTGTGATGATAATTCCTTATCATTAAGATACGATACGACATACGGAGGCATAACAGATTCAAGCTGTCTTAATTTAATAAGTTTCTTTTTGTTTTTTTCTTTATAATATTCAGAATCTATACCCATTCGTGTCTCCCTGTTTATCTAACATCAACTAACTTTGACTAACTTTATCTTTCTTTATCTAATTTCACCTAACCTTATCTTTATCTTAATGTGCTTTATTTTATATAAAATAAGGCAAGATTAACTACATACTATCACTATCAAGCCATAATATTGCTTTTAAACTGTCAGGATTAAATACATCATCAAATATAAAATCTTCATATAAGTTTTCTATATTTTCCTCTGAATACTCTACCTGTCTTGAAAATATATGTACAATATCCATTCTATCATCAAAAGAATAATTTCTATGATTATCCAGCCATTTTAACATATCCATCTGTTTTATCATAAAAAAGTTTGTTACAAGCATCTGACATTTGCCAAGAACATCATAATCATATATAGACTTAGCAAAATATCTGAACACATAGTACTCAAGAAGCTGTCTGTATTCATATTCCCTGCTGGAAATATATGTAGAAAATTCTTCACTTAAGGCAGTATATTCATCTTTATCCATCTGTTCAAAAAGACTATATATTACATCTTTTAACATAGATTCCCATGTATCGTTAAGTATCTCCATTTCCTCATATGGAACTAATATCTGTCTGATACTATCATGCAATGATATATTGTCAAATTCACCATTATCAAACATACTTCTAGTATCTTCAAGAAGATCAACACCATATTCTTTTGTGTACACTGCTGTTATATCTTTTATTGTATCATATTCACCATCATTAATAATTTTCTGAACTTCATTTCCCAAAGACAATATAACTATAAGCTTTTCATTAACAGATAAGTCTTCTTTAGATAATATCTTAAAAACTGCTTCACGTACATTAAATATTTTTGAAGCATATTCACTATCATATTCTGAATCCTGTTCATATTCCTCTTCTAAAGGACTAATATTTAATGTAAATTTACGATTTTTGCATAATATTATTCTTGCAGCCTCTTCACAGGCCATGCCTATTCCGGATTCTTTTATAGTACCATAATATTCTGAATATCTTGGAAACTGGCTGCATACAACACCAAGATATTTTTCACCAAGCTCTTTATGTACGACACACAAGCCTTCTTCTGTAAGCATTGGACATCTGCCATCTATAAGCCTGAAACAATAATCACCATCCTCAGTCTGAATTATACTGTTTCTTAATTTTTCACCTGTTTCACCGCTCATCTGCTGGTAACGTTGATAAGTATCTTCATCAATATCTATTTCCCAGCCGCCTATACAGCAATTATCACTGCATTTATCTGCTATACATTGAAACTCATCATAATAATCTGGAACTCTTAACTTCATCTTCTTATGCCTGCCTCATTATTTTGCTTATTTACTGTTCATAACTATACACTGCATTCACTGGATTTACAATACATCTGAATATATATCAGCTATAATGTCAATTATATCAGCGATTTTTATGTTCTTTCCACCATGCATTATTAATATTTTATCATAGTCGTCAATAGTTCTCACATAACCAGAATACCTTTCATAATGGCCACCTTCTTTTAACTCATCCTGCACAAAATACGTAACTGTGACTTTACATGAAGTATCTGATACATCATAGGTTTTATTCTTAAGCATTTCCCTTAATATAGCAAATTTTTCGTTTAAAATATTGATTGCAGCTTCATCAGGTTCTATTCTGCTGTCCGTAAGTCTTGCTGTTTCAACTATAGCATCATCATATCCAGTTAATGCAGCAAAAGGTGAAAACTGAGCTGCCCGTTCATAATTAGACATTTTTTTATGTCTGTATGATACTGGACGGCTTTTATTGATAATGTCACTATATTTAATACACTCTGCCATAATTCTTGTCCTTTTTTCTATGCTTTATGTCCACCTATCTGATGGTTTCTATCCATAGCAGTAGCTCCCTCTTTTAGATTCATTCCTCTTACAACAGCATTCTTACCATATTTTTTCTTTATATCAATCATGGTTTTTAAAACCTGTTTTTCCTTATTCAGCTGCATATCTTCTTCATTATGACTTTCTTTATCCATAAAATCTGTAAACAGATCCAGCTGTCTGCACTCCTGTTTAATCATGGCATCTTCTTCTTTTATAACATGATTTGCAGTTATATTTATACGTCTTGACATAAGTCTTTTATCTACAATCTCATCATAAAGCTTAACAACAGCATTAGTTGTTAATCTGACAGATGATGTGAATCTTCCAAGATTCGCCGTTCCATGTGCATGCTTTGGAATACGTCTTCCATATCTGTCTTTTACTATTTCACCTGAATAAGTTCCTTCTCTGTTACCAGATGTTTTAGTTATATTATCTATATCATAACCGATAGTGAGTACTATCTGATCTGTCACAAGCCCTTTATCTATAAGCTCAAGCATGAGAAGATCTACCATTTCACATACAACCAGTTTTGTTTTTTCAAAATCATAGGCACAATGCAGCACCTGTCCTGAACCTATACTGTTAGACTCTGGCTTATAGCTTTTTATATCTGCTATTGTACAAGGTTCATACCCCCATGCGTGGTCGATAAGCAGTTCTGCATTAACACCAAAAAGCTTATATAAAAGTTCCTCATTATAAAAATCACTATCAGATCCAAGAGAACATCTTGCAACATCACCCATTGTATACATGCCATACTCATACAGCTTTTTTTCATATCCTGGACCAACACGCCAGAAATCAGTAATAGGTTTATGCCCCCATAACTGCTCACGATAACTATGTTCATCAAGTTCGGCTATTCTTACACCATATTTATCTGCTGGCATATGTTTTGCAACTATATCCATGGCAATCTTACATAGATAAAGATTGGTACCAATTCCAGCAGTGGCTGTTATT
Organism: Eubacterium sp. CAG:248; assembly: GCA_000436475.1. Taxonomy (GTDB): domain Bacteria; phylum Bacillota; class Clostridia; order Lachnospirales; family Lachnospiraceae; genus Lachnospira. The sequence continues at coordinate 43,060 of FR886151.1, forward strand.
CCTGTTTCATCATAAATATCCTTTATCATCTTCATAGCCAGTTCACGGGGTGATACATTATATATTCCAAGATACGCCCCGACATCTATAAACACCTCATCAACTGAATAAACATGTATATCTTCAGCTGCCACATACTTAAGATATATATTATATATATACGTTGAATACTTCATATACAAAGACATTCTTGGTGTTGCAATAATATATGACAGTTCCAGTTCTTTATTGCTTTTAAGCTCTGAGGCAAAACATGAACTACCCTTAAGTTTATGTCCATAAACTTGTGTACGCCTCATTGCATTGATTTCATTAACCTTTGAAACTACTTCAAAAAGTCTTGCCCTTCCTGATATTCCATATGCTTTAAGTGAAGGAGATACTGCAAGACATATTGTTTTTTCTGTTCTTGATGCATCTGCAACAACAAGATTCGTATCTAATGGATTCATGTTACGTTCTACACATTCGACTGAAGCATAAAATGTTTTCAAATCAATGGCAATATACATGTGTTTAACTGACATAATGTACTCCTGTTATTATATGATAAAAGTAAGCAAGAAAAGTAAATGTCTGCTGCGCAGCCGCTTCCTTTTCTTTTGCGCTCATTATATCTTACGCATAACTTCAAGTCTTTTATGAAGATTTCTGATATGCTCAAGTTCTTTATTATCAACGGCCCTGCCTGAATAAAAGTATTCGACTTTACCTCTTATTTCATTATGTGTATTTTCTAGTATTCCATTCTTTATAAGTGTATTTTTAAGGTTATTTGATACTCCTGTATTTCCATCTATTATTTCTATATCAGATGGAAAAAGCTTTGCAAATGAGTCCTTAAAGTAATTAAAATGCGTACATCCTAATACAAGCTCAGAATAATCATTAAAGTTATATCCGGCAAACTCATTGTTTAGATAATTCATTACATTGACAGAATTAAATTCGTCCTTTTGCGCAAATCTTACAAGCTTTGGAAGTGCTACAACATCAACCTTATGATTAATATCATATTTCATTATAAGATTCTTAAGCTTAACACCTGCTGCAGTGACAGGTGTTGCTACTACCATTATCCTTTTATCCCTGTTATGCTGGCATGCCGGTTTAACAGCTGGTTCTATGCCTATGATGGGCAGCTGGTATTTATTACGAAGATATGTAATAGCAGCACTTGTAGCAGTATTACAGGCAAGCACAACTGCCTCACAGCCCTTATCTACAAGAAAGCATACTGCTCTGTCTACATATTCACGTATCTGCTCATTAGTCTTTTCACCATATGGAACATTGTCAACATCAGCATAAAACACATAATCAACCTCAGGAAGAGTTATCATTGCCTGATGAAGCAATGATAATCCTCCTATACCTGAATCAAATATACCTATCTTCATAATTCCCACCTCTTATTATTAATCGTTACATATAACTAAAATAACTTTGTTGTCCACTCGCTGCAATCCCATACATCATCTGCAAGACCATCATAAAACTCCGGCTCATGGCATACCATAAGAATACTTCCTTTATATTCAATAAGCGCCCTTTTAAGCTCATCTTTTGCATCAACATCCAGATGGTTAGTAGGTTCATCAAGAACAAGAATGTTAGATTCTCTGTTTATAAGCTTACATAACCTGACTTTAGCCTGCTCACCACCACTTAACACACGGACCTTACTTTCAATATGTTTAGTTGTAAGCCCACATTTGGCAAGTGCCGATCTGACCTCATACTGTGTATATCCAGGAAATTCCTGCCATATTTCTTCAAGACAGGTTGTATCTATGTCTTGAGACATTTCCTGTTCAAAATAACCTATTTCTAAGTAATCTCCAATAACCACTTCACCTGATATAGGTTTTATGATTCCTAGCAGGCTTTTTAACAATGTTGATTTTCCAATACCATTGGCACCTGTGAGTACTACCTTTTTGCCTCTTTCCATTTCAAAATTAAGTGGCTTTGAAAGTGGTTCATCATAGCCAATAACAAGATCCTTAGCTGTAAATATATACTTTCCTGGTGTTCTTGCAATCTTAAAGTTAAACTCCGGCTTTGGTTTCTTTTCTGCAAGCTCGATCATATCCATATTATCAAGCTTTTTTTGTCTTGACATAGCCATATTTCTTGTAGCAACTCTTGCCTTATTTCTTGCAACGAAATCCTTAAGATCAGCTATTTCTTTCTGCTGTTTGTCATATGCAGCCTTCTGCTGTGCCTGCTTCATCTCATATACTTCCATAAACTTGTTGTAATCACCTACATATCTGTTAAGCTCATGATTATCCATATGATATATTATATTAATAACACTGTTAAGAAAAGGTATATCATGCGATATAAGAATAAAAGCATTTTCATAATCTAAAAGATACCTTTTTAACCAGTCTATATGTTCCTTATCAAGATAATTAGTAGGCTCATCAAGTAAAAGTATATCTGGCTTTTCTAAAAGCAGCTTTCCTAATAACACTTTGGTTCTCTGACCACCACTTAAATCTGTAACATCCTTATCAAGTCCAAGCTCAAGCAGTCCTAAAGCCCTTGCAACCTCTTCGACCTTGGCATCTATCATATAAAAATCATGATTAGTTAAAAGATCCTGGATAGTACCAAGCTCCTCCATGTATTCTTCCATCTGCTTTTCATCAGCATCCATCATTTTATCGCATATTTCATTCATGCGTGCTTCCATATCAAACAGATCATCAAATGCCTGTCTCATAACAGAACCTATTGTCATACCCTTTTCAAGAACCGAATGCTGGTCAAGATAACCTGTTTTAATGTTTTTTGCCCACTCTATTTTACCTTCATCTGGCATAAGTTTTCCAGTTATTATATTCATAAATGTGGATTTACCCTCACCATTAGCTCCAACAAGACCTATATGCTCCCCCTTTAATAACCTGAAGGAAACATCATCAAATATTGCCCTGTCTCCAAAACCATGTGTAAGATGTTCTACATTTAATAAACTCATATATAATCTCCCATCTGTTAAATATTAAATATTGTAATTTTAAAAAGCCCCTTTCCTGCATATACAAACGAAAAAAGGAGCTTATATCTTGATTATAAACATACACTATAAATCTGGTGTCTGGAATTTTCTATAATATACCTTCAATGAATCCTTAGACACTTTTATCTTTTTTAACTGAATACCACCCACAAGTAACTCCTGTGGAATATTATTGATAAAATACTTCTGAAGCATAGCTTTCAACTGTATATTCTTTGATCTTTGCATGGCAACAAGGATAAAAGCTATGGCAAAAACAACTAACTTAACTATAATACTGGTTGAAACCCACATTGTAAGTGCAATATTCGTTGAAAATGTAAATAATATAAATGAAAAAATCAAACTGAATATCACAGTATAAATATATGTTTTAATCCACTCAACCGGACTTAGCATCTTCAGCTGATATATAACCTTATGATAATTCCTGGCTTCTTCTAAAGTTATAGGCATCTCATATACTTCCATAAGGCCCCTCCCCAATAAAATAATCTTTTTATGATTATATCGCTGAAATGCCATATTATCAAGCATCAAAGGATTATAATTGTATTCATTTTCTTAAAAATCAATTAAATAATCCTTTGAATCCTATGAGCACACATATGCTTAATAATCACTAAGTATTTCCTCAACATATTTTATTGATATTTCCAGATAGTTTGATATTTCATACTCCGGCACTCCATTATCATGAAGAATAAATATAAGTTCTTCTATAGATGTACCCTTTTTACGTTCTACTAATATAAAGTGTTTTACCTGTGCCTCATTCACTTATATCACCTCCGTATAATTAAATCTGGCTCATACTAAGTATATCTTCCAGCATATATACCCTGTTAAAAGGAAACGAAAAATAATATCCATCAACGATATCTTTAGTTTTATTTATCATATCAACTGCCAGTTTTACTCCGGCAGCCTCTCCTTCTTTTTTAGTCATATCTTCACTATATCTTGAAAGAACTTCATCAGTAACATCTATTCCTGCCATCTCATTTTTCATAAATGTTGCATTTTTAAGACTGACAAGCGGCATAATACCACATAATATACGCGCACCTGTTTCTTTTTTTATGGTACTAAGACGTTTAATATCTTCATCAGAAAAAACTGGCTGTGTCATAAAAAAAGCTGCTCCTGCTTCCATTTTTTTCTTAACGCGGGATATCTCTATATCAAGCCTTTTCCTTCCCTGGTTAATAGCACCGCCATATACTATAGGCTCCTGCTTAAACTGATCTTCGTTCATATCTTCTATTATATTCATAAGTCCTACAGAATCAAAATTAAACACGCTCTTAACACTGCTTCTTATCATCTGCGGAATCGGATCTCCTGTTATCACAAGGAAATTATTAATCCCATTAATATGTGCACCTAGAAGCTGTGATCTTATAGCTATGGCATTCTTATCCCTGCAGCAAAGATGAGGCATAACACACATTCCTGTCTGACGTGACACCTTAGCTGCTATCAGAATAGAGTCAGCTCTCGTTCTGCCAGATGGTGAATCAGGAAATGTTAGTACATCAACTCCTTTTTCCTTTAAATAATGTGCTGCATCCATAAGCTTGTCAGCATCACTATCAAAAGGAGGTGCAAGTTCAACAGCTATGAGCTTCTTTCCTTCTTTACCACAATAAAAAGCACTATTTTTAACCGGTGTTTTATTAAAATCACCATCAGCATCAATATTTATATTGCATGATATATGTGATGAACGTATCATTTCAGATATATTTTTTATATAATCTGGTGTTGTTCCACAGCAGCCACCAACTATATCTGCACCTGCCCTGACAAGATCACATACCTTTTGTGAATAATATTCTATATTCTTATCTGAAAACACCATTCTTCCACTGATAACCTGAGGATATCCTGCGTTTGGAAGTGCAGTGAATATTTTTTTTGTGTATTTTCTATTCCTGCTTACAAACTGCTCCATATGTGCAGGACCAATGCCACAGTTAAATCCAACAGCATCTACACTATCTATTTCATCAGCCAGTGATATAAGCTTTCTTGCACTAAGTCCAGAACTGCTGTATCCATACTGATTAATAGCAAACTGCACTATAATAAAGGCATCCTTTGGAACAGCCTTGATTGCTTCTATAATATGGGAAATGTCAGAAAATGTTTCAAACACATATATATTAACCCCCAGCTTAGCAAATGTGTTTACTATCTGGACGTATTCATTCTCTGTTATCTGACGGTCAAACATATTATCGTTAGGTATAGGTCCTATATCTGCTGCAATATAAACCCCCTTTCCAGATAATAAAGCTGCCTGTCTGGCGTTTTGCACAGCTGCTTTAATATTGGCTCTTACACCTTCTATATCAGTATCAAGATTAATCGTATTACTGGCAAATGTATTAGTTCTTAAAAGTCTGGCACCAGCCTCAATATACTCCCTGTGGATAGCCGTAATTCTGTCCTTATAGTTTATATTATCTTTTTCGGGAAGCTCACGTGTATCATATAATCCAGCATAATATGTACCAAACGCTCCATCCGTTATAAGTATATTATCCTTAAGATAATCTCTTATATTATCCATATATATCTATATCTCCTGTCAACTAAATAATAAGATGCCGGCAGCCAAATATTTAATCCCTGCATCAAAAAAATGTCCTTTATCATAGTCACGTACCATAATACAAAGATTATGGGGGCTACATAGTGTATGCCCCCATAACTATCCTGTATTTATTATATAATAGAATGATATACGTGTCAAAAGCAAATTTCAACACACATACAAACAAACATATTGTTTAAAACATTAATGCGTAAGGAAGAACATTAACAAAAATAATACAGCAATAATCCATGTAAATGCTTTAACTTCCTTAGCCTTACCTGAAAATACCTTAATCAGAACATAAGATAAAATACCAAATGCAATACCATAGCTTATGTTATATGCAAAAGCCATAAATGCAATAGTCAGGAAAGCAGGAACAGCTACAGAAATGTCTTTCCAGTCAATGCCTGCAACTCCACCCATCATAAGTACACCTACATATATAAGTGCTGCTGCCGTTGCACATCCTGGAATAAGCGCTGCTATAGGGCTTAAAAACATGGCAATAAAGAAAAGACAGCCTGTTGTAAATGCTGAAAGACCTGTTCTTCCACCCTCAGCTACACCTGATGATGACTCAACAAAGGTAGTAACCGTTGATGTTCCACATATAGCACCAACACAGGTAGCTATGGCATCTGATAACATAGCCTTTTCAAAGTTAGGAACCTGTCCATCCTTATCGAGTAAATCACCTCTTGAACATGCACCATATAAAGTTCCAAGAGTATCAAACATATCTACCATGCAGAAAGCAAGTGCTGTTGTTGCAATGACAAGAACAAGATCTGCGCTTGTATGGTCAGCAAGATAACCTGAGAAATTAAACCCTTCTGTAAACACCTTACCAAACGACTCGGATGCCCAGTCACCAAAGGCTGCAAAAGGATTAAGTGTCATACCATCAAAAAAGCCATCGTAAAAACCTGGCACTGTAAAACCTAATACATAATAGATAATACTTCCACCAAGAATGCCCCAGAGTACTGACCCCTTTATATTCTTGACAGTCAGTACAGCTATAATAACAAGTGCAATAATAGTAACAAACTTAGGCATAATATCCGTCCATGATGCGTTACCATTAAGAATGTTAAAAGATGAAAGATTAACAAGTGTTGATTCATCATTAACTATAAGTCCTGCATTCTGTAATCCAAGAAATGCAATGAAAAGACCAATACCAGCTGGAATAGCCTTTCTTACAGCATCCGGAATAGCCGTAAAAAGCTTTGTGCGGATACCTGTTACTGTAAGGATTATAAATACTATACCATCTAATAATACAAGCACGAGTGCATTAGCGTAGCTGAGTCCAAAATTAAAGCATGCTGTATAAACAAAAAATGCATTAAGTCCCATGCCTGAAGCTAAGCCAAGCGGAAGATTTGCAAGAAATGCCATAGCAAAAGTACCAGCTACTGCTGATAATGCTGTTGCGATATATATCGCATTATAAGATACCTCTGGTAAAGCCGAAAACATACCTGCGTTTACCATAAGTATATAAGCCATGGCCATAAAAGTTGTAATACCAGCAAGAATCTCAACCTTTACTGTAGAGCCATGCTCTTTTACTTTAAAATACTTTTCCATTATAAATGCTCCGTTTCTATAAATATATTGCTATTAATTATATCATACAATATGTAATCTGGCTATATGATTTTTAGTATTTCACTGACAATTTCCTCAGTTTTTGATGACTTGTATTGAAAAAAATACGTTATTAATTATATCCAACAGAAAATCCCCCTTAAAGTAGGATGTAAATAATGTGTACTATGATAATATGAAAATATGCTTAACATATATATCCGGAATTGATGTAAGCATATTTTCATATAACCTGCATAATAAGATTTTAACCATAATATCTTATTTTATAGTACGTGAACAGGTTATCTTTGTAAAAAGCTATCTATATAAAAAGAAAGCCTGTTAGCAGCTGGGGAGATCTGCTATACACGCTTTCTTTTTTATATTTATATGTTTATTTATATCATTCAGCCAGTTCTTTTATATTCTTAAGAACATCATCTACATTATATGGCTTTGTAACAAACTTTTTCGCTCCTATTTTTAAAGCCTTGATAACCTTATTCTGCTGTCCTGCTGCTGTAATCATGATAACTTTAGCATCAGGATTATAATCCATAATTCTTTCAAGACACTCAATACCATCCATATTAGGCATTGTAATATCCAATGTAACTATATCTGGCTCATACTGCTTATATGCAAGTTCACCTTCAAAACCATCAGATGCTTCTGCGACTATACAATAACCGGCTTCTTCTAATATATCTCTTAACATCATTCTAGACATTCCAGAATCATCCACTATAAGTACTGTTGTTTTTTCACCTGTCTCATCAACACTACCTTCCTTAACTGCCATCTTTCTTGTAACAGGCATCTGTCCTATACTTACATCGCTGTCTACTGCAATATACAATGAAACCTCTTTGCCATTAATGTATATAGGCAATACATAAGCACTGCCTTTTGCAATCTGATTCTCGTATGAAAACTGTGGAAGAATCTCCACTTCTATATTCTCAGCTGATAATGCTGATGAGAAAAGCCCATCTATACAGTTAACAAACTCACCCACTGCATCATAACTTTCTAATCCTAAGGTATATGCCCCACGCTTTGAATATCCAGCAGCTATCTTTATAAATCCATCTGGATCATCCTTTACGGCAAAGCCTATGACTGTATTAATATCACCTTCACATTGCTGTCCGGAAAAAGCTCTGTAATCAAAATTGTTAACATGTTCTATTTTTCCGATATAATAATTATCTGTAACAAATCTTGTTATATTTCTTAAAGCAAGTGCGGCTATTCTTGTAACATAAGGATTAGCGGCATAAGCAAACATAGGAACTATACTGTCTATATCTTCGCTCTTAAGTGACTCAAGTTCTTCAAATGTAAATCCTATGCTTTTCCTGAAATCCTCTATGTATAACTCTATCTTATCCTGCTTGATACCTGTAACCTCTTCAAGCACCTGGATAAACTTAATATATGGACTGGCCTGTTTTGAAAGTATCATATCAAGCTGTTCTTTAGTGATATATCCCTCTTCAACTGCTATATCACCAAATCTTGCATCCTTTTGTGTCTGAAGTATATTAATCCGTTCAGCTTTTTCCTTTGTAAGGATACCTTCTGAAACAGCAATAAGACCAAGCTTTGCACGTGTTTTTTCTACTTTCGCAAGAATATCCTCATATTGTTCCTCACTAATAATATCACTCTCAATAAGATATTTTCCAAATAACTGACTAAACATAAAAACTCTCCTTAACAATATATTCACGTTATATCAATATCAGAATCAATACATATATCCTCCAAAATTTCAATATATTATATCTGATAACTGATTAATTTAATCTATTTTAACACATATGATATTAAAAATGAATAACTTTTTTGTTTTTATGACAAGATTTATAAACAATTTCACAAAAATTTTCAAGCTTTCCCAAAATAAAAAAGATGCAATAGTCTATATTGCACCTTTTTAATATCATTTTTTATCCAAGAGGACATGTGATTCTGAACATTTCTTCTATTATGTGATGTAAAAGCTGTGCAGTCTGTGTATCAGCAAGTCTGTAATATATTTCCTTGCCATCTCTTCTGCTGACTATCAGTCCACTCTTTTTTAAAAGCTTAAGATGATGTGATACTGCCGGATCACTCATCTGCATAGCTGCAGCTATATTACTGACACATTCCTCACAATGGCACAGCAGCCATAATATACGTATTCTGCTGCCATCACTAATCTGCTTGAATACATCAGCAACTAACACACACTCCTCTGAATCTGGCATTCTTTCCAGCACTTTTTCTATATTCTGTCCATGATCATGTGGAAGATTAACTCCTGACATGTGTATCTCCTTTTGTCAACATATTAATATTTTACTAATCTAATCCTTATATACAAGGCATCTTGTAGCATTAAGCACAGCAAGCACCATAACACCTACATCTGCAAATATAGCAATCCACATATTAGCTATACCTATAGCACCTAAAAACAGACATATAAACTTAACCATAAGTGCAAACACTATATTCTGGTGTACAATTTTTAAAGTCTTTGCTGATATATTCATAGCTGTTGCTATCTTAGAAGGATCATCATCCATAAGTACTATATCTGCTGCCTCAATAGCTGCATCAGAACCAAGTGCACCCATAGCTATGCCAATATCTGCCCTTGAAAGCACAGGCGCATCATTGATTCCATCTCCAACAAAGGCAAGTACTTCATTCTTCTCTTTTTCATCAAGAAGCTTTTCGACCTCAAAAACCTTATCTGCAGGAAGCAATTCACTTTTAACAACATCTACCCCTATCTGCTTTCCTACGGCATCAGCAACCTTCTTTGAATCACCTGTAAGCATAACAACTTTCTTTACTCCGGCTTTCTTTAAGTCTTTAACCGCCTTTGCAGATGTTGGCTTAATTATATCTGATATGATTATGCAGCCTGCATACACGCCGTCAACTGACACATACACAAGTGTTCCTGTTTTTTTATCTATAAAAGCCTGCGTAGGTGTTGTGTCTATGCCATATTGTTCCATAAGCTTTTTATTTCCTGCAAGAATCTTTCTTCCTTTTATATCTGCACACACACCATGTCCGCTTATCTCTTCTATATCAGATATAACATTAGTATCAATATCCTTATTATATGCATTCCTTATACTCTTGCTTATAGGATGCGTAGAATAACTTTCTGCATATGCTGCCAGTTTAAGAAGTTCTTCTTTTTGATATGAATTAGCGGTAACAACATCCGTAACCTCAAATACGCCCTTTGTAAGTGTTCCTGTTTTATCACATACGATATATTTTGCCTTTGATAAAATCTCAAGATAATTAGAGCCTTTTATAAGTATGCCTCTTGAAGATGCTCCACCTATTCCCCCAAAGAAACTAAGCGGAATAGATATGACTAATGCACAGGGACAGCTTATAACAAGTGTTGTAAGTGCTCTTATAAGCCACTTAGACCACTCAGAGGAATTCCCCATAACAAGATTGACTACCGGTGGAATAACAGCAAGTGCAAGTGCTCCTATACATACAGCTGGCGTATACACTTTTGCAAATCTTGTTATAAAATTTTCTGAACGTGATTTCTTCATACTGGAATTTTCTACCAGGTCAAGTATTTTAGATACTGTTGAATCACCAAATTCTTTATCTGTCTTAATCTTAAGAAGTCCTGTAAGATTAACACAGCCACTTATAACCTCTTCACCCTCTTTAGCACTTCTTGGTACACTTTCGCCTGTAAGAGCACTTGTATTAAGTGTAGAGCTTCCCTCTACTACAATGCCATCAATAGGAATCTTTTCTCCTGGTTTAACAACTATAACGCTACCAACCTCAACATCATCAGGATCAACCTGTTCTAACTTCCCATCAACCTCAATATTAGCATAATCAGGTCTTATATCCATAAGTGCTGTGATATTCTTCCTGCTTTTTCCAACTGCATAGCTTTGAAACAGTTCTCCTATCTGATAAAACAACATAACTGCTGTTCCCTCAACATATTCGCCAAGAGCTATAGCACCAACTGTTGCTATTGCCATAAGGAAGTTCTCATCAAATACCTGTCTGTTAAATATCCCATATACAGCCTTTTTTAATATATCATATCCAATAACAAAATATGGAACAAGAAAAGCGATAAGTTCTACATACTTATTAACATTAACAAAATGAAATACCAGTTTAAGAAGAATAATCAATACCGAAGCAATTATTATTCTTATAAGCACCTTTTTTTGTTTCTTAGTCATATAAACCACAACCTTTCATATCAATCAGATTCAGCTTATAAAAAAATCTCACAATCTGATTCAACCTTTTTGCAGTTCTTTAAAACCTCCTGCATAACTGTATCAGCAGCTGCACCATCCTCGAATTCAACTTTCATCTTCTGTGTCATAAAAGAAACTGTGGCATCTTTAACACCACTTGTTTTCTTAGCTGCCTCCTCCATCTTTAAAGCACAGTTAGCACAATCTACTTCGATTCCATAAGTCTTCTTCATAATAAATACCCGCATATATTGTATATGCTTACCCTTTCTTTACAATTCTATAACAACATTATATATAATCTGATTCATATAGAACCATTTCTTATATAAACATTTAAACAAATGTTTAAGTGTTTGTCAATAGCTGATTAAATATTTTTCGCTTAGTGATAAACTTTATCTTTAACCAAAAATAACCAAAAAAGTCTTATCGTACCCACACGATAAGACTTTTAAACCTTTTACCGTAAAATTATTACGCTTTAGTCATTATTAGATTTATTTTTTAAGACCTGTTTTACTAATACTTTTTATTTCTTTAACAAGTTCGTTAGAAACACCCACTATTCTGTCTGTAGATGATTTGCAGTTGTCCATAACACTCTCCAGATCCTTCATATTATCCCTTGTTATCTTTCCGCTTTGTGCATTCTGTTGTGCAAACTCTGTAAGATTATCAACTCCTAAAGCTATATTGTTCTTATGGCCTTCAAGATCACCTACTTCACCTGTTATTCCACCTATTGCATCTCCAACACGGTTTATTTCTGAATTAAGTGTTCCAAATATAGCCTCTGTATCCTTAATCTTTGCATCCTGCTTTTCAAATGCATCTGTTACCTTCTTAACTGTCTCAACACTTATATCAGAATTCTCAATAAGACCATTAACTATGTTATTAATATGCTCAGTTGATTCTCTTGACTGATCTGCAAGTGCTCTTATCTGTTCAGCTACTACGGCAAATCCTCGTCCATTCTCACCTGCTCTTGCCGCCTCTATGCTGGCATTAAGTGCAAGAAGATTCGTCTGGTTTGATATACCAGCTATAATCTCTGTTACTTTTCTTATCTCCTGTGCAGATTCGTTTGTACGCTGTGTTTCTTTGCTGACCTCTTCCATGGCGTGTCCGCTTTCCTCACTTATACATATAAGTTCTTTCATGATGTCTGCCGCTTTATCGTTACATTCAGTAACGGTATCCACGCTTTCCTTAAGCCCTTCAATATTCTTATGTATATTATCTACAGCCCTGCTTATTGAATCAGTTTTCACCTTTATATCCTCTACCTTATCCACCTGGACTGTTGTATTATCAGTAATTGTATCCACGGCCGAATTAGTATTGTTTACAACCTCCTGCATTTGGCTGAACATTTTGACAAACTCCTCTGATACCTGTTCAAGTTCAGTTGTTGCTATTCTTATTGCCGTTATAGTGTTTGTTATACCACCAAACGTATTCTGGATATTACGTACCAGTTCTCCTGTCTCATCATTTCTTGAAGATAACTTCTGAAGTTTTTTATTAACCTTTTCATTTGCTTTATCATCTGCTGAAATTCCTGTTATCGCAGCCCTTATAGGAATAACAACACTCCTTATAATACTAATAATAAGCAAAAGAACTATGCCAAATACTATAAGCATAAGAATAAATGCTGGTAAAACCCCAATAATATTATTGTTTAATAAAATAAATACAACTATCATGACTATAAGTACCGGTGCAAAAAGTTCAGCTGGCATCATTATAAGTTTCCTGCCTGTTTTAGCTTTATTTTCCATAATTCCTCCATTCCGGGATATCATATATATCCCCTTTAGTATTAATCCTGTGTTTAATTTTTAATCCATAAATCTAATTTTGACTTTCATTATTCAGTTTTTCATTATTCAATTTTCATCATTGACATATCTTTTTTCGAATTCCACAGCCGGATAAGGCTTTCCAAAAAGATATCCCTGTATATAATCAGCACCAGGTCCTCTTAGCTGTCTTAAATCATCCGATGTTTCAACACCTTCTATACACAGCTTAAGTCCAAGCGAATGAGCCATATCTATTATATATGTCATAAGTTTATAATCATATTTATTTTTAAGTGCCTTTAATGTAAATGTTCTGTCTATCTTTATATAATTCGGCTTAAGATCACTTAAGCAATGAAGATTGGAATATCCTGTTCCGAAATCATCAAGAATAACATACACACCATTATCCTTTAGCATTCTCCACAAATGATTAAAATGTGTACTAGAGTCAAGGTATCCGCTTTCTGTCAGTTCGATTCCGATGCATGATGGCTGTAATGAATATTTATCTATAACCGACATTATATCTGAAAAAACATCACTTTTCATAACCTGGATATATGACACATTAATATTTACCCTGAAACCCTTTACATGCTCATTCCAGATACTGCACTGTTTTGCAGATTGTTCAAGTATCCATCTGCCGGCTGGTATTATAAGACCAGTTTCTTCAAGAACGGGTATGAATTCCACTGGTGATATATATTCACATTCATCCACACCTTCTTTTTTTATGGAAAATCTCATAAGAGCTTCTGCACCTGTGAGCATATATGTAACAGCATCAACAACTGGCTGATAAAACACCTGAAAGCCTTTAAAATCTTCATTGACAGCATTATGAAGTGCTTTACTTATGTATAGCTTTCTTTTATACCTGTCATAATCAGGCTTACTATATATATAATAATTATTCCTGCCATTATCTTTGGCAGTTTTTAAAGCAAATTCTGATGCCTTTACATAGTTTTCTTCTTCAAGTGTTATATCCCTTGTATTAATAATACCGGCTGATAAAGTATATATAGTATTATATCTGTTACTTTCAATGAAGTTATTAATATGTTTTTTACACTGTTTATATATACCAATTGCTTCATTTATTGAAGAACCATTAAAATCAACAACAATAAATTCATCTGATCCCGACTTAAAAAGTCTTTGTGTTGGTTTTATACTCTTTAATATACATTCTGAAGTTCTCTTTAAAATAAAATCCCCATAGCTCATTCCGAAATCTGCATTAATTGCACTGAAATTATCTATGCTCATTCTTATAATGAAGCCATCAGGAATATTATCTGTACAGGTATCTTTAATATATCTGTCAAGTGCATATTCACCCAGAAGACCACTTACGTTGTCAGCCTCCGGCTTTACACCTATTTCATTAATACATCCAACCAGGTAATGTGGCTGGGTATTTTCATCAAACAAAACTGAACCTCTGCAGTTAATCCATACTGGATTATTATGCTTATCCAGCCATCTGTATTTCATGTCATGGAACTTTTTCTTACCAGCTTTAATCAGTTCTATTTCCTTACCAAGCATAGAAATATCTTCTGGACATACGAAATCCTCATGTTTCTTTGTTGCGTTATAGAATTTGTCTGATGGAAGTATAAACCTTTCTGTTGCATGCTTTGATATAACATAATAATCTTCCTTAAGATCAAACACATATAAATAATCATTCATGCACGGATTCAATATCCTGATAGCATCCTCTATCTGTTTTTTTGACATATTTAACACACTATCTAACATTATCATCTTCCCTTCTGTCTATATCTGATGTAAGAGACAGAATACCTTTTAACCCTGACATCTTAATATATATAAAATACAATTTTGCCATATAAAAGTCAAATATTAGTTGGAATTCGTTAAAAATTATGCTAATATCTACTTAACTTTAGAAGGCAGGAACAGTTTATGAATAATAATGATATTTATAATGACGAAAACATTCATACTAATGACTCTGTAAACATCAATAAAGAGTTAATTTCATACACAAAAAATGAAATATCACACGAAATGGATATACTTTCCCGCTCATTTGACAGTGTACGGCTTGTTAATCCATTTGAATGCTGCGTTACACAGATTGAAGATAATAAAACAGATGGTACTTCTCTAACGAATAAATGCTATGATGTATGGAACGCTCCATACCAATGCCAGAACTGTACATCAGCAAGAGCTCTTATAACAAAACAAACCCAGTCAAAGCTTGATATAGTTGATAACAATATATACCAGGTAACATCACGTCCTGTTATTGTTGATGGAAAAGCTCTTGTTTTAGAGATAACTAAGCTTTTTTCTTACACATACAACCGTTATAACTCTTATAATTCAAGAAAGAAGCTTATAAGTGCTATCAGCGCTTTTAACAGTCAGTTTCTACAGGATAAAGAAACCAATTCCTATAACAGGGATTATCTTTCTGAACATCTTCCTAACCTTATATGCGAAGCCAAGAAAAACCACAGATCAAACACAGCGCTTATCAACATCAGGCATTTATATGACATAACCCAGTCTGAAGGAAGTATGGCTGCTTCCGGAATTATATGCAGTCTTTACTCTCTTTTAAACCAGATTTTTCATGATGAAACTGATACTGATCTGCTATTTGTAAGATATAGTCCTGATACGTTTTTCGTACTTGAAAACAAGCTTAATTATAAAAACTTTTGTGAACGTATTGAATTACTTCCAAAAAAAGCTGCACCAAAGCATATACTTTTTAATGATAAAAGACTGCCCTTTGATATTAAAACAGCCTGTGCCGACTTAGGCAATGAAAATATCAACACTGAAAATGAACTTTTTGATATTCTCAAAAAAAGAATCGATGAAAAAATTGATAATTAATATTTGAATTTATTTCCATATATGTTATAATGCAAAACAGTAATAATTATCATTATTAAAAATTTTTAGGAGGTCTTAATTATGACAGACACATTTATATCAGATTCAATCAAATACATTGGTGCTGATGATACTACTCTTGATCTTTTTGAAAGCCAGTACAAGGTGCCTAATGGCATGGCTTATAATTCATATATAATACTTGATGAAAAAGTAGCAGTCATGGATACTATTGACAAAAGAAAATCAGAAGAATGGTTTAATAACCTTAATGCCACTCTTAATGGCAGAGATGTTGACTATATCGTAATATCTCACTTAGAACCTGATCATGCAGCTAACATCAAGGCTCTCGCTGATAAATATCCTGATGCAAAGCTTGTTCTTAGCGCTAAAGCCAAAGCTATGCTTCCTCAGTTTTTCAACATTGATAATCTTGATGAACGCTGCCAGGTTGTTGCAGAAAACGATGAGCTTTCACTTGGTAAGCATAAACTTGTATTTATAATGGCTCCTATGGTTCACTGGCCAGAAGTCATGCTGGAATATGAAACAACAGAAAAGGTACTTTTCTCTGCAGATGCCTTTGGTAAATTCGGTGCACTGTGTACTGATGAAGACTGGACATGTGAAGCAAGAAGATATTATTTTAATATAGTTGGTAAATATGGTGCTCCTGTACAGACATTATTAAAGAAGGCTGCCGGTCTTGATATCAAGACTATATGTCCGCTTCATGGACCAGTCCTTAAGGATAATCTTAATTATTATATAGAAAAATACCTTACATGGAGCAGTTATGAACCAGAAGATGATGGTATCCTTGTAGCATGTGCTTCTATCCATGGCAACACTAAAGCAGCTGCCTTAAAAATGGTGGATATCCTCAAGGAAAAGGGCTATGAAAATGTAGCATTTACAGATCTTACAAGGGATGATATGTCAGAAGCTGTCGAAGATGCTTTTCGTTATGGACGTCTTATTGTGGCAGCAGCTTCATATGATGGCGGTGTATTCCCACCTATGGAGGATTTTGTTAACAGACTTTCCCATAAAGCTTATCAGAAACGTAAAGTCGGAATCATAGAAAACGGCTCATGGGCTCCTACTGCTGCAAGATGGTTAAAGACAGCCTTTGATGGCATGAAAAACATTACAATCTGTCCTGATATTGTTACAATAAAATCCACAATGAACGATAATAATATTGCAGATATGGAAAAAATGGCAGAAGAAATCAAATAAAATTAACTAAAATTAAAATTATCGTTTGATTGAATTTCTTTAACAAATCAATCAAACGATAATTTTTTAAAGCAGCGTATAAAGTAAACTATTTCCGCAGCTGCTGTTATCATCCATGAACAAGGATACAATAAGAAAAGGGATGGAATCGTATGGACATATGCAAATATTGTATATACCCAGGCAACCCTGAATACACATGAACCAATAATAACAACTATAGTTGGTACTATTGTCTTTCCAATACCTCTTGATGCCGCTATCGTACAATCCATAAAAGATGACAAGGCATACGAAAAACCCATGATCATAATTCTCTGCATACCAGCTTCCACAACCTGTGGCTCACTTGTAAACAATGATAAAAACTGTCTTCCGAATATAATAAGCAGCCCACCTAATATAGCTGCAGCTAAAAAGGCATAGGACATACTTATTATATAGCTTTTTAACATACGTTTCTTATTATGTGCTCCCATATTCTGTCCCATAAAACTTGAGCACGCTGTATAAAAAGCCATCATAACATTATATATCAGTGCATCAGCATTGGCCGCAGCCGCATTACCTGATACCATAACCGCACTAAATGAGTTGACACCTGTCTGTATAAAAAGGTTAGCCATAGCAAATATAGCGTTCTGTATTCCGGCTGGTATTCCAAGCATCAATATAACCTTTGACACTCCTTTATATAATCTTAATTCCTTTACTCTTAATCTGCAGACATCTTCATCTTTTCTTTTAAACAGATTAAAAACAACCAAAAAAGCTGATATATACTGTGCTGTAATACTTGCAAATGCAACACCATCTTCTGCCATCCCTATTCCTATAACAAATATAAGATTAAGACATACATTAACAACGCCTGCAAACGAAAGATATATAAGTGGTTTTTTCGTATCTCCACTTGCACTCATAACTGCATTGCCGAAATTATATATTGCCATAGCAGGCATTCCAAGCGCATATATCCTGAAGTATAAAACAGCTCCGGATATAAGCTCTTGTTTTGTATTCATAAGTGATAAGAAAAACTCCGCTCCTGTTATACATAACACACACGCTATAATTCCAACTAAAAGACTTAAAATAAATGATGTATGGATTGTTTTTCTTACATTTTCCTTCTGCCCTGCACCAAGCTGCTGGGCCGTTCTTACATTAACCCCACAACCCATGCCAATAAGAAAGCCTGTAAATAATGTAACAAGAAGCGATGTTGAACCAACTGCACCAAGTGCTTCATAGCTTGAAAACTTTCCAACAACTGCAACATCCGACATATTAAACAGCACTTCAAGTATCTGTGCCAGCATAAGTGGGATGCTGAATTTAAGTATATTTAATGGAATAGAACCTGTTGTCATATCCATAGCTGATGATTTTCTTTTGTTATTATTACCCATATATATCTCCAATAATCATGTATAAATCAGTAAGTGGCAAAATTCACTTTTGACACTCACATCATTTTATTTAACATTTTAAACATAACCGGATAATGAATATAACATATAAAGCAGATAATTTCAATTGAATTATTTAAGATACTTAATCACCTGTGATGCAGCATTGGCACCATCAGCAGCAGCTGTTATAACCTGTCTTAACTGCTTTGTCCTGATATCGCCTGCAGCATAAAAACCGCCTGCTGATGTAACACAATCCTCCGCTGCAACAACATATCCTTTATTATCAAGTTCTACAACACCTTTAAGAATATCTGTTTCAGGCTCCATGCCAACTGCAACAAAAAGTCCTGCTGCTTTTATGACCTGTCCATCACTAAGAAGCACCTCTTCAAGCTTCTTTTCCCCTCTTAATGCCTGTATATTAACGCTGGTAATTATATGAACATTCTTTCGCTCCTTCAGTTTTTTAAGAGTAGCTGCATCACCTCTGAATTCATCCCTTCTATGCACAATATACACATCGTGGCATATATCAGATAAATACAGAGCATCGCCAAGAGCACTATTCCCCCCTCCTGCAACAACTACACTTTTATCCTTATAAAATGCACCATCACATACAGCACAGTATGAAACACCTTTTCCTATATATTCATCCTCCTCTTTTATACCAAGATGACGATGATGACTTCCCGCTGCGTATATAACTGTTTTTGAAAGCTTATATGTGCCATCTGAAAGTATAGTTTTCCACAAAAGCTTATTACATGCAGGAGCTGTATCTATCTTACAATCAGTACATGTTACTCCTGTAACCTCGCCTTCTTCTATGTCCACTCCCAAAGATATCGCATGATTTCTAAAACATTCTCCAAGATCAAAACCATTTACCGCAGGAATACCAAGATAATTATCTACTTTATCACTATATGCAATCTGTCCTGCACCCATATATTCCTTTTCTATTACAAGAATATTCAGTCCTGCCCTTTTAGCATATATAGCTGCTGACAAACCTGCTGGTCCACTGCCTACTATAACCACATCATATATATTTTCTAATTCTGTCATAAATGCACCTTTCTATTGTTATACAATTCACTCATAATCTATATAAACAATGCAGGCAATCGGAATTAACGACTACCTGCATCCATTATTATATATCATATCTCTAAATAATATGCAAATCTTCTTTTTCAGACACATTTCCTTCTATATGAAATGAGTTAAGCACTGGCTCATCTGCATTCATAAGAGAAAGTATCATATAACTTGCTTTACTGTCATATGCAAGCCTTTTATCCTCTTCTGATGGTCTTGAAGGAGATTCAGGATGCGAATGCCAGTTGCCAAGAGGAACTAATCCTTCAGCTCTCATGTCCTTAACTGCCGCAAGCTGCTCCTTAGGATCCATTGAAAAATGTTCATTAGAATGATCAATATTAGTCAGAAGATATACTTTCTTTATATACTTATTACCATCCTCTATTGTTCCACCTATAAGACCACAGGCTTCCTCTGGAAGATTAACCTTTGCATATTCAAGAATTTTATCATAATCATTTTTATTAAATGTAATCACTTTGCAAAACCTCCTGCCTTCCTTTTATGGCATAAACTTAAAATCAGTGGTCTTCACAGACTACCTGTTCATAATCTATAAGCTCAGTTATAGTTGGATTCTTACCACATACAGCACAGCCATCTGTATTAGAAGGAAGTTTAATCTTATGGAACTCCTGTGTTATAGCATCATATGTAAGAAGATATCCTGTAAGCAGCTCTCCTACTCCAAGGATATACTTGATAGCCTCCATAGCCTGAAGACTTCCTATGACACCTCCCATAGCTCCGATAACACCAGCCTGCTTGCATGTAGGTACTGCATCCTTTGGTGGTGGATTCTTAAATACACATCTGTAGCATGGTCCTTCACCAGGAACATAAGTCATAAGCTGACCCTTGAATCTGATAATACCAGCATGTGAAAAAGGCTTCTTAGCCATTACACATGCATCATTAATCAAAAACTTAGCTGGAAAGTTATCAGTACCATCAATAATAAAATCATAATCCTTAATAATGTCCATGATATTTTCACTTGTTATAAACTCTCTATATGTATTAACCGTGACATCAGGGTTCATCGCATTAATAGTTTCCTTAGCTGACTGGACTTTGGCCTTTCCTACATCAGCCGTCTGATGTATGATCTGTCTTTGCAGGTTGCTAAGATCAACCTCGTCAGCATCAGCTATACCGATTGTTCCAACACCTGCTGCTGCCAGATACATAGCTGCTGGTGCACCAAGTCCTCCTGCACCTATTATAAGCACTTTAGCATTAAGTAATTTCTTCTGTCCCTTAGCACCAACTTCTTTTAATATAATGTGGCGCGAATAACGTTCTATCTGCTCATCTGATAAAGCCATATATTTTCTCCTTCTAAACTTATATTTTTCTTTCATTAAATGGCAATTTCTTTATTATCTTTGTCCACCGCCCATGAAATATAAAAATTCAACATTATCTCCATCCTTTAACTGGTACGTTTCCTTCTGGTCACCAGGAATGAATTCTTCATTAATTGAAACTGTTACATATTCTGGTGTTTCTACATTCTCGATTTCAAAAAGCTTTGGAAGTGTTATTCCATCTTCATATTCTTTCTTTACTCCCGATACTGTTAACTGCATTTTTTACCTCTTTCCTGCCTTTATGGCATAAATATATTTAACTGAATAATGATATGTCAAAAGCATGTTTTACCTGCTAAAAGCTTATGAATCAGCTTCTATAAAGCTTACCAGTTCATCCTTTTTTAACACACCTGTGTGTCTTGCCTTCTCTTCTCCATCCTTAAATAACACAAGTGTTGGAGCCGCACTTACATCATATTTCTGTGCTGCATCAGCATCGAAGTTGATATTCACCTTATAAACAACCAGGCTTCCAGCCTTCTCATCCTCTACTGTTCCCAGAACCGGTGCAAGGCGCTTGCATGGAACACAGCTATCAGAATAAAAATCAACCAGAACTGGAAGTGAACTATTCAGTACTTTTTCATCAAAATCCTGTAACTTAATTCTTTCTGCCATATTAATCCTCTTTTCTACTCTAATCTTCTACCTTCTTAACTATAAGCGTATATGTTTCATCCTCGTTATTAACAAGCTTAAGTATTTGATGACCTTCCTCTTTAATACTTCTTGGAACATTAGCTACTGGTTCACCATCATTCATACGTATAGCAATAATCTCACCATCATCCAGCTCATCAATAGCCACCTTTGCTTTAACAAATGTAAGCGGGCATACCTTATCAGTTATATCAACTGTATCATCAATACTAATTCCTTCTATTTCCATAACTATTCTCCCTTCTTTCATAGAGCACCTGACAATATTATTTTATTATATGTATTAGTGCTTTTAATCTATATTCCTAGTATCTTTATATGTTTATATGTTATATATTACCACATTATTTCCAGTTATACAATGTGAATTTTAAAATTTATTCTGGAATTCTTATTTTTTATTCCAGACACATCAGAAATTCATAGCTTTTAAAATATCTTAACGATAGCTATAAAACCTCTGATGTATCTGCCAGCATACTACTTACCTTCGTAAGCAGCCATAATTTCTTTTCTGAATTCATCCTCACCAAGTCTTTGTAAAGTAAGTCTGAATCTTTCACCTGCATTAGCATTTCTTTCAAAGAATCCTATTGCTGCATCTGTGACTCTGAAAAGAGTTTCTTCATCTGTGATAAGAGGAAGAAGCTGTTCACCTTTATATATATGATTTCCAAAAAGTCCACCAAAAGATACAATAAAACCACTCTTTCCTTCCCATGCCTCTGTTGGACAGGCCTTAACACAACGTCCACAATTATTACACTTGGTTCTGTCAATCGTAACTGTATTGTTAGCACAGCTTATAGCACCCCTACGACAGGCTTTTTCACATACCCCACAGTTGATGCATTTATCCTCAATCCAGCTTACTTCCATACCGCCTTTTATGCCGATATCATTCTCTTCAGCCTTAAGACAGTTGTTCTGACAACCTGTAACACCAAACTTAAACTTATGAGGAAGCTCTCTTCCAAAGTAATGTTCATCAAGCTTCTTTGCAATATCATATGAATCTATACAACCGCTAGGACATACTGCATTTCCCTGACAGGCTGTAACCGTTCTTACTCTTGGACCACATACACCAGGCTTAACTCCACCATCTGCAAGTTCTGCCCTTACCTCTTCGATATTTTCAAAGTTGATAAAAGGAATCTCAACACCCTGTCTAGATGTCATATGTACATATCCCTTACCATATTTATCCGCAACGTCAGCAACAGCCCTGATATTCTCAGATGTAAGATTACCACCTACAACCTGGATTCTTAATGAAAAATACCCTTTCTGTTTCTGTCTCATAAATCCGCCTTTTTTAAGTGCTGAATAATCAATCTTAGCCATAATTTCCTCCGTCTTCCCATTAATCCTATTATAACCATCAATATGAATATGCATTTCATATAATCATCATAACCTTTATGGGTTTAATAATGTGTTTGTATATCAGACCAGCCTCTATGCATGCTGTATGAATTCTACTGCCTGTGTGAAATCTTCTATAAGATCTTCAATATCCTCTATTCCAACGCTTATCCTTACCAGATCATCATATACACCCGCGATTTTCTTTTCTTCATCAGTACTATGCGCACTAATAGTTGAACCAGGATGAATAACAAGTGTTTTGGTATCTCCTATATTAGAAACGTTAAGTGGAAGCTTTAATGCATTGATAAACTTAAATGCATTCTCCTTGCTTCCAGTTCTTATAGTAATTATTCCACCATATCCGTTGTGCAGTTCCTTATGTGCTATCTCATGGAATTCACTGCTTTTTAAGCCAGGATAGTTAACATTTAAGAAATTATAATTCTTATCAAGATATTCTGCAAGTTTTAATGCATTATCAGTAATACGTTCCATACGCAGCCCTAATGTTTCTATGCCTAGTATATTATAGAAAGCATTCTGTGGCGACAGACAGGCACCAGTATTTCTATATATTCCATTTCTTAGCTTAGCTGTATATGCATATGGACCAAATCTGGCAAAATCTTTCATACCTGGATATTTTACACTATCCCATTTAAAATTACCAGAGTCAGTTATAACACCACTGATAGAATTACTGTTGCCATTCACATACTTAGAAGTAGAGTTAACAACTATATCTGCTCCGTATTCAATCGGTTTTATAAGATACGCTGTCGCAACAGTATTATCTACTATAAGCGGCACCCCTGCTTTGTGGGCTGCCAAAGACAGAAGCCTTATATCTGTAACATCCAGTCTTGGGTTTCCTATAGTTTCTGCGAAATACAATCTGGTATGTTCATTAGTAGCAGCCTCAAACTGTTCTATGTTGTCATTCTCAACATAATGTGTCCTTATTCCAAAAGCTTCAAGATCCTTAAACAGATCTATACTTCCACCATAAAGACTTGCGCTGCAGACTATCTCATCACCACTTCTTAATATATTAGTAAATGCATTTGTTATGGCTGCCATGCCCGATGCACAGGCAACACTTGCTACGCCCCCCTCTAGCGCTGTCATTCTCTTCTCAAATGAATCAACAGTCGGATTGCTTATTCTGCTATATGAAAAACCAGGGGCTTTATTGTTAAATATCTTCTCAAGAGTTTCTGCACTTGCATGT
Source organism: Eubacterium sp. CAG:248 (assembly GCA_000436475.1). Lineage (GTDB taxonomy): Bacteria > Bacillota > Clostridia > Lachnospirales > Lachnospiraceae > Lachnospira. The sequence goes on from FR886151.1 coordinate 67,689, forward strand.
TCAAATGCACTGGATTGATATACAGGTGTCTGTGTAGCTCCCGTTTTCTTATCTCCTCTGAAATCTCCGTGAAGTAATGCAGTATTAAATCTCATATCTTCATCTCCAATCGCATAAACTATAAACCTACTTGTTTAATATGGATTAGATTTTAATCTCTATGGAAGTATTTGTCAATACTTTATTCATATAAATTTGGTATGTAAATGTGTTTTTTATATTTGATTAAATGTAAATGATATGATAATCTGTCTATATTGCATATTAAGATGTCAAGGTCAAAAGATATTCTGCTCCTGAATAATGTATAAATATAGATAAAAGAGGATTATAATGCCATATAATAACAATAACAGTTCGAAATGCTACAACAACATTAACAACAACAGTAATAATAATAACAGTAATAATAACAATAATAATAGCTGCAATAAACATCACATTATAAAGATGGAAAAAAATACAAGTACAATCATTTTTCTTATAATTCTGCTTATAACTGCTTCACTCCTTAGTATAATGCTTGGAAGTGTAAGACTTAATGTCACTGATATACTACAATGTTTCACAGGCAGAGATAAATCATCAGTTACATATATACTCATAATGAATATAAGAATCCCTAGAACCTTTGGAGCCATTATAGCTGGTATGGGACTGTCCGTTGCCGGCGTTATACTTCAGAGTGTTATGAATAATGCTCTTGCTAGCCCCAACACCATAGGTGTGAATTCAGGTGCTGGATTTTTTGTAATGCTCTCACTGCTTTTATTTCCGAATTCAGTCTATGCCGGATCATTTGCTGCATTCATGGGTGCACTGCTTACTACTTTATGTATATATGCTCTTGCGTATTTTGCTGACAGTTCAAGAACAACTATTGTTCTTGCAGGCATTACAGTATCATCTTTTCTTAATGCCGGCATTAACACTATAAAGCTTTTAAATGCAGATATATCAATCAATCTTACGTCTTTTCTTATGGGCTCTCTTTCAGGACTGACCATAAAAAAAATACTACTTCCATGTATCGGTGTTATCATAGCAGTTATTATTACTATGTTTTTTGCAAGACCTCTTAATATACTGTCACTTGGTGATGATTATGCACGTTCTCTTGGACTTAATGTAAACCTGACACGTTTTATTCTGCTTGTTTTATCAAGTATTATGGCAGGTTTTATAGTAAGCTTTGCCGGGCTGTTAAGCTTCATAGGTCTTATAGTTCCGCATATATGCCGGAACCTGTTTGGAAGTGATGCAAGGCTTCTGCTTCCAACCAGCGTACTGCTTGGTGCATCTTTTGTACTTATATGTGATATAACAGCCCGTCTTTTAGCTGCGCCTTTTGAGCTTCCAGCTGGCATAATCATGGCATTTGTAGGTGGACCATTCTTTATGTATCTGCTGCTTAAAAAGAAAGGAGGAAGAAGGGTAAATGCTTAGTTATAAACATGTCAGTGTTTCAGTTTCAGGAACACATATATTAGAAGATATCAGTATAGATTTTAATGATGGAAATATAACTACTATAGTAGGTCCTAACGGATGCGGAAAAACCACTCTTTTATCATGTCTTAACTCAAGTGCTAAGGTAACCGCTGGAAACATATGTATAAACGATATTGATTTCTTAAAGCTTCCGCTAAAGGAACGTGCCAGGGAAGTTGCATTTCTTCCCCAGATACGCACTGTTATACCTGTACTTCCTGTAAGAACTCTTGTTGAACATGGACGTTTTCCTTATCTGGGATTTACGCGAAGAAAAAGTAAGGAAGACATTGATATCGTCAATCAGTCTATGGATTTTACCCATGTCACAGCTTATTCAGAGCAAAATGCTGATACTTTATCAGGAGGCATAAGACAGCGTGTATTCTTTTCTATGATACTTGCACAGGATAGTCAGATTATAGTTATGGATGAGCCTGTCACATATCTTGATCTTGAGGGAAAAAGAAACTTTTTTAACATGCTTAAAAAGCTAAGACAGTCAGGAAAAACTATTATACTTGTACTTCATGAGCTTTCTGATGCCATAAGAATATCAGACAATATTGTTATTATGAATGATAGAAAAATAGTTGCACATGGAACACCTGATGAATGTATCAGCAGTCACATAATAGAAGATGTTTTCCATACTACATATAAAAAATTCTCAGATGAGGATGGCGATTATTATATCTTTCTGTAGTTTCAGATTTTACCCACAAAAAAAGCATCTACCAAATGGTAGATGCTTTTAGTGCAGTCGGCGGGACTTGAACCCGCACCCAAGCAATATGGACTAGATCCTTAGTCTAGCGCGTATGCCAATTCCGCCACGACTGCTTATTTAGTTGTTGCTGTTTCCCAACGACTTGATTATATTATCATGTGATATATTGTTTGTCAACAGAAAAAACAAAAAAATTAAAATTTTTATGAGAAACAAAAAATTAAAAATATGATTAAAAAATATGATTAAAAATGTGATGAAAAATTTGGCTAAAAATTGTGATTATAAGACTTTACATTTTATGTGATGAATAGTATTATATAAAAGGTATGCTACTATGGCTCAGTCGGTAGAGCAACTGATTCGTAATCAGTAGGTCGCCGGTTCGATTCCGGCTAGTAGCTTGCAACGTTAGCTTTGCCAGAGGTAATGGCATATCTGGATATCAGATGAGATATCCAGATATTTTTATGTTCTTTTTTGAGTGCATATGTACATAAGATTAGAGAAACAAACAGCCTTAAGGCGCATGTTTTAGGGGTAAGATAGAAGTTATACTTCATAATTCCGGCATAAAAATAGGAAGCTGGGTATTCTTGACAAGTAAACTTAGCGTACGTATAATCAATCAAGATACAGTTAATTTAATAAAGAAAATTGTATTTTGAAGTTATGAGTAAGAATTTAAAAATAGGAGAAGAAATGGAAACTAATATTAGACAGGATAATAATGAAGAAGTAGAAATTGATATAATGCAGATATTAATGATGCTGTTATCAAAAATATGGATATTAATAGTATCTGGTATCGCAGTAGCAATTATAGCATTTTCTATTACAGAGCTTGCAATCACACCGTTGTATCAGTCATCAATAAAGTTATACATAATCAACAGACAGAATGGCTCAACAACAACACTTAGTGATATTCAGTCATCTACACAGCTTGTTCAGGATTACAAGGTACTTGTAACAAGTCTTCCGGTAGTAGAGCAGGTTATAAGAAATCTTGACCTTGATATGGAAGCAGATGACCTTGTATCCAAGATTAAATGTGAAATAGAATCAGATTCCAGAGTGCTTCAGGTAACAGTTACAGATCCTGACCCTGAAAGAGCAAAGGAAATCGTAGATGCAGTTGCAGATATATCTGCCAAGCAGATAACATCGGTAATGCAGATAGATGGAGTTAATGTTATAGAATATGGTAGAGTTGCAACATCTCCATCAAGCCCTAATGTAAAGAAAAATACAGTGCTTGGTGCAGCTGTCGGAGTTGTACTCGCTATAGCCGTACTTGTAGTTAAGTTTTTACTTGATGATACTATTAAGTCATCTGAGGATGTTGAGAGATATCTTGGAATAACTAACCTTTCACTTATTCCACTTACAGAAGAGGAATATAATGGACATTCAAGCAGTAAGAAGAAAAAGAAGAGAAAGTAATTATAGAAAGGTTGGAGGGAATTATAATGCAGAAGATCAATTTAGAGAATACCCAGCAGGATAATTATCAGGTAAGAGAAAGCTATAGAAACTTACGTACTAATATATTCCTTAGTGGAAAAGATACTAAAGTAGTTATGTTTACAAGCTGTGGACCTAATGAAGGAAAATCTACAGTTACTATGAATCTTGCTTCATCTATAGCAGATGGTGGGAAAAGAGTTTTGTTTATTGACTGCGATTTAAGAAAATCAGTTCTTGTCGGACGTTATAAGGTTAAAAAGGGGATTAAGGGATTAACACATTTCTTATCAGGACAGAGTAGTCTTGAAGAAGTTATATATTCAACAAATGTTGAGAATCTGGATGTTATACTTGCTGGTCCTGTACCACCTAATCCAGCAGAACTTCTTGATAGTCCGTTATATAAGGAAACAGTCAGGGAAATGCGTGAAAAATATGATTATGTAATCATAGATACACCACCACTTGGTTCGGTTATAGATGCAGCTATCGTAGCTACAGTAAGTGATGGAGCTGTGCTTGTAATAGCAGCTAATCAGGTCAGCTATAAGTTTGCACAGAATGTCATGGATCAGTTAAGAAAAACAAAGGTAAAAATCATAGGAAGTGTTCTTAATAAGGTTGATTTATCAGAAAATGGATACTATGGTAAATATTACGGTAAATACTACGGAAGCTACTATGGAAACTATCATAGTGATGAATCACCAGATAAGTCATTCGAAAAAGCTAAGGCAGAAACAGCAAAAAAGAATACAGCATCAAAATCAGTAACAACTGCTTCAGCTAAGAATACAATAAAACCTGCTGCGGGAAGTGTTGGTTCAGTGGCTTCAAGAAAGAATGCACATTCACAGAATCAGGTCATGGCAGCTAAGAATAAAGCAGCTTCAGCTAATAAAGCTGGTAGTGTAAATGGTGTTCCTCTTAAGAAGAGAAACGGCAGAACAGAAGAATATGAAGGAGATTTCCTTCTGGATATGGACTTTGATGATGATAACAAATAGTTGTTTGGCATAACAGTTTATCAGAATATTGGGGAAATACATTAAGAAAATAAACAGTAGAGGATGTGACAATGTTGAACAATTCAAACAGTACAAGAGATAGTGTGCAGAATATAATATTGTTTTTTGTGGATGTTATAGGTGTGCTTATAGCATATTATGCTTCTGGTATAATATGGCTGATGGTATACAGACATATGAATGTTAATTCTACAGTTGTTCAGTTAAGTACTAATCTGGACACAATTATAGTTGCGGCACTTATAAGTATGCTGTTTGTTAACGAAAAAGGTGACTGCTTAAAAAGAGGCAGATTCGAAGAACTTAGGACTGTTATATGTAAAGTTGCAGTTTTTGCAGCTATGGCAGCTGTCTATGAACTTGTGACAAGAAGAAGCCAGATACCAAGAGGTGTATATATATGTACTGTATTTATCAGCCTTGTTTTTATATATACAGGGCGTGAACTTATAAAAAGGTATCTAAAGAGTCTTGGCAAGAACGAAGAAAAGGCGGCAAGAGTGATTGCAATCACTATGAAGGACAGAGCAGCACATCTTGTTCATAATCTTGACAGGGAAGAAGACTGGGTGAGAACGCTCAGTGGTTTCATCGTGATGGATGAGGACATGGTTTCACAGGAGATAGATGGTGTGAAGGTAGTGGCTAATGCCCATACCATGATGACTTACATAAAGAATGAAATCGTTGATGAAGTGTATATTGATGTCAATGAAAATATAAGAAAACACCTTAAGCCATTAGTCATGAATCTTGAAGATATGGGTATAACTGTTCATATCAGAATAGAGGTTCTTGATGGCTTTGATGGATATTCAACATCTCTTGGTACTATAGGAAATATCCCTGTAGTGACATTTGCAAACCGTGAGTTTGATTATAAAGAGCTTGCAGTAAAAAGACTTATGGATATAGTAGGTTCTCTAGTTGGTATGCTTATTATGTTTGTGGCAATGATATTTGTTGTTCCAGCTATTAAGCTTGAGTCTAAGGGACCGGTGTTCTTTAAGCAAAAGAGAGTAGGGAAAAATGGACGTTATTTCTATATATATAAGTTCCGTTCAATGTATCAGGATGCTGAGGAAAGAAAGAAGGAGCTTATGTCGCAGAATGAAATGAGCGGCCTTATGTTTAAGATGAAAGATGACCCACGTATAACAAAGGTTGGTAAGTTCATAAGAAAAACAAGCATAGATGAGCTTCCACAGTTTATTAATGTGTTCTTAGGTGATATGAGCCTTGTTGGGACAAGACCACCAACGGTTAACGAGTTTATGCAATACGAAGGACATCATAAGAGAAGACTTTCCATGAAGCCGGGTATTACAGGAATGTGGCAGGCTTATGGAAGAAAAACAGTTACCGATTTCGAGGATATTGTAAAGATGGATCTTGAATATATAGATAACTGGAGTATAGGACTTGATATAAAAATATTATTTAAAACAATCGCCTCAGTAGTCACAACAGGTGGACAGTAACTTGTAAGGATACTAGGTGAAAATGCAAGCTGTTACATAATGTAACAGCTTTTTTAGATTGGAACGCTGTAGGTATGTTCCCAATTGCATTATTGTTGCTTCGTTATTGTAGTATTATTGTTTGGTTAATGCATATTGTTGCCTTAATATTGCCTTGTTATCGTATTATTATTAAATAAAGGTTTGCTAATTACTGTCAATATAGAGTATAATATATTAAAGACCATATGTTATGTGATACTTGAATGTAAAAATGTAAAAACATTATAAGCATTATATGATTATGGCATTTACATTTTTGTTAATGGAGGATAATGTTATGTCTTATATGGACGAGTACAAGCGTTGGGTAGAAAACGTTAAGGATGAAGAACTTTCAGAAGCATTAAAAAAAATGGACGAGACACAGGCAGAGGATGCTTTCTATCGTGATCTTGCGTTTGGTACAGGTGGTTTAAGAGGGACTATAGGTGCTGGTACTAACAGAATGAATATATATACTGTAGCTAAGGCATCACAGGGACTTTCAGATTATCTTGTTAAATCATTTACTGAACCATCAGTAGCTATAGGTTATGATTCACGTATTAAATCAGATGTATTTGCAAAGACAGCAGCATCAGTATTTGCAGCTAACGGAATTAAGGTTAATTTATGGCCTAGACTTAACCCTGTTCCAACAGTATCATTTGCAACAAGATATCTCCATGCATCAGCAGGTGTTATGGTAACAGCATCACATAACCCATCTAAGTATAATGGTTATAAGGTATATGGTGCTGATGGATGCCAGATTACAACAGAAGCAGCAGCAGCAGTTCTTGCTGAAATAGAAAAGCTTGATATATTTGCTGATGTTAAGAAGATGGATTTTGATGAGGCTGTTAAGGAAGGAAAGATTGAATACATATCAGATGATGTTCTTACTGCATTTATAGAAAAGGTTAAGAGCCAGTCAGTATTGTTTGGTGAAGAGGTTAATAAGAATGTATCTATTGTATACAGTCCTCTGAATGGTACAGGCTATATTCCAGTCACAAGAACTCTTGAAGAGATGGGATATACGAACATAACTATAGTAGAAGAACAAAGACTCCCAGATGGAAACTTCCCAACATGCCCATATCCAAACCCAGAGATAAAAGAGGCTATGGCACTCGGTATGGATTATGCAAAGCGTAACAATGCAGATCTTCTTTTAGCTACTGACCCTGACTGTGACCGTGTTGGTATAGCTGTTAAGGACAAGAACGGAGATTATCAGTTGTTAACAGGTAACCAGACAGGAATGTTGCTTTTTGATTACATCTGTTCACAGAGAACAAAGCATAACAGAATGCCAGCTGATCCAGTTATGGTTAAAACTATTGTTTCTATGGATATGGCAGAGCAGATTGCAAAGAATTATGGCGTAAAGGTTATTAATGTTCTCACAGGCTTTAAGTTTATAGGAGAGCAGATTGGATTCCTTGAAAAGCAGGGCAAGGAAGATTCATATATCTTTGGTTTTGAGGAATCATATGGATATCTTTCAGGAAGCTATGTAAGAGATAAGGATGCTGTTAATGGTGCATTCCTTATATGTGAAATGTTCAGCTACTATGCTACTCATGGTATTTCTTTACTTGATAAGCTTAATGAGCTTTTTGATAAGTATGGATATTGCCTGAATACACTTCATTCTTATGAGTTTGATGGTTCAGCTGGATTTGAAAAGATGCAGGAGATTATGGAAACATTCCATAAAGAAGTAGGCGAGGGTAAGAAGATAGAGAGCTTTGCAGGTAAGAAGATTAATACAGTTCTTGATTACAGCAAGGGTCTTGATGGACTTCCAAAGTCAGATGTTCTTAAGTATCTTCTTGATGGCAACTGCTCAGTAGTAGTAAGACCAAGTGGTACAGAACCTAAGCTTAAGACATATATAAGTGTAAGCGCAAAGAGTAGGGAAGATGCAGAAGTTATAGAAAAGAAGATTGCAGATGAACTTGGTGGATTCTTTGCATAATATTGTTGTTTAGCAAACATTCGGTTGGCG
>FR886152.1 GCA_000436475.1 Eubacterium sp. CAG:248
CGATTGGGGGATTCCTTTTTGAATAGGAATCTCTCAACATATTTAAGGAAAGGATGGAGTAAAAATGATTATAAAGTCTATTATGACCGATGAAGATAGAAAAGCATTAGAGTATATGCTTTCGTTAGAATATGCTATGCCATATCAATTACTTAAGACAAAAAATAATAGAAGGAAAATTATTTATATAATGACACCAGTATTATTTTTGTTATCAATAGGCTGCTATTTTGTAAAGAGTTATCCGATGTTTTATGTGGGAATGGGGATTTCTATTATTGCATTGATTTGGATTATTTGGTTTCAATCTAAGGGAAAAAAATTTGAAAATAATGTCCATGAATTTGTATGGAATAAATCAAGATATAACAAAGTGGAAATTGATGTTCAGGGAATAAAATTAGAAGATAAAAAGATCTGTGAACTTAAAGAAATAGATAGAGTCTTTTTGCACAAAGGTTTTTTCTTTCTCATAACGAATGAAAAGAAGTTACTTGTACTAAAAACAGTAGGTGTAGAGACAGAAGAACTTATTAAGATTATTAAAGAAGCTGATATCTTATTTGAAAAAAGAGAAGAACCATTTAATATTTATGAATATTGCAAAAAGTAGTAATAAAAAAAAGAAAAAACATTTAATATTTACAAGCCTGAATTATTCATGATGACGTAACCCTCATCAAATAATTCCTATTTCGTTTTTTGAACCGCTAAGCAGCTCGTGCAATCCATTTTGACCTTAAAAAAGGGTAAAAAATCCCTGTGACCGTCTGGAATTACATGTTCTGCTATCAAAGTTCATAGTTATTGTTATTCCAGCTTTGGCTGCAAGCCCCGGATGTTTTCCGATGTTTCATAGAATTCATTTTTATAAGGACAACTGCTACAAAGCTTGAATGTTATATATATTGCTGAATGTACCATCCTGACGGCTATTTTCAGCAGTTTTAAGCGTATGGTATCAATCTGCTGTTTCCTCATAGATGCAGATAAAGCCAGACATTTAAACCAATTAAATATGTTGTATGCCAGTGCATGAATCTGGAGACGGTTTGCATTTACAGTCTTTGAAGAACTGCTTACAGCAGCAAAATCAAAGCCGTTTTTGCTTTCTTTGATATAGTTTTCCATGATTCCACGCTTGCAATAAAATCGAATGACTTTTTCGGATTCAGAATCCATATTTGTCACAATAAAGGTATACATATGGATAAGTTGTTCCGCAGGTTTCTCAACCTTGCATACAACACGACGTGGGTATTCCCAGGAGCCTGCCTGATACTGAAATTCACCGTAGCAGACTGCATAGGAAACCATATCATCTTTTGTTATTTCGGTGAGTTGCTCATCTATGTGAGACGCCGGTTTGCGAAGATTGCCATTCTCTTTTAATCGAATGGCATAGGAGACGCCATTTGTTTCGCATTGATGGTATAGTTCCGGCTTGGTAAATCCATTGTCACCTCGTTTGAAGATGAGGTTGATAAGATATATTAAAAGATTAATCGGTTTAAGATTGGTTTAATAGGGTCAAATTTAACT
>FR886153.1 GCA_000436475.1 Eubacterium sp. CAG:248
TTCGCCAACCGAATGTTTGCTAAACAACAATTTAACTATTACACTCTTTAACCATCCAGCTGATCCTCGACATGATATCATCAATTATCCCAATGGCTCCTTTGATGGCATACCTGCCTTTCTTGGATATTTTTTTCCAGTACTCTTAATCTTTTTAATATATACAAGAGATCTTTCAATATCCGTTTCTGGAAGTTTGAATTTATCAACCTTTTCTATAACTCCACCAAGAATACTTACTGCCTTCTTCGACTTTTCAAGCTCAGCATCAACATCTCCTGACTTATATGCAACAAAATATCCACCAATCTTCACAAAAGGCAGATTATACTCTGATAAAACTGCAAGATCAGCTACTGCCCTTGATACACTAACATCAAACTGTTCACGCAGCTTAGGATTTCTCCCACCATCCTCTGCCCTTCCGTGTATGGTAATAACACCTTTTAAAGACAACTGACTTATAACCTCATCAAGAAACTTTATCCTTTTATTTAATGAGTCAAACAAAACAACATCAGTATCAGGATATGCAATCTTTAGTGGAAGTCCTGGAAATCCGGCACCTGTCCCCACATCTATAAGTCGCAGCCTTGAGTTATCCCCAGTTATTGGAAGCTTAAGCACAAGGCTGTCAAGATAATGCTTTAACATAACCTCTTCATAATCAGTTATACCTGTAAGATTCATAAAACCATTCCACTCTACAAGCAGCTCATAATACTTATCAAGCTGTTCAAGCTGTATATCATTAAGACTAACCCCTATACTGTCAAGATTCCTTTTAAACACTGTACTTGGCATATTCTCTCCTATTCCTCAATCACATGCTTACTTTTTATTTATCAGTTACACACACTCTCTTGTTATTTACATTTACACGAATTTTCAATTGCAAGCCTGATTTTTTATTCATCTATAACCTGCTTGTTTCTTCTATAGCTTTCAAGATATACAAGAAGCACCGAAATATCAGCTGGCGATACACCAGATATTCTTGATGCCTGTCCTATCGAACGTGGATTGAACTTATCAAGCTTCTGCATAGCCTCTTTTCTAAGCCCATTTATCTCATAATAATCCAGTCCTTCAGGAATAATCTTGTTTTCAAGCTTCTTAAAATGCTCCACCTGTCTTAACTGACGGCTTATATACCCCTCATACTTAAGGTTAATATTTACCTGCTGTCTAACATCCCAAGGAAGCTCTGGTCTGTGCTTATCAATAGGTGCAAGCAGCTCATATGAAAGCTCTGGCCTTTTTATAAGCTCTGCTAATGTCACACCAGTTAAAAGCTCTGTACTTCCATTTTCTAAAAGAAGCTTCTGAACCTGTTCGTTAGTTCCTATATTAACACTTTTAACACGCTCTATTTCTTCATCTATGAGCTTTATTTTATTCTGAAGTCTTTCATATCTTTCATCAGAGATAAGACCTATGTCGTGGCCATACTTTGTAAGTCTTATATCTGCATTATCCTGTCTTAATATAAGCCTGTATTCAGCTCTTGAAGTCATCATTCTATATGGTTCAAATGATTCCTTTGTAACAAGATCATCTATAAGAACACCTATATAGCTTTCTGAACGGTCTAATATGAGAGGTTCTTTTCCCTTAACATACTGTGCAGCATTAATACCTGCTATTATACCCTGTGCAGCCGCCTCTTCATATCCTGAGCTTCCATTAAACTGTCCACCAGCAAAAAGTCCCTTTATCTTCTTGAATTCTAGTGATGATTTAAGCTGTATTGCATTGATACAGTCATATTCGATAGCGTATGCATTTCTTACTATCCTTACATGTTCAAGACCTGGAACTGTCTTATACATTGCATACTGTACATCCTCTGGCATAGAACTGCTCATACCACCAAGATACATCTCGTTTGTATACAGTCCCTCTGGCTCTATGAATACCTGGTGTCTGTCTTTATCAGCGAATCTTACCACCTTATCCTCTATTGAAGGGCAATATCTTGGTCCTGTTCCCTGTATATCACCTGAATACAATGGTGAACGGTCTATATTATCTTTTATAATCTTATGTGTCTCTTCGTTGGTATATGTAAGCCAGCAACTCACCTGATCCTTCTGTACTGTAGCCGGATCTGTTTCAAACGAGAAAGGAACAACCGTCTTATCACCAAACTGCTCTGTCATTTTACTAAAATCTATAGAACGTTTATCCACTCTGGCAGGAGTACCCGTCTTGAATCTCCTCACTTCTATTCCGTTATTTATAAGTGATTCTGTAAGATGGTTGGCTGCCTGAAGTCCGTTAGGACCTGTATGATAGCTTACATCTCCATATATACATCTTGCCTTTAGATATACACCTGTGCATAAAATGACTGATTTTGCCTCATATACAGCGCCAGATACCGTTTTTACGCCTCCGATAACACCATCATTTACTATTATCTCTGATACCTCTGCCTGTCTTATATGAAGATGCTCGGTATTTTCAAGAACCTGCCTCATTCTTCTTGAATAATCTGACTTGTCTGCCTGTGCTCTTAAAGAATGTACTGCAGGACCTTTAGATGCATTAAGCATCTTAGACTGTATAAATGTAGCATCTATATTCTTACCCATCTCGCCACCAAGAGCATCTATCTCTCTTACAAGATGTCCTTTAGAACTTCCTCCTATATTAGGATTGCAAGGCATCATTGCTATACTCTCTACACTTACTGTAAATATAATAGTTTCTAGTCCAAGTCTTGCACTTGCAAGTGCTGCCTCGCAGCCTGCATGTCCGGCACCAACTACTACTACATCATATGTTTCCTTAATATTAGGCATGATTACTTCCTTCCTGTCTTTTCATTTAAATGTAATAAGTTATTTTCCCATACAGAACTTCTCAAATATCCTGTCGGCAAGGTCATCTTCTACTTCCTCACCTATGATAAGTCCAAGTTTTTCATACGCATTCATAAGATCAATCGTAAGAAAATCTTCACTCATATTACTGTCTATTCCTTCTTTAACAAGCTTAAGACTTTCAAGCGCCTCTCTTAAAAGATTCTTATGTCTTAAGTTAGTTATATATATTTCTTCATTTGTTGATATGTTACCATTAAAGAACATATCCTTTATCTCACTTTCAAGCTTATCTATACCTGTTTCTTCCTTTGCTGATACAGATATTACGTTACATGACAAATGCTTTAGTACATCTTCTTTAGTAACAACCTGTTCCATGTCAGACTTATTAAGTAGTACAAGCACTTTTTTATTCATAATAAGATCCATAATTTCGTAGTCATTATTATCAAGTGGTCTTGATGAATCTATGACATATATTATAAGATCTGCATCTTTTGCATACTGTTTTGCTTTATTAACACCTATGTTTTCCACATAGTCATCTGTCTTTCTTATACCTGCTGTATCTATAAGATTAAGCGTAACTCCTGACAGGTTTATCTGCTCCTCAAGAACATCCCTTGTAGTGCCCTCAATGTCAGTAACTATCGCCCTTTCCTCCCTGGCAAGTGCATTGAGAAGACTTGACTTTCCAGCATTGGTTTTACCAAGTATTACTGTCCTTATTCCATCTCTCATAATACGTCCGTTATCAGCTGTTTTCAACAACTTATCAACACTTTCCACACAGTTATCCACATCTGTGCACATTTTATCAACATTATCGTTAATATCATAATGCTCTGGATCATCAAGTGCAGACTCTATAAATGCTACATTATCCAGTATGATTTCTCTTATTTTTTTTATTTTTTCAGATAGTTTTCCACCAAGCTGATTTACTGATGACTTAAGTGCATAATCATTTCTTGCATTTATAATATCTATAACCGCTTCTGCCTGAGAAAGATCTATTCTTCCATTAAGAAATGCCCTCTTTGTGAATTCTCCTGGCTCTGCCGGCTTGGCGCCATTCTTAAGTACTGTATCTAACACTCTTCTTGTCACAAGAATACCACCATGACAGTTTATTTCTATAACATCTTCTCTTGTATACGTGTCAGGAGCCCTCATAACAGATACTAAAACTTCATCTATCACCTCATCACCATCTTTTATAACACCATAATGTATTGTGTGGCTTCTGGCATCCTTTAATTTCTTCTTATTCTTAGCTTCAAAGATTTTATCTGCTATCTCAACAGCATCCTCTCCACTCAGCCTTACTATACTTATTCCACCACTTGACATAGTGCTTGTTGATATCGCTGCTATTGTATGCTCCATATATACACTCCTGTTCTATATAATTAACGCCTTTATCATAAACATAATTATCACTGTCATTCTGCCCATTTTGCAGTTGCTGATTAAGCAATATATTACCAGAAAGGGCTGCTGTTGTAATAATACCACAGCAGCCCTTAACAAGCAAAATATCATAACACTTTTTCGATTTTAAAATCTGATACTCATATAATGTTCATCTTACTTATTATCATTATAATTCTTTCTTGAATATCTGTTATTGCCACTCTTTTCTCTGTCAAGATAAACAACAACATGTCTGAAAGGCTCTTCACCCTCACTCTTTGTTGAAACGAACTTGTCATTCTGTAATGCAGAATGGATAATTCTTCTCTCGTAAGGATTCATAGGTTCAAGTGCAACTGAACGTCTGCTTCTCTTAACCTTATAAGCAATATTTTTTGCAAGTGATTCAAGAGTATCTTTTCTTCTCTGTCTGTAATTCTCAGTATCAACCTTGATTCTTACATACTTTTCCTTACCCTTATTTACTACAAGGCTTGTAAGATACTGTATTGAATCAAGAGTCTGTCCTCTCTTACCTATAAGAAGTCCCATATTATCACCAAGGAGCTCTACATTAACACACTCATCCTCTGTGTCAAATGTAATCTTAACTTCTACAGAAATCTCCATAGCTTCAAACATATCATTGAGGAAGTTATTAATTCTTGACTCTATCTCTTCGTTAGATAATACAGCCTTAGGTTCTGCCTTAACAGCTGTTTCTTCTTTGTCAGCTTCCACAGTATTCTCTGTTGCTAAAGCTTTATGTTCTGCTGTGTTATCTTTAACTTCAACAGCCTTTTCTGCTTTAACAGCTTCCTTCTTAGAAGCCTCTTTCTTAACCTCTATCGTCTCGTTAATAACTTTCTTTTCATTCTTTTCAAATTCTTTAAATTCTTCATCTACAGAATCAACACCAGACTTAACTCTTGCCTTAATCTTTGCTGGCTTTGAATTAAATATTCCGAATAAGCCATTGCTTCCTTTATCGATTACTTCATATTCTATCTTGTCGCTGGATGTTTCAAGCTTAAGACAAGCATTTGTTATAGCTTCATCTACTGACTTTCCTGTAACTTCAATATATTCCATGTTTTTACCCTCACTTACATTAAAATCCTGTTAGTTCTTTCTGGTACCATTCTTACTGCTCTTCTCGTTATATTTAGCGACCATACCTGCCTTTTCAGCAAGACTTCCTGGCTTGGCCGTCTTATAATACTGTGCAGATTTTTTTATTTCTTTTACCTTTTTTTCATTCTCTGCTTTTATCTGTTCTAATGACTTAACAGCTTTTTCCCTGTTAACATTCTTAGTTGATACTGTAGCATTCTTAGCTATTGTTTCTGGTGGAAGTCCCTTCTTTGCACGCTTCTTGTTGCGCTTTTCAACATTCTTCTTAACTATCGTTTCAGCACCTAACTTGTCATAGTATCTGTTTATAAATACTGTGATAATAGTCTGGATTACAGAAGTTGCTATCCAGTAAAGACCAAGACCTGCAGGAACAGATATTGCTATAAATGCTGACATTAATGGGAATATATAAGTAGTCATTCTCATAGATGCAGCCATTGGGTTATCATCATCTACTGGTGTATTTCCCTGTGCAACCTTAACACTTATAAACTGTGATAAACCTGAAAGTACAGGTATAAGTAATGCAAGTGTAAGCCCAAAACCTGGTTCCTGTGACATATTAATACCTAAAAATGTATTCATCTGTTCAAGGCTTGCATGGCTGTTAGCAATAATATCGCTGAAGGCTGGAAATGCATCTCTTAACGCCTCCCAGTTTTCTGTACTAAACTTGTTAATTTCTGTGATTGCTGTGTTAACATTTGACCAGTCTATATTCTCACCAAACTGCTTCATGGTATCTGTATAACCACTCGCAGACATTATACCACCATTATCAATAAGAAATGCTGTAAAAAGATTCTTTAACTGTGTGATATAAAGTGGTATGAATCTGAACACCTGGTAAAGTGCAAGCAGAATAGGCATCTGTATAAGCATCTGTACACATCCACCCATCTGTGAAACACCATACTTTTCATATACAGCCTTAGTTTCCTCCTGCATCTTCATCATTGCATTCTGGTCATTTTTCTTGTCTTTATACTTTTCATTGATAGCCCTTATTTCCGGACTCATTACCGAATTAAGCTTGGCTAACTTCTGCTGCTTTATGCTTAAAGGAAGCATGCACAGCTTAACTATAATTGTAAATAGAATAATTGCAATAGCAACATTTCCGATGTGTAAGAAGCTTAATGCTTCAAACAAAAGATTAAAAATATAACCTAACACCTGTGCTATTGGCATGATAATTGCATTAAACAAATCAAACCTCCTGGTTATTAATGTAATCTTTTTCTTTTATACTTTCCAATAGGAACTGGGTCAAAGCCTCCTCTATGGAATGGATTACATCTTAGTATTCTTTTAAATGCCAACCATCCACCTAATACAACTCCATACATATCTATCGCTTCTATTGCATATTGTGAGCAGCTTGGAACATAATTACAATAGCTTCTTCCTTTATAAGGAGATAACGCTACCTTATAAAAACGTATCAGCTTTATAACTATTTTTTTACCTGTGTTGCTATATTTTTTCATATTTTTCCTCATTAACATACATATTAATATGCATTTCCATCAAGAATTCAGCATAAATCATTTCTAATATGCACTTTCAATTTACATAAAATAACAATAACAATAGCAATAACAAACAATTGCAATACCAATCAATTGCATTGAAGCAATCCTTACCAATCTGTAAGCAGCAAAATAATCTTTTGATACTTACGTGATAATTACGCAATATATATCTTATGGAGCTTTAATAAATGAATCATTGAATTACTGGTTTCTTCATAACCCTTATCTCTAAGACCAGCCTTGACAACAACAACAACGTCTATGCCATCGGGTATATGACTTGTATTAAGACGGAATGCCTCCCTTACAAGTCTTGCCAGTCTGTGCCGGACAATACTATTCCCGACCTTCTTGCTCACAGATACACCGAGTCTTTTTGTATCCGTTCCGTTCTTAGCTATATACATTATAAGTTCTCTATTTGCATAAGATTTCCTTTTCGTATATACCCTTTTAAAATCTTCATTACTTTTTAATGTTTCAAAATCCTTGTACTTCATAATAATAATCCACCATATATTTTTTATTTATGGCAGCACATAATATGATATAAACTGCCATGTTAAATAATCTTCAATCATACTAAATGATACTATAAAAAAAACAGATGAATACTGATGTACCCATCTGCTGTAAAACCAATTAAGCTGAAAGTCTCTTTCTTCCTTTTGCTCTTCTTGCTGCTAAAACTTTTCTTCCACCTGGAGTACTCATTCTTGATCTAAAACCATGAACCTTAGATCTCTGTCTTGTCTTAGGCTGAAATGTCATCTTCATAATCTATGCACCTCCTTCACTACCATTATTATATATGGTAAGAATATTCTTTAAGTTTCAATGTGCTAAAGCACTTTTTTTTAAAACATCGTTCTAATTATAGTCACTTCAGGCATTAAAGTCAAGTGAAAATTTATATTACTGCATATTG
>FR886154.1 GCA_000436475.1 Eubacterium sp. CAG:248
ATATTAATAATGTGTGCTAAACAACAATATTTACTATACTTCGAAAAGAAGATCTCCATAGCTTGGGAATGGCCAGAATTCTTTATCTACAATCATTTCAAGCTTATCAGCAGGAGCTCTTAACTCATCCATAGTAGTCTTAACTTCATCTCTGAAATATGTAGCCTGTGCAACAACATCATCAATTGTAGAAGCAATAGCTGTAACATCAATGAGGTTCTTGTAAGCTTTCTTCATATCCTTTAAGTATCCAGATACTTCTGTAAGAAGTTCTTCCTGAACTGAAGCATCAGCACCAGCTTCCTTAACAGTAAGAACTGAATTAGCAAGCTCTGTTGTGTAAGAAATAACTGAAGGAATAATCTGCTTTCCAGCCATATCAATCATTGTCTTAGCTTCAATGTTTATAGCCTTTGCATAAGCTTCATACTTAATCTCAGCTCTTGACTTTAATTCAGCCTCTGTAAATACACCAAAGCTTTCAAAAAGCTTAACTGCCTTAGGAGTAGTAAGGGCAGGAATAGCATCGACCATAGATCTGATATTTGGAAGACCTCTTCTTTCAGCTTCTTCTACCCATGCATCTGAGTAACCATTACCATTAAATACGATTCTATGATGGTCAGTAAAGAGCTTCTTGATAAGATCATGAACAGCCATATCGAAGTTTTCTACTCCATCAAGCTGGTCAGCGATTTCCTTAAAGCTTTCTGCAACGATTGTGTTAAGAACTACGTTAGCAGGAGCAATTGAATCTGATGAACCTACCATACGGAATTCAAACTTATTACCAGTAAATGCAAATGGTGAAGTTCTGTTTCTATCAGTAGCATCCTTGTTAAGGTCAGGAAGTGTAGAAGCACCTGTCTTTAACTTACCCTTCTGGATAGAGCTTGTAGCATCACCCTTATCAATAAGCTGCATAACAACATCCTCAAGCTGCTCACCAAGGAACATAGAGATAATAGCTGGAGGTGCCTCATTAGCGCCAAGTCTGTGGTCATTACCAACGTCAGAAGCAGATTCTCTTAAAAGATCAGCGTGTGTATCAACAGCCTTCATAACAGCACCGAGTACAAGTAAGAACTGGATATTTTCGTGAGGTGTCTTACCAGGCTCAAGAAGGTTGATACCATCATCAGTTGTGATTGACCAGTTGTTGTGCTTACCAGAACCATTAACTCCGGCAAATGGCTTCTCATGGAGAAGGCATACAAGACCATGTCTGTAAGCAACTTTCTTCATAACCTCCATCATAAGCTGGTTGTTATCAGTAGCAATATTGCACTGTGCATATATAGGAGCTAATTCATGCTGTGCTGGAGCAACTTCATTATGCTGAGTCTTGGCAGATACGCCGAGCTTCCATAATTCTTCGTTGATATCCTTCATAAATGCAGCAATTCTTTCACGGATAGAACCGAAGTAGTGATCATCAAGTTCCTGTCCCTTTGGTGGCATAGCACCGAATAATGTACGTCCAGAGAAGATAAGATCCTTTCTCAGAAGATATTTTTCTCTATCTACTATAAAGTATTCCTGTTCAGCACCAACAGAAGGAGTAACCTTCTTAGATGTTGTGTTACCAAATAATTTTAATATTCTTAAAGCCTGCTCGTTAACAGCATCCATTGAACGAAGAAGAGGTGTCTTCTGATCAAGAGCTTCTCCTGTATAAGAACAGAAAGCAGTAGGGATACAAAGTGTTGCACCCTGTGCACCTTCACGAACGAAGGCTGGTGATGTGCAATCCCATGCTGTATATCCTCTTGCCTCGAATGTAGCACGAAGACCACCTGAAGGGAATGATGAAGCATCTGGCTCGCCCTTTATTAATTCTTTACCAGAGAATTCCATAAGAACCTTTCCGTTTTCATTAGGTGCTGAAATAAATGAATCATGCTTTTCAGCAGTAGTTCCTGTCAAAGGCTGGAACCAGTGTGTGTAATGAGTTGCGCCTTTTTCGATAGCCCAATTCTTCATTGCATTAGCGACAACATCTGCATCAGTAATATTTAATTCTTGAACACCTGCAATTGCTAATTTAAGATTTTTGTAAACATTTTTTGGTAAACGTTCTTTCATAACTGCGTCATTGAACACATTTTCGCCGAAGATGTCAGCTACATTGAATTTTTCGCTCATAACTTTTTCATCCTTCCTTTTCATAGATTATTATTCTATTAGTAAAACTAAAAAAGGCATCCACATATACACACATATTAATATGTATAACATGAACGCCTTTGTTCTACCTTATTTGATTAGTGACAACTATCTAATCGTTGTCTGTAAATAAAATAACTCATTACTGATAATAATGCAAGTTCTTTTTGCAAAAATATTTAAAAAAATAAAGAATAATTATTAATGTAATGATTATTGTACTATTTCTATTCTAATGAGGCTTCTCCAATATACATTCCATGTACAATAAATCTCTGTTCTCCATCGTTGGTACAGGTTGAGAGTGTTATAACCTGTGAAGCATTGGAAACATCAACGCCTGTATCGTACATAGATTTGGCTTTCATATTAGCTGCGTAATCTCTCATTGATGCGAGAGTAGGGAAGTTAAATGTATAGGTATCACTTATAGCTTCACTTATATAACAGCTAAAAATTTTGTATTCTTTAATAACATTGCCAGTATATATGTAAAAAACATTGTTACCGGCAGAGTTCCAGAAAGAATAATTCTGATAGCTTTTAAGCTTTCCGAACATGGCACCATTTCTCATATTATGTCCGTAGATGATTACATGACTGGCTGATAGCCCGCCATTGATTCTATAATCCTCAAAGAGACATCCATTAGCACTATATTCCTTGTTAAACGTGTGCGTAAGATAATAATCATTATCATCACCCTGAACCATAGGAAGCCTGCAGTCAATGGAAGGTATATACATATAACCAATACCCTGTGAATTGATATTAAGCAATGCTTGATGATTATATGTAAATGGAATTTCAACAGGCTGTTCATCTTCACCTATAGTAACCTTGGTATGTGAATCTTCATCCAGAACATCCTGGCTTATATTATCATATATAACGTCCGCTTTGTGATAAGCTAGGAATATATTGATAAGATTGTATGCTGCAAAAATAAATACGGCAGCAGATATAACAAGTACAATATGGCGTACAATATTAGATCTTTTCTTTGCTTTTTCCTGTCTGTCAAACACAGCATCAGCATCATCTTCATCTATATCATCTTTATCTGTATAATCATCGTCAGCATCGTAATCAGGCGAATCAATATCATAATCATCGTTTAATATGCTGTCTTTATCACTATCAGAACAGCCATCGATAAAATCCTCATTTTCGGTGCTATTATTTAAATTGTCTGATTTATTATCATTATTATAACTGGTATTCATGAAATCAAGCCTTTCCAGCTGAGCCGAAAAGATTTATCTTTTCACGGACAGTTTCCTTTATAGCTTCACATCCAGGAGCAAGAAGTTTTCTTGGATCAAAACCTTTTCCTTCAAGATCCTTACCAGCCTCAATGTATTTTCTTGTAGCATCAGCGAAAGCAAGCTGGCATTCAGTGTTAACATTGATCTTGGCAACTCCTAAAGAGATAGCTTTCTTGATCATATCCTCTGGAATACCTGTACCACCATGTAATACTAAAGGCATGTCACCGACTTTTTCTTTAACAGCCGCAAGAGTTTCAAAGCTTAATCCTGGCCAGTTAGCTGGGTACTTACCATGGATATTACCGATACCAGCAGCAAGCATAGTTACACCAAGATCTGCGATTGCTTTACATTCATCAGGATCGGCACATTCTCCCATACCGACTACACCATCCTCTTCGCCACCGATAGAACCTACCTCAGCTTCAAGTGATAATCCTTTTTCTTTGCAGATAGCTACTAATTCTTTAGTCTTTTCAATATTCTCATCAATAGGATAGTGTGAACCATCAAACATGATAGATGAGAAACCGGCATCAATACAGTCAAAGCAAGCTTCATATGTTCCATGATCAAGATGAAGTGCTACAGGAACTGTAATCTTAAGATCATCTATCATTGCGCTTACCATGCTTGCAACAGTCTTAAAACCAGTCATATATTTACCAGCACCACATGAAACACCAAGTATAACAGGTGAATTCATCTCCTGTGCTGTAAGAAGGATAGACTTTGTCCATTCAAGATTATTGATATTAAACTGTCCAACAGCATATTTACCATCTCTTGCTTTTTCTAACATTTCTTTTGCTGAAACTAACATAAATATAAACCTCCTGATAATTAATTATGAGTACAGTTTTTACCGCCCCACTCTTTTGTTCATTATACATTAAATATACTAAAAAGAAAAGGAAATAGTTAGAAAAATAGTCTTATTGAAATACAATGTCGATTTATATATTTAAAAAGATATATTTTGGTTGTGATTAATGTTGAAAAGAAGTATAATTTAGAAAATAAAATCCAGTCATAATAGATATATTACTATATAATATATATCAGTGTATATATTATATAGATTGGTATATATGCCAGACATAGTGGGTGGATAGTGTCAGATGATATACGACACAACAAAAAATATTTTTGTGGATTGAAAGGAGAATAGCATATGGGATATATTCTTGGAGTACTGGACTATATAGCATATATAGCAGCAGATGTTGATTTTTACAATATTGAAGGAAATAGTGGCGATTCATATCTTCCATTTATTGGATTCATGCTTTTTCTTATAGGCTTCGTTGTCATATTTATGGGATTTAGTAAATATCTTACAGCAAAGAAGAATTTTAATCTTTTTTATGACCAGAGAGACAGCGTTAATATAGATAAAGCTGCTAACCAGAAAAATAAGAACGCAGGAATAATAATGATGGCTGCCGGATTAATGTTTCTTATAATATCATTCTTTGTAATCTGACATTAAAATGTATTTGCTTTTAGAGTTTAGCTGTCTTATAGCTTATATGGCAGATAGTAATCATACACTACATGATTGAACAGATTCAACAAAAACCCCTCCTTAAGTATAAGGAGAGGCTTTGAAAGAGGGAGGAGAGTTGCAATTTATTATTTAAAACAACTCAAATTTATGAAGAACAAATAAATGTAAATAAGTGATTTTATATAATAAAAGAATGTCAACTGTTTGAAGCGTTTCATTCGTTTTTGTCTATATTTGAAGTATATTGACTAAAAGTGAAGAAATAATGTTCATAATGTTAAATCTTATTTAATGTAGTATGAACATTCTATGAACAGGTTCATATGGTTTTAGACCTTTTGATCCAGGTATCTTAACATATTAACATCACAGTTATGTTTATTTGATGATTTAAGCAAAATGCTGTAGATATATAACAAACAATGATTAAGGAGGGGGATTATGCCAGTTATATATAAGTGTCCTAATTGTGGTGCAGCGATGGAATTTGACAGTGATACACAAAAGCTTGGCTGTAAACGATGTGGTACACAGATAGATATAGAAACATATGAAAAAGATAGCACTGCTTCAGGGGAACAGAGAGAAAAAGTTCCTAATATGAAGATTTATAATTGCCAGAGCTGTGGTGCCCAGTTAGTCGCAGATGAATATACATCGGCAACATTTTGTTCATATTGTGGGAATCCAACATTGGTTGAGGACAGATTGCAGGGAGAATTCAAGCCACAGCTTATAATACCATTTAAAATTAATAAAGAGCAGGCTGTTGATATATACAGGAAGTGGCTGAAAAAAGGTCCGTTGACACCAAAAGAATTATCTACCTCAAGCACAATAGAAAAGATAAGCGGTGTTTATGTCCCATTCTGGTTATATAGCTATAATGCCAGAACACAGATGAATGCACATGCCAACAAAGTAAGAACAACAAGGAGAGGAGATACAGAGTATACATATACGGATCATTTTGACGTATACAGGGATGTACATGCAGAGTTTGACAGAATTCCAGCCGATGCTTCTGAAAAGATGCCAGATAGACAGATGGATATGCTTGAACCATATGATTATAGTGATATAGAGGGCTTTGCGATGCCTTATCTTTCAGGATATCTTTCAGAAAGATACAACTATACATCTGATGAAATAGAGTCCAGGGTTAAAGAAAGAGCGGATGATTATATAACTGAAATAGCAAGAGGAACTATACAGGGATATACAAGTGTATCAGTTATTGGAAATAATGTAAGCATGAGACTTAAAAATAATGAATATGCACTTCTTCCAGTATGGATGCTTAATTTCAGGTTTAAAAATAAAGAGTTCCATTTTTACCTTAATGGACAGACAGGAAAGATAGTAGCAGACAGACCTATAAGTGCAGTAAAGGCGGCTGCATATGGTGTGATAATATTCGTTGTTGTTCTTATTATTACTATGATAGGAGGTCTGTTGTTTATATGATGAATATAGTCAGATATAAAAAAATAAGTTCTGATAAGATAGCTGCTAATAAAGAAATATGCAGAAGAGTATGCAAGAGAGCCATGGCAGTATTGTCAATAGCAATATTTATTGTGTTTGCTGCAACAGGTCAATATGTGTATGCAGCATCGGAGAAAGCAGTTGAATCAGAAGTAAGCAGCCAGTCTGAAACAGCTGAAAGCAGTAGTTCGGTTTCAGGTACATCTAAGACCTATGTTATAGATGATGCAGAAATATTGAGCACATCAGAAGAAAAGCACCTGGCAGAATTATGTAAGGCAGCATCTGATAAATGTAAGCTTGATATAGTGATCATAACAATGAGCAGGAATCTTGATGGCTATGCGATGGATACATATTTAAGGTCAATCCTTGAAAAAAATTATGGCTATTATGCAACAGGAAGTGATTGTGAGGCTGTTGTATACGGAATAGATATGAAATCAAGAGCAGACCGTATAGTTACATCTGGAAGAGCAAGGAGTGATATATCGCAAAGCCGGCTGGATAGTATAAGGGAAAAAGCGGAAAATGAACTTGCATCAGGAGACTATTATGAGGGCTGTGTCAAGTATATCAAAGGAATTGAAAAGAAACTTAATACGTCACTAGTAGAGAAGCTTACATACAATATGCCGGTAAAACTGGGAATATCAGCAGTTATAGCAGTTATAGGTGTGCTTGCCATGATGAGCAGTGCCAAGGCAAAGATGACAGTTTCAAGCACAGAGTATACAAAAAATCATAACTTTGACGTGATGGACAGAAGGGACATATTCATAAACACAACCGTGACGACAAGACGCATACAGACGAGTTCTGGAAGTTCAGGCGGCAGCAGCGGAGGCGGAGGCGGCAACTCAGGAAGCTCTGGTGGGCATTTCTAAAATATTGTTGTTTAGCACACATTATTAATAT
>FR886155.1 GCA_000436475.1 Eubacterium sp. CAG:248
AAATAAACGGGTTTTGATACCCGTTTATTTATAAAAATTAAGTTAGTAATAACTAACAAAAGTTAGAAAAACACTAATGAGTTATTCGAAATATATTTATAATCTTTATATAAAGCGAACAGATTCATAATTCACAGTACAAGGAGGATAAGCATGAGCGTTGTTATAATTGGTGGAAATGAGTGCATGGTATGTCAATATGAAAAAATATGTAAGAAACATGGATGTAAAGCAAAGGTATTTGTAAAGGAAAAAAGCGGATTCAGTAAACAGATAGGAAATCCGGATCTTATGATACTTTTTACAAATACAGTTTCACATAAGATGGTGCATAGCGCTGTTACAGAAGCCAAGAGTAAGGATATTCATATTGTACGTGCACATTCAAGCAGCGCCTCATCACTTAATGCTGTACTTCAGGAATATGTAGCTGAAAACAAGGCATGTTAATAAAGACTGGTAACGAAAAACTACAAGTAAAAATAAGTGCATGGAGGATGGCAATGAGTAAAGGACTTGAAACGCAGCTGATAAGTGAATGTGCACCTACGCTGGCAGGCATAAAAACTGCTAATCTGTTTAATTATAAATATAGCAGCAGGGCAGAGTTTATGCAGGAGCTTGCAGAGGCTAATAAACAACTTAACATAAAGGGATTATATATAGAAGCTCTTAGATGTGGTGATGCAAGTGCACTTATATATGTATACAGAAGAAGTCTTTTATTCAGGGATATTAATAAGGATGAAGTATGGAATATACTTTCTGATTATGGATATACGTCCAGAAATGTAGAAGAAGTTATAAAAAGATTAAAGCTTCGTCTTTATGAAAATCCATGTTTTCCCCATGAGATTGGACTTTTTTTAGGATATCCTGCACAGGATGTCAAAGAATTTATCATCAACAAGGGACAGAATTGCAAGTTTTGTGGAGTGTGGAAGGTATATTCTAACGAGCAGGAAAGTATAAGAATCTTTGAGCGTTTTAAAAAATGTTCAATGGTATACCACAAGGTGTTTACAGAAGGAAGAACATTAAATCAGTTGACCGTGAATGCATAGAATCTGCATTCACTCAGCATATATGGCATATAACATATCAGATGATGTTATTGCAAAAAGAATAATATAATTATATGGAGGATACAAGAAATGAGTAAAATTGCAGTAGTATATTGGAGTGGTACAGGTAATACAGAGGCTATGGCTAACGAAGTGGCAGAAGGAGCAAAGGAAAAAGGTGCCGAGGTAACAACTTTTACTGCATCACAATTCAGTGCATCTGATCTTGCCGCATATGATGCAGTAGCTTTC
This sequence comes from Eubacterium sp. CAG:248, assembly GCA_000436475.1. Taxonomy (GTDB): domain Bacteria; phylum Bacillota; class Clostridia; order Lachnospirales; family Lachnospiraceae; genus Lachnospira. The sequence goes on from FR886155.1 coordinate 1,317, forward strand.
GGCTGCCCTGCCATGGGAGCAGAGAATCTTGAGGAATCAGAATTCGATCCTATGTTCACTAAATGTGAGGGAAGCCTTTCCGGTAAGAAAATCGCACTTTTTGGCTCATATGGCTGGGGAAGTGGTGAATGGATGGATGACTGGGCAGAAAGATGCAAGAATGCAGGCGCTGACATTGTCACAGCTCCTGTAATCTGTAATGAGGCACCGGATGATGATGCCAAGGCGGAATGCAGGAAGCTTGGAGCTGCGTTGGTATAATTGTTGTTTAACACACATTCG
>FR886156.1 GCA_000436475.1 Eubacterium sp. CAG:248
GTAAGACTTCGTGATGGTAGAACTGGTGAGTACTTTGATAGTCCAGTTACTATTGGATTCATGCACTACTTAAAGCTCCATCACCTTGTTGATGATAAGATCCATGCACGTTCAACTGGTCCTTACTCACTTGTAACACAGCAGCCACTTGGTGGTAAAGCACAGTTCGGTGGACAGAGATTCGGTGAGATGGAAGTTTGGGCTCTTGAGGCGTATGGTGCATCATATACACTTCAGGAAATCCTTACAGTTAAGTCTGATGATGTTGTTGGACGTGTTAAGACATATGAAGCTATTATTAAAGGCGAGAATATCCCTGAACCAGGTATTCCTGAATCATTCAAGGTTCTTCTTAAGGAACTTCAGTCTCTTGCGCTTGATGTAAGAGTTCTTGATCAAGATAACAACGAAGTCCAGCTTCTTGAAAGTTCAGAATATGAGGTTACAGACTTCAAGAAGGTTCTTGATGATGGTGGTTATAAGAGAAACAGCCGTGATGAGGAAAATGAATTAAAGAATGCCGGTTACCATGCAGAAAAGCAGGGTGATGATGGTGAAGCTACTATGGAAGAACTCGGATCAGATGATGATGACGATTTCGATCTTGACGGCTTTGATGATGATTTTGATGATTACGGTGACGGAAATAGAGAAGAATAATAGAAGGGAGCACTATAATGGCAGAAGAGATTAAGTCAAATAAATCAATGAAATTTGATAAAATTCAGATAAAGCTTGCTTCTCCTGAGAGTATTTTAGAGTGGTCTCATGGCGAGGTAACTAAGCCTGAGACTATTAACTACAGAACTTTAAAGCCAGAAAGAGATGGTCTGTTCTGTGAAAGAATATTCGGACCTAGCAAAGACTGGGAGTGTCATTGCGGTAAGTATAAGAAGATTAAGGATAAAGGCATCATATGTGATAAGTGTGGTGTTGAGGTTACTAAGGCAAGTGTTCGTAGAGATCGTATGGGACATATTCACCTTGCTGCTCCAGTTTCACATATCTGGTATTTTAAGGGAATCCCTAGCCGTATGGACCTTATCCTTGATATAGGACCTAAGAATCTTGAAAAGGTTCTTTACTTTGCTTCTTATATCGTGATTGATCCAGGTGAAACAGATATTCCATTCAAGAAGATTCTTACTGAAACAGAGTATAGAGATCTTTATGACCAGTATGGTAACACTTTCAGAGTTGGAATGGGTGCTGAGGCTATTTTAGAGCTTCTTAGAAGTGTTAACCTTGAAGAAGAAGTGGCAAAGCTTAAGGAAGAGCTTGCTACTACTACTTCACAGAAGGCTGCAAGGCTTATTAAGAGAATCGAAGTTATGGATGCATTTATCGCTGCTGGTACTAAGCCAGAGTGGATGATCCTTACTGAAATTCCAGTTATTCCTCCAGACTTAAGACCAATGGTACAGTTAGAGGGTGGTAGATTCGCAACATCAGATCTTAATGATCTTTATAGAAGAATCATAAACAGAAATAACCGTCTTGCAAGACTTATGGAACTTGGCGCTCCTGAAATCATTGTCCGTAACGAAAAGAGAATGCTTCAGGAAGCGGTTGATGCACTTATAGATAATGGCCGTAGAAACGGTCGTCCTGTAACAGGACCTGGTAACAGGGCTCTTAAGTCTTTATCAGACTTATTAAAGGGTAAGCAGGGACGTTTCAGACAGAATCTTCTTGGTAAGCGAGTTGACTATTCAGGACGTTCTGTTATCGTAGTAGGACCAGAGCTTAAGATATATCAGTGTGGTCTTCCTAAGGAAATGGCTATTGAGTTATTCAAACCATTCGTTATGAGAGAGTTAGTAAGACGTGGTCTTGCTGAGAATATTAAGAAAGCTAAGAAGAGTGTTGAACATCTTGAAACAGAAGTATGGGATGTGCTTGAAGATGTTATCAAAGAGCATCCAGTTATGCTTAACCGTGCTCCTACACTTCACAGACTTGGTATTCAGGCATTCGAGCCTATCCTTGTAGAAGGTAAGGCTATTAAGCTTCATCCACTTGTTTGTACAGCATTCAATGCCGATTTCGATGGTGACCAGATGGCCGTGCATCTTCCATTGTCTGTAGAAGCACAGGCTGAGTGTAGATTCATGCTTCTTTCACCTAACAACTTACTTAAGCCTTCAGATGGTGGTCCGGTTGCCGTTCCTTCACAGGATATGGTTCTTGGTATCTACTATCTTACACAGGAAAGACCTGGCGTTAAGGGTGAAGGTAAGATATTTAAGAGTGTTAATGAAGCGCTTCTTGCTTATGAGAATGCTATTATTACTCTTCATTCAAAGATTAAGGTTAGAGTGTCTAAGACAAATGCATCAGGAGAAGAAGTATCAGGTATAGTTGAGTCTACACTTGGACGTTTCATATTCAATGAAATTCTTCCTCAGGATCTTGGATATGTAGATAGAAGCAAGGAAGAAAACTTCTTAAAGCTTGAGGTTGACTTCCATGTAGGTAAGAAACAGTTAAAGGATATCTTACAGCACGTTATTAATACTCATGGTACAACAACAACTGCTGAAGTTCTTGATGATATAAAGGCAATGGGTTATAAGTACTCAACAAGAGCAGCCATGACAGTTTCTATATCAGAGATGACAGTGCCACCTGTTAAGAAACAGCTTATTGCTGATGCTGAACAGAAGGTTGAAAGAATCAACATGAACTACAACAGAGGCCGTTCAACTGATGAAGAAAGATATAAGAATGTAATCAGAGTATGGCAGGAAACAGATAAGACATTGCTTAAGGCACTTCTTGATGGTCTTGATAAGTACAATAACATCTTTATGATGGCCGATTCAGGTGCCCGTGGTTCTAACCAGCAGATTAAGCAGCTTGCAGGTATGCGTGGTCTTATGGCAGATACATCAGGTCACACTATTGAACTTCCAATCAAGTCTAACTTCCGTGAAGGTCTGGATGTATTGGAGTACTTCATTTCAGCCCATGGTGCCCGTAAGGGTCTTTCAGATACAGCGCTTAGAACAGCCGATTCAGGTTATCTTACAAGACGACTTGTTGATGTTTCACAGGATCTTATTGTCAGAGAGACAGATTGCAGCGTTGGTAAAGTTATACCTGGTATGTATGTATATTCATTTGTCAATGACAGAGCTACTAACTCAAGTGATGCAAAAGAAGATATTCTTGAGCCATTACAGGAGCGTATTACAGGAAGATATCTTGCAGAAGATATCAAGGATCCAGCTACAGGCGAGATAGTTGTTGCAGCTAACCACCTTGTAACTCCTAAGAGAGCGGAAGCTATTATTAAGACTGGTGTAAACCAGGTTAAGATAAGAACAATCCTTACATGCCGTTCACATATCGGTGTTTGTGCTAAATGTTATGGTTCTAACCTTGCAACAGGTCAGACAGTACAGATTGGTGAAGCAGTTGGTATCATCGCTGCCCAGTCTATCGGTGAACCTGGTACACAGCTTACTATGAGAACATTCCATACTGGTGGTGTTGCAGGTGATAACATTACACAGGGTCTTCCTAGAGTAGAAGAACTTTTCGAGGCAAGAAAGCCAAAGAGTCTTGCGGTTCTTGCTGAGTTTGGTGGAACAGTAAGCTTTGCTAAGACAGATAAGAAGACAGATATCGTTATTACAGATGACGAAGGTAATTCAAAGTCTTATCCTGTATCAAGAGATACACGTGTTAAGGTTCAGGAAGGACAGGTTGTTGCAACTGGTGAGGAAATCACAGAAGGTTCTGAGAATCCACATGATATCGTAAGAATTCTTGGTGTAAGAGCTGTTCAGGATTACATGCTTCGTGAGGTTCAGAAGGTTTACCGTATCCAGGGTGTTGATATCAATGATAAGCATATCGAGCTTATTGTTAGACAGATGCTTAAGAAGATAGTTATTGATTCTGCTGGAGATTCAGATTTCTTACCTGGTTCACAGGTTGATACTCTTGAATTCACAGAGGTTAATGAAAAGCTTGAGGAAGAGGGTAAGATGAAGGCTACAGGAACTCCTATTATCCTTGGTATAACAAAGGCTTCACTTGCTTCAACATCATTCATGTCAGCAGCTTCATTCCAGGAAACTACAAAGGTTCTTACAGATGCAGCTATTAACGGAAAGATTGATCCACTTATCGGTCTTAAGGAAAATGTTATCATAGGTAAGCTTATTCCAGCTGGTACTGGTATGAAGAGATATCAGAACGTAGAGCTTGATACAGCTGCAGCTTATGATGAACTTGAAGAAGATGAGATATTAAGCTTCACAGAGGATGGAGAGGAAACTCTTGATTTTACTGAGGATGCTGATATACAGGAAGCTGAAGATGAGGTTACAGAAGAGTAATCATTCAGATAAAGGCTTTACATCATAAATATAACAGAAAGCAGGAGATGAAGAGTCTCCTGCTTTTTTAAAATCACTAATATATTTTTAAGCAAAATTTTTTGCTTTCT
>FR886157.1 GCA_000436475.1 Eubacterium sp. CAG:248
CAATCTTACCTTAATTTCGGCATCTGGAGCCTTTCGGGACAACAAAATTACAGTTTCTATATGGCCAGTATTTGGAAACATATCTATACAGCAGCCCTTTTTTACCTCATACCCGCTCTCCTGCAACATAACCAGATCCCTTGCAAGACTTGTAGGCTTACAGGAAATATACACCATAGAATCCACACCATAATCAATTATCTTCTTAAGTGCCTTAGGATTGATTCCATCTCTTGGCGGATCAAGAACTATAAAATCTGGTTTATCCTTAATATTATCAAGTGCATTAAGTACATCGTCTGCTATGAATTCACAGTTATCAAGCCCATTTATATCTGCATTTATTTTAGCTGCATCAACTGCCTCGGATATTATTTCGACACCTATAACTTTTTTTGCAACAGGAGCTAAAATCTGTGCTATAGTACCTGTTCCACTATAAAGATCAAAGATAACCTTGTCCTTAGTTGTTCCGACATAATCTCTTGCCTTAGAATACAGAACTTCTGCACCAAGCGAGTTAGTCTGAAAGAATGAAAATGCTGTAATCTTAAACTTTAGTCCAAGCAGCTCTTCTTCAATATAATCTCTTCCATATACTATATCCGTCTTTTCATTGATTACAGCATCTGCAACACTATCATTATAAGTGTGTAAAAATCCTACAATCTCACCATCCAGCGATAACGCTTTTAATCTGTCTGCCAACTCATCCATAGGAATATCGTTAACCGTAGTCGTTACAATATCCACAAGAATCTGACCCGTTTTTACTGCCTTTCTTACAAGTAAATGTCTAAGGGAACCTTCATGCTTCATTTTATGATAATATGTAAGCTTCTTCTCCAAAGCATAATCATATACACATTTTAATATTTTTCTGTAATCATTATCCACAATTTTACATTCTGTTACTGTGACTATGTCATACATACTATTTCTTTTATGCAGTCCAAGTGCTATAGGACCATCCTTTATTTCATCACCAAAAGAATATTCCATCTTATTACGATATTCACTTGATACCGGACTTCCAATTATTCCTTCCCAGTCATAATCTGTCTTTATAACAGGATCCAGAATCTTTTTAACTGTGGTTTCTTTCATCTTTAGCTGTTCATCATAACTTACAGTCTGATATACACATCCACCACATTTTCCAAAATGCTCACATCTTTCGTTTGTTTCTGTACCTGACTGTCTTACAACTTCAAGAAGTCTTCCTTCACATTTTCCATGCTTCTTTTTATTCACCATAAATGTAACTGTCTGTCCTGGTATAGAATTCTTTACAACCGCCTTTTCCTTAATCAGTTGTCCATCTTCCTCTATTTCAACTATGACATTTCCTTTATTAGGAAAATCAACACTGTCTACATATCCTGTATATATACCACCTTTTTTCATTTAGAATTTCCTTTCATATATCACATGAATTCATATATATGTATATTTCTTATCCATACAGGTAAAAAGACCACTGACCGATTACATAACCTGCCAGTGGTCTTATATACATTATATTATTCTGACTAACTGATACGCTGCTGATTAATTCTCAAAGTCTTTATCAGCTTCATCTTCATCATCAAAATCATCTTCAAAATCATCATCATCGAAATCATCATCGAAATCATCAAGATAATCTGGTGTGAAATATCTGTATATAGCATATACGATTGCTGCTAAAGCTGCAACTGCTCCGACTACTGCTAAAACAATAACAACAACATTATTTTTGTTCTTTTCTTCTACATCTTTCTTATGAAGAAGTTCGTTCAGCTTACTAGCTGCTATAAGTTCTTCAATCTTATCCTTATTCATAACAACCGCTCCTTTCCAGTCACATAATAAAGTAAATATATTGTATCATAATCATTTTTATTTGTCACCATATTTAACTACATCTTCAATATCTTATTTAGTAACTTATTTAATTATATCTTCTTTTTTAATCTTCTTTAATCACATATTTAACTAAATCTTCTTTAATCTTGCAAATCCTGCAAGCATCTTTTTTAAGCCGAATTCATCAAACTTTACAGATACCATATAGTCACGTTCACCATGGTCTATAGATATTACCCTGCCTTTGCCAAACTTACTATGTTCTACAGTATCACCTACAGAATAACCTAGTCCGCCTGATGATTCTTTTGATAAGCTTTTTCCTGTATCTTCTGATGATGAAGCTTTAATGGTTGTTTTTTTTAAGTCAAATATATCCATAGGAAATTCTTTTCCGAACCCAACCTTCTTGTTTACCCCAGCATTAGCTGTATCTCGTATAGCTTTCTTAGCTGAACCATATATAGTATTACCATATCCACTGCTCTTATACATTCCACCCGGCTTTGAAGCGCCACCTATCTTTACTCTGTCAGACTGCTTATATGTAGTATTTCCACTTCCATATCTGCTGAGTGCCGCCTTTGCATTGGCTCTTATATTATAGGCAGGCTGTTCTTCTGACTCATCTTTTCCACCATAAGATATTTTTCCTTTATATCCGGAACTGTTATTCTCTATATTAAGATATTCATCTGGTATCTCTTTGATGAATCTTGAAACCTTATTCATCTGTGTTTCACCTCGTACCATACGCATTTTGGCACTACTCAGATTAAGTATTTTCTCAGCTCTTGTTATACCTACATAACATAATCTTCTCTCTTCCTCAATCTCTGTTGGATCATCTGATACTATGGTCATATAGCTTGGGAACAGTCCGTCTTCCATACCTGTCATATATACTATAGGAAACTCAAGACCTTTAGCACTATGAAGTGTCATAAGCATAACCTGTTTTTCTGATTCATTAAGATTATCTATATCTGCTATAAGCGCAACCTCCTCTAAGAAACCACTTAGCGTAGGTTTTTCACCTTTTTCCTGACATCCAGTTTCATAACTCACTATTTTATTAATGAATTCATCAATATTCTCCTGTCTTGCTTCTATCTCCTCTGCAGTTTCACTTTCAGCAAGACTTTCTATATATCTTGTATCCTCTAATACTGTTTCTGCCAGTTCTTTAAGACTCATGAACTGCTGTTTAGCCTTTAATGAACTTATAAGCGTAACAAATGGTTCTATCTTTCCTGCGCCTCTTTTTATAGTATCTATATTATCTGCTTCACATAATGCCTGCCAGAACGTATAAGCATTCTGATCGGCATATTCCTGGACACGTTCTATAGTAGTTGCCCCTATTCCTCTTTTAGGAACATTTATGATACGTCTTACAGCCTGTCCATCCATGCCATTATCTATCGTCTTAAGATAAGCAAGAATATCCTTGATTTCTTTCCTCTGATAAAAGCTTATACCACCATATATTCTATATGGTATATTTTTCATCATGAGTTTTTCTTCAAGCACTCTCGACTGGGCATTTGTTCTATATAATATTGCAATATCATTATAATTCCATCCATCTCTTACGAATGAACTTATACTGTTTACCACGCCATCCGCTTCTTCATATCCATTTTCATAAAGTGTGTAATTAACTTTCTCACCCTCACCATTCTCAGTCCACAGACTTTTCGACTTTCTTCCAACATTATTCTGTATAACCGCATTTGCTGCATTAAGTATGGTCTGAGTTGAACGATAATTCTGCTCAAGCTTAATAACCTTTGTTCCCTCAAATGTATTCTCAAAATTAAGAATATTCGTAATATTAGCTCCTCTGAACTTATATATTGACTGGTCATCATCACCAACAACACACAGATTACCATACTTTGCTGCAAGCATAGACACAAGTTTAAACTGTGAAGTATTCGTATCCTGATACTCATCTACCATAATATATCTGAATCTGTCCTGATAATAATTAAGTACTTCTGCATCATGCTCAAACAACTCAACCGTTTTAAATATAAGATCATCAAAATCAAGCGCATTATTAAGCTTTAGCGTTTTCTGATATTCAACGTATACATTGGCTATCCTTTTAGCATTATAATCCCCACCAGCATCCAGAACCATTTCCTCTGGTGTCATAAGCTCATCCTTTGCATGCGATATAGCATTCATAATAGTTCTTTCTTTAAGCAGCTTTGTATCTATATTAAATTTCTTACATATATCTTTAATAACACTCTTTTGGTCATCTGTATCATATATTGTAAAATTATTAGAATATCCTATTCTGTCTATATATCTTCTTAATATACGTACACAGGTTGAATGAAATGTACTTACCCATACCTCACCTGCACCATTTCCCACAGTTGCATCTACTCTCTCTCTCATTTCCCTTGCAGCTTTATTCGTAAATGTTATCGCAAGTATATTATATGGTGCTACTCCGCAATCATCTATAAGATAGGCTATTCTGTTCGTAAGCACTCTTGTCTTACCAGAACCAGCACCAGCTATTATAAGCAGAGGTCCCTCTGTACGCTTAACAGCGCGCTTCTGCATATCATTTAATCCATCTAAATTCATACACAACTCCTGTTTTAACTATATATTGCACGAACATGTATTCTTGTCATACTTATTTAGTATAGCAAATGTTGTGGAAATAATAAAGTGGAAATATTGTTGTTTAGCAAACATTCGGATGGCGAACTGACGACATAATATAAGTGAAAAT
>FR886158.1 GCA_000436475.1 Eubacterium sp. CAG:248
CGTCACCAACTAATATTCAATTAAACAACAAGTCACCTATACAATCTATTTTCCAGCTGCCTTCCTTGAATATTCAGTAGTCACCAGCTGCTCATATGGAACATCTTTACCAAGTTCACCAGCCTGTTTTAATATATCTTTGAGAAGTTCAAAACTCTTCTGCTCAAAGATAGTGTCTCCTTTCCAGGTGTCCTGTGATTTATAGCGGTCAACAATGGTTGTTATAGTTGCAAGATCTGTTTCAGGAAATTGTGGTGCTATGACTTCGGCGATTTCCTTGCTGGTGTGTGAGTTTACATAGTCAAGACCTTTCTGTATGGCATTAGTGAAACCTTGTATTATGTCAGGATGCTTTTTAATATAGCTTTTATTGGCACAATAAGCAGTATATGGTACGTATCCGCTGTCAGTACCAAGTGATGCCACTACGTATCCTTCTTTTTGCTGCTCAAGAAGTGTTGCAGCAGGTTCAAACTCAACAGTATAATCAGCTATTCCAGATGTAAAGGCAGCAGCGGTTGAACCGAAGTCTACATTCTGCAGTATATTCAGATCATCTATAGGGGAGATATTATTTTTCTTAAGTATATACTCAAAAAGCATTTCAGGCATGCCACCAGCTCTTCCGCCAAGTACAGTTTTTCCCTTAAGGTCATCCCATTTAAATCCATTTTCTTCATTTCTTGATACAAGGAAGTTGCCAGCACGCTGGGTAAGCTGTGCAAAATTTACAGCATAGTCAGTAGAACCCTCCTGGTATACATATATAGAACTTTCGGATCCCATGAAACCAATATCAGCTTCACCAGAGACAAGAGCAGTCATGACTTTATCAGCTCCGAAGCCAGTGACAAGATTTAAGTTGATATTTTCATCTTTAAAGTATCCAAGTTCTATAGCAGCATATTGTGGTGCATAGAATATTGAGTGTGCAACTTCATTAAGAGTAATATCCACAAATCCGTTATTTTCTTTTTTTTCACATGCTGTCATTGGGAGCATAAGTGTGACACATAACAATAGTGCAAGAATATGACGTAAATATTTCAAATAAAACTCCATTTCTGCAAGTATTATTAATATCAGAGTTAAAGGATAAGAGCCGATGAAATTATGAATTATTTAACACTGATAATCATAATAATATGCAAAATATATTCAATTCTATATTATTCATAATCGTAGTTAAATGTTACAGAAATAAATACGTAGTAAAGATGAAATGTTTGTAAAAATATATATAAAATTGTTAAAAATGTCGATAAATATGTTGGATATAAGAGAGAATTATGTTAAAATAAGTAATAAGATAAGGAGAGAGTTAAAAGAGGACTTTGACTCTCATCGATGTGTTTGGTGTGTCAATGAGTATAAATGCGTATGTGTGCAGACACAATAAGATTTTGAAATTTGACATTTACATCATATATATATTACTGTATATAACATGTTAATATAAAGTAATAATTGTACAATTATAGGAGGTTTGTTTATTATGTTTGGCAGAAAAACAACAGCACAGGAAGCTAATAAGGACAGGGAATTGTTATTACAGGCTATGGATAAGATGATAGCCGGTGATTTTAGTATGGTATCATCTGAGGGATTCAGTGATCCTATATATGCTGATAAGCTGAATCAGATAGTTGGAGCTTATAAAAAGGCTAACAACAACTATATTATGCGACTCAATGAGGCTATGGAATCTATAGGAGATAACTCATATGTTAAGAATATGTTGGATCAGGTTTCTTTACAGCAGAAGTCGATCAGCAATATGAATGATTCAAGTAAGGTACTTAAGGACTCTATTAACAATATATCACAAGCTATGAGTGACATAAGAGATAACACACATGATATGCTTCATGCATCTCAGAGCAGTTCAACTAATATGAATGATAGTATAAGAGTTGTTAATGAATCATCAGAAAAGATAGCTGATATCAATACTCAGGTTCAGGCATTTCATGAGAAGATTAATAAGATTGGTGAGATTGTTGATATTGTTAAAAAGGTCGCAAGCCAGAGTAATCTTTTAGCACTTAATGCATCTATTGAGGCTGCAAGAGCAGGAGAAGCTGGTAAAGGTTTTGCAGTAGTAGCAGACCAGGTAAGACAGCTTTCAAGTAACACAGCAGAATCAGCAGAAGATATAGTTAAGTATGTTAATGAACTCAAGGGTGATATAGAAGTTCTTGCTACATCTATGGAAGAAACTACTATGAAGCTTTCAGAGGGCAATGAAAAAGTAGAAGTATCATTAAGAGATATTGAACATATGAATGCCCAGATGACAGCTATCAATGATTCAGTAGAAAGAATATTTGATGATATTGACAGACAGTCAGAAACAACAAGAGAATTTACAGATCAGGTTGGTAATATAGCAGATACATATGGTATGCTCACAAAGGAATGTACAGATACAGGAGTTCATATCTATAAGATAGGAAGATATATTGATACATGTAGAAGTGATATGTTCAGGGAAGCGGGAGCTGTTACAACACAGGATATGTTAAGAATATTTGAGATAGATCACTTTATCCTGATGTGGAGAGTATATAACAATGTTGTAGATTTCGAAAAATTAAAGATAACTCAGCTTAATAATCAGGATAGCTGTAAGCTTGGCAAGTGGATGCATGCACAGACTGATCCTAGAATCACAGGAAGCAGTCAGTTTAAACAGCTTGATTCATCACACAGACTTATTCATAAGTATGCATGTGAGTCATGGCAGGCTAAGGAGGATGGTGATGTTGATAAGTCACTTGAAGCATTCCAGAAGTGTTATGATGCTTATTATGTATACAAGAAAGCTATTGCTGATATGAAGAACTTCATGAAATCAATAGGATATACAGATGAAACTAAGATAGTGATATTCAGAAACTGACAAAGAAATGTAAGTATTAAGATATGACAGTCATATAACAAGTATAAATAATCAAAAAGGATCTGGTATAGCCAGGTCCTTTTGCTTTAAGTGATAAAATGTCAGAGGATTGCATGAATATGTTGAAAACATGGAAACAAAGATATGAAGATGTTTAAAACTATTAAAACATTTAAATATCGAAAATGTTGAAATAGGGCTACCGCAATCCCACTGGCTTTAG
>FR886159.1 GCA_000436475.1 Eubacterium sp. CAG:248
GGACTGCCTGTAGCTTATATTTGTCGTCCGTTTGTCACCAACTAATATTCAATCAAACAACTATTTATGCATATCAAACACATATCTTATGAAGTCAGCAGCATTTTCCGGGTGCCTGGCAGATTGTACTATTCCGTAACATGGCTGATCCATGGTGAGGTCTGTTTTGGTGATTTCCGGTGCATTTGATAAATCTATGGCAACGGGAATAGTTTCACCATCACTGTGAGTGTGATATATAATGTATTCAGAAAGCTCATCAAGTTCATCTGTTGAGAACAATTCACGTAGATCATAGAAAAAACAGCTTGTATCAAAACAGAAATGGTCGATATCCTTGTATTCAGACATATATCCGTCAAGGTTATTAGTCTGGGAAAGCACATATATTTTTTCTTTGCTTATCTGTGGGTCCTGATCCAGGAATTTTTCTTCAAGTGTGTAGCTGTAGTCAATATGAATACGTTCTTTTTTTCCATCAATACCAAGATAGTTAGTAAAGCCGGTTGTAAGAAGATCATCATCTGTATCATAGCCTGTAAGTTTTCCATCACAGACGGCTATATCGCACACTGTATCATAATTGTTTCGTATATATGCATGTATGAATGAGGCTATAACAAGAATTACAGCAATTACAGCGGCTATAATAAGTCTGTAATATTCCCATATGTACTGGAACTTTTCGGATAATGAAAGCTCCTTGAATTTCTTTTTTTGTTCTTTTATTTCATCATTGATAGAATGTCCTTTTGCCATAAGTCCTCCATTATTATTTCAGGATGTAAATATATGCTTATATTCATGCCTGCCTGTTTAGTGAGGTATGAAGTAAACATTTGTTAGTTTATCATACAAGAACATTAAAAAAAACAGCTTTTATAAACATTTAATCAATATATATGAAAATTTCTTTGATTTTTATACAACATGTAAGTATAATCTGATATAGTCTATTTGTTTTATGTTAAGATATGGGTGCAGAAGTGAATTCTGACACTCATCAATGTCACAGGTTCAAAAGTCTTATTCTACAGGAACAAACGGCTTTTGTTCTTCTGACCATTTACATTATATTAAAATTAAAGAAAGGTATATAATGTGAAAAATCTTATTTTTCACACGCAAGATTTGCGCTTCGCACAAACTTGAGATGCGCAAAGAAACAGCGCAAGAATGGAGGATTATTATGAAAGGTTTTGGATTAGATGGCAAGTTGTTTAAAGGACTGACAAAGGCGGGGGATTTTCTTATACTTGCACTTATTACATTTATATTCTGTATTCCTGTTGTAACGATAGGTGCCTCGCTTACGGCAGCGTTTTACTCAGGAATGAAGCTTGTTAAGGATGAAGAGAATTATGTGTTTAAAGACTTTATAAAGTCGTTTAAAGAGAATTTTTTACAGGGACTTATAGTAGAAATAATTCTTGCAGCTGCAGGTTTATTATTGTTTCTTGATATACGTGCGTGTGCTTACTGGGCATTTACAGGAAGCGGCTCTATGATTGGAACTATATTTATGTATGCTATAGTTGGATGTGCTATAGTATGGGCTGGTGTAGTACTTTATGCATTTGCAATGTTATCAAGATATGATGATAAAGCATTGAGAATATTAAAGAATTCACTCATTCTTTGTGTCCATCATCTGCCACAGACGATAGTTATGATGATTGCTACATATGGACTTATGATATTTTCATATCAGTACTTTACAGCATATATTATAACTATTCCACTTGTTTTGTATATTGACTCATTTATATTTACAAGAATATTCAAATCACTTGAGAATACTAACGAGCAGAGAGCCCAGGAAGCAGCAGAAGAGAAGAAAGCGGCGGCTGAGCTGGCGGAAGAAGAGAAGAAAGCGGCGATTGAGCTGACGGAAAAAAATGCAGCAGAAAATATATCAGAAAATGCAGCAGAAAATACAGTGGAAAATACAGTAGAAAATACAACAGGAATTGAGGATACAGATTCTACAGGTGATGATTCTGCTGATAAAACTAATGGGATGGATTAAAGCGTGTAAAAGTAGGACTTATGATTAGAAGTATTCATGGCTTTATGAGTGCGTGAAAAACAGATAAATGCATAAAAAAAGATTCACAGTCTGGGTAAGGAACTGTGAATCTTTTTTGTGCGTATAAGCACAGCATTTACAGAATATATTGAATTAGGGATATTCTGTATGTTCATACGTATATGGGGATTGTCGTATGAATGCTGCAAAAAAGCAGCTATATATCTGTATGGTTATGGGATACAGATAGCATAAGTTATATACAAAAAAAGATGCCACTAATCGTACAATTAAAATACGATTAATGCCATCTCCATTGATGCTTTCATGCTGATAAAATTATAATGCATCGTTACCACGTTCGCCGGTACGGATACGGATTGCATCAGAAACCTCATATACAAATATCTTTCCGTCGCCATATACACCAGTGTTAATCTCTTCTATAATCTGGTCTATAATGTTTTCATATGTTTCATCTGATACAATAGATTCAACTTTTACCTTAGGCAGCAGATTGCCACCAAAATCCACTCCGTTATATACCTGTTTATGTCCCTTCTGACTACCATATCCCATTATATTGGTAATCATAAGGCCATGGGCACCATTGCTGTTAAGTATATTCTTTAAGTCGTCAAGTCGTTCCGGTCTGATGATGATTTCCAGTTTTTTCATGATCTTTATTCCCCTTCCTTTCCGATTGACAAGCTTATTGTAAACATTTTATTACGATAAAGTCAACCTCTGAGTGTAAAATGTGAATATTCTAAAGCATATTTAAAAATGCTGTTAATAAAGTAAGCAAATATGAAGCTTGTTTTATGTATTGATGACCAGGTAAACTTCATATACTTAGCCTGATATTAATCTTCATAAAGCTGTCTGCTTGAGCTGTAAACAGAAAAGCAATAATATATAGCGCATATTCCAACTACCGCTTCAACGAGTATTGAATATAATGTAATAGAAGCTCCAAATGCCATAAAGTGTACAAATATGGCTGCAGAAAGAATAAGCCATGTCATCTGGAAGTTACGTGTGGCAGCAGACTTTTCCTGGATATTTGCCTCCATAATGAGAGCTTCTGTAAAATAGTAAGTATAATATATTGCAAATATAACAGTTATTCCCATAGATATGGACAGCATAGTGCCTGCGGCATCCTGCCAGTTAATAAAGTTTATAACCTGTGCAGCGATTGATGCGATAAGTCCGGCGATTGACACGATACCAGCTTTTTTGAAAAGTGAGTTACGATGCATCATGTGTACAGCACCAAGTACAATCAGAAGAAAACCCACACAATCGTTAGTTATATCAATATTGATATGTCCAAATGTTACATTGAATCTGAGGGAAATAAGAAAAATCCCAATCAGTATGAGTATTATATTTTTTTTGTTCATAATAATATGGTGGCCTTATAAAGCCGCTCCTTTCGATGTTATATATGTCTTATTATACATCAGACATTTATATCATATTTTAGAATAATAATAATTATATATCAACTATGATTAACTGATTTTAGATAAATTTTATTATGTGTTTATTTAATGAAGGTTGAGATAAGAAATAGTCTGTGGTATTATTTCAAAATATGTTGGAATGGGAGGTGTGTATGCTGATATTTAGTGAGCCACAATTAAAGGATTGTGACTGGATAAGTAAATGTGTAAAAGAATCTGGATATATGGGAAGTGATGCATCATTTGCAAATATATATCTGTTAAAATCAAAATATAATACAAAAGTGTCATTTTATAAAGATTTTCTCATAAGATATTATGAGGGATATGGAAGCAGACATGGTTATACATTTCCTCTTGGACATGGAAAAGCAGATAAAGCATTGGAAGCAATAAGACAGGATGCACTGGAAAATAACAGAAAACTTGAATTTTGTTTTGTGACGGAAGAACAAAAGGAAGTGCTTGATGCTGTGTATGGGAATATACTTGAATATAAAAAAGATGATGGCGACAGCGATTATATATATGGACAGCAGGAGCTGGCAGAATTGTCAGGAAGAGCCTATCATAAAAAGAAAAACCACTTATCAAAATTTAAAAGAACTTATAATAACATAAGATATAGTGAGATTGGTGCAGGTAATATAGAAGATGCTGTTATAATAGAAGATAACTGGTATAAGGAACATATCAAAGATGGGGATGCTTCAATAAATATGGAGTATTCAGCTATAAAAGAGGCATTACTTCATTTTGATGACCTTGCACTGACAGGTGGAATATTATATGTCAATGATGTTCCAGCTGCTATGACGATAGCTTCCTATATAAATGATGATACAGTTGATATACATTTCGAAAAATGTATTGGTGAATATGCTGCTGCTGGAGGTTATGCAGCCATAAACCAGATGCATGCGGAAGCTTTAAAAAATGTAATGTATATAAACAGAGAGGAAGATATAAATATTCCTGGATTGCGGAAAGCAAAGGAATCGTATCATCCTAAAATAATGTTAAAAAAATACAGTGCAGCTGAAAAGTAATACAGTTGAATATAGCAGCGTATATGGTTATAAATGCAGCGTGCACAAGAATGGAGGATTGTAATGCTTTCAAAGGTACTATCAAAAGAGTCATGTGCAGAGTGCAGATTCTGTTGTTCATTTAGAAGATGCAGTCTATGGGAAACACCTCTTTTTCCAAAGGATGAGTGTGAAAAATTATCACATGCCAATGAATATAATGTTATATCAGAGTTCAGAATGTATGATGATTGTGGACAGATGAAGCTTGAACATAAATATAAAACAGATAATCAGGAGGAAGAAGCAGCCTGTGATTATCTTGATGTGCATAAAGGCTGCATATTATCTGACGAGGACAAGCCTTTTGACTGTAAAATATGGCCTCTTAGAATTATGAAAAAGGATGATAAACTGGTTATAGCATTTACACCAACATGTGCTGCACTTGGAAAAGAACCTTCTGTGGAGCTGAAAGAGCTGGTTTGTGGCAGACTTGGTGACAGCATATACGAATATGCCAGAAGACATCCATTTATAATAAAAGATTATAAAGAAGGATTTCCAGTAATAAGAAGTGAGAGTCTTTCTTAAAATTTCTTTATTATAAGTTTTAGGCAGTTTCTGGATGACAATGGTAATATATTTGGCAATTTGAAATATATATGTAAAAATATGTCGGAATATGGTTAAGTAATGTATTACCCAAACCGATATCATGTATGCGAAAAGCAGTATAGGTAATGAAAGGGGTGCAGTTATATGTTAGTTTCAGGATATGCCCGTTATGGAACATATGATGTCAGCAAAGTTAGTACATACAATGATTCATATAATGATACAGTGTCAGATATGACAGGAACTGCTGGTACATTGCAGGCAGACAAAGAATTAGAAGCAAATGAATCACAGCAGGGCAGTTTATTTACTAATCAGGCACCTAAGCATTCAGAACCAGCTGATTTTATATTTGATTTCAGGAAGGATAGCAGGTTTAATCTTGAAGGTGCAACAAAGGACTATGAGGATATTAATATAGATAAGGCACTTTATGATATGAAGAAAGATACTGTGCTTGATAAATATAAGTTTTTTGTTGATTCCCCTAATCTTGGAACGGATAAAGATGGTACAGTAAGAATAGTCAGAAGATAGTATTTTCCTTTTATGAAATACCATGTTGAAAAAAATCAAAAAAATTTAAAAAAATTAAAAAAAGTACTTGCATTATTTTAAAACATAGTATATAATTCATTTTGTTGTCACGATATTGGGCTTTCGCCAAGTGGTAAGGCACTGGATTCTGATTCCAGCATTTCGGGGGTTCGAATCCCTCAAGCCCAGCTAACCCTCGCTATTAAGCGAGGGATTTTTTTTGCACAGATACTTAAACGGTAAAATAATAAACGAAGAAGCTATATAAAGATAGAATAGAAAGGAGCCACTCACATGATACAGCTGGGAAAAACACAATGTCTTAATGTTATTAAGAAAACAGATTTTGGTGTATATCTTGGTACAGAAGATGATAAAGTTTTACTTCCTAAAAAGCAGGTGCCAGAAGATATAGAAATAGGTGATGCACTCACCGTATTTATATACAAAGATTCAAGCGACAGACTTATAGCCACAACAAACAAGCCTAAAGTACAACTTGGCGGACTTGCAAGGCTTAAGGTGTGTGAGGTAAGTAATATAGGTGCATTTCTTGACTGGGGACTGGAGAAGAACATACTGCTTCCATATAAAGAACAGACAACACATGTCAACCAGGGAGAGGAATATCTTGTAGCTTTATACATAGACAGAAGTAACAGACTTGCTGCAACGATGAAGGTGAGCAGATATCTTACAACAACAGATAAGTATGTCAAGGACAGTGCTGTAAGCGGCACAGTTATTGGAATAAAGCCAGATCATGGAATATATGTTGCCATAGATGATGCATATTATGGTTTTATAACACGCAATGAAATGTCAGATGATATAAAGATAGGTGATGTCGTTTACGGACGTGTTATAAAGGTAAGAGAGGATGGAAAGCTTACTATAAGTATCCACCAGAAAGCATATCTTCAGATGGATGAAGATTCTGTCAGAATCTATGATGCTCTTGTTAAGAACGGAGGAAGTCTTGGTTTTAATGACAAAGCTGATCCGGAGATTATTAAGAAGCATTTTGATATGAGCAAGAATGCATTTAAGAGAGCTGTAGGAAGACTTTTAAAGCAGGGGAAGGTTATAATAACAGAAGATTCAATTATAATTAATGAGAAAAATAAATAGATATTTCTTGAACAGCCAGGCTGATTGTTATACAATTAGTACTGGTTGTTTTTGTCTGAGTATGTGTTGCATAAAAAACAATAGTCAGACATTTGCGCTGGTTTATTAAAATAATATGAAAGTATAAGAATGGAGGATTATATGCAGAAGGTTATTAGTACAGACAAGGCACCAAGTGCGATTGGACCATATTCACAGGCTATTGAGGTTAATGGAATGGTATATACATCAGGAGTTATTCCAGTAATACCAGCAACAGGTGAAATAGTAGAAGGCGGGGTTGAAGCACAGGCTGACCAGGCGTTTAAGAATCTTTGCAATCTTGTTGAGGCATCAGGTTCAAAGGTTGAGAATATTGTTAAGACAACAGTTTTTATTAAGGAAATGAATGATTTCGGAAAGATTAACGAAATATATAAGAATTACTTTAAGGAACCATTTCCAGCACGTTCATGTGTAGAAGTTGCAAGACTTCCAAAGGATGTATTACTTGAAGTGGAAGCTATAGCATGGAAGTAAAAAAAATCAACTGGTTTCTACCGTTTTTTCTGGCTGGATATATAGTTCTTAGTACATTATCGGCAGTACAGCTAAGAATGCTTACTGCTGCTGGAATAGCATTTCCACAATGGATTATATATATATTGGGTGAGGCAATCACGATTGTACTGGCACTTTTATATATATTTGTTATGAAGATAAGCATAAGAAAAGATATGCAGTATAAGTTTATTGGCATTAAAGATATTATTATGTCACTACTTACAGGATATCTTCTTATTCCTATGACGTTGTTTTTAAACAGCCTTACAATGCTTTTTTCTAAGAATTATCTGAATACATCCGTTCAGGGGATGATGGAATATCCATATATAGTGCAGATTATTCTTGTGGCGGTTATTCCTCCACTTGTTGAAGAGTTTGTGTTCAGAGGGATGTTTTATGGGACATATAGAAAGTGTGGAATATTAAAAGCTGCACTTGTAAGTGGAGTTGTATTTGGAATATTTCATATGAATATCAATCAGTTTGCATATGCTTTTGTAGTAGGGATTGTACTTGCATATATGGTTGAGGCAACAGGATCCATATGGGCATCTGTATGTGCACATTTTGCAGTTAACACGTATTCAATAACAGTTGTACAGATATTAAAGCTGTGCAAAATGTACGATGGAGTAATAAACAATACAGCGGTACAGAGTACAGATATTCCTATGACATCAATGCTTTTAAACCTTGTAATGATGTTTGTTATAGCAGCCATATTTATGCTTCTTGCAATATTGTGCATAAAAAATATGGCAAAACGCAATGGAACACTCGATTCTATAAAAGCCAGCTTCAAGCCAGGCTGTAAAACAGATAAAGATGAAAGCAGAAATGAAAAAAGTGATGGCACTGCAACTGCAGAAAAGCGTATTATAACAGAACCGTTGATAGCAACAATTGCTGCCTGCATAGTGTATATGGTTATAATGGAAATTACAAGATAAAAAGATTGCCATAATATAATGAAAATTACAAGATAAAAAAGATTGCCGTAATTAAGAAAATATACTATAAACGATAGATGAACTTATCCATTAACGTATAGTATAAACAGTTCTTAATACGGCAATCTTTTTGTTTAATGTGCTTAAGCTTAAACCCTTTAAATTAAACTCTGATATCAATATTCTGACCAAGATTAGGAGTTACAGATGCTTCCATCATCTTAGTTAAACCATCTCCGTTAGATTCTAATGTATCAAGAGATTTTTTAAGGACAGCAACCTGTACATCATTGATAACACGTGTAGAGCTAAGATCCATTGATAAACCAGCTACATCTATTATATCCATAAGTAATCCTCATTTCTGCACACATACTTTTAACATATGGATCTGTATCAGGTGTGCATAGATACAAACCAGTTAGAAGATATATTCTGATTAGATTGTAGCCTGTAGTTAAAAAAAAGCAAGGCTGAAATAACAGGTCGGATATGATAAATAGTAAATACGTAATTTATGCTGCGCTATTATGATAACAAATACTGATAAAAATACAGATGGATTTGTTATAAGTATGTCTTGGAAATGGCATAAATACGCATTTTTTTGTTGATGTTAGTGAAGATTTCAGCTGTAATTTTGTGCAAAATATATATTGTGGTAGTAATTATGGTAAAAGTGATAAAAAAGCATTAACTATATTTGGCTAATTACCATATAGCCAAGAAATGCCTGTTAGTGTACAATATGAAATATCAGAAACGCGTATGCGTTCTTTTATATTAGGAGGAAAGTTTTCAATGGCAAGTTTATCACTTAAAAATGTTTGTAAAGTATATCCAAACGGATTCGTAGCTGTTAAGGATTTCAACCTTGAAATCGCAGATCAGGAATTCATCATCTTCGTAGGACCTTCAGGTTGTGGTAAGTCTACAACACTTCGTATGATTGCAGGTCTTGAGGAAATCAGCTCAGGTGAGTTATGGATTGGAGACAAGCTCGTTAACGATGTAGAGCCTAAGGATAGAGATATCGCTATGGTATTCCAGAACTATGCGTTATATCCACATATGTCAGTATATGATAACATGGCATTCGGTCTTAAGTTAAGAAAGGTACCAAAGGCAGAGATAGATAAGTCAGTTCATGAAGCTGCTAAGATTCTTGATATTGAGCATTTACTTGATCGTAAGCCAAAGGCTCTTTCAGGTGGTCAGAGACAGAGAGTTGCTATGGGACGTGCTATCGTTCGTAGTCCTAAGGTATTCCTTATGGATGAGCCTCTTTCAAACCTTGATGCTAAGTTAAGAGTTCAGATGCGTGTTGAGATTTCTAAGTTACATAAGAGATTACAGACAACAATTATTTACGTTACACATGACCAGACAGAAGCTATGACACTTGGTACAAGAATCGTAGTTCTTAAGGATGGTATTATCCAGCAGGTAGATACACCTCAGAACCTTTACAACACACCAAACAACATTTTCGTTGCTGGCTTCATCGGATCTCCTCAGATGAACCTTATCGATGCTACAGTAGCTCAGGAAGGTTCACAGGTTACTCTTAAGATGAGTGATGACGTTATTATCAAGCTTCCAGCTGAGAAGAGCAAGAAGCTTATTGATGGTGGTTATGTAGGAAAGACAGTTGTAGTTGGTATCCGTCCAGAAGATGTTAAGGATGATCCAGAATTCATCGCAGCTCATGCAGATTCTAAGTTCGTATCTACAATAAGAGTATATGAATTACTTGGTGCTGAAGTTAACCTTCACTATGAAATTGGTGATGTTACATGTACAGCTAAGGTTAATCCTAGAACAACAGCTCGTCCTGGTGATGAAGTTACATTTGCTATGGATGTTACAAGACTTCATGTATTTGATAAGGAAACAGAGAACGTAATTACACACTAATTATCGTTTCTAATTATAATCAATTTATAAAATTTAGAGGAAGTGTATAATTTCTATACATTTCCTCTTTTTTTTTTTGCGATTTTGCTTTACAATATTATAGTAAGTGTCAAATTATAGTTAAACCAATCTTAAGAAGAATATGATGTTAATCTTAAGAAATATAGGGGCATAAGCTTAAGAAAGTTTTTTTACAATATTAAGTGGTATGACAGTAAAAGATTAATGATGGGTTTTAAACTTAAGTGTTGGATGTAGCTTTAAGTAAATCGCAGGTATAGGAATAGGAGTATGATATGATTTCAAATCAGATTTTACAGACAACTGTCGATGGATTAAAAGAAATATCACGAGTTGATTTATGTGTTATTGATGCAGAGGGTAAGGTTGTCGCAAAAACATTTGATAGTGTTGCAGAATGTACAGCTGATGCACTTGTATTTATAGATTCACCAGCAGATAGTCAGGTAGTTAATGGATACCAGTTTTTCAAGGTTGTTGAAGATGGTAATCTTGAATATATAATATTGGCAAAAGGAACAAGTGATGATGTCTTCATGTTAGGTAAGCTTGCAGCATTCCAGATACAGAATCTTCTTGTTGCATATAAAGAAAGATTTGATAAGGATAACTTTATAAAGAATCTTCTTCTTGATAATCTGTTAAGAGTTGATATGTATACAAGAGCTGAAAAGCTTCATATTGAAACGGATGTCAAAAGAGTTGTATATATAATAGAGACAAAGCATGAGAAGGATACTAATGCACTTGAGACAATAAGAACATTATTTGCCTCAAGAACTAGGGATTTCATAACAGCTGTTGACGAAAAGAGTATAATACTTGTCAGAGAAGTTAAGCCGAATGAGACATATGAGGATCTTGATAAGACAGCAGAGGTTGTTATAGATATGCTTAATACTGAAGCTATGAGTTCAGCACATATAGCTTATGGCACTATAGTTAATGATATAAGAGAGGTATCAAGATCATATAAGGAAGCTAATATGGCACTTGATGTAGGAAAGATATTCTACAGTGACAAGAATGTTGTTGCTTATAACAGACTTGGAATAGGCCGCCTTATATATCAGCTGCCACTTCCTTTATGTCAGATGTTTATCAGGGAAATATTTGACGGTAAATCCCCTGATGATCTTGATGATGAAACATTATCAACTATTAATAAATTTTTTGATAACAGTCTTAATGTATCGGAAACATCAAGACAGTTATACATTCATAGAAATACTCTTGTATATAGGCTTGATAAGCTTCAGAAGACAACAGGCCTGGATTTAAGAGTATTTGACGATGCAATAACATTTAAGATTGCACTTATGGTTGTTAAATATATGAAATATATGGAAAGTAAAGATACATATTAGTATATGCAATTATTGATTTAGTAATTGTCAGAATTTACATTTGACACTTAAATCATAAAATAGAAAAGTTATACATACAGTCTGGAGGAATATATACAATGATAATTATGGAAGATGTTACGAAAACGTATTCATCTGGATCAGATGTTCCTGCATTGAATGGAATTAATCTACATATTCAGGAAGGTGAATTCGTATTCATAGTAGGTAAGAGTGGTTCAGGTAAATCTACGCTTATCAAGCTTCTTCTTAAGGAACTTGATCCTACATCAGGAAAAATATATGTTAACAAGAAATATCTAAATAAGCTTACAAGAAAGAAGCTTCCATATCTTAGAAGAGATATAGGTGTTGTATTTCAGGATTTCCGTCTGTTGCCGGACAGAAATATATATGAGAATATAGCATTTGCACAGAAGGTTGTAGAAGCACCTACTAAAAAAATCAAGAGTAATGTTTTAAAGATGCTCTCTATGGTTAATCTTCTTGATAAGTATAAGTCTTATCCAAATGAGTTATCAGGTGGTGAACAGCAGAGAGTTGCTATTGCAAGAGCACTTATAAACAGACCATCTATTCTTTTATGTGATGAGCCTACAGGTAACCTTGACCCCACTAATTCCAACGAAATCATGAAGATTCTTGATGCTGTTAATAAGCAGGGAACAACAGTGCTTGTAGTTACTCATAATATGGAGATTGTTCAGCAGATGAAGAAGAGAACAATTACTATGAGCCAGGGTAAGATTATAAGTGATTTGGAAAAAGGTGGTTATTTCTATGAAGATTAGATCGTTATTTTATCATATTAAGGACGGATTAAAGAACATCTATCGTAATAGATTGTTCTCACTTGCGTCAATAGCAACTATAGCGGCATGTATATTCCTTTTTGGATTATTCTATTCGCTTGTAACAAATTTCCAGTATATGATACATAAGGCTGAGAATGAAGTATGTGTAACAGTATTCTTTGATCAGGGACTGACAGATGCAGAGATTAAGAAGCTTGGTGATACTATAAGCCAGCGGAATGAAGTGTCACGTATCCACTATACATCAGCGGATGAAGCATGGGAGAACTATAAGTCAGAGTATTTTAAGGATTATCCTCAGCTTGCAGAAGGTTTTAAGGATGATAATCCTCTTGCTAATTCATCATCATATGAGATATATCTTAATGATGCGGCAAGCCAGTCAACACTTGTCACATACCTTGAGAATCTTGATGGTATAAGACAGGTAAACAGGTCTGAGGCAACAGCAAGCGGACTTGCAAGTGCAGCAAGACTTGTCAGTTATGTGGCAATAGCTATTATAATTATTCTTCTTGCGGTATCTATATTCCTTATTACAAATACAATTGTAATAGGTATAACAGTCCGTAAGGAAGAAATATCAATTATGAAGTATATAGGTGCAACAGATGCATTCGTTGATGCACCATTCTTCGTAGAAGGTATAACTATAGGTATTATAGGTTCTATCATACCTCTTGTGATACTTAGATTTATCTATGAAAATGTTATTAATTATGTTATGAATAAATTCTCGATACTTCAGAATATTCTTGCATTTATGCCAGTAGATGAGGTGTTCAGGATATTGGTTCCAGTTGGAATCCTTCTTGGTATCGGTATTGGTATATTAGGAAGTTTCTTTGCTGTAAGAAAACATGCTAATGTATAAAGCCGGTACAAATGTATAAAGCTTATACAAATGTATAAAGCTTATACATTCAATAATTTATAGTAATGTAAGTATGCAGTATTAACGCATATAAAGTGTGTTATAAAAGCATAGGGATAGCATTATGTTGTGTTATATATGTGTAAAATATAGGACTGATGCAAAGTTAAGCTTTAGCAGAGGTCCTATTTTACAAGAATGACATAATGTTTTATGGAGGAGTTGTATGAGGAAAGCGTTGGTAAAAAAGGCGGTTACTCTGTTGCTGCTTCTGACAATAATCGTTCCAGGCTGCTTTGTCAGATATTATGATGTATATGGTGACAATAAGCAGAATCTTGATAATGCTAACAATAAAAAAAGTGATCTTCAGAGTGAATATGATAAAACACAGAAGAAACTGGACGAACTCAAGTCACAGAGTAACGATATAGAGACATATCTGACACAGCTTGATTCACAGATGTCTGCAATTAATAGTTCACTTGATGAGGTGAATGGTCAGATAGAACAGATAGAAACAGAGATAACTGACACAGAAGAAAAACTTGCTGAGGCTGAAGAGGATGTTGATGAGCAGTATGACTCAATGAAGCTGAGAATACAATATATGTATGAGCACAATGAGGAAACATATTTTGCTTTACTGCTTAACTCAGAAAGCATGGGTGATATGCTTAACAAGGCAGAGTATATAACAAAGATTTCTGAATATGACAGAAAAATGCTTGAAAAGTTCAATGATACGGTAAACTTTATAACTGCTGCTAAAATAAAGCTTGAACAGGATAGGGAAACGCTTGTTGTAAAGCAGGAAGAATTAACAGATAAAAAGTCATCACTGGAGCTTCTTGAATCAACAAAGAAGAACGAAATGGCTTCGTTAAAGAAAAATACACAGCAGCAAAAGGATTATAAGGCTAAGATAGAAGCTGATATTAAAGCCCAGGATAATCTTATTGCAAGCATAGAAGCAAAGATAAAGGCTGAAGAAGCAAATAAAAATAATAACAGCAATAATGGTGGCAGTAACAATAGTGGCAGCACAAAGTATGATGGTGGCGCTTTTAAGTGGCCAACAGTATCAACAAGAATAACATCACCATATGGAGATATGGATGGCAGAACATCTCCTCATCAGGGAATAGATATAGGTGCTGTCAACAGAGGCGTATCAGGAGATCCTATATACGCAGCAGCAGATGGCAAAGTTGTGATATCACAGTTTAGTTCATCAGCTGGTAACTATATTATGCTATATCATGGCGATGGCTTATATACAAGATATCTTCATGCCTCTTCTCTTCTTGTTGGAGTTGGAGAATATGTTAAAAAGGGACAAAAAATAGCCCTTATGGGCACAACGGGTAATTCAGATGGAGTACATCTTCATTTTGATGTAAGACTTAATGGAGTGGTGGTTAATCCGTGGAATTACCTAAGTAAGTAATATTGTTGTTTAATTGAATATTAGTTGGTG
>FR886160.1 GCA_000436475.1 Eubacterium sp. CAG:248
GTCACCAACTAATATTCAATTAAACAACAATTCATTGATGTATCCTAACCTATTACCTGCATCCACTTTCAACAGGTATGTCCTTCATACTGTTCATACTTATAAGTAATGTTGAAGTGTTATGTAAAAGTGCTGATGTCGTAGGAGGTATAATTCCCAGCACTCCTAGTGCAATAAGTACTGAATTAAACGATACAATAGTTCTATAATTACGGTTAATCTTCTTTATAAGATTATTGCTAAGATCCTTAAGGAACGCAATCTGTAAAAGATTGTCTGCACTCACTGTGATATCTGCTATTTCTCGTGCTATCTGTGCACCATCGCTTATAGCTATTCCAACATCTGCTGCTGAAAGTGCAGGTGAATCGTTGATGCCATCGCCTATCATAACAACCTTCCTGCCAGCATTTTTTTCTTTCTCAACAAATGATGCCTTATCCTCAGGAAGTACTTCTGAATAATATTCATCAACTCCTACAATGCCTGCTATAGCTTTTGCTGTACGTTCACTATCACCAGTCATCATAACTACCTTTGATATACCAAGTTCCTTTAATCTTGCTATAACCTCATAAGCCTCAGGTCTTACCGGGTCTTCTATGCATATAACTGCCGCAAGTTTATCTTCAATAGCAAGATACAGATGTGAATACTGCGTAGGAAGCTTATCAAACATTTCTTCCTTACCTTCTGGAATATGACAGCCTTCATCTTCAAACACAAAATGATAACTTCCAATTATAGTCTTCTTATTATTTATGGTAGTTGATATACCGTGTGCTACTATATACTCTACCTTTGTATGCATTTCCTCGTGACTAAGATTCTTTCTTGCTGCAGCATCAACAACTGCTTTTGCCATAGAATGTGGAAAATGTTCTTCCATGCAAGCTGCCATTCTTAACAGTTCATCCTCATTATCACCATTAAATGAATATACACATTTAACTGTAGGTGCAGCCTTAGTAAGCGTACCTGTTTTATCAAATACGATTGTGTCTGCATCTGCAACTGCCTCAAGAAACTTACCACCCTTTACCGTTATATCGTTCTGTCCAGCCTGCCGGATAGCCGATAATACCGTTATAGGCATAGCAAGCTTCAATGCACATGAGAAATCAACCATAAGTATAGAAAGGGCTTTTGTCACATTTCTTGTTACAAGATACGTAAGTACTGTTCCGCCAAGCGTATATGGAACAAGTGAGTCTGCCAGATGTTCAGCCTTACTTTCAAGACCAGACTTAAGTTTCTCTGACTCTTCTATCATATTAACTATCTTATCATACTTACTTTTTCCACCATTCTGCCTTACACTTATAGTAAGCCCACCTTCTTCTATCACGGTTCCTGCAAATACTGACATTCCTTCATTCTTTGCAACAGGAACGGATTCTCCTGTAAGTGAAGCCTGGTTAACCATAGCCTCTCCATGTGTTACTACACCATCAAAAGGTATTATATTACTTACTCGAACTATAATTTCATCATCATTTTTAATCGTATTTACAGGCACTAACACTTCTGTGTCTGCTGTTTTTAACCAGACTTTGCTTACATTAAGCGACATCGTTCTTGCAAGGTCCCCAACTGACTTCTTATGTGTCCATTCTTCCATAATCTCACCTATGCCAAGAAGGAACATTACGGAACCTGCTGTGTTAAAGTCATTTCTTAATATAGAAACGCCGATGGCTGTTGCATCAAGTACAGGAACCTCCATCCTGCCATTTGCAAGTGTCTTAACACCATTTGCAATATATTTGACAGATTTAAATGCTGTTACTGCATTTCTGAATGGTATAGGCAGAAATATCTTACTAGCCATTCTTAAAAATACTTTATTAACAAGCCTGTCCTGATAATACGCATTCATCTCTCTTCCAGAGCTTGTAAGTATATCTTCTGGAACATGAATCCTGTTATAGCTGAATTGTGCTATCTTTTTAACTATATAATCCTTATCATTCGTATAGCTTATTACTGCATCACACGTCTTTTCATATACCTTAACTTCATAGACAGAATCTATATTCTTAAGATAATATTCAAGAATATCAGCCTGCTTATAAGTCATACGTTTCATATCCATATGAACTCTTATGCGGCCTTTCATGCTATGTTTTATATAGAATTTCATACACTGGCCTCTTAAGTTTTACTCTTCTGTTTCTTCTTTCATATCAGATTCAACAACTTCATCCATATCATCTACTGCCTCAGCTGCAGCTTCTCTTTCTTCATTGATAGCCTTAGCTTCTGCATATATATCGCCTGCATTTTCCTGGATGTTTGTTGCTGTCTTCATAACGCACTTCTTTGCACGTAATACAGCTGCTGTACAGTTTGCATATAACTTCTTTGCATCATCACTTGCTAAAACTTTAATTCCTGCTGTACCAAAAAGTACACCTGCTGCAAATAATCCTGTTTTTACTCCATCAATTTTTTTAAATACGTTTTTCATAATCGTTTACCTCGTTTTCTGTATTTTATTTTGGGTATTATATACCCAGTTATTTTTAATTTCCACACATTTTTACTTTAACGATAAACTTTATCATTTAGCAGTGTTTTCTATATTTAAGACATTTATCAATGCTTAAAAGCTTTATCAATACTTAAAACTTTTTATTATCGTTCTCTAACTACATATTTTTTATAATAAAAATCATCATATTTAACACTATCTATAATGTCATATATGATGATTTTTATTGGTTTTTATTATTTTTTATTGCTATTTATAGAACTATCAGGAACAAAAGGGTATAGTTGTCACACTCTTTACCGTCTGGTTATCTATATACCCACAGGCCGCCAGACCCTTCTGTATTATCTGGTTCCACTTCTTGGCAGATAGATTAATAACTGAATTGTCATCAAACTCAACTGTAAATGTATTATCATTTTCTTTACAATCTTTCCCACATGATACCTTATACATGTTTTTTCTGCTTATAGCACCTATTTCTTCAAGTGTATTAATCATGCGGTAAACTGTCGCAGTTCCTATTTTAGGATCCAGCTTGCTTGCCTTATAGTATATTTCTTTGCAGCATGAGCAGTCTTCTTCAAGAATAATATCTAAAAGCATCATTCTCTGTTTAGTTATTCTGCATCCCCTTTTTTTTAACATTTGCAGAATCATATCCTTCTGCATTCTGCTTCTTTCATAACCGACTGTATTAGAAGCACTCTCATCACCCGAATAGTACATTTGCATCGATGCCTCCTATATCAGTGGCAACCTCCACAATGTCCGCAATCCCCGCCGCATGTGTGTTTACCATTCTTCTTGCCTTTAACCATGCTGAATACAATTGCTGCTACAATCACTATTAATATTACTGTAACTATTACTGTACCCATACTACTAACCTCCATGACATTTTACTACCTGTAATTCTAAATTAGTTAACTCCAGCCGCTTTCTTGTATTCCTTAGCTTCCTTAGTTGGTCTGAATAACAGATATATAAATGCTATTACTAAAAGAAATGCTATAACTGTCCAGAAACTGAATGCTCCATCAGCGATAAGTCTGCCTATATTGTAGATGCAAAGTGATACTACATAAGCGAAACCACACTGATATCCAATAGCTGTCCAAGTCCACTTAGCACTGTTCATCTCTCTCTTGATAGCACCGATTGCTGCGAAGCAAGGAGCGCAGAGAAGGTTGAATGTAAGGAATGAGAAACCTGCTAACTTAGTAAACTGAAGTGCAAGTGCTGCATATGGAGATAAATCTCCGCCACCATAAAGGATACCCATAGTACCAACGATGTTTTCCTTAGCTACAAGTCCTGTGATAGAAGCTACAGCAGCCTGCCAGTTGCCCCATCCAAGTGGTGTGAATATCCAGCATATTGCACTACCAATCTTAGCTAAGATACTCATATCAATCTCATCCTCTGCTAACATTCTGAATCCATCATCAGTGAATCCAAAGTATGTTGTGAACCATACAACGATTGTAGAAAGAAGAATGATTGTACCAGCCTTCTTGATAAATGACCAGCCACGCTCCCACATGCTTCTAAGTACGTTGCCAACTGTTGGAATATGATATGCAGGAAGTTCCATAACGAATGGTGCTGGATCTCCGCTGAATAACTTAGTTTTCTTTAATATGATACCTGATACGATGATTGCTGCCATACCGATAAAGTAAGCTGATGTTGCAACCCAAGGTGAGCCACCAAAGATAGCACCTGCAATCATAGCGATAAATGGTGTTTTAGCACCACAAGGTATAAATGTTGTTGTCATAATTGTCATACGACGGTCTCTTTCGTTCTCGATTGTACGTGAAGCCATGATACCAGGAACACCACAACCTGTACCGATAAGAATAGGAATAAATGACTTTCCTGAAAGACCGAATCTTCTAAAGATTCTGTCCATGATAAACGCGATACGTGCCATATATCCGCATGCCTCTAAGATTGCAAGTAATAAGAATAATACTAACATCTGAGGAACGAAGCCAAGTACGGCACCAACACCTGCTACAATACCATCAAGTATAAGACCCTCTAACCAGTCAGCACAGCCGATTGCATCAAGTCCATCACCAATAAGAGCTGGAATACCAGGAACCCATACACCATAATCAGCTGGGTCCGGAGCCGCACCATCATACTTGATTGCAAGGTCAATAGCTTCCTTGATAGCTGCTGCATCAGCAGTATCTTCTGTAGTTTCAAGTGTTTCTTCGTCTTCTACTGTATAGTCTACCAAATCTGATGACTTAACCATAGCCTTAAGACTTGTAAGAGCCTTTACAGCTTCTTCTGAATCATAGTCATCTGCTTCTGTGTCAATAGCATCTGCTATTTCTTCGCCCTTAGAACCAAGGCTTTCTACATATGCAGCAATGATTTCGTCTGAATCACCATATTCTTCTGATACTTCTTCATAAGCTGAAGAACCTATGCCGAAAAGATGGAAACCATCACCAAACAAACCATCATTAGCCCAGTCTGTTGCTGCTGAACCAACTGTTACCATAGCTATATAATAAACAAGGAACATAACTGCTGCAAATATAGGAAGTGCTAATATTCTGTTAGTTACAATCTTATCAATCTTATCTGAAGTTGAGAGCTTATCTTTGCTATGGGCTTTCTTAACACACTCATCAATAATTGAAGAAATATATGTATATCTCTCATTTGTAATAATACTTTCTGTATCATCATCAAAATCTTTTTCAAGCTTAGCTATCTCTTCTGATACATCAGGAATGCTTGTCATAAGCTGTCCTATCTTATCATCCTTCTCAAGTAACTTGATAGCAAAGAATCTCTTCTGCTCATTAGCAACGTCAAGACCTATTCTGTCCTCAACTGCTTCTATAACAGATTCAACTTCATCACTGAATTTATGAACAAGCTTGTTAACTTTCTTAGACTGTGCAAGCTTTACTGCTTTCTCAGCTGCTTCCTTAATACCTGTTCCCTTAAGTGCTGATATTTCAACAACCTCGCAGCCAAGTTTTTCAGATAACTTTGCTGTATTAAGTGTAATACCATTCTTAGCTAAAAGATCAACCATATTAACAGCCATAATTACCGGAATACCAAGCTCCATAATCTGTGTTGAAAGATACAGGTTTCTTTCAATGTTAGTACCATCAACAATATTGATAATAGCATCTGGTCTTTCGTTAATAAGATAATTTCTTGCTACTACTTCCTCTAATGTATATGGAGAAAGTGAATAAATACCTGGTAAATCCATGATTGCAACATCTTTATGTCCCTTTAACTTACCTTCTTTTTTCTCAACAGTAACACCTGGCCAGTTACCAACAAACTGGTTTGAGCCTGTAAGTGCATTGAACAATGTTGTTTTACCGCAGTTTGGGTTACCTGCTAATGCAATCTTAATTGACATCTTTCTACCTCTTTCTTTATTTAGTCTCATCTGTCTATGTTTAGATTTCGCTTGCTAGAATTAGTTTTTTCTAACTCTCGCTTAAAAAAATATGCACCCAGCTAATTAGTTAACCTCAATCATAGCTGCATCTGCCTTGCGGATAGATAACTCATATCCTCTTACAGTTACCTCGATTGGATCACCTAAAGGTGCAACTTTTCTTACATAGACCTCAACGCCCTTTGTGATGCCCATATCCATAATTCTTCTCTTAACTGGACCTTCACCATCAAGCTTTGCAACCTTAACAGTCTGACCTACAGAAACTTCCTTTAAAGTCATCTTCATCTCTCCTTCATAAATGATTATTATTAATCATCATTATTCATATATAGTACCTATGGATTAACTCTGCAAATATTGTATTTCAATACTTCAGTATCAGCTTAAATGCCATCTTATTATGTATATAATGATGAAATCTATATAGAGACCTGCTTATCAGATCTTTATAACAATATGAACTTATCATGCAGATAATTCCAAACAAGCCGATGATATATCAGGTTCTCAGATAATTTTCTGATAAGCTCCTGATAAATACTACACCATAATCTTTGTTGCCATATCTTTACCAATAGCCACACGAGATTCTTTAATATTAACTATAACATTACCGCCTGTCTTAGAAATCACTGTTACGATAGCTCCAACTACGAATCCGAGATTCTCAAGAAAACGTCTTGTTTCTTCTTTGCCTCCAACTCTTGTTATTGTAGCTGTCTCACCTTCACCTATCATTGATAATGGCATAATTATCACTCCTGTCTGTGTATAATGATATGGGTGTTTTTTTATTAACACCACTCACTAATGTTGATAATGTTTTTCATTTATCACGGTGTTAGTATATACTAACGTACATTAGATGTCAATTACTTTTTTTAGATATTTTTAATTTCTGTTATATTAACAAAACGCGCGTAAGATATAGTGAAGTTTTTTAAGCATAAACTAACCTTGTGTTTAGGCAGCTTATTGTTTAGCACGGTCCAAATTGTTGTTTAATTGAATATTAGTTGGTGA
>FR886161.1:0-63007 GCA_000436475.1 Eubacterium sp. CAG:248
GACACGCCTGTAAGAATAAGGATTGCCTGAGTTGTCAGGTGAAAACTTAAATATCAAACTTCTTAAATAGGGGCACAGTCCCTTAGAAGCCCATTAACTTTAGGTGATGGGTAGTTCACAACATTAGAATTTTTACATTTTTCTTTAATTCTTCTTTTTCAGTTTCAATAAAATACTTATCATAATTTAAAAAAGGATATAACATAATATTATATACACTATACACAGTGCCTATAATATTATGCAACACCCTTTTATCCGGCTAAGTTTTATTCTACTGTCCGTTATATTTTTCAGCCTGATGCTTAATAAGCTCAGCATCATCAAAGTAGTTTATTTTCATAGCAGCTTTCACTTCGTTGAGTGTCTGTTCTGCCACTTCATATGCTTTCTTAGTGCCTTCCTGTAAGATATGGTATACTTCTGGTATATCCTTTTCGTACTCATGACGTCTGTTTCTTATAGGCTCTAATTCCTTGTTAAGTACCTCTGTAAGAAGCTTCTTAACCTTGACATCACCAAGACCACCTCTCTTATAGTGTTCCTTAAGTTCATCCAAATTATTGTATTCTGGGAGGAATAAAGCAAAATCCTCATCTGTACAGAAAGCATCAAGATATGTAAATACTGTGTTGCCTTCTATCTTGCCTGGGTCACTAACCTTAATATGATCAGGATCTGTATACATGCCTCTTACCTTATTCTTCACATCATCAGCACTATCTGACAGATATATACAGTTTCCAAGTGATTTACTCATCTTTGCCTTTCCGTCTGTACCTGGAAGCCTTAAACATGCCTGGTTCTGTGGAAGAAGAATCTCAGGCTCAACTAACGTCTCACCATATACTGAATTAAACTTTCTTACTATCTCCCTTGTCTGTTCTATCATAGGTTCCTGATCTTCACCTACTGGAACTGTAGTTGCCTTAAAGGCTGTTATATCTGCAGCCTGGCTTATAGGATAACAGAAGAATCCAACTGGAATACTTGCCTCAAAGTTACGCATCTGAATCTCTGATTTAACTGTTGGATTTCTCTGAAGTCTTGATACTGTAACAAGATTCATATAATAGAATGTGAGCTCTGTAAGCTGTGAAATCTGTGACTGTATGAATATATTAGACTTAGCTGGGTCAATACCTACTGAAAGATAATCTAATGCTACTTCTATTATATTCTGACGAACCTTTTCAGGATTATCTGCATTATCTGTAAGAGCCTGCGCATCAGCTATCATTATGAATATCTTCTCGAATTCTCCTGAATTCTGAAGTTCAACCCTTCTCTTTAATGAACCCACATAATGGCCAAGATGAAGCTTGCCCGTTGGTCTGTCTCCTGTTAATATTATCTTTGACATATAAACTACTCCTCCATTCCTATGTTAAACCTATATAATAAGATTGCACCTATCTTTAATTTAGTCTGATTATACTGGTCATTATACTTATTAACAATGTTTACAATTTTATCACATTTTTTTCAAAATAACAATTGAGAATTATGTTAAATAATAGTAATATATATGTAAATGTTACTGGCTATCAGTATGATGATTATTTTTAATCACTTTTCTTATTATGAAGTCAGATAACGCTAAACATAACAACAGCACACGGAGGAACAATTGATGAAACATTTACTTAGTCCACTGGATTTAAGTGTCAGCGAGTTAACAGATCTTCTTGATCTTGCCAGAGACATTTCAAAGGATCCTAAGAAATACAGTCACGTATGTGATGGAAAGAAATTAGCAACTTTATTCTATGAACCTAGTACTAGAACCCGTCTTAGTTTTGAGTCAGCAATGCTTAACCTTGGGGGTTCTGTATTAGGTTTTTCTTCTGCTAACTCAAGTTCAGCTTCTAAGGGCGAGAGTGTGTCAGATACAATCAGGGTTATATCTTGCTATGCTGATATATGTGCTATGAGACATCCTAAGGAAGGCGCACCTATGGTTGCAGCAAGCAAGTCTTCTATACCTGTTATAAACGCAGGTGATGGCGGACATCAGCACCCAACACAGACACTTACAGATCTTATGACTATAAGAGAATTAAGAGGATCTCTTGATAACTTCACTATCGGTCTGTGTGGCGATTTAAAGTTCGGCAGAACTGTTCACTCTCTTATCAACTCTCTTGTAAGATATAGCAACGTAAGATTCGTACTTATCTCTCCTAAAGAGTTAAGAATCCCTGATTATATCAGAGATGATGTACTGTCTGCTAACAACGCAGAATTCATAGAAGTTGAAAGCCTTGAAGAAGCTATACCACAGCTTGATATCCTATATATGACACGTGTCCAGAGAGAACGTTTCTTCTCTGAGGATGAATATCTTCGTATGAAGGATTTCTATGTGTTAGATACAGCCAAGATGGCTCTTGCCAAGGATAATATGTATGTTCTTCATCCTCTGCCACGTGTTAATGAGATATCTGTCGAAGTGGATGATGATCCAAGGGCAGCTTACTTTAAACAGGTACAGTATGGTGTATATGTACGTATGGCACTTATAATGACACTTCTTGGTCTTAACTAAAGAACAGACAAATGATAAACCAAAAACAGACAAATAACAAATAAATATGATTTTAAAAATTAATGAAAGGAAAAGCTATGTGGATATATACATATCGGTATATGTTCCTTAGCAGCAGATTAATATGTTAAATGTAGGTCAGCTTAATGAAGGTTTTGTATTGGATCATATCGAAGCAGGAAAGGCTATGGATATATATAACAACCTCGGTCTTGGAAAACTTGACTGTCAGGTTGCTATCATAAAGAATGCCAGAAGCAGCAAAATGGGAAGAAAGGATATCATCAAGATAGAAGGCGGTCTTGATCTTGTAGACCTTGATGCTATTGGATTCATCGATCACAACATAACTGTAAGCATTATAAAGAATGGAGAAATCGTTGAAAAGAAAACGCTCTCCCTTCCTAAGCAGATTACTAATGTTATCAAATGTAAGAATCCAAGATGCATCACTTCTATAGAACAGGAGCTTGATCAGGTATTTATTCTTGCAGACCCTGAAAAACAGGTATACAGATGCAAGTACTGTGAAGAGAAATATACAGGTAAATAATACAACGTATTTTATATAATATTCCAAATGTAAAAACAGGATGTTGCAAAAGAATATGAATTCTTTTACAACATCCTGTTTTTGCTATAAACGCTGACTTCAATAAGCAGCTTCACAATCCCAAGCAATCATCTTATCTATATTCCTGTAATGTAGGTGTTTTACTTACTGTTAATGGCTCATCCACCCCAGGAGCTGTTGTAACCTTATACTTTATAGTTATAGGTTTATCAGCATAAACGACAAAATTGAGATTATAAGCAAGCTGCAGACCTTCATACTCATCAAGTACCATCTTCATGGAATTACTAGTTGTTATATCACTTATTGTTCCACCTTCAGGAGCAAACAGATGAATAAAGCCTTTTATTCCACCATTCTGTGCGCCAAGTATATATTCTCCTGCTTTATATATATCATCACTTACTATAGCATTGCTCATAACTACTGTCATATCATATGTTCTGCTTCCATCAGTATTAATCATAGAATCTCCTATCTGTGTATCAAGATTGATGAACCATCCCATTTTACTAGCATATGAACAACTGAAGTATACTCCTGCCTGCGGATGTTCTTTATCATGGTTAAGCTCCCCTGAACAGCCGGCCTCCCTGACATATGTCTGTGCCTTTTCATCCTCCATCCACATAAGAATAGTACGGTCTTTACCTCCATCTATAAAAATCTGTGCATATTGTGATATCATTTTATAATCAAATTCTGATACAAACTTACTCATAACAAGCTTAGCCGTTTCTGCAAACAAAGCATCAACATAATCATTTGCATTACTCATGTTAGTATCAGTTCTGTTGCTAAGATACTTATAATAAAGCTCCTTCTGTAAAACCTTAGTAGCATTATCACCATTTAGTTCTGTACCGTCTGACAAGGTTACCCCACCAGTATATTTAAGTATTTTCTGTATGATAACCGGTGTCAATGAGATTACTCCATCTACATGTATGCCATTTCTGCTTTCATATGAGTGTGCCCAGATGCTTCCAACTCTTTCAAAATCCGGATTATAACAGACATCCCTCGATAGTCTCATCCAGCTGCTGAATATAGTCTTTTCATGCTCTGTAACCTGCACACTTTCTGGCACTCTTTCTGATAACACCTTGTATACAGTCTGAAAATCACCTATAGACATAACTCCATTTTCTATCCTTATAGTTCCAAATGAACCTGGAAATCCGCCAGATGCCCTGATCTCAGAAGAATTCTGTGCTGCAATAAGATACATCCTGTCGCTTCCATCACCGATAAATTCCCTGAAAAGCTGTATATATTGACCATTTTCCTTGTACGCAGCAGTAAGGCTGTTTAACTTATCAACATATTTTGATATATTTTCTGATTTGCTGAATGTAACCTTTACTTGGCTTATACTTGATGTCATATCTTCTATCTCTGGCTCTATTTTCTCAAGATAATCCAGATACGCATTGATAGTATCCACCCTGAAACCATCTCCTGATTTCAACTGCGAAAGCGGATATTGTTTCATAACTTCAACGCCTGGTTTTAACACATCATCTGATGCATTAACAATAATATCAACGATTGTATTAGCTGACCTTATGTATTTTTTTATATATGGAATGTGTGATAAAAGCTTCCACTTTTTTTCTAAAAGTATATACTGCATATGCTTAGATGATTCATCTATATGGTCAACCGATGCTTCCAGCATTTCTGAATCATTAGATTTAATACTTGTTAATACACTATTCACTTCATATCTTAGTGTATCTACTTCATTTATAATTGTTTTAATATCTTTTATGTAAGTTAAGAAGATGAAAACTATAATAATCAGTGGAATAACAATAAACAGTGCATCCCTTATAATTCTTAATCTTCTTTCGTTCTTCTCTATATCCTTATTCTCTTTCATATCCTTTATAAAATCCCTGTCAAACCTAATCAAGACAAAAATATGAGCAGCACTATAAGCCGGGTTATGTTCAGCCAGTAACGGCTGATGATGATCATCTATCTAGTCTTACTGTTACCAGCAAGCTCAAGCGACCTACCTAAAAGCACGACGGGCAGCCGTATAGCTTTATGTTTGGTCTTGCTTCGGATGGGGTTTACATAGCCAGCACTGTTACCAGTACT
The DNA here is from genome assembly GCA_000436475.1 of Eubacterium sp. CAG:248. Taxonomy (GTDB): domain Bacteria; phylum Bacillota; class Clostridia; order Lachnospirales; family Lachnospiraceae; genus Lachnospira. The sequence goes on from FR886161.1 coordinate 5,232, forward strand.
GCGGTAGTCTCTTACTCTGCCTTTCCACCCTTACCAATAGACTTAACACTAAAGTGTTAAGTCTATAACAATAGCAGCGAGCTGCTATTGTTGAACAACGGAAGCTACCAATGTAAAAACATTAATAAAACCTCCTGCCTGGCGGTATATTTCTGTTGCACTAGCCTTGGAGTCACCTCCACCGGACGTTATCCGGCACCCTGCCCTGTGAAGCCCGGACTTTCCTCACCTATGGTTCTTACACCACAGCCGCGATCATCTGTGCTACTCATACAAACTTATTTAATATATGTTTTACCATATATTACGTCACTTCAATAAATTCCAATAACTTTGACATACTACCACATTAATAATTGTATGTCAAAGTTATATGATCAGTTTTATGTTTTTTCACATATTATAATCTCATCATTTTATAAACATAGCATCACCAAAGCTGAAGAATCTGTATTTTTCTTCAACAGCCACTTCGTATGCATGAAGTACATTCTCCCTGCCAGCAAGTGCTGATACAAGCATTACAAGTGTTGATTCTGGAAGATGAAAATTCGTTATAAGACAATCTATAGCCTTAAACTTATAACCTGGATATATGAATATCTCTGTCCAGCCACTCTTAACTGGTATATGTCCATTCTCATCAGCTACTGATTCAAGAGTTCTTGTGCTTGTTGTGCCTACCGCGATAACTCTTCCTCCGTCAGCCTTTGTTTTATTTATAATATCTGCGGCTTCCTTGTCTACCTGATAGAATTCGGAATGCATATGATGATCTAAGATATTCTCAACCTTAACAGGTCTGAAGGTTCCAAGTCCAACATGAAGAGTGACTCTTGCAATCTTAACACCCATATCTTCTATCTGCTTAAGAAGTTCTTTGGTAAAATGAAGACCTGCTGTAGGTGCTGCTGCTGAACCTTCATGCTTTGCATACACTGTCTGATATCTGTTTTTATCCTGAAGCTTATGTGTTATATAAGGAGGAAGTGGCATCTGTCCAAGTTCATCAAGTATCTCTTCAAATATACCATCATATGTAAACTGTATAAGTCTGTTTCCTTCCTCTACTATATCTATGATTTCGCCCTTAAGCTTCCCACCGCCAAATACTATCTTAGCTCCTACCTTACACTTTTTACCTGGCTTAACAAGAACCTCCCATGTATCCTGCCTGTCTTCAAGTCTTTTAAGCAAAAGCACTTCTATGGCAGCACCTGTTCCTTCCTTTTCTCCGATAAGTCTGGCTGGTATAACCTTAGTATCATTGATAACAAGGCAGTCACCTGGCTTAAGGTATTCTGTTATATCCCTGAATATCTTGTGTTCAATAGCCCCTGTGTTTTTATCAAGCACCATCAGCCTTGAACTTGAACGATCTGAAAGAGGATCCTGAGCTATCAGTTCCTCTGGCAGATCATAATAAAAATCATGTAAATCCATAATATTCCTCTAATTTCGTTCGTTAATGGCCAAGAAAAAGTAAATGTCTGCTTCGCAGCCGCTTCCTTTTTCTTTTGGCCTATTACATTACATACGGAGTTCTATGCCGGCATCGCTTAAGTCTTTATATATCTTTTCCATAACAGGGGAGATATCTTTATCCTCAAGTGTTCTGTCCTTTGCCCTGAATGAGATTGAATATGCTACTGACTTATAGCCATCCTTAATCTGGGCACCTTCGTATATATCAAACAGCTTATAGCTTTCAAGTATCTTACCCGCACGTTTTTCAATAATCTTTTCTACGTTTCCAACAAGCACTGACTTAGGCATAACCATACTAATATCTCTTGTTACTGCTGGGAACTTTGCTATGCCATTAAACTTTCTGTCAAAGCTGGCCATTCCTGTTACTGTTGCAAGATCAATAACAACAAGATATGTTCTTTCTCCTAAAGCATAGTTATCTGCTACATCTGGATGTAACTCGCCAATATAACCTATCTTAGTACCATCATATATGATATCTGCCTGACGACCTGGGTGAAGGAACGAAATTCCTGCTGCAGGATCATATTCTGGCTTATTCTTCATGCCGATTCTTTCAAGAAATTCTTCCACAACACCCTTCATAGAGAAGAAATCTACTTCTCCGAAAGCACCAAGAGTAAACATAACTCTTTCGTCTGGAAGCTCGTTCTTGTCATCAGAAGCAATATACACCTTAGCTAACTCATATAACTTAACATTCTTGTTACGTCTGTTAAAGTTAGTTGAAAGTGATGAAAGCATACCATTAACTGGAATTGTTCTCATGATAGAGAAATCCTCTCCTAATGGATTAGATATCACAACTGCCTTTCTATACTCTGAATCCTCTGCAAGCTTAAGCTTGTCAAATACCTTAGGACTCTCGAAAGAATATGTCATAGCCTGTGAGAAGCCTGTAAACTGTGCTACTTCACCTGCAACATCTTCTATGCTTCTTTCAAATGTGATCTTACCCATAGTTGTAGAACCCTTAGGAAGAGTTGTAGGGATATTATCATATCCGAAGAATCTTGCAACTTCTTCAGCTATATCTGCATCTCTGTTTAAATCCTGTCTGAATGTAGGTATTATAAGCTCATTATTTTTTTCATCATATTCAACTTCAAGTCTTGTAAAGTATTCAAGCATATCCTTGCTGGAAACATCTGTTCCAAGAAGTGCATTATACTTAGCTGGCTCGAAGGCTATTCTCTTCTTAGCCACTGGAGCAGGATACACATCAACAACTCCACCGACTACTTCACCAGCGCCAAGCTGTTCTATTAAATCACATGCCCTGTTCATGGCTTCAAGTGCAAGTTCTGGGTCAAGTCCCTTTTCAAACTTACCTGCTGCATCTGTTCTTAAGCCTATCTTCTTAGCGGATTTTCTTATGTTAGTACCATCAAATGTAGCTGCTTCAAAAAGCATTGTCTTAACATCATCTGTTATCATAGAGTTTTCTCCACCCATGATACCTGCTAAACCTACAGCCTTATCTCCATCACATATAAGAAGTGCATCAGAATCAAGTATTCTTTCCTGTCCATCAAGTGTTACGAACTTTTCACCATCCTCTGCTCTTCTTACTATTATCTTTCTGCCAGCAATAGTATCATAATCATAAGCATGCATAGGCTGACCATATTCAGTCATTACATAGTTAGTGATATCTACTATATTATTGATAGGTCTGATGCCTGCTGTCATAAGTCTGTGCTGCATCCACTTTGGTGATGGAGCAAGCTTTATATTCTTAACAACTCTTGCTGTATATCTTCTGCATAAATCTGCTGCCTGAACATCTACCTTAATATAATCATTAACATCTTCATCGTTGCCAGACTCATGTACTTCAGGTGGTGTAAATGGTTTTCTGAATGTAGCTGCTGCCTCTCTTGCAATACCAAGTATGCTATAGCAGTCTACACGGTTGTTAGTTATCTCATATTCAAACACTGTATCATCAAGACCAAGGTATTCAACTGCACTTGAACCAACAACAGCGTCATCACCGAATATATATATACCATTCTCAGCTGCATCAGGGTAGAATTCTCTTGAAGAACCAAGCTCTTCAATAGAGCACATCATACCACATGATTCTACACCTCTTAACTTACCCTTTTTAATCTTTATTCCATCCTCTGGAAGCGGACTTCCATCATGTCCTCCTGCTACACGTCCTCCGTCAAGAACTACAGGTACCTTCTGTCCACTTGTTCCAGGAACAATATTAGGTGCTCCTGTAACAATCTGAACTGTTTCATCTCCAACATTAACCTGACAAACTACAAGCTTGTCTGCATCAGGATGTCTCTCAACTGAAAGAATCTGACCTACAACTATCTTCTCAAGATTCTTGTCAAGTCTGTTAAAACATTCTACCTTAGTACCTGAAAGAGTCATAGCATCTCTGAATTCCTGATCTGTACACTCTAAACCTGGAACAAGGTCCTTTATCCATTTAATAGATGTATCCATACTAATCTCCATTCCTGCCCATATACTAAACAGCCACAATATGATAATCTGACTGTACAGGGCTTATTTACTTTATATGCATATACACATTACATTGCACAACCTTCCATGCAGCATATATATAAATATATATATATACTAAAACTGCTTTAAGAATCTTGTGTCGTTTTCATATAATAATCTCATATCGTCGATTTCATATTTAAGAAGTGCTACTCTTTCAAGACCAACACCGAATGCAAAGCCTGTATACTTATCTTTATCTATTCCACACATCTCAAATACATGTGGGTGAACCATACCACAGCCAAGAATCTCTATCCAGCCTTCACCCTTACAGAAACGGCAGCCCTTACCACCGCACTTAAAGCAGCTTACATCCATCTCTGCACTTGGCTCTGTGAATGGGAAATGATGTGGTCTGAACTTAACCTTTGTATCTGGTCCAAAAAGTTCCCTTGCAAACTCTGCAAGAGTTCCCTTAAGATCTGCAAATGTTATATTCTCATCAATAACAAGACCTTCTACCTGATGGAAGCAAGGAGAATGTGTTGCATCAACCTCATCTGCTCTGTATACACGTCCTGGTGATATCATTCTGATAGGAAGCTTTCCCTTTTCCATGACTCTTGCCTGAACAGGTGATGTCTGTGTTCTAAGTACTATCTTATCATTAATGTAGAATGTATCCTGTTCATCCTTTGCAGGGTGATTAGCAGGTATGTTAAGCAGTTCAAAGTTATAATGATCATATTCAACTTCTGGTCCTTCTACTACTTCATAACCCATACCGATAAATATTTTTTCTATCTCTTCACGTGCAAGAGTGTTAGGATGCTTATGTCCTAATTCTGCTTTCTTTGCAGGAAGTGTAACATCTATAACCTCTGACTTCATCTGAAGCTCTCTCTTCTTTGCAGCAAGATCCTTCTTTGCAGCATCTAACACTTCCTCGATAGCCTGTCTTGTCTCGTTAACAATCTGGCCTATCTTTGGTCTGTCTTCCGGTGCTACTTCTTTCATGCTCTTTAATACTTCTGTAAGTTCACCTTTCTTTCCAAGAAAAGCAACTCTGATATCGTTTAACTTTTCAAGAGAATCAGTTGCTCTAATCTGAGATAAAGCACTTTCTTTGATTGCATCAAGTTTCTCTTTCATCTTATCCTCCATTCTGACACTACGCACCTGATATGCGTCATATTTCTTAATTCGGAATATTAATCTCTTTTTACAAAAAGCCATTCTTAATTGTAACACAACTTATAGTTTTGGCAAGTATTTTTCCAGAATCTCCATTGCATCCTTAGCATAAGCCGGATTATTCCTCGTTATATTTTTAATGTTATTTTTTGCATCTTCAATTCTGTTCTCATTATATTCTATCTGCTTTCTTAACTTCTGTCTTCTTACTGACAGATTGTGTCTTACTTCAACCATTTCCTTAGGATTGAGTATCGCTTTTACCTGTGCTATCCATACATGTGTATCTATAACCCCAAGCCTTCCAAGTATATGCATAAGATCTGCCTCTGCACTTGTAAGATTTCCTGTGACTTCAAGCATCTTTTTTTGTTCTTCTTTCATCTCTATATATGCCTGATACTTCTGTTCAAGCTCGTACGCACTCTTAACATTATATTTATTGTACTGATAATCAAGTACGTTGGCAGCATTTACATACTTTATCTTTATCTTATTAAGAAGCGCTGTTGCTTTGTTAAGTTTTATTTCCGTTACATATACCTTTCTTTCTATCGACTTAAGATATGCATACAGTCCGAGTGCCATAACTCCGGCAAGAAGTACTACAGTTATAAATGCACCTATATTATCTTTTCCATCTGTCACTGCCATAATCACCATAAACACAGCAAATATCGCTGCTAACAGGCCACATATAAGCTGTGCATAGCCTTTTATCCTCAACTGTTTATTCACAAGTTCCTTAGCTTCCATCCTGTACATAGAACGCTCTGTTTTAACCATTCTTATATCTCTGGCGATTGTGTTCCTGTCATCCTCTGTGCTGCGAAGCTTAGCTACAGCCTCTGGAAATTCAGCCTCATACATCTCCATATTTCTGTATGCATTGTTTGATAATCTGCTATCAGGTGTATTTAATATACGTCTGTCTACTGACAGATTATCAACTCTGTCTGCCACCATAACAAGCTCCCTGCTTATATCAGCAGGTGCATTTTCTATTTTCTGTATATCCTCATAATAATCAGTCACACTGTCATATTCAACTCTGGCATTTTCTATGAACCGGGCAGCCTCTTCACATATATCGCACTGGCTTTTTATAAAGCTTCCTATATCATCACCATTAAAACCTGTTGTACTTACAGCATCAAGCTCTGCCTGCTTTAGTTCAAGTTCTCTGTCTATATCAGTTTCTATTGTAGTATTAATATTCTGCCTGCTCTTTTCTGATTTTTCATAAGTATCTGGATCAGTTGATTTTATTTTGGAATTCTGACTGTCTTTTCCCTTGCTCCTTGTTACATCATCTACTTTCCTGATAAGCGTCTGAGTCTGAAGTGTATTAAGAAGATTATCATATTTTTCTTCTTCTCTTTGAACACTTTCCTGCTGTTTTCTTGTTTTTTCCGCCAGTCCGGAAGGTCCGTCTTCTTCTTCATTATTACGCATACTCTCAAGCAGTTCCTTGTAATCAGAAGTCTCTTCTTCTTTTGATGTTTTATCTGATTCATTAAGCTCAAAGCTTTTAATCATATCATTTATAGACATTTTATTGCCTGCTTCTTTAGAATTATCATACATAAGCTCTTCAAGATCTTTTAAATCATCATCCTTATCGTAGCCATTTTTTATAACATCGAACAATCCCACCTGTTTATCACCTCGCAATTCATGCTATCCTCTTGCACATTATCACAGCTTAATATCCTTCTAATTATCACGTGCACTGTAACCTCTGTATTCATCCTTCCAGCTGCTAAGTATATCTTTTACGGCCTTATGATAATATGCAACGTCACCATGCTCTTTTCTTTTTACAAGCTCTTCAAGCTTTCTATACTCTTCCTGATATCTGGCGTTATCCATAACACCTTCTATTCGCTTTCTTACCGCAAGCTCTCTGTCAGATACATCCTCAACTATAAGTTCTTTGTTTCTTTCGTCAAAATATTTTGCTGCCAGATAAGCGTCATAACTTTCTGAATACTGTCCTGTTTCATAAGCCAGCTTAAAGCTTTCGGCTGCTTTGTCATACATAAACATACCAGCATAAGCCACTCCCGTATTATGATATATCCTGGCTGTAAATGCACCTGGTGCATCATTTTTATACTCTTTTATTATCTGCTTATAACAATCTATTGCCTTAAAATATCTCTTTCTGTCAAGATATGTATCAGCCCTTGACCTTAAACGCTCATACACATTCTGACTGTCCAGTGTACTTAGTATTTCACTTATCTTATCTATCTGGCTTATCGAATAATAATCAACTGACTTTAATATAGTAACAAGAATAGCTGCAAGACCTGCATCACTTTTTTTCATCTGTTCAACTCTGTCTGCAAGTGCCATATCTTTTGTCTCATATCTTAAAAAATGTATAAGCTCATCACTTATAAAATCATTTGTTATTATATATATATTGTTATAAATATAGTAGCACAACTCCTCATTTGAATATAATCTGACATCAGAACAGCTGATATATAAAGGATTGACTGCTAATTTATCCCTGCATAGAATCATCGTACTCATAAGCATGCCTCACTTAAATCTATTTCCTCTGTTATAACTCTGCCAGATGTCCTGAACATTTCCCCGAATCCAAGATCCTTAATAGTCAGCATACATTTGTCCTGTGATACTGCATATATATCCATTCTTATCCTTGTTGTCTTTCCCTCACGATAAGGTATGCTGCTTATATCTATTATTTTATCAGTACATTTTCCATCAGCTGTGATCAGCTTTAAAGCCAGGGTTGTCATATCTTCTATGATAAAATCCACGCTTCTGCGTGCCATATACCATTCGGTACCCATCTTTATTATGCGGAACCTCATGGCTTTTCCACGTTCATTTATATCAGTTTCTATATTCACCTTTATACATCCATCTACTAGCAGAGTCACGTTATCAAATATATCATGGTATATATTCTCATATGCTGCATAGCAGGCTCCTCTTACATACAGATTCTGACCTATATAAGCTTTTCTGCCATTCACAAGCACCTTTGAAAGTCCATCTGGCAGTTTTTTCACATCAAAGCCTTTTCCTGTAAGATATACTGATGATGCTGTATTCCTTGAAAAATAATCTGACACATACTCAACCAGTTTCTTATCTGACATGCCGCTCTGCGAATCTATCGTATACTGTTCATGAGCTGATACTATATACTGCACACCATCAGCTGTATTATATGAAAGCCTGTATATATTAATAACCTGTCCATCATAATCCATAAGGACTACTCCAGACTTATACAGTTCTTTCTGCTGTGAATACGCATAATAAGCAAAGCTTTGTATAGAACCTGTGATCATGTACTGGTTCTCGTTTATCCCAAGTGAATTTATCTGATCACTTATATCATTAAGCTCTTCTATATCAGATAATCCTGACTTAACACACAGACTGTCAATCTCATCCACATTATATCTGCCCAATATTCTTCTGATGGCATCTGCTATTGAAAGCCCGCTTACTTCATCACATGCAACAGGTATGCCTGCTCTCATATCATAAACGCAAGCCTGTATCACTGATTTATCATATTCAATTCCAATTATCAGTCCCTGTTCTTTCATGCACTTCTCCATTCTGTTTTTATCTAGTACATCGTTTCGTAAGTAACACTAGTCTATTTTCTTAAATATCTCTTCTGAAACGTAAGCCTTTGTAACATAACTGTTCATCAGCTTCTTCAATGTAACCATATCATGCAGTTCCTCACTGGCAAGACATTCATTGATGGCATCTAATCTTTTGCCGGCATACTGTGCTGGAATATCATCACATACCATGTTGTATTCCTTTGTTTTTTCTCCATCTGATGTTGTAAAATAATATGTAACTTTATCGTCATAAAACATTAAAAGCTTATATGTAAATATTCCACATATATCACTTTTCATAACTGCTGTTTTATACTCCCTTTCATCATTGATGCGGTAATGCAGTTCCACCTTTCTATCCGGAATGCCGAAATATTCTATAACAGTTAATCCATACGCATTATATGGTATGCTTAGTATTCCATTGAATTTCTTATAAAAGTTATATATAAGTTCTTTTTCACATAATTCATCCAGAATAGACTGTGCTGTTTTCTTTATGTCCGATTCATTCAATAATGACAGTTCCAATGACTTTTCCTTAAGCCATGCAATATAGCATAATAATGGCAGTCCTATTTTATCCTTATATGCTCTTTCTATAACTTTAAATATAACCGGATCTGCTTTCTTATTCTTTATAACATAGTTATATGAATTATATGCTGCATATGCCTTAACTATCGAATATCCAGCCACATTATTATAATAATCTGCAAAAACCTCTGCTAATCTATTTGAATATACATTGGTAAACATCATCTGGGATATTATTCTTTCTGACAGCGAATCAACATTCACACCAAACTCCTTTGATGTTTTCCATAAAACATACATATCAGCGTTTGTACTGTTATAATGCTCCACCATATACGTAAGCAGTGATTCATTATAAAGATGCTTTTTAAATACATATTCTGATATTTTGTTCTTATATTCTTCTTCATTAACCGATGCTTCAAGCTCATGAACCATAAACATAAAAAGCTTTGTCGCATCTACATCTGCATATCCATATTTATCAATAAGCTGTCTTGCCTCATAATACATGCCATAATCTATAAGTATTTTCACAAGACATGCACTATCCCTCACTGACAGGTTGTATGTATCAAGCTGCTTGTATTCATCTGTAAAACTTTCTGCATTATAGTATTCCAGATAGAACTCTATCATCCATGAATTCAGTTTTTTTCTATACTGTTCTGATATTCCTTCAACACTAAGCGCCAGCTTATATAATTCGAGTGTATACATTTTATATATATGTTTTCTTCTGTAGTACTCAACCTTATATATAGTGATATATTTATCGTCTATATCGTATTGGTCATACTCAGACATATCACCCGGCTCTTCAAATATTTTCTCTATCTCATAATCAACTGTCTTTTTTCTTTTACGCCCATCATTGCATATAAATACAAGCGAACATTCTTTAGTATATAGCGGAATATAAGTATCTTTCCCTGTAAGCTCATATATTACAGGTTCCTGTATCTGGCTATACTTTACCATAACTGCTTTAACATCTTCATCAAAGCATGTTATATGATACATAAACTTAAGTTTTGCTAAAAATGCTGCAGTATCATTTTTAACAAGCTGTGGTTTTATGAACTTCTTGTAAAGATACACAAGATTGCTGTCAATATTTTCCTGCTTTAACTGTTCATAAACATATAACTCTATTATATGTTTATATGAATCATATAGCTCCTTATACAGCTCCTTATTGTATACTATATTAGCATATAGATATGATTTCCAGGGATAATTAACTCCTGAATCATAGGTAAAGTACATAAGCACAATCTTAGGAAGTCTTAACTTTATGTCTTTCTTAATGCTTGCCATATAAAACTCGTAAAGTCTTGTTATTCTGATACCCCGAAGCACTGCCTTCTCATAATATGTGAAGCTTTCTTCATCTGCAATACCTGTCCTTATCATATGAACTATAAGTGCCTCAAGGATGTTATCCTCCTCATAGCTTTCATATAGTCTTTTTAACAGCTCTATGTCTGACATTCCAGCTGTTTTTTCATTTCCAATAACCTCTGCTGCCTGTCTTGCAAGCCTTTCTGATATAACACCATATTTTATGCCCTCAGATATTACCTGTATTTCAAATCTGTTCATAACCCTTAACAGGTCAGGCTGTTCGTTATATATATTTAATGCTTCAATATACATAACAGGACTTGTACATCCGTTATTAAAGGAATCCTTGATTCTTATAAGCTTTATACTCTTATTGTGCTCTATCTGTCCATCTATATAAAACAATATCCATAAAAGGACCCATGTATCATAACCATTGTCATAATATCTGCTGACTATCTGTGACACATCAGATGTATATAGTGCATCCTTTCTTTCAAGTGTGCTCACATACAGATAAAGACAGTATAACTCAACATGACTGCTTACATCTGTCAATATCTTATCTTTAATGTTTTCAAGTATCTGTTTTCCATCAAACACATTGCCAGCTATAAAATCAAGTCCTGCCTGAAACACATCGAAAACTATGTCCGATTCTTTCAATCCACGGACTCTTGTAAGCATTTTTCCTGTATCTGATATCCACTGTTCACGGTCTATTCTTTTCATTCTGAATGCCATATAAGCCTGCGTAAGTGCTATTCTGGCACTTCTCTGTTCCATACGGATATCAAAACCATCATTTTTCTTATCTATATCAGTTTCTTTGTTTTCTTTATATATTATTAGGTCTATCTGCTCCTCATGGCCATATGAACGTACACATATCGAAGTATAGTTGTTTCCGTTGTGAAGCCGGCTATAATCTATAAGATATTCAAGCTCATATATATCACCAACAAAATCATCTGAGTTAAGTGTTCCTCGCTTCATCTTGATATAGTCTGCATCACATTCTACTTCAAGCTCTATATATCCCCATCCGCTTTTTTCTATAATAAGACTGTCCTTCTCACCTTCTTGTGAAAGACTGTATGTTCTTGTCTGTGTATCCATCTTAAATGTAAGTGGTGATTTTTTCTTAATTGCTATTAGGAATTCTTCCATGGATTCATATACATTTTCACTGTCATACAGACTTTCATATAGGTTAATGAGATTCTCATCATTTTTTAAAAATATACTCTTAAAGCTTTCTGACCTGTATAAAACAGCTGCTTCTTCCCTTGACTTCTGGACAATATTCGTAAAATGAAACAGATCATCTCCCATACCAAGACTTGTCTTAGCTTTCATGCTATAACCTGTTATAATATATGCTATATCTTTTTCACCAGCATCACTTACTATTGTGAATCTTCCTTCAATGCTCTCTTTATCCTGAAGTTCTCTTGCATCAGCTATATACGTTATGTTGCATTCTCTGCCTATGAATGTCCCATTCTTTATAACAACCCGGCTGTCAGAAGAGTACACTACGCCTTTGATGACATCACTTGCCTGAATATGCAGTTGTTCTTCACTGTATGTTCCACATAATACATCAGCCCTTACAACATCATCGGGCTTTATTATGTCTGGTATGTCATACCTGAACTTTCCTAATGAAAGCCGGTTAATATACTCTTTCATCCTTTACTCTCCATTCATGTGTACAATATACTTTTAGGTACTTTTCTTTATATTACGTCTGATATTACATCCTATATTATTATTTTTGTGCTTCTGACCTTATCCTGTCAAGATGTTCCTTTATATGTTTCTCATATCCGTTATCAGTAGGTGAATAAAAGCTTTCATCAACAAGTGCGTCTGGAAGATACTGCTGACTGACATAATGATTAGGATAATCATGTGCATACTTATATCCAACACCATGTCCAAGCTTTGCGGAGCCCTTATAGTGAGCATCCTGAAGATGGGCAGGAACAGGCTGTGTCTTTGTTGTCTTTACTATATCAAGTGCCTTATCCACCGCCATATAGCACGCATTGCTCTTAGGCGCACAGGCTACATACAGTGCAGCCTGCGAAAGTATTATTCTTGCCTCTGGCATGCCTATACGCTCAACTGCCTGTGCTGCACTCACTGCTACAACAAGTGCGTTAGGATCTGCATTTCCAACATCCTCACTTGCACATATCATTATTCTTCTTGCTATAAACTTAATATCTTCACCCGCATATAACATCTTGGCAAGATAATAACTTACCGCATCCGGGTCTGAACCTCTCATGCTCTTTATAAATGCTGAAATTGTATCATAATGATTATCACCTGTTTTGTCATATCTTATAGCACGTTTCTGTATACACTGTTCTGCTGTCTTAATGTCAATATGTATAATACCATCCTGTGACCTGTCAGTTGTAAGTATCCCAAGTTCTATGGCATTTAGCGCATTTCTTGCATCACCGTTAGATATGTCTGCAAGAAATTCAAGGGCATCATCATCTATTTTGGCCTTATAACTGCCCATTCCCCTTTCTTTATCATAGACAGCTCTCTTTAGTATTTCCTTGATATCATCCTTTGTTAAAGGCTTAAGTTCAAATATAATGGATCTTGATATCAAAGCCCCATTTACCTCAAAGTATGGATTCTCAGTTGTTGCTCCGATAAGTATGACTGTTCCATCCTCAACATATGGCAGAAGATAATCCTGCTGCCCTTTGTTAAATCTGTGTATCTCATCTACGAAAAGAATAGTCTTTCTTGCATACATGCCAAGATTATTTTTCGCCTTTTCGACTACATCTTCCATGTCCTTTTTGCCTGCTACTGTAGCATTTATCTGGCAAAAATCCGCACTTGTTGTATTCGCTATAACTCTGGCAAGTGTTGTTTTACCAGTTCCTGGCGGTCCATAGAATATAATCGAGCTCAGCTTATCTGCCTTTATAGCACGATATAAAAGCTTATCCTTACCTACAATATGCTGTTGCCCAACCACCTCATCAAGTGTCCTTGGTCTTAGCCTCATGGCAAGAGGTGATTCATTCTCTTTATTACTTTCACGCATATAATCAAACAAATCCATAAGCTGTCCTTTCTATACATTTTACCTTTTTATACTTTTGACGCTTACATCATAATATAGCATATATCAGCATTTTTTAAAAGTAATAACCCCCAATACTTTTCTAAGTGAATCTGAATAATCCATCACCTCAACTGTTTCGGCTGCCATAAGGTCAACACTGCCTATCAGACTGTCCTTATAATAATAATTAATAATTCCTGCCTTATCGCCCTCATGTACAGGTGCCATCATTGTGTCAACCGTGTATTCTTTTCTTATATCTGAGTCGCTAAAGCTTTCAAGAAACATGTATGAGAAATCTTCACTTTTTTTAATGCTTACCTCGTCCTTTACACCTGCCTCAACACTGGCATGTTTAATATCAGGCTCCTCTGCATCCTGATATATGCTGCATACACTAAATCCATAGTTAAGAAGTGTAACCGCATCCTTGAATCTTATCTTACTTGTTGGTGCTGCCATAACTACTGCTATAAGCTCTATTCCATCCTTCATGGCTGTTCCTGAAAGACAGCAGCCAGCTTTGCTTGTCGAACCTGTTTTAAGTCCTGTCGCATAAGTATACTGTTTTATAAGCTTATTAGTGTTTGACAATGTAAAATCTTTTTCACCCTTTCCCGTAACATGTGTTATATCTTCCATCCATATATTACTGAACTCTTTGACCTCCGGGTGGCTGTTTATAAGCTCCCTGCTCATAAGCGCAACATCTCTTGCGCTTGATGTATGTCCGTCAGCATCAAGACCGCAGCAGTTGACAAAGTGTGTCTGCTCCATGCCAAGCTGCCCGGCCTTCTCATTCATCTTATCAACGAAAACATCTTCTGAACCACATATGTATTCGGACATGGCTACACAGGCATCATTAGCACTTGCCACCGCTATACACTTTATCATCGTCCTTACGCTCTGTATCTCTCCTTCTTCTAAGAACACCTGGCTGCCGCCCATAGAGGCTGCATGTTCAGAAACAGTAACAGGATCTTCCATCTTTATCTGCCCACTTTCCAATGCATCAAATATAAGTATCAGTGTCATTATCTTAGTTATGCTTGCAGGTGCAAGCTGCTTTGATGCATCTTTTTCGTATATTATCTGGCCAGTTTTAGACTCCATAAGTATAGCTGATGGAGTATCTATATCAGGACCTGCTGCGCCAGCTGTCACTATGTCCGATTCTTTCAATTCTTCATCTTCAGCCCATACATAACTATAAAAAGCAGGATTAATGATTATAGCCACAATAATCATGACCATAACCATCAATCCCGCTATTATACGCATGTATCCACATCTTGTATTCATATACATATGCTTCATATAAACTGCCTCTTAATACATTTACTACTTATATATGTATATGCAAAAGCTTATATTCTATTATTTTATCACCTTATATAGCTTCCCACAAAGAACCTTTCAACATTTCCTATAACATTCTGTGATTCTCCTTTAAGGTTACATGTATACAACTGTCCATCCGCACCATAATAATATATCTTTTTCTTATAAATGCCTGTATTAGATGTATTGGTAAGTTCCCCTGCTTCACATATCACAACTGGTGAGGCTGTTACATTCTTAATATAATATTGCTTTCCATCTGATATATATGTCAATGCTTCGTCTGTATTTTTTACAAGCGAAAGACTTCCATCTTTCACAGCTTCTGTTATAAAAGTTTTTTTACCTTTTTCAGCCTTTATGAGCTGCGCGGCATCGTTTACATATACGAGTTCCTGCGTATCTGCAAGATATATCATATTCATATTATTTCCGGTATTTTCAAGAAACAATATATCTGATATTTCTCCATCCTTAAATCTTGCACATGATAATTTTTTATTACTAAGCCAGTACACATAATCATTCTTTTTATCATATACATACATATTGCCTGCCCCACTTACTCCTTTAAGCAGAGTTGCTTTTGCAGTCTTAGTTTCCACATAATAGGCATTTTCTGATACACTGTATATATATGAATCCGCATCATCCTTTGCATTAAGATGTTCTGCTCCTGACATATACATACCAGTTGAACTTCCAAGCGCACTCACACTATCAACATATAAGTCAACCTCTGTAGTTATCTTTCTGTCATAATCATATTGATACAGACGTCCATCGGTATTAAGAATAACTATTATATCTTTACTGCTATATACATATGCCTGATTAAGACTTCTTTCTATAGTATTCACTTCACATATATATCCGTCATCCTTTGACTTATCTTTTTTTACTTCTGCCATGGATAACATCCTGACCCCTGTTTTTCCATTATCATTGATAGTTTCAGTCTCTTCATATATAACAGTTCCCTTGTCAGATATGTAATAAACATTGTGCTCATATATATTCTCTGCTGCTTTAAGACATACATCATCTGACCATATATATAATGTATACATACCAGCTGTGGCATCGTACACATCTGTTGCAAAATAACTTCCCTTAGGACTTGCAACATTTAACACAGAATTATCTTTATCAATGTCCCAAGGCCATTCAGGAGTGAAAAATGTATCATCATCCAAAGCAAATATAGCGCCTGATTTATCACATACATACCTGCTGTCAAGTGATGAAACATCATATATCTTACTTCCATCGCTCATATATATGTTATAGTTTTTCTTTGTAATTATATTAACAGTAAATACTACTACAGCTATAAGTATAAGAATTACAGCTGCCGCTATCCCAGCTTTCGTATAAGGAATACTTAAACTAGCGGCTTTTCTTATCTTAATCCCTGTAGTTTCATCTGCCTGTTTATTGTTTTTTTTAGCATTTTCCTCAAGTGATTTTGCAAATCTGTCTTTGCTGCCAGCAAAGGCATCCCTGCCTTTTTTTAGCTTATCAGCCACCTGATTCATATCCACTTTAGTTATGTCAAATACCCCTTCATCATAGTTCTTAGACTTAGGAGCATGTGTTTTCTTATCTTTTTTTTCAGTTTTATCAATTCTATCTGTTCTATCTTTACCTGGTACTTCTTTTCTTTTAAGCTTAGCCTGTTTTTCCTCATAAGCCTTTCTTCTTGCCAGATAATCACTGTTATTAATCTTTATTACCGGTCCATCGCACTTAGGACACTGACTGCCTTCATATTCCGTTCCACATTTAGCACATATCATATATTTTCTGCCTTTATATCTGTCTTATACATCGTCTGATAATGCTGCATTTTCCTTAACAACATATATATGATGTCGGGGGCAAATGTCCCCGACTTTAATACCTACGAATTGTTCCGTGCTAAGCACTCCCACAACTCTCCCCCACCTATGAGCAAGCTCATGTGGGTTTAGACCTTTTGACCCTGGTATCATATATATTACGCAGGATTCATGACTCATGCACAAACCCTGCGTATATTATTAACCAACCACTGACTCTTTCTAATCATATGCCAGTATATTCTAAAACTTTTATTTTACTGATATTAGAATCTGAACTTATCTTCAAAGTATGCCTTAAGATCTTCTATCTTAACTCTTTCCTGCTGCATAGTATCTCTATCTCTTACTGTTACAGCATTATCCTCTTCAGAATCAAAGTCATATGTTATACAGAATGGAGTACCTATCTCATCCTGTCTTCTGTATCTCTTACCGATATTTCCTCTATCATCAAACTCACAGTTATAGTACTTAGAAAGCTCTGCATATACCTTTTCTGCGCCTTCGTTAAGCTTCTTAGAAAGTGGTAATATACCTATCTTAACAGGTGCAAGTGCTGGATGGAAGTGAAGAACTGTTCTTACATCTCCACCTTCAAGTTCTTCTTCATCATAAGCTGAGCAAAGGAATGCAAGTGTAACTCTGTCTGCACCGAGTGATGGCTCGATAACATATGGAATATACTTTTCCTTAGCTTCGTCATCAAAGTATGACATATCTTCGCCTGATACTGTCTGATGCTGTGTAAGGTCGTAGTCTGTTCTGTCTGCGATCCCCCATAACTCACCCCATCCAAATGGGAATAAGAATTCGATATCTGTAGTACCCTTAGAATAGAAGCAGAGTTCTTCTGGTGAATGATCTCTTGCTCTCATCTCATCTTCATTGATACCAAGTGCCTTAAGCCAGTCTATACAGTACTGTCTCCAGTAAGTAAACCATTCAAGGTCTGTTCCAGGCTTACAGAAGAATTCAAGTTCCATCTGCTCGAATTCTCTTGTTCTGAATGTAAAGTTACCAGGTGTAATCTCGTTACGGAATGACTTACCTATCTGTCCGATACCAAAAGGTACTTTCTTTCTTGATGTTCTTTGTACATTCTTAAAGTTGACAAATATACCCTGTGCTGTTTCAGGTCTTAAGTATACTGTATTCTTAGCATCCTCTGTAACACCCTGAAATGTCTTAAACATAAGGTTAAACTGTCTTATATCTGTAAAGTTATGCTTTCCACAAGTAGGACAGCATATATTCTTTTCATCAATGAAGTTCTTCATCTGCTCCTGAGTCCATCCATCTACTGAACCGCCAAGATCATAATTATTCTCATCTGCCCAGTCTTCAATAAGCTTATCAGCTCTGAATCTTTCATGGCAATCCTTGCAATCCATAAGTGGATCTGAGAAACCGCCAAGATGTCCTGAAGCAACCCATGTCTGTGGATTCATAAGAATAGCACAGTCTACACCTACATTATATGGGCTTTCCTGTACAAACTTCTGCCACCACGCCTTTTTAACATTGTTCTTAAGCTCTACGCCAAGATTGCCGTAATCCCATGTATTCGCAAGACCACCATATATCTCTGAACCTGGGTATACAAAACCTCTCGCCTTAGCTAAGGCAACTATCTTTTCCATTGTCTTTTCCATATTCTAGATTCCTCCTAAAGTTGCGGACTGTCATACACCTGGGTGGTGTTGCTATCCTCACAATAATCTTTTTAATTCTATACCATTCTTATATATATTTCAACCAGCAAACTCAAAAACCTTATAGTCCATAAACCAAAAAACATCTTAGTCCACACATATGGCTTCATAAATATCTATGACTCCCATGGTCTGATTCTGTATTTGGCACCTATCTTATCACATATTTTCCTGCACTCTTCTTCCTTTTCATGTGATATAGTCGTATCAACCGTAGTCATAACCACGTGGAGTCCGTTTTTTACGCACTCATTTGCAAAGCTTATCATAGCATCGAAGGTCTTATCACCAAATCTGCTTCTTACAAGCTTATGGTACTCATCCTTATCCGGATCGTTAAGACTTATTGATACGGTATCAATAAGTCCTGGCATTTCTGCTGCTATATCTCTTGCATTGATAAGATTACCTGCTCCGTTGGTGTTTATTCTTATAGGCTTGTTATATGTTTTTTTAACATATGCTGCCACTTCTCTTATTTTATCCCACACTTCTGTAGGTTCACCAAAGCCGCAGAATACAACCTCTCCGAAATCATCCATATTCCACTTATCAAACTCTGCAATAACCTCATTTACATCAGGTTCCCTTTCAAGCCACAACCTGTCTGATTCACCTATTCTGTCCATAGTCTGTCTTAAACAGAATGTACATGCAAAAGGACATTTGTTAGTCATATTGACATATAGATTATTGTGTACCTTATATAATATTTCCATAATTATTTCATCCTCTTTTCTTATAAACTATGAAAAATGCACATCTTAACATTGCACAATCTTATCCATAAAAAAGCGCTTACTATCTTAATGTAGTAAGAAGCTCTTCAAAGCATACTCCGTCAGTAACTGGTATATCCAGCTCTATTGACTTTAATATGCATTTCTTTATAAACTGTGAAGCTTTCTTTACTGATGTATGAAAATCCACACCATTCACCGCATCAGCCGCCAGTATTGATGCAAATATATCTCCCGTTCCTGACCTTTGTGTTCCAACCTTCATAGTCTTTATCTCATAGCCTTCGCTTCCCTTTTCATAACAGTAGTTAGCTATATACTTACCTCTTACTATTCCAGTTATAACTATCTTTGATGGTCCCATATCTGATAACTTCTTTGCTATACGAAAAAGCTCCCTGCCAGGACATTTTTCATCATATTCCTCATCTGTAAGTATACATGCCTCTGTAAGATTAGGTGTAAGTATATCTGCGTACTTTACAAGTTTCTTCATCTCTGTACATGTCTGCGTTGTGTATGTTGAATACAGCTTGCCATAATCACCCATAACCGGATCGACAAGTATAATATTTTCATCTGTTTTAAAGGTTTTAAAAAAATCTTCAACTATCTTTATCTGTCTGTGTGAACCAAGAAATCCCGAACATATTCCATCAAACTTAAGATTAAGTTTTTTCCATTCAGCAATATACGCTGGCATACTATCTGTAAAATCTTCAAAATAAAAGCTGTCAAATCCAGTATGATTCGACAAAACAGAAGTCGGGAGCGGACAGCACTGTACTTTAAGTGCTGATATAACAGGCAGCTCCACCGCTATGGAACATCTTCCGAATCCTGTATAATCATTGATTGCCGCTATCTTTTTCTGGTTGTTATGTCCCATATCAAACCTCTTTTCTTTTTATATTGTCAGCATTTCTTTTGATTTAAACTTCTTATCAAACGTAACTGCAGCTATTCTTGATGTCACCATTCTTAATTCTGCCATAACCTCATCAGTCACAACAAATGTATACAGCTTATTAAGTGCCGCCGTAACTATATACTGCAATGTATATAATGTAGATGGCTGCAGCTTAATACCATCCTTCACCTTTGAATGACAATCACTGCAGAACATGCCATTATATGTATACGAATATGTATCCAGCTTATCATGCGAACCGCAGCCCCGGCATGTAAAAAAATCAGGACACTCACCGTTGACAGATATCATGCGAAGTTCATATATAAACCTTATAAGTTCGTTTGGTATAGACTTATTCGTAAGTGCTTTAAAAGACACATATAAAAGATTCAGCATCTGTGCGGCATCCAGATTCTCTTTTCCATAATATTCTGCTATCTCTGCAAAGTAATATCCATACCACACACTGTCAAGGTCACTTACGAGTTCCTCAAAGTAATTCTTAACCTCTGCTTTGAATATAGTATAAGAATCCCTGCCACGGTAACATTCAAAGGTTCCGAATATAAATGGTCTTGTAACACCGATAAGATGACTGTTTGGTCTTCTAGCGCCTTTGGCAAATGCTGATATCTTACCAAGTTCTTTGCTAAGTATCACTATTCTTCTGTCATACTCACCCACAGGCATACTGGACAATATAAAACCTGTTACCTGTACAATATCAGCCACCTTATCTGTCTCCTTTCACAACCACACTGCTATATCATAATCTGATATTTCCAACTGGTAACATATCATCTGTTATCCTTTAAATCCTTCTTATCATATCCGTAGTTTTTGATAAGAATATCACTGTCACGCCATTCCTTCTTAACCTTAACCCATAGCTTAAGATTAACTTTATTTCCAAGCTGTTTTTCTATCTCGTAACGTGCGTTCGTTCCGATCTTTTTAAGCATTTCACCACCCTTACCGATGATAATACCCTTATGTGAATCCCTCTCACATATAATAGTAGCATCTATATCAGTTATAATACCTTTTGGCGACTTTCTGTCCTTAAATGTGTCAATAACTACTGCTATACCATGAGGGATTTCTTCGTTAAGAGCATGAAGCGCTTTTTCCCTGATAAGTTCTGCAACTATCTGTCTCATAGGCTGGTCAGTTACAGTATCTTCATCATAGAACATAGGTCCATATGTAAGATACTTAAATATAGTATCAACAAGATCATCTACATTGTTTCCATTTCTTGCTGAAACAGGAATAATCTCATCGAATTCAAGCTCCTTACTGTAACAGTCTATAACAGGAAGCAGCTCCTCTTTCTTAACAGTATCAACCTTATTGATAACAAGAATCTTAGGAGATGATACTTTTTTAAGTTTTTCTATAATGTGCTGCTCACCAGCACCAATATAAGTTGAAGGCTCTACTATAAAGCATACAACATCAACTTCATTAATAGTCTTTTCTGCTGCTCCCACCATATATTCGCCAAGCTTGTTCTTTGCCTTGTGTATACCTGGTGTATCTACGAACACTATCTGTCCTCTCTTATCTGTATACACAGTCTGTATTCTGTTTCTTGTAGTCTGTGGCTTGTTCGATGTTATAGCTATCTTCTGACCTATAATATAGTTCATAAGTGTTGACTTACCCACATTAGGTCTTCCTATAAATGTTACAAAACCTGACTTTACGTTGTCGTTACCAGAAGCAGCACCGCCGCTTATTCCACTGGCTTTAAGCATTTCATCTAAATTCATACGTTACTCCAATCATATTATTTTCCTTATACAACTGCTTTTTAGCAGCACCTTTAAAGATACATCATCTTATTTTATACTTTTGACCCTGGTATCATCATATAATTAAATAAGTGGCTTAATAACATCAAACATATCCTTAGCTTCACTTATAGCCTTCTGTCCACCTACAACACACAGATAATCCTGCTTAACTGCAGCATCTATAAGCGGTGCAAGTGCTCTTATGCTCTCAACTGTTGCATCAAGCACCTGTGCTCTATCTTTTCTTAACATATCTATAGTTGTATGAGTCATATAATGTGTGAATGATCTCATACCCTTGGCAGAAGGTGTAAGTGGAGAATCCATCTCGCCGATAGTTCCTATAATAAACTTAACCATATCCCTGCGGCTTACATTGAAATTCTTAACGTACTCTGCTGCACCTTCATATATCTCATTAGTCTTTGCAAGATTAGGATCCCTGTACGATACCATATAGAAATCCCCCTCTCTTGTAGAGCCACTCATGCACCCATAAGCACCACCCTTGACTCTTACATTAAGCCACAGATATTCATATGAGAATATAATCTTAAGTACCTTAAGCGCACCTGTATATTCATATCCTGCCTTAACAAAGTTACCACATCTTGCAACATACTGGACCTGTGAGGCTGCTGTATATGCAGTCTTTACATTAACCGGTGTATAATTTCTTTGTGCCACAGCAGTCTTTTCATCGTTCATATCGTCTGCTAACTTACTGTAAGCCTCTGCAAAAAGGCTGTAACCTTCATCATCTGCTGTAAGACTTACAATAACATTTGCCTTGTTAAATATAATCTTTACAAGCTCTGAAAGCTTGACTGCTATATTTTCCTTATTATTATCAAATGTTTCATCAAGCTCCATGATAAACTGATATGCCTTATAACCCTTTAACATATCTGAATAATAAGCTGAAGCTGAAAACTGCGCACAGCCCTCAAGCATAGCTATGGAATGGCCTGAACCTGCCATAGTAGCCTCAAATCTTGACCTTATTCTTGCTATAATCTCTTTTAATCTCTTATAGTCTGTGAACTTAGTGTTATACATAATCTCTTTCATCATATCAAGAACGAAAGGAATTTTCTCATATAACGCCTTACCCTTAATCTCATACATAATACTGTTCTTGCTGAAGTCTGCCTTGTCTGTATACACAGCAGCACTAGAAGATATACCGCCACAGTTTATATTAATCTCATTCATAAGCTCTGGATAAGTAAAGTTCTTAGTATCCATAAGACCTAATACACTGCCAAGAAGTCCAAGATAAGGAATATCCTCATCACTGACACCCTGTGTATTAAACGAAAGAAGTATATAAGCTATCTTATTAGTGAAGAGGTTATGATGTACAACCTTCATTCCTGCAACATCTTTGACATCTATATACTGCTCTGCCGGCTCTCTTGATATATCAGACAGCTCAAGCATAGGAATTTTCTCAAGATTTTCTTCGCTTGATGGTGTGTCCTGATACTCCTTAAGTGCCTTTGTATCCTCCACCAAATCCTTAAGCTCATACTCTGATAAAGTCTTTTTATATTCAAAAAGCTTCCTTGCTTCCTCTTCTTCCTTCTTCTTTTCAAGTCCATATTCAGGTACAAGACCTATAACTGACTTGTGGTTATTATTAAGAATATACTCATCTATAAGTTTTTCAAAGTATCCCTTCTTAGCATCCTCTTTCAGCTCTTTAAATGTATCACCGGCTTCTATGTGGATAAATGGCTTTGACTCATCATACAACCAGCTGTCCATCATAGTAAGATAATACATAAGTCCCTTAGGATATGGACCATAATCAGCTTCCCTGTACTTAAACTCATAATAGTTAATACCGGCAGCTATGGTTCTTTCATTGATACCATTCTTTACAAGGTCACTTAATACATCTTCTATTATCTTTACAAATGTATCCCTGTCCTTTTCATTGGCATTCTTTGCAATAATAGAATACACTGGCTGGTAAAGTGAAGTTTCAAAACTTGAATACACATCTGTGCTTATACCAGCATCTATAAGTGCCTGCTTAAGAGGTGCACCTGGTGTCATGACAAGTGCATAATCAAGTATCTGCATAGCAAGGTATAGCTTTGCATCAACAGAAGTACCAGTTACCACATTATATGAAAGATAAGTGTTGTCCTCTAACGGTTCATCGTCTGTTATAGCGTATGGCTTAGTTTCATATACAAGCTTGTCAAATGCTTTCTGAAGTGGAATATCTGCATGTATATCAACATCAGCTGCATCAAAGTCTGACAGATATTCTTCATCAAGATACTTAAGTCTTTCATCCACATCCATATCACCATACATATATATATAACTGTTAGATGGATGATAATATTCTTTATGATACTTTAAGAAATCCTCATACTTAAGTGTTGGGATAACCGCAGGGTCGCCGCCTGACTCATTGCAGTATACAGTATCAGGGAATAATGAGTTAAATGTATATCTTGAAAGCACATCATCTGCTGATGAAAATGCACCCTTCATCTCATTGAATACAACACCATTATACTTGATATCATCATCTACATTTTCAAGCTCATAGTGCCAGCCCTCCTGCTTGAATATCTCTTCCCTGTTATACATATCAGGATAAAATACGGCATCCATATATACATCCATAATATTCTTAAAATCCGCATCATTGCAGCTTGCAACAGGATATACTGTCTTGTCAGGATATGTCATTGCATTAAGAAATGTGTTAAGTGAGCCCTTGCATAACTCTACAAAAGGATCCTTAACCGGATACTTTCTTGAACCACACAGAGTCGAATGTTCTATAATATGCTGCATACCTGTGTCATCATAAGGAGGTGTCTTAAAACCTATGGAAAATACTTTGTTATTATCATCATTGGATATAACAACAACTCTTGCGCCTGACTTCTTATGTCTTAATATAAGACCGGCTGAATTCATATCCTTAAGCACTTCTGCCTTAACAAGTTCATAGCCTGTTATGTCTGATTTTTTCAATTCTTCTATTTTTTCAACTGCATCAAAACTCATATATTAACCTCTCACCTTGCTATATATAATAATATTTCCTATTCTGCTATCTTATATATTAACATATTAATGTAGTATAATACACCTTTTAATAATTAAAAATAGTTAAATTCATAAAATTTTCGTACATACTTTGCATTCTGGGTTTGCAATATTAAACCTGTTAATATCAAAAATGGATATATGGAAAACTGTACCTGACTTTCCACATATCCATTTTATTTTACTTAATTGTAGATACGTATACCAGAATCTCTGCCACGAACTTTCCATCATCACATGTAAGCTTCATAGTTCCTTTATACTTATCAACACAACGCCTTACATTATCAAGTCCATATCCGTGCTTTCCTGACTTATGCCTGCCAGATATTGAAAAGCCTTCAGACACAGTTTCTTCGTTATGCATATTTTTTTCATCATCCGTCTTAGTTGTAAGGTACTTTCCATTCTCTACTTTCTGGTCTGAAATACACGTATTCGTAACATTCATATATATTGTGCCACTCTGATACTTAAGCGTAAGTTCTATATAGGGATTGTCCGTCTTTAAAGTATTCTCTATCGCATTTTCTAAGAGATTGCCAAGAATAATGTTCATATCATAGGCACTAAGACTGACATCTTCCGGTATTCTTAACTTTCTTTTAACCGTAACACCTTTGTCCTGTGCCTTAGCACACATATAATCAAGTATCCCGTCAACTGACGGATTACCTGTTCCAACCATATTATACAAAGGCTTCGCAGCTTCTGTCATAGCCGATAAATAACTCTCAAGTTCATCATACCTTTTAACTGCTGCAAGCATTTGTAATTCCTCAAGATGTAGCTTCATATCGTGGCGCAGACTTCTTACAACCCTGTCATTCTCAATATTGGTGCTTATCTGACATTCATATATATCCATCTGTTCTTTTAACTTCTCATTCTCTTTCTCATATCTGTATGCATCAACAACAGACTCATACAGCTTATAAGAAACCATATTCATAATAAGAAGTGAAGCTCCTACACATATCATGCCTCCTTCAGTTGATATAAGTCCTCTCACGATTATATACCATACACCTATACTGACAATGGCAAGAAGCATAAAAAACAGCCAGTTATATGACATATCGCTGTATTCTCTCGTTCTGTATATATTTTTAACTACTATAACAAGAAAGTAAAATAACATAATTGTTATGAACTGTCTTGGCAGATAATACCCAAGCTCTATATCGTAATTGCCAGCTACGTCCTGTATGCTGCTACTGCCCGGCAGTATGTATGATGTTCCCATATCAGCTATACATTCCAATGCCACATTCATAGAAGCAAATAATATTTTTTTATCAAGTGTACCTGAATACACCTGCATAATTACGTATATAACTATAAATGCTTCTATTATGCTTATAAATATTGAATCAAATATAATATCTGTAAATGCTGCTGCCACATATACAATTATACACACAATCCATCTGGCTCTCTTACTATCAGCCTTAAAAAATATATTACAGTAATCAACATCAATAAGTATCTTTATAAGCCTTATTACAAGCATAATGAACACATATTCTAATAAATACATACAACATTACCTCTTATCTTATACTGGAAGTGAAGCACTTCTGCTAAGAAGTTCTTCGCTTACCTGTGCTCTGTAACCTCTGCTTATAATAAGTGTATCACCGTTATCCATAACAACACTTTCAGGATTAAACTGGCTTATATGGCTATAATTCACTACATATGACTGTCCTATCTGTATATAATAATCTGGAAGACCACTTATCTCATCCTTCAGCTTGCCTACGAATTCTTTGACACTTCCATCAGACATCACAATTCTTATATGCTTTCTGTCACTTGCCAGATAACATATATCTCCATACGCCACCTTATGTACAGCCTTATTAACTTTATATGTATAAAATCTTCTGTCACGTCCATTCATATGAAGTATGCCGCTTATCACATTTGCTATCATGTTCTCATCAACCGGTTTTACAAGGAAATCATATGGGTGTACATTAAAAAGCTGCATTGCATAGCTTGTTTTATGTGATATATACACTATCTGAACTATCGAATCAGCCATAGTATTTCTTATATACTGGCCTATCGACACACCATTCATGTCGGGCAGCTCAATATCCAGAAACAATATATCAAATTCATTACCACTCTCAAATACTTTATCACTAATCAGCTCCTCACCGGAATTCCATGTATGTATCTCTACATCCTCACCCTGTAACTGAAAATAATGTTCCACATATCCTATAATATTTAACACTATATTCTGTTCATCATCACATATACCTATTCTGTATGCCATATCTTCCTCTGCTTAGTGCATTATAATTCTCTGTTTTTCCTACACTCACAAATCTTCACTATCGCACTTGTTATAAAATATCTTTCTTCTTAAATCTATGCCACCCCACAATCACAGACACTATCGCAAGAACAGCCGCCATTGCAAGCATAACATATATATTTAATCCGTCCTCTGCTAATATACTACAACGCTCTGCCATAATCCAGTTGCCACATAACAGTATATTATTGGAAAACACTGCCAGCGCATCAAGTATTATTATAATAACAAAGCTTACCACAGGCCCTGTATATATACTTAATCCAACCTGAAACAAGCCGATACACACCGATATAATCCATGGATATAACACTATATAAAAACATATTACTGTCTGACTGTACTCTAACATATTCGATGGCAGAAGTGAAGTATTTATATTATACATCGTTATAAACATATCCGTATGTATGCCTTCCATACTTCCCTTGGATACAAATATAAACATAACTGACATAAGCCATATAATTACATATACTAAAGTAACCGCTGCAACTGATGTAATGCACTTGCTTATCCACCACAGACTCTTTTTTTTACTGTATACAAGCACATTTTTTCCCATACCTCTCATATCACTATACATATAATCAAGCACCATAAGACCACACATAATGCATAAAGATATCCACACATATGGTATCTCAAGCCTTGTTATATTCTCCTCAGTTACCCTGCATATACCTCTTGTCATATATAATATATAGTCACATACGGATGGCTGTATCTTATTATCTCTTACAGAATTGATTACCCCTATATGCATATAAAATGCTGCCATAAGACCAAATACTATAAAAACACATAAAATTATACGGTATCTGTTATGTATTAAAGACCTTTTTATATCGTCTTTTATAAATCTGCTGACATTCATAATCTTCACCCAACCTGTCATTATATGATATATACACTAATAAAATCATCCAATGTATATTTTACAACTCACATTTCAATTCATACAATCATTAAAACACTTGTTATTACCTATAATACTGTCTTCTTCTTGACAGCACAAGTCCCACAGCTAAAAGTATTAAATTCACAAGAATAATCAGTACTGTATTCATAACGGTATGCGGCATATTATATAAGTCCAGTATATTTAAATCCAACCTGCATATACTGATATGTGATACTAAACTGACTCCATATATAAATACCGCACCAAATACAGCCACTCTTATCCAGTCTGTAATATATTCAATAATAAGACTTACCATACCGACAACCCATACAATAACAGTCTTTCTTACTATAAACATACTGCATATAACAACATCATTCACACATATATCAGTAGAAAGTCCTTTTCTTGTCACTTTGTTAAAAAAATAACTTCCGTCAACCTGCCAATTATCATATACTCCCAATATAACATATGATGATATTATACCGACTGCATATAAAACTACCATATCTATAAGAGCAATTATAAGTAACGACAGGCTTTGATATGCTAATACTTTCAGCTTGGAATTATATCTTACAATAATATTCGGATTATCATCTACATATGTAAATATAAGACCTCTTATCGTACTTATTCCACCTGCCAGTACAAGCACCAAGCCATCCCTTGAAAAAAACAGCAGCATATCCTTGGCACACAATCCGGCATAATAGTCATTAAAAAAAACTCTTATATAACTACATACAAATGAAAATGATGTAAGCACAACAAGCAGCATCCATTTATACAGCCTTCCGGCTTTATTCTGATACTTCCAAAATGTCAGGAACTCTTTCATATGCATCCCCCATACTTATTCCATATTTGTCTATGTTACAAATAAATATTTATAGTAACTTAGCTATAATTTCATACGCAGTTTATATCTTTACTTTAAAATATGGTACTTTAGGTACACCTTTATCATATTCTGTTATTTCTCCCGCAATCACCAATTGCTTATCCAACAGCTCATCTGGCACTACGTAGTACATTGTAATAATACTATTACTGCCTATTGGCAAACTTACATGTCCTTTAGCCTGTTCATCATCTGACATACTTCCCCTCGTATAATCATACATCTTAAATGTTCCATCCTCATCAAAATAACCAATTTTTATATTAGTAGGATATATTTCTATTAGATTTGATTCATCATTACTTTCATTAGTCATCTCTATTGAAACAATCACATATGAATATTTTTCAGAAAGACTTTTTTCGTCATCATTAACATAATTCTTCTCATCACCATCATAATATGTTACTTCCATTCCATCCGGAAGTGTCCTTGTTATATAACTATCAAGATATTTTTCTTTTATTTTATAACTATTAACGTAATCTATATTTCCTCTATAGTCCTTTGCCTCATACTCCACTACATACTCATCCCCTATATCTAAAATAGATGATTCATTTTCATATATACTTTCTCTTGTTCTTGTTATATTTCCATTATTACCTATTGTATTATCAACATAGTTTTTTGTTTTAAAGTTAAATACATCTCCAAGATAACCCTTTTTATATCCAACTACAGCAGATAATATAAGACATATAATTAAAATTAACGAAATAACGTAACTCTTTGCTTTCATATATAATACTCTCCTCTTTTCATTAATCTCAGTTTCATATATTAATATCAAGCTTATAGTACACTATAGGATTCTGATTAATCAGCACCTTGTAATTAAGTTTATATAATTCATCAAATGTACCTATTGACATACTATTAATTCCCATATTATATACACAATACAATTCATATATGCCATTCTCCACAATTTTAATATTATTGTTCAAAAAAGCACTAAGCAACATATCTTGACCATTACTCCAACCATTATCAGCCTCAATAGCCCATAATTTAAGCCATTCGTCATCATACTTATCAATATCTGTAACATTGAAAATTGTATCTATTACCATATATCCTGCTTCTTCATAAATATCAGTGTCAAATATATATGGCTCAACACCTGTATACTCAGTAATAAAATCATCCTTATTTAATATTTTTGCTCCATTTATGCTAACAGTTCCCCAATCAGTTATATATTGCTCAGTCATATCTAATTCTATTATTTTAAAATACTTATTATATTTAATATTGACAATTATTATTGCTATAATAAGACATACTGATATAAAAGCAACAATTGCAATACCTATCCTTTTTAATACTCTCTCCATTCACCCTTCTCCATGCTTATATAATATCTTTTTTATTCATCTGCACTATGCACATCACAACTTCAGCCACAACAATAATCATCAATTCTATTACAAAGCCGGCTGTCCAGTCTTTATATAATATAGCTATCTTCGAAGCTGCCATAAGACTCCCATATCTTCCAAAAAGATTCGATACAATAAAATCCATATAATATATTATAAAAGTTGATAGCATTACCATAATTACGTTATTTAAAAGATAAGCAAATACAAATCCTATACAGCCTATTATTCCAAACACAAATGACTCTAATATAATAAACAGAATAACAGCAATAAATGTATGGTTATAATAAATAGTTGAAAATATTCTGATATTAGAAAACTTATATTCTGCTGAAGCTAAAGTTGGATGTTCTAACGGGAGTATTGCCGCTGTTAATATAAATGAACTTAACAGACAAAAAGCAACTACAACCGTTCCCACAACAAATTGTGTTATTAATTTACTCATATAATATTTCTTTTTACTTATTCTGCATGCTATATTATATATATAATTACTTTTTACATCATTATATATAGTATATGTATATGGAATACTTATTAATAACGGAAATATTAGATGAAACAACTTATATACAGAGCTACAATTAGCAACCATCCATAAACAATAGGCTCCTGGAATCTGATAATCTCTAAATTGTATATATATATCTTCATATGCTCTTCTAGCTGGAAGTGCAACTGTTGATACATCCACTATTACTAATACCAGTTCTATAAATAATATTATATAAAACCATTTGTTCTTAAAAGCTCTTTCTAATTCTATTTTCAACAATGTCTTCATGCACTTACTCCTCAACATATATTATATAAAGGTTGACAATTATTATAATATATTGTCAACCTCTATAACAAAATCATAATATTTTATGCTATATAGGTGTTTATTTTCATCTGCATAACAATATAATCTCCCATTATAATATATGATTATATACTATCAGGACTCCACAAAAATCTTATTGTATATGCAACTTCATGTTCACTTAAAGTTTTAATTGCAGCATAATTATATCCACTTTCCTTTACATAATTAGTGAGGTAATATGAATTACCATTTCGAACAGTTTTATAAAACAACTTAAAATTCTCAAAATAATTATCGCCACCATTACTATCACATGCTACAAGAGCTGCTGTATATGATAAATTACCTGTTGATGATACTCCTTTTATATATCCCGATGTTGCATCCTCTTTAGCCCTTCCATTAGTATATGCTTCTCCTATGCCAACTGTTTCATCAAGTGATAACACAGCTGATGTATCATGATAATTTGAAGCATACACCATCGAACCTGCCGATGCCATAATCATAATCCCCATAGCACCTGCCATTAACTTTGTTAAAATATTTTTAAACATACATTAATCTCCTTTATTTTATTAATTTATATTAAACTTATTTTCCCTCTAATCTCCTCTCCGATATATATTATAATAGTCTTTAGTTTCTGCTACACTACATAACTCTGACAACCATCTAAACAAATCTAATACATATCTGTATTATAATCCACCAATTCCATAATTACCGTGCCGGGTACATTATGCAGCCAAAAAGGTATATTTTGTAAAATCCCCCATTCCTGACAAAGAACAGATTTTACCCACCCCCTTGACAAAGAACCATTTTACCCCCACTCTTGACAAAGAACCCAAAAAAACAAATTTAGAACAAAAAAGGACTCCACATACCTGCCCAAACAGATACACGAAGTCCTCTTAAAATAACACTATTCAATTGTCATCTTAGCGATAATCTGAATTATGTAGTCTGAACTAATTACTTAGAACGGATTTCCTTAACTAAAGCAACAGCTTCTGCTGTCATATCCTTAATCTTATCGAATTCTCCAGCCTTAACTAAGTCGCCCTTAACCATCCAAGAACCACCACAGCAGAAGATCTTATCGCATGATAAGAATTCTTCAAGGTTACCTGTGTTGATACCACCTGTAGGCATAATTCTTACATTAGTGTAAGCTGCGCACATAGCTTTGATCATCTTGATTCCGCCTGCTGCTGTAGCTGGGAAGAACTTAACTCTTGTAAGTCCTCTCTTAACTGCCTGAGCAAGTTCTGAAGGAGTTACGATACCTGGCATAACAGGAATGTTCTTAGAGATACAGTAGTCTACGATTTCTGGATCAAAGCCTGGGCTTACGATAACTGATGCACCTGCTGCAACAGCTCTGTCAACCTGCTCTGTTGTAAGTACTGTACCTGCTGCAAGTACCATATCTGGATATGCTTCATGCATAAGACGGATAGATTCCTCAGCTGCTGCTGTACGGAATGTAACCTCTGCACAAGGAAGTCCACCTTCTACTAAAGCCTTTGCTAAAGGAAGTGCATCCTTTGAATCATTCAATACTACTACTGGAATTACTCCAAGTTCTTCAAACTTATCTGCTATATTACTCATTATAATAATAGCCCCTTTCTTTAAATATTCGACTGAAACTTCTCAGTGTCTATGATTATATCACGATTCTTTAAAAACGACAATAAAATGATGTATTTCGCTTGTATTTTTATAGGAACCTTTTACTTAAAAAATCCTTTTTTCTTAGGACGTTTTCTTTCTTCACCTGTAAGTGTCTTTTCATATTCCACAAGTGCATCTTTCTGCTCTGCTGTAAGCTTAGTAGGTATATCAACTATAAGTGTGATATAATGGTCTCCCCTTGTATCCTTGTTTCTAAGTGTTGGCATACCTTTACCTCTGAGTCTTACTCTAGTACCAGATGCAGTACCTGGTTTAACCTCGTACAGTACTTCACCATCTACAGTCTTAACCTTCACTTCTCCACCAAGTACAGCTGTAGGGTAATCTATAACAACATCTGAGAAGATATTGTATCCATCTCTTTCAAATGCCGGATCAGACGATATCATAACAGCTACTAAAAGATCTCCTCTTGGACCACCGTTAGTTCCTGGCTCACCTTTACCCTGTATACGAACACACTGTCCGTTATCTATACCAGCTGGTATATTAACTTCGATAGTCTTTTTGCTGCTTATATATCCTGTACCATAACAGTCTGGACATTTTTCCTTGATTATCTTTCCTGTTCCGTGACAGTCTGGACAAGGCTGTACGCTCTGCATCATGCCAAGGAATGACTGCTGTGTCATAGTTACCTGACCACGTCCGCCACACTTCTTACATGTTTCTGGACTTGTACCAGGCTTCGCACCTGTTCCGTGGCACTTTGTACACTCATCCTTAAGTGTTACATCTATCTTCTTCTTAGTTCCTGTTACAGATTCTGCAAATGTGATTCTGACATTTACTCTTAAGTCAGCGCCTCGTCTTGGTCCATTGCTGTTACGTCCACGGCTTCCACCGCCGCCAAACATTCCGCCGAAGATATCTCCAAATATATCTCCCATATCGCCAAAGTCAAAGCCACCAAAGCCACCAGCTCCGCCAGCACCTCCTGCACCACCATCAAAGGCTGCATGACCAAACTGATCGTACTGTCTTCTCTTATCCGGGTCACTAAGCACAGCATAAGCCTCTGATGCTTCCTTAAACTTTGCTTCTGCTTCCTTATCACCAGGATTCA
Source organism: Eubacterium sp. CAG:248 (assembly GCA_000436475.1). Lineage (GTDB taxonomy): Bacteria > Bacillota > Clostridia > Lachnospirales > Lachnospiraceae > Lachnospira. The sequence continues at coordinate 39,556 of FR886161.1, forward strand.
TATCCGGATGATACTTTTTAGCTAACTGTCTATACGCTCTTTTAATGGCTGCATCATCTGCATCCTTAGATACTCCAAGGACTTCATAATAATCTCTTTTTTCTGCCATATAGGTTCCGCCTTTCTATACCCGAAAGGAGTCAGGTCCCCTTATAGAGACCTGACTTCCTTTCTGATTTCATCTATAATGCATAACAAACTATAGATTCAATCATATATCACTTAATTATACTTCCTTATAGTCACCATCTACAACATCATCACCATAAGGTGTGCTGCCGCCCTGTGCACCTGCATCAGAACCTGCACCTGCTCCCATATCAGGACCAGCACCTGCTGCACCACCTGCTGCCTGGTTAGCCTCATACATCTTTGCAAAAAGATTCTGTGCTGATGTCATAAGCTTTTCCTTAGCTGCCTTGATTTCATCAACCTGGGCATCTGTCATGTTCTCAGCATCTGTTGATTCAACAAGTGACTTAAGTGCGTTAAGGTCTGCCTCAACATTTGCCTTATCGTTAGCATCAAGCTTATCACCTGCTTCATCAAGAGCCTTCTGTGTCTGGAATACCATAGAGTCAGCTTCGTTACGAACTTCGATAGCTTCCTTACGTTTCTTATCCTGAGCTTCAAACTCAGCAGCTTCCTTAACAGCCTTATCGATATCTTCATCAGACATGTTAGAACCAGCTGTTATTGTGATATGCTGTTCCTTACCTGTACCAAGATCCTTAGCTGATACATTTACGATACCATTAGCATCGATATCGAATGTAACTTCAATCTGAGGAACACCTCTTCTTGCTGGAGGTATACCATCAAGTCTGAATTGTCCAAGTGACTTGTTATCCTTAGCAAACTGTCTTTCACCCTGTACTACGTTGATATCAACGGCTGTCTGGTTATCAGCAGCTGTAGAGAATATCTGGCTCTTCTTTGTAGGAATAGTTGTATTTCTCTCGATAAGTCTTGTAGCAATACCACCCATAGTTTCGATAGAAAGTGAAAGTGGTGTTACATCAAGAAGAAGGATATCACCAGCACCAGCATCGCCAGCAAGCTTACCACCCTGGATAGAAGCACCTATAGCAACACATTCATCTGGGTTAAGTGACTTGTTAGGCTCATGACCTGTTAACTGCTTTACTTTATCCTGTACAGCTGGGATTCTTGTAGAACCACCAACTAATAATACCTTTGAAAGTTCTGAAGCTGTAAGACCTGCATCTGAAAGTGCATTCTTAACTGGTTCAGCTGTCTTTTCTACTAAGTCATGTGTAAGTTCATCGAACTTAGCTCTTGTAAGTGTCATATCAAAATGCTTTGGACCCTCAGCTGTTGCTGTGATGTATGGAAGGTTGATATTTGTCTGCATAGCACTTGATAATTCCTTCTTAGCCTGCTCAGCAGCAACCTTTAATCTCTGAAGTGCCATTGTATCCTTAGAAAGATCAACGCCTTCCTTAGCCTTGAAGTCCTCTAACATGTACTGTGTAACAGCATTATCAAAGTCATCACCACCAAGTCTGTTGTTACCAGCTGTAGCAAGAACTTCGATTACACCATCACCGATTTCAATGATAGATACATCGAATGTACCACCACCAAGGTCATACACCATAATCTTCTGTTCATGTTCGTTATCAAGACCATAAGCTAATGCTGCTGCTGTAGGCTCGTTGATAATTCTCTTAACATCAAGTCCTGCAATCTTACCTGCATCCTTAGTTGCCTGTCTCTGTGCATCGTTGAAGTAAGCTGGAACTGTGATAACAGCTTCTGAAACTGTCTCACCAAGATAGCTCTCAGCATCAGCCTTTAACTTCTGAAGAATCATAGCTGAGATTTCCTGTGGTGTATACTTCTTACCATCAATATCTACTTTATAATCTGTACCCATATGTCTCTTGATTGAAGAGATTGTCTTGTCTGCATTAGTAACTGCCTGACGCTTTGCAGGATCACCTACTAATCTTTCACCATTCTTTGTAAATGCGACTACTGATGGAGTTGTTCTGATACCCTCTGTGTTTGTAATAACAACTGGCTTACCACCTTCCATAACAGCTACGCATGAATTTGTTGTACCTAAATCTATACCAATAATCTTGCCCATAATTATCTTCCTTTCTGTGCCTTATAAATGTAGCACACTTTAATACATAATAAATCATTTTATTGTTACTTACATTTTTATTATGGTAAAGCTCAAAACTTATACACATCAACTACATATTCTGATGTATCGTTTCAGCCATGCTTATATATAAAACCTCTGCCATGCCTGTTAGTTAGCAACCTTTACCATGCTGTGGCGGATAACCACATCTCTATATGTGTAACCCTTCTCGAACTCTTCCACGATGATATTCTCACCCTGTGAATCATCCTCCACATGCATTACTGCATTATGGAAATCCGGGTTAAACTCAGAACCAAGTGCCTCTATCGGCTTAACCTGTAAGTCTTCAAGCATTTTCATAGTCTGCTTATAAACCATATCCATGCCTTTGGCAAATGGTGTCTGTAACTCTTCCTCTGTTACTGACTTAAAGCCTCGTTCAAAATTATCAACTATCGGAAGTAACTTCTTTATAACATCCGATGCTCCCATCTCAAACATTGCTGACTTTTCTTTGTCAGTACGCTTTCTGTAGTTGTCAAACTCAGCCATCTGACGCTTTAATCTGTCATTCAGATCTTCTATAACAGCGTCCTTCTGGTCCTTTTTATTATTATTTATATCAACTGTTTCCTCCGCTCCCTTCGCATCACTTGCGTTGAAAGACTGTGCGTCCTCCTTCACATCTGCGTCGGATGAGCCCTGAGTTTCTACAGTATCAGCGTCTTTATTATCTGTGTTAGCAGCATTGGCATCTTTTGTTGTATCAGCTGCTTCATTGTCTGCTTTCTTTATATCTTTTTCTTCAACATTATTCATGTTTTTTTCCTTCTTAGACACTTAACTCCTCACCTTTCTATGATTTCTTGAATACATCATCTAACTGCGTTCTCATATTCTTCAAGGTTTCTACAACCTTTTCATAATCCATACGCTTAGGTCCGATGATTCCGATTGTTCCTTTCATGCCATCCTGCAGCTCATATGTTGCTGTGACAACGCTGCAGTCTTTCATGGACTCAACCGGTGTTTCATTTCCTATATATACCTGAATCCCATGGTTAGAACTGCCATCGCTTTCCTGACCTGCTGCATCATCATCAACCACCAGGTCTGATAAGCTCTGTTTTTCTTCCAGGGCATATATAAGCTCACTTGCTTTAGTTGAATCACTAAGTTCTGGATACTTAAATATATTAGTAGCACCACTTGTGTATATCTTAAGATCATCTGCACTGTTTATGGTTTCTACTATTGCATCAAGAACCTCTTTGACAAGTTTAATATGTTCACCTGCCTGATTCTCCATCTTGGAAACAATACTTAAGTTCATCTGCTCAAGGGTAAGTCCTGTAAGTGTTGTGTTAAGAAGAATGTTAAGCTTTAACAGATTCTCCTGCGACAGATCCTCACTAACTGTTATAACCTTATTTCTTATAAGGTTACCCTCCATGACTATTACAGCTAATATCTTATCAGACTCAAGCTGTGACAGCTGTACGAACTTTAACTTGTTGCCTGTTACCTTAGGCGATGTTACCATAGTCGCATAATTCGTATCCTTGGCTAACACCTTGGCAACATTCTGAAGTAACTCTTCAACTCTCTCAACCTTTTCACCAAGAGCATCCTTCATGGTTGAAAGCTCTGCCTCCTTAGAAGCCATCTCACTTTCCCTTGATGCCACCTCAGTTTCCCTGTCTGTGATATTCTTTTCCTTTTCTGACATCATATCATCAACATAGAAACGGTAACCTTTATCTGTAGGTATTCTACCTGCTGAAGTATGTGGCTGTACTATATATCCAAGTTCTTCAAGGTCTGCCATCTCATTCCTGATAGTAGCTGAGCTAAGCTTCATGTCTGTAAACTTAGAGATTGTTCTTGAACCTACCGGTTCGCCAGTTTCCAGATAATTCTTAATGACTGCCTTAAGTATCTTTACTTTACGCTCATCAAGCTGTTCATCAAGTGCCATGACATAACCTCCTTTTTTTGTTGTTAGCACTCATTTATCTGGAGTGCTAATATCAACATAATTAAGGTATCACTTTGCAAGTGGTATGTCAACAACTAATTTAATTTTTTCTATAAATAAATTATAAACTTTATTAATGAACTATATGCAAGCCATCTTTACACCTGTTTTTGCTGCCGATTCGCTATTCATTAAAAATATCTATATAAAAACCGTTTATATAAAATCGTTTACATAAATTGTTTACGTAAATTGTTTACATAGAAAGAACCTGGCATTTTACCGCCAGGCTCAGGTTTTGTTTATTTTTGATATTTTGATATATTAGATGCCAAGAAACTTCTTTACTTCATCTGTCATTTCATTTACTTCACATACTGTATTATGAAGTACTGGAGCTGTTCTGATTTCTTCAATAGCATTTGGAACTTTTACCTTTGCAAGTTCACTTAACTTATCTACAAGCTCGAAATCACCCATAGCGGCATACTTAGGATCTATAGCCTCCATTACGCTTCTTGTGAACTTATATGGACTTGCTGTAGATGCTATGACTGTCTTAGTGTCATCATTAGTATCTGCCTTGTACTTGTTATAAACTGCTGCAGCTACTGCTGTATGAGTATCAATAACATATCCACATGTTTCATAAAGTTCTTTTATAGTAGCAGCATCCTCTGCCTCTGTAGCATAGTTGCCATAGAAGTCTGAAAGCTGTGCTTTCATATCTTCTGTTATCTCATACTTACCTGTTGTCTTAAGAGAATCCATAAGTTCTTTATTCTTTCCAGCATTATTTCCAGCTATTCTATATATAAGTCTTTCAAGGTTGCTTGAAATAAGAATATCCATAGATGGAGAAGTTGTAAGAACGAATTCTCTGTTTCTATCATATTCACCTGTTGTAAAGAAATCGTATAATACTTTATTCTCGTTAGAAGCACATATAAGCTTATTAATAGGAAGTCCCATATTTTTAGCATAAAATGCAGCAAGAATATTTCCAAAGTTACCAGTAGGAACTACTGCATTAATCTTCTCGCCTTCTTTTATCTCGCCATTGGCAAGGAGTCTTGCATACGCATATACATAATATACAATCTGAGGTACAAGTCGTCCTATATTGATAGAGTTAGCTGATGAGAACTGGAAGCCTGCATTATTCATAACCTTTTCAAGTTCTTTATCGCCAAATATATTCTTAACACCTGTCTGCGCATCATCAAAGTTACCCTTGATTCCGATAACGTGAGTGTTTGCACCCTTCTGTGTAACCATCTGCTTTTCCTGTATAGGACTTACACCATTCTTAGGGTAGAACACTACTATTCTTGTTCCCGGAACATCTGCAAAGCCTGCAAGTGCAGCCTTTCCTGTATCTCCTGATGTTGCTGTAAGGATTACTATTTCGTTCTTGACATCATTCTTCTTAGCTGATGTTGTAAGTAAGTGTGGTAATATAGATAAAGCCATATCTTTAAACGCAATAGTTGCGCCATGGAATAATTCCAGATAATAAGCTCCTTCTGCTTTAACTAATGGTGCTATCTCTTCAGTATCAAACTTAGAATCATAAGCCTTGTCAATACAGTTTTTTAACTCTTCCTCTGTAAAATCGTCAAGCATAAGCTTCATAACTTCGTAAGCAACTTCCTTGTAAGACATCTTTGAAAGTTCTTCTAAGCTCTTATCTAATGAAGGAATAGATTCTGGTACGAATAATCCGCCATCTGGAGCAAGTCCCTTTAATATAGCCTGTGAAGCTGTTACTCTTACATTATCATCCCTTGTACTTCTGTAAAATAAACTCATCTTGTATTCCACCTTTTTTATTTTATTGAGGTGAATCTTAATTATCCTGATGTCATATTTTGTTGTTCTATTTACCTGCATATTTATATAATGTAAGCCTTGTCCATAAACCATATAACATTTTAATAATAAGATTCCTGCTAAAATGCTTTAAACAGAAACCATTATACAACAATGCACACAGGAAAAACAATAGGCATATTGAATTATTCGCAATTTTATAATAAAATATATAGGATTGATAAATATTAAACAATATGTTTAAAGTACATATTTACATATTATTAATGTTATGAATGTTACGAATATTAAAAATACTACTAATGGGAGAATATAATATTGGCTACAGGTGTTTATAAAACAACTAAAAAAGACGGTTCTGTATATTACAGAGTTTCAATAACATATAAGAATAAGCATATAAGTATAGGTAGTTATGATGATGAATTTTTGGCATCTGCGGCATATGCTATAGCCAATGATGTCTTATATAAACCCGGCACCTACTATATTGACAAAGATATGCATACAACCTCATATAACCACATAGCAGCAGAATTATCAAACAATGCTTCACTCAAAAGCAGCAACATATCTGATGGCACTTCTGTTGATTTTTTTACTTTTTTCCCATATGCGAAATTCATAAGTCTCATTAACTTTCGTGATAATGGAATATATATAAAAACGCCTATTTACCTTTGTGATAAATCTTTCCTGTATTTTCTTAATCCTGAAAATATACTTACATTCTCAACTGATGATTTATTTTATTATTCACATCATACAATTCTGTGCCGTGGTGGATATTATTTTGTGAACGACTATGGCATGCAGACAAGCATACTTTCACGTTTTGGTATAAGAAATCATTCTGTTAAGGGCAGAGACTATATATTCCGCAACGGAGATGAGCATGACTACCGGTATGAAAACGTATGCGTAATAAATAAATATAACGGAGTAAACAAGATAGAAAAAAACGGAAGAACTTTTTTTCAAAGCCGTATACACATCAACGGCAATTATATAATAGGAATATATAAGTCAGAAAATGAAGCTGCCATAGCATATAATAAAGTTGTCGATATTCTTGAAAACATACAATCTGTATCATACATAAAAAACTATATTGAAGATATGTCATACATTACATACGCTTCTATTTATAACAGCATCAAAATTTCAAAAAAACTAACCGAATATATTGAAGGATTAAAATAAAAAAGACCAGAATCATAACATTATCCATCATTGAATGTATTATGTGATTCTGATCTTTTATTATGCTTCAGCTTCGCCTACTCTTCTGCTTCATGGTGTGAATGATGCGAATGATGAGTATGGCTATGCGATGCTTTTTTCTTTAAGTTATTTTTTAATATTATTGTAAGTGCTATAAGCCCTGCCGATAAAACAAGGAAAAATATAGAAATATACACAAACATCAGCAGACTCTTATCTGCTGTTTTAATAAGCATATTATAATAATATGCCGGCGATATAGCCAGCCTTCTATATATGCCCTTAATATACAGATACATTGGAATGATTCCTGTCATGTATGCTGCTGCAAGTGTTGAATATGTTATATATCTTATTGCTCTATGCACATATCTATGATCCTTAATTATTATAAATACCGCAATCATTATAAGAACAAGGATTGCTGCAAGAACCTTAAAATATATATTATCAAACATTTTCCTCATGGAAACATAATAGTTAATAAATGTAATCCCAAGTGAAGATTTATAATTATCTTCTATCTGTGTAAGGAAGCCATCTATAGCAGTCTGCTGCTGGGTTCCTATTTCTATATTATTCTTTCTGGCATAATCTTCTATATTAGAATTAAGTCTTTCTCTTATCTGTGACGTATCTGGTGTATACATAGTACCTGCAAGCTGTGCTTCCAGATTATTCTGTATATCATCCTTTACTTCATTATAATAAAATACATTTTCAAAAACCTCAGCATGAAGCATCATAGGTCTTCCAAGCTGTTTGCTTGTTGACACTACATCTTCATATATTCCATTATAATAACCTGCAGCTGACATACTTTTATATATTGTATCCTTGTTAAATATACCCATATCAGCACCAACAAGGTACCCACCTATAGAAAGCAGAACTGATAATATAAAAGAGACTATAATACTTACAACATAAAACTTTCTTTGTTTACTTTTAGCCATATAATCTCCTTAATAAATCAGATCTGGACCTGATGTTTTATTCGCATACACAAACAATCTCTGTGAATATGATGTTAATGGTGTGAAAGGATAACATGTATACATAACAAGAACTTCTCGACCAGCATCAAGCAATGTTGCTGACTTATCATTAGCATCTGCAACCTTGGTATCATATACAGTATATGTATATTCACCATACGATGTTATAACCTTAAACACATCGCCAATTTCTATATACTGGAAAGGATAAAAAGATGTTTCGTGATGTCCAGCTATAAGTATAGGCTTACCAAACCCAAATATGGATGAGCCAATATATTGACCTACACCTATATCAAGTTCATCGCTTCTGTCACCATATCCGACTCTTTCGTTCATGTTAAGTCTTTCACAGATAAGTCTTGCGTATCCATCTCCTAACTTAGGCTGCATATCAGGAGAGTATGGTATAGACTCTGGCTGTGTCTCTTTAGTTTCCTCTGTGTTATAGTCCTCCGGTACAAGATCGGTGTTCTCATCACCTACAACTGTCTCACCATCTGTGGTAAGAAGTGATATTGTAGAACCTGCTGATTTGATATATGGGGAAAGGCAGAAATACACTATAACAATTCCCACTATAGAAAGAAATAATGGCACACATACGTATGCCATTACTCTTTTGAATGTTTTATTCATATTGAATAATATTAAGCAAATCTCTTCTTGCTTACTGCAACGCCACAAGCAACTAAGCCCATAGCTAATACAGCAATACCAGCAACAGTAGCTGTTGTAGTAGCTCCTGTAGCCTTAACTGGATTAGATGATACTGTGTACTGTGTACCCTTTGCATCTGTAACTGAAATAGTCTTGTCAGCAAAAGAAACCTTAGCGCCTACTTTAGCAGCAGCTGTTTCAATGTTAGCCTTAATCTTGCTAATCTGATCAGCTGAAAGATCAGCTACGCTCTTTGCTTCACCAGCAGTTGCCTTAGCTGCCTTGATTTCATTCTTTACAGCAGTTGCCTGCTCAGCTGTAAGTTCATTGTTAGCAAGGAACTTTACTGCCTGATCATAATACTCACCTGTAACTCCAGCTTCTGTAAGAGCATCCTTAACATCATCGTTAGGTGTTGCTGCAAATGCTGTGATAGACATAGCAAGTACGAGTACTAATGAAAGTACTAATGTTGTGATTTTTTTCATCTTTTTTTATCCTTTTCTTTTTTTGTATAAACATATAAAGAATAGGAACTATCCCCTATATGCCTTGTAAACTGGTTTAAACCAGCTCACATCATATTGTTTACGGTTTATAGAATACACCTTATAGTTTCATATGTCAACTTTTTGACAAATTTTTCATTATTTTTCAAATACAATTGAATAATAATAATCAATTAGCTGTTTTTATTATTGATGTAGTTAACTAACCCTTCGGCTTTTATAATCTTCTGCATAAACTCAGGAAATGCCTGACCCTGGAATGTCTGGCCTGTTGTCTTATCTGTTATAATACCACTGTCAAAATCTATGGCTACATCATCACCTGCATTAATAGCCTCAGCCGCTTCTTTACACTCTATAATAGGAAGTCCGATATTTATTGAATTTCTGTAGAATATTCTTGCAAATGTTTCCGCAATAACACAGCTTACACCTGCTGCCTTTATAGCGATAGGAGCATGCTCTCTTGAAGAACCACAGCCAAAATTCTTATTAGCAACGATTATATCTCCCTTTTTAACATTCTTAACGAAATCCTTATCTATATCCTCCATACAGTGAGTAGCAAGCTCAGCTGGATCAGAAGAATTAAGATATCTTGCAGGAATAATTACATCTGTATCTACATTGTCGCCGAATTTAAAAACTCTTCCTTCTGCTTTCATATTATCCTCGATTTCTGTGCACTATACTGCACTTATATATTTTATGATCATTTATACATTAGATGTCGGTGGACACCCACTTATTTTGATACCTACGGATTGTTCCGTGCTACGCACTCCCACAATCCTACCCAATATTCGCATATCGTGGGATTATCATCCCACTTTTATGCTCATATCGGGGCGGGTCCCAAGGTCTTTCACCCACCTATGAGCAAGCTCAGGTGTGTTCAGACCTTTTGACCCTGGTATCTACATTATAAACCAAGCTCAGATGGCTGGCTGATCTTTCCTGTAACAGCACTTGCCGCTGCAACAGCAGGACTTGCAAGATAGATTTCTGAATCAACATGACCCATACGTCCTACAAAGTTTCTGTTAGTTGTTGATACGCATCTCTCGCCTTCTGCAAGGATACCCATATATCCACCAAGACATGGACCACATGTTGGAGTGCTGACAACAGCTCCTGCCTTAATAAATGTCTGTACAAGACCTTCTTCTATAGCCTGCATATATATCTTCTGAGTAGCTGGGATAACTATAACTCTTAACCCCTTAGCCACTTTTCTTCCTTCCAATATCTTAGCAGCACATCTTAAGTCATCTATACGTCCATTAGTACATGAACCGATAACTACCTGGTCTATCTTAATATCGTCTATAGAATCAACTGTATGTGTATTCTCAGGAAGATGTGGAAATGCTACTGTTGATCTGATAGTAGAAAGATCTATATCATAAACCTTATCATATTCTGCATCATCATCAGCTGTATATTCAACAAATGGTCTCTTAGAATGTTCTTTCATATATTCTCTTGCAAGATCGTCTACTGGGAATATACCGTTCTTTCCACCAGCTTCTATAGCCATGTTAGCAATAGTGAATCTGTCATCCATAGTAAGTGTTGATACACCTGGACCTGTAAACTCCATAGACTTGTAAAGTGCGCCGTCCACGCCTATCATACCTATAATATGAAGAATAACATCCTTACCACTTACCCACTTGTTCAGTTTTCCTGTAAGATTAAACTTAATAGCAGAAGGAACCTTAAACCACGCCTTGCCTGTAGCCATACCAGCTGCCATATCTGTAGAACCAACACCTGTAGAAAATGCTCCGAGTGCTCCATATGTACATGTATGTGAATCAGCACCTATAATAACATCACCAGCTACTGTAAGTCCCTGTTCTGGTAAAAGAGCATGTTCAATACCCATCTGTCCCACTTCAAAATAATTAGTAATGTCATGCTTAGCTGCAAATTCTCTTACACATTTGCAATGCTCTGCTGACTTGATATCCTTATTAGGAACAAAATGATCTGGTACAAGAGCAATCTTATCCTTATCAAATACTGTCTTAACAGTCATTTTATCCATCTCATGAATAGCTACTGGAGATGTGATATCATTACCAAGTACAAGATCTAAATCTGCCTCAATCAGCTGTCCTGCTTTAACTTCAGAAAGTCCTGCATGTGCTGCAAGTATCTTCTGTGTCATAGTCATTCCCATTATACTTTTCCTCCTTTATTACGCTTAAGTCTTATAAGACTATAATGTCAATATTTTACAGTATATCTTTATATATTGCAAGCACTCTGATACAGCCTGCCATCCGTATATCAGCTGATGCATCTGCATTTTAAGCACATTGACACATAGGGTCTATTCATTAACTTTTTATCTTAGCACATAATTTAATGTAATATTTCCTTTTTCAACTGATACATCTGCATACGCACCACTTATAACCGGCATAGCTGGTGGAAGATGTCCTAAATCCACATCCATGATAACGGGTACTTTGTATTTTCCTGCAGCTGCCAACACTGCACTATACTGGTCAAGTCCCATCATATCCTGCCCAAACACAAGAGGTCTTCCTATAATAAATGCTTTAACATGTTTAAACCATCCTGCTTTTTCCATCTGCCACATAGCTCTCCTTATGGCAAACACGTTAAGGTCACAGCTTTCAAGAAACCATATAATACCATCATCCTTATACTTATCATTAAACTCACTTACATAATCGTACTCAGTGCCAGTAAGATTAACAAGGCAGTCCATACATCCACCAATCAACCTTCCACTTACATGTATACCTGTATCACTGTCCATCTCATCAACAGGTGTTTCATATTCTTTATCACCATAAAAGCATCTGAGGATTTTTTTCTCAGTAAGATTGTACTCAGGTGTCGGATTGTCTTCATTTTTCAAAGATTCTTTTTCCCACATGTCATAGCCACTTACAGACAACTTCTTACCCATAAGAACATCCAGTGCATCTTTTAGTGAAGCATGCAGCTTATCTGCACCAAACGCTGCAGCACATGGTCCATATATGCTTGCGGTATCTGCTATCGTATTAAGTAAAAATGTAAAATTAGTATTATCTGAATATCCCATAAACCATTTTGGTTCTGCCGATTTTATCTTATTCCAGTCAACATACTCAAGGATTTCACACATAAGTTCTCCGCCACCACATGATATAAGTACATCATTGCTATCAGCTGCATACATATCACTTAGTTCCTTTCCGCATAGCTGCGGTGTGTTACTTATTCCTATCCCCTTGGCTTCATACACATTAGGACCATTATTTATATTAAGTCCCATATTCTTTAATCTCTCCTGTGCCCTTTTGAATCCTGTAATATAAGGCTCCGTTGCACATCCAAACGAAGGTGCAACGAAGCCTATGGTACCACCTGGCACAAGAAAATCCGGATACAACATATATATTCTCCTTTTCTTCCTGCTCATCAAAATATCATATTTACAACTTCTTTATCTTTCCTATTGCATTAGTTTCTATAACCGCTTCACAATTCTCTTTAATCCACAGCACTCTTGCTTCTTTATCAGAATCAAGCCTTCCATATTCACTTATAACATTACATATAGTAATATATCTGTCTTTAGAGCATCTTCCTTTTTCAAGGACAAGATAATATACATCTTTCTTTTTATAGAGACTGTTTGATACTCCCCATATCTTAGGACACACAACACACATATCCTCGAAATCATCAAAGTTGTTAAAGCTATATACCGCATACCCAACAGTAACTATATCACTTACATGTTTAGCTTTATTTTTATAAAGGGTGTCCGGATTAACTGCTTCCATATCCTGCCCCTTACTTTTCATATCCTCGAATATATCCTTTATCTTATCAAATGCTGTGAATTCTGCTGCCTTTGCTTCTTCCCCTAGATTCTTTATGACATTGCCCTTTGTATCATCCTGATTAGATGTAAATGCCTTAGCTGCTCTTTCTCCTACCTGTCTTAACATATTGCCAAAATCATCTTTTCCAGAAGATACTGTAAGCAATATAGAATGATCTGGCTGAGGCGCCAGCTGAAGCGACATAACCCCGCCGTCCATCTGTACATCTATGTTTCTTGCTGCTTCTTCCATAACAACCTCAAGTAGATTATGTATCTTATCTGTATCATTTCTAAAGAAATCATCAAGAGTTATATTGTTATCTTCAAGATCCTCTTCCATAAGAAGACACTGAAATCTGTTTTCATCTATCTTTTTAAATTCCATATATCATTCCTCTATTCTATATAGTGATAATGTCAGTATCAAAAAATATCTTAGTCCTGACGGATATCTCTGCATTATACACGTTTTGCACTTATGCAATATATGTCTACAGACTTATTTATATTAACACATATATCACACAGGTGTCAAAATCCAGTTTATTAATCACATGATTATATCCTATTTATTAATCACATAATTATTATATTTTTCCAGTTATGCCAGATACCAGTTTTTTCATAATTTCTTCTGAATCACTCAACTTTCCGCTTCTGCTCATGCGCAGGCTTTTATCATGACTATATATACATGCATTTATTGTAAGGCAGTCCTTTTCTATCGAAGCTATCGCACGTGCTTCCTGGATATAGCCATACATCATAAGATCATGTATTACGCTGCTTTCTATATCTATGCATTTTAAAGAGTTATTATCTGATATACAGCTTACTGCATTAACTATGTCTAAAGATGAGGACGTAAGCACTGCTGACACTGCTTCTCCTGTTTTTGGAATATATATATCAGAAGGAATATAATCATACGCATATCCTCTTATATGATTATATCTGTGTAATCTTACTATATCAGCATGTGCTATAACTCCATCACAGAAGTCATGTGACAGCCCCTCCATACATTCCTTTAAATCACTGACATATACACATTCAGTATCAGCATATATATCTGAACAATGTCTTTTAAGATCCTCAGAAGATGTATACAAAACAGCTTTCTTTTTATTATTTTTTTGTTTCCCTGTTATGATACTGTTTTTTGTCCGGTGCTTCCTTGTTATAAGAACTATTCTTGCATCTCTCCTTTTAGTTATTGCTGAAAGGTTAACTCCTCTATTCCATATATATGCTGTATCTGACTCCATAAGTCTTTTCATATCTGTTATGCCCATATCTATAACACCATCTGCTATGGCACATGAAACAGCATCAAGCCACGGATTACTTTGATTGCACCTTTCCTTCTGTTTTATACTATATTTTTTAAATGTTATATCACCATTCTTTCTTTTTAACTGGCTCATGATAAGTTCTGTTTCTGCCCTGCATATCACATCCTTGTCATCTTCTTTTATACCAACTCTTATCTGCATGGCAATCCTCTTTTATATTTACTAATCTTTTCTGACATATGATACACTGCATACATAGCTTATGTCAAAGCTTAAAAATCACCCTTTCACTATCAAAGCTTAAAAGTCCCCCTTTCACTTGAATCTATAACCATAATATGTTAGATTACCATAGGAAAATAAATGAAATGGAGAGAAAGATTGGTATGCATAATAAAACTTTATTTAAATATTTATTTAAAAATTCATTCAAAAAATTTTTATCATATTCTTTTATAGCAATAACTGCTTTCGGTTTATCCTGTTTACACATATCCCCCTGTGGAGCTGTCACATCCGATTTGGCTGCCAGCGGACAAAATATAAGTGAAAAAGAAGCAGACATTATTGATATATCCGTGTATAAAGACAGTGCTTCCACCCACAGCAATATAACTGCTGATATGACTGATGCTTCTTATGATTCAACAGCTGATATCGCAAGTGGTGAACAGCTCATAATCGAGTCTGATGAAGCCATATATGGTCTTTACATAATATGGAGCAGCGAGGTATCAGGCTACACTATAAGCTATAACGATAAGGATAACAATAAAACAAGTATACAATGTGGTTCATATGGATATCTTCACGACTATATCCCATTTAACACTGCAGCTACATCCATAACTATAGAAACCTCAGCTGATATGTCTATATCCGACATATATGCCTACTCAGAAGGCAGGCTTCCTGAAACTGTACAGATATGGCAGCCTCCATGCAACGACGACACTGATATTCTTGTGTTTTCAACACATGCAGATGACGAAATACTTTTTCTAGGTGGTGTTCTTACAAACTACGGTGGTGAACAGGGACTCAACGTGCAGGTTGCGTATATGTGTGACTTTTTTCTGACAGAACCAGTAAGACAACACGAAGAGCTTGACGGTCTGTGGGAATGTGGAATAAAGAATTATCCTGTAAAAGGGGATTTTATGGATCTTTATTCCCTTGACTTAGGTACAGCCATGACACAGTATAATTATGACGATATCGTATCTTATGCCACAGCCTGCGTAAGACGTTTCAAGCCTCTTGTCTGTGTATCACAGGATTTCAACGGCGAATATGGACATGGAGGTCACTGTATATATGCAAAAGCTGTTTCAGAGGCCGTTAACAGCTCAGCAGAGGCTTCATTTAACCCAGATTCAGCTTCAGAATATGGAATATGGGATACGCCAAAAACTTATTACCACTTATATAACGAAAACACTATCACTCTTGATGTTGATACACCTCTTAGCCGGTTCAACCAAAGAACGTCTGTTGATATACTAAAAACAGCATTCACAAAACATGTATCACAGATATCGTATTCGTTCAACGTCATGGACAATGGATACGCTAAAACATACTGGGGTAACTTTGACAGCCGTGCTTTCGGTCTCTATCGTACAACTGTCGGATATGATACAGGAAATGACATGATGGAGCATGTAACAGCTCTTCACACAGAGCGTGAAGCTAAAAAGGAAACAGCAAAGCTTCAGGCAGCAAAGGAAAAAGAAGATGCCCCAGACAACACAGGCTCTGATAACAGCAACAATGAAGCCAACGATACAAGCTCTAACGAAGCTCACAGTTCACCTGATATTAAACAGACTGCCATAACTCTAATAGCAATACTTATAATCGGTGTTGTCATATGCAGCCAGGCATACAGGACGAGATATCTTTACAAGAAAAAATATGAGGAAAACAAAGAAAATTTTAACAAATCTGACAAATAAAAACCTACTCAAAAAATCTGATCATAAATTCTGATTATAAAAACTTGAGCATAAATTCTGATTATAAAAACAGCCCAGGCCGTAAGGTCTGGGCATTTTTAATAAGTTCTAAATATCAGACATGCTGAATATTAGTTTTTTATTAGTTGTTGATAAGCTTGTCTGATTCGTTGTTCCAGCTATAAAGCTTTCTTATCTCTGCACCAACCTGCTCTGATGGATGCTCTGATGCAAGCTTTCTCATAGCCTTGAAGTGAACCTGTCCACCAGCTTCGCTCATATCAAGTAAGAATTCCTTAGCAAATGTACCATCCTGGATATCTGAAAGAATCTTCTTCATAGCCTTCTTTGTATCCTCTGTGATGATCTTAGGACCTGTTATGTAATCACCATATTCAGCTGTGTTAGAGATAGAATATCTCATACCTGCAAAGCCTGACTGGTAGATAAGATCTACGATAAGCTTCATCTCATGGATACACTCAAAGTATGCGTTACGTGGATCATAACCAGCTTCGCAAAGTGTTTCGAAACCAGCCTGCATAAGTGCACAAACACCACCGCAAAGAACTGCCTGCTCACCAAAGAGGTCTGTTTCTGTTTCTGTTCTGAATGTTGTTTCAAGAAGACCAGCTCTTGCACCACCGATACCAAGACCATAAGCAAGTGCCATATCAAGAGCCTTGCCTGTCTCATCCTGCTCAACAGCTACAAGACAAGGAGTTCCCTTACCAGCCTGGTATTCAGAACGTACTGTATGTCCAGGTGCCTTAGGAGCGATCATAGTAACATCAACGCCCTTAGGTGCCTTGATCAAACCAAAGTGAATGTTGAAACCATGAGCGAACATAAGCATGTTACCTGGTTCAAGGTTTGGTTCAATATCATCCTTATATAACTTAGCCTGCTTCTCATCGTTGATAAGAATCATAATAATATCAGCCTTCTTAGCTGCCTCTGCTGCTGTAAATACTTCAAAGCCCTGCTCTTCAGCTCTCTTCCATGATCTTGATCCCTCATAAAGGCCAATGATTACATGACAACCTGAATCCTTAAGGTTTAATGCATGTGCATGTCCCTGGCTGCCGTAACCAATAATAGCAATTGTCTTGCCATCAAGTAAAGATAAGTTACAATCTGACTGATAATAAATCTTAGCTTCTGCCATTTTTAATATACCTCCGAAAGTGATAAAAAATATTTATTTTAAACTTGCAGCTCCTCTGGCAAGACCAGTAATACCAGTTCTTGCGAGTTCTGTAATTTTAAAACCATCAAGCAATTCAATAAACGAGTCTATCTTACTCTGACTGCCTGTAAGTGAAATGATAAGTGAATTCTTTGCAACATCAACGATATTAGCTCTATATATATCTGCCATAGTAGTAATCTGCTGTCTTTCTTCTCTTGTACATAATACTTTGATAAGCACCAGCTCCCTGCATACAGACTCATCATGTGGAAGTTCTACGATTTCCTTAACATCTATAAGCTTACCAAGCTGCTTTTCAATCTGTTCAAGTACATCATCATCACCAGTTACTGTTATTGTCATTCTTGATAGCTTTGGATCAAGTGTTTCACCAACAGTAAGGCTGTCTATATTGTAACCCCTGCGGCTGAATAATCCAGCTACACGGCTAAGAACACCTGATGAATTATCTACTAGAATTGAAAATACTGCTCTTCTCATATATTTTTCCTCCAAATCATTATATACGATAATATATTATCCGCCCATATAAATGCACTTTAGCGTATTACCATATAAAATCACACATTATTTTAGCAACTACCAGCCTTGTTGTCAACTACAAGAGTTACACTATAACTGTATGTACTACAAGAGTTATGCTATAGCTATATGCAGCTTTTTACGTATCCACAAAAAACACATTCGCACGAAGTTTTTCTGCATCCGATAAATCATGCGTTGATATAATCAGTATCCGGTCGCCTATATTATCCATAATATAGCCTATCACCTTATTCTTCGTTGTATCATCAAGTCCTGCAAATGGTTCATCCATGACAACAATATCTGAATCTGCCATTATTGCACGCACTATCTCAACGCGCCTTTTCATTCCACCACTATACTGTGCGCATGGCTTGTCAAGAAACTCTTCATCTATAAGACAGCCCAGTTCCTGATTTATCCTTTTTTTATCGCTATTGTTTCCAAGCACCATAGCCACATTTATAACCGGATTCAGATGTGGCACAAGGCTTGTCTCCTGAAACACAGCTGATGTCCTATATCCACCATCAGTCATGACAGCTCCTGATTGAAAACTATATCCAGCCATTCCACTGTCTGCACTGACAAGTCCCATAATAATATTTAGCAGTGTTGTCTTTCCTGCTCCTGATTCTCCCATAATGCAGCTTGGCTTTGATGAATCACATATTGCACTAAAGCCATCAAGAACGATGGTTTCATTGTATGTTTTTTTTATATTTTTTAATTCAAGTTTTTTCATATTTATAAATTCCCCTGAAGGCATCTGTATATCACATTAAATATTTTAAGTATTATTTTTTCAACCAGCAGGCTCACTAAAATAATAACTATACTCCATGCAAAAAGCTCTGAGGACAACAGATACATCTTTGCATAGTACATGCTCGTTCCTATAGTATTCGATACAAGTCCTATTATTTCTGCTGATATACCTGCCTTAAAGCACATTCCAAGAGCAATCTTAAGCTGTGAAGAAAGATATGGATACACACCTGTCATATATATATATCTGAACCGGTTAAATGTACTCATATTATAGACTCTTGCCATCTGTATAAGCTTTATATCTGTATTTTTTATTCCATCTGTAACTCCCGTAACCACCATGGGAATAACAACCATTGCTGATATTATGCGTGACACATTTTTAGAACCAAACCACATAAGTAAAAGTATGATAAATGCTGCTACTGGAAGTGCTTTCATAAGCTGGAGTGGTATTTCTATAAATTCAGCTATAAGCTTATATTTTGCAGCACATATTCCAAGAATAACTCCAAAAACAATGCCTGCCATAAGACCTGTTCCTATATTTATCATGCTATGCATAAGCGTAACATAAAACTGTTGTGATACAAGCATATTCATAATAGTTTTTAATACAGCAACAGGACTTGCAAGCAATAGCTCAAGTCCTGTCATCATACTGGCAAACTGCCATATTAAAAGCCATATAAGAACTATAACAATCCTTCTAATGTGCTTCATTGTCATCTCCTGTTTTATTGTTCTTAAAAACAAGCACCTTCTGAATCATCTTTCCTGATACTGATAATATCCTGAATGTATATCCTCCACACTCTGTTTCAAACTTTTCATTCTCTGATGGAATCTTGCCAAGCTTATATATCATATATCCGTTAATCGTATCTATATCCTCACAGTTAAACTTTATACCAAGCTTTTCTTCTATATCTTCAAGTGGTGTCTGACCATCCATCTCATATCTGCCCTCAGAAATCTGTTTTATCTGCACTTCCTCTTCATCATACTCATCAAGGATATTGCCGACTATTTCTTCAAGAATATCTTCCATAGTTACAATACCAGTAGTCTGTCCATACTCATCTACAACAACTGCAAAATGATTCTTCTTTGACTGCATTTCCTTAAACAACACACTTACGCTTCTTGTCTCAGGTATACAGAAAGGTTCAAACATAACCTGGTTCTTAACCTGATAAAGCTTCTTGTTTCTATCTTCCTCTTTAACATATACCTTAAGAAGATCCCTGATATGTAATATACCAATTATATTGTCTATATCCCCATCATACACTGGATATCTTGAAAAGCTCTCCTCCATAACAATGCCAAAAGCTTCACCAACAGTAAGTGCTGCATCAAGTGCAACTATATTCTTTCTATGTGTCATAACATCTTCAGCCTGTTTTTCGGCAAATTCAAAAATATTACCTATCATCTCGGCTTCATTCTCTGCTATGACCCCCTGCTCATGGCTTTCATTCACCATATCCATTATTTCTTCTGTTACATCTTCATCTTTTTTTGATTTCCCAAACTTCCTAAACAGTCCGGAAAACAATCCTTCATTTCCTTCCGCGGGATGACCCTCGTTCATAATCTGTAAAATCCTTTCATCTTATTATTAAATAAATATTAGTACTACAATCGCCACTAGGATATCACATACTTATCACAGCAGTCAATAATCATATGTATTTTAGCCATTAATTTTATCACCAAAACCTGCACGCACATCATCTGTGATTCATTTCAAGGCTTACACTTAACGCTTTATCCACCTGACCTATGATATCATTATCAAGGTGACATACTTTATCCTTTAGTCTTTTTTTATCTATTGTACGAAGCTGTTCTAAAAGTATAACTGAATCCTTCACTATATTATAATGGCATGCATCTATTTCAACATGTGTTGGAAGCTTTGCCTTATTCATCCTGGATGTTATCGCCGCACATATAACTGTCGGACTATGCTTGTTGCCGGTATCGTTCTGTATAATAAGCACCGGCCGTATTCCTCCTTGTTCTGAGCCTACAACCGGTCTTAAATCAGCATAAAATATATCTCCACGTTTGATTACCATTATATCACACTCCCAAAGCATTTACTTAATCGATTATACTTAAAGTATTGCCAGGTTTCTGTTGTTTATTCACACGTGTTTTTCTTAAAGTAAATGTGATAATAATACTGGTATGTTTTTTATAATATCTCCTGCAACCATGGAATATCTGGTTTTTTCATCTGCCGCCTTATCTCCTGCAAGACCATGTATATATACACCAAGCTTTGCCGCTTCAAAGCAATCCATCCCCTGTGCCATAAGTGAGGTTATCATTCCTGAAAGCACATCTCCTGAACCACCTGTTGCCATTCCGTCATTACCTGATATATTAATATAAATATCTTTTCCGTCTGTAACCACCGTTCTTGCATCCTTTAACACACATATACAGTTATGTTCACGTGCATAGCTGACTGCCGTCCCTGTTATATCTGCTTTTATATCCGCTATGCTTTTTCCTGTCAGTCTTGACATTTCTCCTATATGTGGCGTAACAACAACATTATTCCCACGAAATGTTATCTGCTCCTCCACTGATATGTTAAGTGCATCTGCATCAAAAAGTCTTTTCTTATCAGTTCTTTCTGCTATATATCTGACATACTTTAATGCCATATCACATTTAGAAAGCCCGGGACCTATACATATTGCATCTGACCATATGACTGATTCCTCCGGTTCTAAAAACTCCCCATCACTATATATATCAAGAAGACATTCAACATTATTATTAAGAACGATATTCCTGTTATCACTGTGTGTTATCAGCTTCACAAGCCCTGCACCCATCCTGTATGCTGCCTGTGATGCCAGGACTGCCGCCCCACCATACTGCTTTGAGCCAGCAATAATCAGTGCTTTTCCACAGCTGCCTTTGTTACTGTCAGGCTTTCTTTTAATAATATTTTTTGCTGCATCTGACTCTTCATATACATATTTATTCCTTGGCATATCTTTATATTCAGCAAAACCTATATCAGCCGTTATAAGATTTCCACAATAAGCTGCTCCTGGATAAAGCAGCTGTCCCACCTTTCTATAACCAAATGTCACCGTTGTATCTGCCTTAACCGCACATCCTAAAACCATGCCGCTCGTCGCACTTATGCCTGAGGGAATATCAACAGCTGTAACATAAGCACCTTTACTATGTGCTTTATTAATATTATCCACTATACAGGCAGCTTTTTCCTTAAGACTCCCTGATAACCCATTTCCAAAAATAGCATCTACTATAACTCCATAACCAGAAAAATCCGGGTCATCAATACATTGTATGCCCAGATTTCTTATTATGTTCAATTGTATTCTATATTCTTGTGTTGAATGTCTTCCTTCATTCAAAAAAACATCAACCTTATAACCTTTTAGAAAAAGCTGTCTTGCTATAGCCAGACCATCAGCACCATTGTTTCCACTTCCACATATACATATAATACGTACCCCTGCTGTTTTATCAATCTGCTCCAATATGTGTCCTGTAACTGACAGCGCTGCCCTTTCCATAAGAACAACAGATGGAATTCCAACACCAGATATGGAATATTCATCAACCTTCTTCATCTCATCTGCATTTAATATATACTTCATAAGCACATGCACCAAGCCTTTCAGTCATGTTATTCTGTTTCCTGCGTTCCCTCGTTGATTCTGTCAACAGCACTGCAGTTTTCCGGTCCAATGATATCATGGATCAAGGAATACATATTCTCATTGTTAGTTTCCTTATCCTGCTTTATAAGAATATTCTTCTTAAGCTTAACTCTTGTAGCATCTATCCACTTGTTAAGCACCTCTATATCCTCATGATTAGAATTCATCTTACTATAGCATACCTTGAGTGTCTCTGTTAAAAGTCTTTCATTAGCCCTTGCCAGTTCTCTTGGTAGTTCCATCAGTTCATCCTCAAGATTAGCTATCTTGTCCTTTGACTCCTGTATAAGTCTCTGGTTCTGGTTCATAACATGTTCTCTGTTATCACCATCACTCTCCATATTCTCAACAACATCATTAATCAGCTGTTTTTTTAACTTTTTAATATCTTTGATATCAGTATTAAGCCTGCCTTGTTTTTTTAACAGTTCATTAACCTGCTTTTCCCAATAGGCTATTTCATCAGTTTTTATCTTATCATTAACAAGATGATACCATCTTTCATCCAGTGTTAGAATAGGAATATTCGTAAATACCCCATTATTTTTTAATGAATCATACGTAATCTCAGACATTAACAATCCCCCTTAGTAATTCAACGTTCATAAAAACACGAGAATATTCTAGCTTTTTATTCTGGAATTATCAACTAATTTTTATTGGCAATATTATATGAAAGCCTCATAAGACTTTCTGACAGATGAACATTTTCAACAATAACATCATCAGGAAGATTAAGATCTGTGTGTGCAAAATTCCATATAGCCTTTATTCCTGCATCTGCT
>FR886161.1:63041-73354 GCA_000436475.1 Eubacterium sp. CAG:248
CGGCCTATTTTTCTTGCTGCTTCTTTAGGAAT
The DNA here is from genome assembly GCA_000436475.1 of Eubacterium sp. CAG:248. Classification (GTDB taxonomy): domain Bacteria; phylum Bacillota; class Clostridia; order Lachnospirales; family Lachnospiraceae; genus Lachnospira. Next base: position 63,074 of record FR886161.1, read on the forward strand.
CGTGAGTGCAGCTATCTCTATGTTATTATTCTTTATAAAATCCTCCAGCTTATCCATCATCATTATACTTATATCATCACGTATAACCTGGCCTTCAAGCTCTGGATTGCTATCAAACACACCACACACTACGAATCCTCTTTTTTCAAAGTCAGCATAGTTAATGATTGCCTTTCCAAGATTACCAGCACCAATAATAATCATATAATGTTTTCTGTTTATTCCAAGAATCTTTCCTATCTCGTCATATAGATATTTAACATTGTAGCCGTAACCCTGCTGGCCAAAACCACCAAAATTGTTAAGATCCTGTCTTATCTGTGATGCTGTAACCTTCATCTTGGTACTTAAATCCTTAGATGATATTCTCTGCACGCCGCTCTCTATCAATTCGCCCAGATATCTGTAATATCTTGGCAATCTCCTTATAACGGCTGATGATATTTTCTTACTGTCTTCCATAACTATCCTCTGTTTCTATCAAATTACATTTTATAATCCGGTAAATACCCTGCATGGGCATTCATTATATATTATCCTGATTATTAAGTGGATAACAAACGCTCTGTTAATTATATAACAATTCCCGGATTATGTCAAAATGCAAAAACCCATCATCATATATTACAAAACTTTTTTATCCAAGAACCCTCTTTGCAATATCTACCGACTCCTTGGCATCCTTTGAATAAAAGTCCGCATGTATCTCCTTTGCGTACTCTGGTGTGAGCACAGCTCCACCAACCATAACCTTGCAGTCAAGATTATTCTCATGGATAAGCTCTATAGTTTTCTTCATAGATACAAGTGTTGTTGTCATAAGAGCTGACAGCCCACAAAGCTTTGCATCATTATCTCTTATTGCATCTACAACTGCCTGATACTCTACATCTTTACCAAGATCTATAACCTCATAGCCATAGTTTTCAAGCAGAACCTTTACTATATTCTTACCTATATCATGGACATCACCCTTAACTGTTGCTATAACTATCTTACCCTTGCTTACAGGAGCATTATTGCTCATAACCATATGCTTTCTTATAACCTCAAAGGCACCCTGTGCTACTCCTGCTGCCATAATAAGCTGTGGAAGGAATAGTGTGCCCTTTTCAAATTCTTCACCTATCTTATCAAGTGCCGGAATAAGAGCATTATTTACAATATCCATTGAATCCATAGTTGAAAGCAGCTCCTCTGTTATGGTGGAGCCTTCATTCTTTAAGCCCTTCTCCACAGCATAAAACAGATCATCACATGTGTAGCTTCCCTTTTTATCTTTAAGATTGATATTGCCTGCTGCTCCTGAATTCTGGTTCTTTTCTCCTGCTGATATATTTCCTGCATTACCATGGCTCATATTCATAGGATTGATTTTACTTACATCAGGCATAGATGCATATGCCCTTATATAATCAACTGAATTCTTATCTATGTTGGCAAGAAGCTTATATGCTCTTACTGCCCCCATCATCTCATATACGTTAGGGTTGATGATTGCAAGATCAAGTCCGCTCTGCATGGCCATAGTAAGGAATATATGATTGACAAGCACTCTGTTAGGAAGTCCAAAGGATATATTAGACACACCAAGCACTGTTCTTAATCCAAGCTCATGCTTGACTGTATGAAGTGCATTAAGAGTCTCCATAACTCCCTCCTGCTCTGCTGAGGCTGTCAGTGTAAGACAGTCTATATATATGTCCTGCTTAGGAATACCTATAGCCACAGCCCTGTCCATAATCTTCTTAGCTATGGCAACTCTATCCTGTGCTTTTTTAGGTATACCATTCTTATCAAGTGCAAGACCTATTACTGCCGCTCCATACTTCTTTACTATCGGCAGAATGTTATTAAGAGATTCCTCTTCACCATTTACAGAGTTAACTATAGGCTTGCCGTTATATATCCTCAATGCTGAATCAAGCACCTCTGGAATAGTTGAGTCAAGCTGTAAAGGCACATCAACAACAGACTGCAGTGACTTAACTGTATCTATCATCATCTGTCTTTCATCTATTCCAGGCAGTCCTACATTAACATCAAGTATATCTGCTCCTGCTGATGTCTGTTCAAGTGCCTGTCCTAATATATAATCCATATCATTATCAATAAGCGCCTGCTTAAACACCTTCTTGCCAGTAGGGTTGATTCTTTCTCCTACTACTCTTGGCTGGTCTACTATAACGGTATTAGTGGCTGAACATACTGCCGATGGAATAACAACCGGCTTCTTTTCAGGATTGCCCTCTCTTTGAAGCATTCCTGATAATTCACTTATGAATTCTGGTGTTGTGCCACAGCAGCCGCCAAATACTTTTATTCCATACTTTCTTAATTCCTTCATAAATTCAGCAAATTGAGGTGCATCAACATTGTATAGATTCGTAACAGGATCAGGAAGACCTGCATTAGGCTTAACTACAACAGGAAGGTTAGTCCACCTTGAAAGCTCTTCAATTACAGGTTCTAACTCCTTAGGTCCAAGTGAACAGTTTACACCAAGTGCATCAACCCCGAGTCCTGCTGCTGTCAGTGCAAATGCTGATATCTGGCAGCCTGTAAATGTACGCATATTCTCTTCAAAGGTCATAGTTGTCATAACTGGAAGTGAACTATTCTCCTTTGCTGCAAGCACCGCTGCCTTAACATCAAGCAGATCTGTCATTGTTTCAAATACAACCAGGTCTGCTCCTGCCTGCTCACCAGCCTTTACTATCTGTGCATACATTTCATAAGCCTCTTCAAAACTTAAAGTTCCTGTCGGCTCTAAGAGCTGTCCAATAGGACCTATATCTAAAGCGACTAGTGCTTCAGGTTTAACATTATTACAGGCTGTTCTTGCATTTTTAATACCAGCAGTAACAAGCTCCTCAACAGAATGTCCACATTCCTCCAGCTTATAGCTGTTTCCTCCAAATGTATTGGCATATATGATATCTGAACCAGCATTAAGATACTTTTCATGTATAGATATAAGAAGCTCTGGCTGCGTAATATTTAACATCTCTGGTGTTTCACCCATCTTCATGCCTGCAGCCTGAAGCATCGTTCCCATACCGCCATCAAGGATCACATAATCCTTCTTTAAAAGTTCTTTAAGCTTATTATCCATTGCAATGTCCTCCTGATTCCCTGAAGCTGCATGTACCTTTGAGATTACATGACATGCATCCCTTATTCTTTGCACTTACTTCTCCTGTAGTAAGTCCTATAACCGCCGTAACTGACTTTGTTGGCACCATCATATCCGTTTTTCCTACATTAAGCCCTATAAGCTTTGGTGCGTTAAGCACCTTTAAGAACTCCCCCTGCTGTGATAATGGAAGATCCCCATATCCTATGCCAAAACGAAAGGTCTGGTTATATTCCGGGAGTTCTTCTTTTATGATGGCTTCTAACTTATCGCATACCTGCTCTATTGCAGCACTTGCGAGACTGTCTGAAACAACGGCCTTTGCAAGATCCAAAGTCTGCATAATACGGAGCATTCTGTCTATTCCCTCAGATAATGTAACTGCTATAAGTGCTGCCCTGTCACATCCTTTAAGATGTTCTTTTATCGAATTACCTCTAAGTATAAGTCCTGTACCATCAAGCTCTACGCCATCAGCAGTCTGTGTCACTCCTGTAACTCTATAAGTATATCTTGGAACAGCTGCTTTGATAACCTCTGCCTCACACTCATCTATAAGCATATTTACTGTAGCATCAGCACTGATTCCCTTATACCCCAGATATCTTAAGACTTCCTTACGGTTTATGCGCTCAAGCATAATCTGCTTTTTCATCAGAATGCTCCTTTCTTTATTTATCTGTCTCTGTTTTTCTTAGCTCTGTCCTTACCCTTATGCTTTGACTTTCCATGGCTCTTGCCACGCGTCTGATTGGCTTTTTCCATATTAACACGACGTCCCTTTATAAGAACGTTATCATTCATGGCCTTAAGCACCTTTTCAGCATGAATTGCTGGTACATCAACAAATGTATAATTATCCATCATATCTATGGCACCAACAAGCTTTCCTGGCATTCCTGACTCCCCAGCAATAGCACCAAGAATATTAGATGGCTTTATCTTATCTTTCTTTCCTATATTTATGAAGAGTCTTACCATTCTTGAATCATCTCTGTCCATATCGAAGTGGAAATCCTCTACCTCATCTACTCTGTCAAGAGTATCCCCGATAAGCATTTTAAGAAGTGCTGCTGCCATGTCCATAGATGTATATTCTTCATGGTTGACATGTTCCTCCACAAGATTAACCATATCTGTAAGGCCGCCCTCTTCAATAGTCTGCTTAATCTTATCAAACATATTATCAAGCTTTGTATTCTTAACATCATCAAGTGATGGAACTGGCTTGGCAAGTATCTTAGTCTTACAGTATCTTTCTATATCCTTAAGCTTATATACTTCCTTACCACTTATGAAAGACAGTGCCATGCCTGACCTTCCAGCACGTCCTGTACGTCCTATCCTGTGTACATAATATTCTTCATCCTGTGGTATGTCATAGTTAAATACCATATCAACATCATCAACATCAATACCTCTTGCTGCAACATCAGTAGCTATAAGAATATCTACATTTCCACTTCTGAAATCATCCATAACTCTGTCTCTTTGCTGCTGCTTCATATCTCCATGTATTCCATCTGCAAAATATCCTCTGCCCTTAAGTTCAGATATGAGCTCATCAACCTGTCTTTTCGTATTACAGAATACTACGGAAAGTCTTGGGTTATATATATCTATAAGCCTGCATAATACCTCTGTTTTATTCTTAGGTCTAACTTCATAGTAGAACTGCTCTATATTAGATACAGTAAGTTCTTTTCTTACTACCTTTATAACCCTGGCATCCTTCTGGAAATTTCTTGCTATATCCATGATAGCCTTTGGCATAGTTGCTGAAAACATAACCGTCTGTCTGTCCTGCGGAGTTTCAGTAAGAATAGTTTCCATATCTTCCCTGAATCCCATATCAAGCATCTCATCAGCCTCATCAAGAATAACCATATTGATATTATCAAACTTAACTGTTTTTCTTCTCATATGATCCATAACTCTTCCAGGTGTACCAACTATAATCTGCACGCCTGTCTTTAAAGACTTAATCTGTCTTACTATCTCCTGGCCTCCATATACAGGTAAAACCTTTATGTCACTCATATATTTGGCAAGCTTTCGAATCTCTTCTGCAACCTGTACTGCAAGCTCTCTTGTAGGACATAATACAATCGCCTGTGGCTTCTTTATCTGTGGATCTATCTTCATAAGCATTGGGATAGTGTAAGCTGCTGTCTTACCTGTACCTGTCTGCGCCTGTCCTACTACATCTATCCCCTCACATACTGCCGGAATAGCCTGTGTCTGTATAGGTGAGGTTTCTTCAAAACCCATATCCTCAATTGCCCTTAATATTCTTTCATCAATATTTAACTCTTCGAATTTCATTCATTTCCTCATTTCTTTTTATTTATGTCTGACTTATAAAGATGTCTTAGTCAAAAGTCTCTGGCACATAATACCCTCCATTCTTGCGCTGCTTTTCAGCGCATATCAAGTTTGTGCGAAGCACAAATCTTGCGTGTGAAAAATCTTATTTTTCACACTACACTCCTGATATTTACATATCGCGGGATTATCATCCCTCTTTCATGTTCATATTGTGGCGGCTTTATGTGAGTTTAGACCTTTTGACCCTAATATCTAATAATACATTACAGATGTAAATAAGTCAAAATTATTAAATCTTTTTCTTACCACTTTTTTATTATGCTGCCTGCACAAATGGTGTTTTTCCCTGATATTCCCCTGATATTCCTCAGATTATCCCCTGATATATATTAAAGCCTTTGCATTTTAATATAAAAAACAGTATATTATGATGTATGTGTCAAAAACATAGAAAGTTATTTATTTCTGCAAAAAAAATTTTTACTTAAGACACACTGATATTTATACAAATCAGAAAAAGAACAGATATGGAAAGGATTTCATCTATGATATTATCTTGTAATAATATAAGTAAATCATTTGGAACTGATGTAATAATAAAATCATGTTCGTTTAATATTGAAGACCACGAAAAAGCCGCCATTGTAGGTATCAACGGAGCTGGCAAATCAACTCTTCTTAAAATAATCACAGGTATAGAGCCTGCTGATACCGGTCTTGTCACTTTAGCTAAAGACAAAACCTTAGGATATCTTGCACAGCAGCAAAACCTTGGAAGTGATAATACTATATATGACGAATTATTATCCGTAAAACAATATATTCTTGATATGGAGAAGGAACTCCGTTCCATCGAAAAACGCATGAATACAGCAGATGGTGATGAACTTGAAAATCTCATGAAAAAATATTCCGACCTGAATCACAGGTTTGAAATGGAAAACGGATATGCATATAAAAGTGAAATAACAGGAGTCCTTAAAGGCCTTGGTTTCTCTGAGGAAGATTTCACACTTAATGTAAATACACTTTCAGGTGGCCAGAAAACAAGAGTTGCCCTTGGCAGGCTGCTTCTTGCAAAGCCCGATATTATTCTTCTTGACGAGCCTACCAATCATCTTGATATGGAGTCTATCCGCTGGCTTGAGAATTATCTTCTTAACTATAATGGTGCTGTTCTTATTGTAGCCCATGACCGCTACTTCCTTGATAAAATAGTAAGCAAAATCATAGAGCTTGATAATGGAGTGGCTACTGTATTCTCTGGAAACTATACTGATTATGCTGCCAAAAAAGCAATCCTTAGAAACATGAAGCTTAAGGAGTACTTAAACCAACAAAGAGAAATAAAACATCAGGAAGACGTTATAACAAAGCTCAAGCAATTCAATCGCGAAAAATCAATCAAAAGAGCTGAAAGCCGTGAAAAAATGCTTGATAAAATAGAAATTGTCGATAAGCCTCAGGAATTAAACGACAAAATGAACATAAAGCTTGAACCTAACGTAGTCAGCGGTAATGATGTTCTTACAATATCTGGTCTTTCTAAAAGCTTTGATGATGTTACTCTTTTTGACAATATTGATATTGAAATCAAACGTGGTGAACGTGTTGCCCTTATTGGTAATAACGGAACAGGAAAAACCACTATCCTTAAGCTTATAAACGGTATTATAGAACCTGATTCTGGTTCTATATATCTTGGCGCTAAAGTTAATATTGGATATTATGACCAGGAGCATCATGTTCTTGACCCTGATAAAACTATTTTTGATGAAATCAGGGATGCATATCCTGACCTGAACAACACCCAGATACGTAACACACTTGCTGCATTTTTATTCACCAACGAAGATGTATTCAAGTACATACGTGACTTAAGCGGTGGAGAAAAGGGACGTGTTTCCCTTGCCAAGCTTATGCTGTCCAATGCTAACTTCCTTATTCTTGATGAGCCGACAAACCATCTTGATATTGTATCCAAGGAAATACTTGAAAATGCACTTAACAACTATACAGGCACTGTTCTTTTTGTATCACATGACCGTTATTTTATAAATGCTGCTGCAACAAGAATAATCGAGCTTTCTAACAAAACTGTTGTAAATTATATTGGAAACTATGATTATTATCTTGAAAAAAGGGATATACTTAGTGCAAAACCTATTAATACAGTATCCTCTGCTGATATAGAGCATGCTAAAAAAGCTGCTGATTCTAAAGCAAGCTGGCAGGAAGAGAAAGTAAAACAGGCTCAGCTTAAGAAAATAAAAAATGAACTAAAGCGCACAGAAGAACGTATAGCAAATATTGAAGAACGTATAGATAAGCTTGATAATATGTATGCAGATCCTGCTATAAGCAGTGATACAGCAAAGCTTATGGAAATCCATACTGAAAAAGAAGAGTTAAGTAAGGAACTTGATAAACTGTATGACAGATGGGGTGAACTTACAGACATGTAATCACTTTAGCAGGCAGATTTTCCACCTCAAAACCCACGAAAAATGCCGAAAAAAGGCAATTCTTAAGTGGTTTTTATTGACAAAAGTACTCTTATGGAGTATAAATAATTTATACTTATTATTACTTATTTCATTTAAGGAGGATGTAGTTTATTATGAATAAGACAGAGTTAGTTGCTGCAATCGCAGAGAAGGCTGAACTTTCTAAGAAGGACGCTGAAAAGGCTTTAAAGGCATTCACAGAAACAGTTGCTGAAACATTACAGAATGGTGATAAGGTTCAGTTAATCGGTTTCGGTACATTTGAAGTTGCTGAAAGAGCTGCAAGAACAGGTAAGAACCCTCAGACAAAAGAGGAAATTCAGATTCCTGCATCTAAGGCACCTAAGTTCAAGGCTGGTAGAGCTTTAAAGGATACTGTTAATAAGTAATTTAGGAAAAGTGATTTTTCTGATAACATTACGACTGTCACTTAGGTGGCAGTCTTTTTTGATGTGCAGGCAGTTATCCATATCAGATGAAGGCCTGATTGTTAATAAAAAGCTGAAAGGATATAAACAGATATGGAAATAGAAAAAAAATATCTTGTTTCACATATACCGGATAATCTTGATGAATTCCACTGCCGGCATATAGAACAGGGGTATCTTTCAACCAACCCTGTTGTCAGAGTAAGACGTGACAATGATGAATATTATCTTACATATAAAGGTAAAGGCATGATGGTACGTGAAGAATATAATCTTCCTTTAACCAGGGAAGCCTATGAACATCTTATTAAAAAGGCAGATGGCAATATCATAAGCAAAAAAAGATACGAGCTTCCTGATAATTCAGGACACACTATAGAGCTTGATATATTTGAAGGTGTATTTGAAGGTACTGTACTTGCTGAAGTGGAATTTTCAACTGTAGAAGAAGCTGATAACTATATTGCTCCGGATTTCTTTATAAAAGATGTTACTAACGATTCAGAATACCATAACAGTAATATGAGTAAAAAGAGGTTTGACCAATGAAAAGATTACTAGAAACGAAAAGACTAATAAATATATTAGATATTCATCCAGATATAGCTCTTGAAACACTCCAAAGAGCCCGTATGGCAGCATTTACGCTCGTCAAATGGCTGTTATGTTCTGTACTTTCTGGTTCTGTTATCGGACTTATAGGTGCTCTTTTTTACAAATGCTTACAATATGTAACAAACATCCGGACAACTTACAGCTTTACGCTTTTTTTTCTTCCACTTGCCGGAATCATTATTGTTTTTATATATAGACTGACAAACGAAGCTGACAATACTGGTACTAACCTTGTTATAACTGCCATACAGTCTAATGTTGAGGTTCCCGTAAAAGTAACTCCTCTTATTATTATATCAACATTGCTGACACATCTATGTGGCGGTTCTGCCGGACGTGAAGGTGCTGCACTGCAGGTTGGTGGATCGTTAGGTGATTTCTTTGCCAAGCTTTTTAATTTTGATGATAAAGATACCAGAATCATGATCATGTGCGGCATGAGTGCCTGTTTTTCAGCTTTGTTCGGAACGCCAATAGCTGCAGCTGTATTTTCCATGGAAGTTATAAGTGTTGGTGTGATGTACTATGCGGCTTTAGTTCCATGTATAATATCCTCACTTACTGCACAGGGCATAGCTGGACTTTTAGGTGTCACACCTACGGCTTTTACTATCGGTGATATATGCAGTTTTAACATATCAACATGTTTACGCTTAATTATCATGTCAATACTTTTTGCTCTTGTAAGTATTGCCTTCTGCTATATGCTGCATACATCTTCCAGAATTTATTCGAAATACATAGAAAACCCATATATAAGAATTGTGACTGCTGGTATATTAGTTATCCTTCTAAGATACATAACCGGAACAACTGATTATCTAGGAGCTGGTGCACCAGTTATAGCATCGAGCTTTTTATCAAGTTGTGCATGGTATGTGTTTATCCTGAAGATGATATTCACAGCTGCAACGCTTGGCGGTGGATTTAAGGGCGGCGAAATAGTACCAACTCTCTTTGTAGGCGCAACACTTGGAAGCTTCCTTGCTTCTATATTCGGTCTTCCTATAGGCTTATGCGCAGCCTGCGGAATGGTAAGTGTATTCTGCGGTGTTACCAACTGCCCTCTTACATCTTTTATTATATCTATAGAAATGTTTGGAGCTGCTTCTATTAAATATGTTATAATATGCATTGCAATTAGTTATATGCTTTCTGGATATTACAGCTTATATAACAGCCAGAAGATAGTTTATTCTAAGTATAAGACAGAGTATATTAATAGGCGGTCACATTGAAATATTGTTGTTTAATTGAATATTAGTTG
>FR886162.1 GCA_000436475.1 Eubacterium sp. CAG:248
CTATCCGATAATTCTGGAAACTTATCATTATCGATTTCTTTCTGTAAAAAGCACTTCATAAGTTTTCCTACATCTGTATTATCGGTATCTGCATACTGTGTATTAACAAACACTCTTGATAATCCATCGTCTACAGTTGTATTAGTTTCTCTTATAACTGAATCAATATGGTAGATTGTTCTTCCCAGCCTGAATACATCATACTCTGAAATATACACAACTATGACATCTGGTATTTCAGAAAACTTCTGACCCTTTTCAGAAAATCTTGATACAATACTTGATGCATTATATCTTACTCGTCTTACATCATCGTTTACATTTTCTTTCTGTATCTCTATGTTGCACAGCGCTCCGTTGCCTAATGTACATAATGCATCAAGCCTTACTGCTCTTCCAAATATATTGGCAATACTGTCTTCTGATATCACTTCTTCTACTATAAGCTTCTTATCGTTAAGTATTACCCTTAGTATTTCCTGACACACTGCCTTAGATTCTGCTAACTTCTTAAACATAGCATCATCTATTGGTCTTAACTGTCTTACTCTTTTTATTAATTCTTCAATTCTATCCAAGTTTTACTCCTTTATTTTATTATAAGTGCGCCCCTTCACTTTTGTAAACAACAAACTATATTCTCTATGTACTCATTTCTTAACAATATATTGTTTACTATTTTTAGTATATAATAATTATACTTATAAATCAACTAATACATTATCTGTATCTTTTATAATTTTCTATGTACTTTATTTATTACACAAAGCTATTTTTATACTTAATCATAACATAACTGTATGCTATATTTTCTCAATAACTTTATAATAACTTTTACTAAAAATCTCCTCAAATTCTTTAGCACATATATACTAAATTTAGTAACATTCTGCTATTAATTTCATACAAACACACAAAAAAAGCTTCTACATTTTATTAAATGTAAAAGCTTTATAACGTTATTATAACTTTATTAAAATAGAATAATAGTTTGTGTTACTTTTAGTATTACATCTTAATTATATCTTGTAAAAAAGTGATATTCAACATCCCTTTCTTCCAGTATTTATGCGGTTTCACAAGATATTTACATTAAACATAATAACAGGGGTGGAGAGAATCGAACTCCCACCAAAGGTTTTGGAGACCCCTATGATACCACTTCACCACACCCCTATTTAAAAGATTGCTCTTTCAAAACTGCACATTAAATATTCTATATTATACATCCGTATTCTTTCCTTCAAGAATAACTC
>FR886163.1:0-5610 GCA_000436475.1 Eubacterium sp. CAG:248
TCCGTATATTAATAATGTGTGCTAAACAACAACATTTTAAAGATACTTCTTAAGTATATCAGCCTTATCTGTCTGCTCCCATGGGAGGTTAAGGTCTGTACGTCCAAAATGTCCATAGCTTGCTGTCTGCTTATATATTGGTCTTCTTAAATTAAGCATATTTATAATTCCATTTGGTCTTAAATCAAAGTTTTCTCTGATTATTTCAACAATCTTTTCATCGTTTAACTTACCTGTTCCAAATGTATCTACACAGATTGATGTTGGATGTGCAACACCAATCGCATATGAAAGCTGAATTTCGCATCTGTCTGCGATACCTGCTGCAACTATATTCTTAGCTACATAACGTGCTGCATAAGCTGCTGAACGGTCTACCTTTGTGCAATCCTTACCAGAAAATGCTCCACCACCATGTCTAGCTGCTCCACCATAAGTATCTACAATAATCTTTCTACCTGTAAGGCCTGAATCTCCGTTAGGACCACCTATAACAAAACGACCTGTTGGATTGATAAATATCTTAGTATCAGCATCTACCATAGCTGGGTCAACAATTGCATCTATAACGTACTTCTTGATATCTTCATGAATCTGTTCCTGTGATACTTCTGGTGCATGCTGTGAAGATACAACAATTGCATCAAGACGTATAGGTTTATTGTTCTCATCATATTCAACTGTTACCTGTGTCTTGCCATCTGGTCTTAAGTAGCTTAATGTGCCATCCTTACGAACCTTTGTAAGCTGCTTTGAAAGCTTCTGTGCAAGTGCTGCTGAATATGGCATATATTCTTCTGTTTCGTTTGTAGCATAACCAAACATCATACCCTGGTCGCCGGCTCCAAGGTCTTCATCGTCCTTATCAACACCTTCCTTTGCTTCAAGAGCCTTATCAACTCCCATAGCTATATCTGCTGACTGCTTATCAAGTGCAACCATAACTGCACATGTGTTACCATCAAAGCCCTTTTCTGAGCTGTCATAACCTATCTCTACAACTGTATCACGTACAATTTGTGGGATATCTATAGAAGCCTTAGTTGTGATTTCACCCATAACCATAACAAAACCTGTATTAGTAAGTGTTTCACATGCCACTCTTGAATATGGATCCTGCTCATAAAGTGCATCAAGCACTGCATCTGATATCTGATCACAGATTTTATCTGGATGTCCTTCTGTTACTGACTCTGATGTAAATAATCTTTTTTCCATCGTACTAATCTTTCTCCTTCTAAAATAAACTTCCTTGTTGTTAAGTATCTCCGATTATGCCTTGTATAGTCTGACTTAAAGCATAATTCGACATGCTTATATCCTAATTTCGTATGGATGCATACTTATATTTTAAATTGTATGTCTTTAAATTGTACGTCCATTTTTACATACATAACATACATATCTGATATATCTATGCATAGAAAAAGGTCCCTTAAAGGGACCCGAAATCTGCTTCGAAATCCTCTCATTGTTCGAATAATCTCGCTCAGGTTGGCACCTTCCTTATGCTGTTCAAATGCAAGGGGTTGCCGGGCTTCTCAGATCCTATGTATCTCCACCGCTCTAAATAAGGGATATAATCATATATTTAATTATGATCACATAATGCTGCACGCACCATCTGTAATCCATAAAAATATTACACAATATATTGTTACACGTCAAGTATAATTGACTTTTTAAACTATTAAATTTATAATTATTTCATATTTAAATGTAGGGTTCATAAAGTATTTTGTGCTCATATATGAGCGGATTCAAAGTCTTTCCCCAACTATGAGTGAACTCATGTAAATTCAGACCGGATTTAGCAGATATTCGTTATTTTTTTTCTAAACTGACTATGAGTGAACTCATGTAAATTCAGACATTTTGACCCTGGTATCATATGATATATACAAACAGTTCTGTTATATTTGAAATTTAAGGAGAGTGTTATATATGAATGACAAAACTATATTTATATTTGATGCACACGCCGGAATGAAGCTTTCACGTGATATTATATTAAGCGATGGCTCTTTGCTTGCGCCTAAAGATACTGTTCTTACGCCTTCGCTTATTGCTAAAATTTCAAGTCTGCATGTCCTTGAAATAAACATTTATAATGAGGAGGAAGACTCTGCAGCACAGGCTGAAAGAAATGCTGCTTTAGCCAGAACTGATGCTGACAATATCAACTATTATGAGCGTGTCCGTAACTCTGATGAATTCAAGCATTTTGAATCAGAATATAATGTTAATGTAGATTCCGTAAAAGATAATCTCAACTCATTCCTTACTGCCGAAAACAATATAGACACAGACACCATGGTATCTGAAACTATGAATATTATGTCTGAAGCGCGTAATTCGCTTCAGATGTTTGATATGCTGCATGCCATGCGAAACAAAGATGACCTTACTTTCGTTCATTCTGTCAATGTTGCACTTATCGCATCTATTATAGGTAAATGGCTGAACTTTAATGATGAACAGATTAAAACACTTACTCTTGCAGGTCTCTTACATGATATTGGCAAGCTGCTTGTACCTGATAATATACTAAATAAACCAGGTACATTGACTGACAATGAATATGAGATAATGAAGCATCATGTTAATCTTGGATATGAACAGATAAAAGACAAAAATCTTCCTCTACCTGTTAAAGAAGCTATACTGCTGCATCATGAAAAATGTGACGGAAGCGGATATCCATTTGGTCTTAAAAGCCCTGATATCCCAGCTGTTGCCAAGATTATCACTATCGCAGATGTATATGATGCAATGACTGCATCACGTATATATCGTGCACCTATATGTCCTTTTGAAGTTGTTAAAATGATGTATCAGGATGCCTTTACCAAGTTTGATCCTATATATGCTATTCCATTTCTTAAAAATGTAGTTGCTTCATACATTGGAACAAACGTAAAGCTTTCAGATGGACGTACTGGCAATGTAGTTCTTATAAATGACAACGCTCTTGACAAACCTATCGTACAGTGTGGAAATGATTATGTAAATCTTTCTAAAAACAGCGGATTAAGTATTGTTTCGCTGATGTAATTATATTATACAGGTGTCAGCAGGTCCAATACGATTGCATCAGTACAAATGTACATTTTTGACCTGTTGACACGCAAAATACTGAAATTTCTTATTATTGTTTCTTGATGTATTGTTAATTTTTACTTTGTTTTTATTGATTCTTGGTGTGTTCTTAATCTTACTTTATTTCTCAGTTTTTATATTAAATGCCTTTATACCAGGATACACTGCGGAACTTCCAAGCTCATCTTCTATACGCAGTAATCTGTTATATTTTGCTATTCTCTCACCTCTTGACGGTGCCCCGGTTTTTATCTGTCCCATATTCAAAGCAACCGCCATGTCCGCAATCGTCGTATCTTCTGTTTCACCTGAACGATGGCTTGATATAGCAGTATATCCAGCTTTATGCGCCATCTTAACCGCCTCTATTGTTTCTGACAACGTTCCTATCTGATTGAATTTTATAAGAATTGAATTCGCACAGCCTGAAGCTATACCTTTTTTTAATCTTTCTGTATTAGTAACAAATAAATCATCCCCCACAAGCTGTACACGATTGCCCAGTTTATCAGTTATATCTCTCCATCCGTCCCAATCTTCTTCGTTAAGCGGGTCTTCTATTGATATCACTGGGAATTTGTCGATAATTTTAGAGTAATAATAGACAAGTTGTTTGCTATCCCGCTTAATTGCAAGTATTTCATTGTTTGCATCAAGTAAATCATAAGTCATTTTTTGTTGTTTCATGTCTACATTTTCATGAACTTTTGATTGTCTTGTTGCATATTCTCTTGGGAACTCATACAATCCGCTTTCAGTATTGTATAATTCGGAAGCTGCGGCATCCATTGCGAAATAAATGTCTTCGCCTGGCTTATATCCTGCTGTAATCACCGCCTCCATAAGAAGTTCAAACACTTCAAATGCATCAGCCACATCTGGTGCAAAACCTCCCTCATCACCAACAGTAACTGCGAATCCTTTCTTAGTAAGTATTTCCTTTAATGAATGAAACACCTCTGTTCCCATACGAAGTGCCTCTCGAAAACTTGATGCACCCGCCGGAACTATCATATACTCCTGAAAATCACTTCCAACTGCGTGCCTACCCCCATTTATAATATTCATCATAGGAACTGGAAGTGTCGTAGCCGCATTTCCACCTATAAACCTGTATAATGGCATATGAAATGATGCCGCAGCTGCCCTGGCGCATGCTATTGATACTGCAAGAATTGAATTAGCACCTAATCTGGACTTATCTTTAGTTCCATCTTCTTTTATCATAGCTTTATCTATTGCATATACATTAGATGCATCCATTGCAAGTACTGTATTGTTAAGTTCAACATTTATATGTTTTACAGCCTTAAGCGTACCTTTTCCAAAATATCTTTTCTGATCCATATCTCTTAGTTCAACAGCCTCAAAAGCACCTGTTGACGCTCCACTTGGAACCATACCATGTCCAACAGTTCCATCGTTAAGCAAAACCTGCGCCTCTACTGTGGGATTGCCTCTTGAGTCCAGTATTTCCCTTCCAATAACCTTCTTTATTTCAAGCTTTCTATGTCTATGCCCCATCATCTTCAAGGTACTATTGTTAACTTCATCTGGTGGAATATGGGGATTATCAAGACAGCCTGCTTCTATCCCATTACTGCACTCATATGCTTCAGGTGAACAATATCTTTCTGCCATAGGCTCATTCATAGGAACACCACCGGCAAAGTCAGATTGTGTGTATACTGTACTGCTCTGCTGGCTATCCTTATTATCAGAATTTCTTGTTAAATCAGATTGCATTAGTGTATTCCTCCTGTCAATTATTTGCTTTATATGGCCACTGCTTTTATACAGCTTCTGCTTTATATAACCACTGCTTTTATATTGCTTCTGCTTTATATAATCACTGCTTTTATATTACTTCTGCTTTATATAATCGCTGCTTTTATATTGCTTCTGTTTTATATAATCACTGCTTTTATATTGCTTCTGTTTTATATAATCGCTGTTCATATATTATATAATTGACGGAATTGTTGAAAATATTCTTGTAATGCCTGAATATACTTTAGTTTAGATTTGCTTTGTTCTTCATTATCTTTAATTTTTATGATGTGCATACTTTTCTCTTGTTGCCATTCCTCCACGTATATGACGCTCTTGTTTGTTGATATCAAGCACTTTCCTCACTTTCGCAGCAAGTGCGGGATTAATCTCTAAAAGTCTTGTTGTTACATCCTTGTGTGCGGTGCTTTTACTTACTCCAAACTGTTTTGCCGCCTTTCTGACTGTAGTATTGTTATCTATTATGTAATTAGCAATATCTATTACCCTTTCTTCAATATAAGTTTTCAAAAATAAAAACCCCTGCATATCTGTTTGTACAGTTTATGCAGGGATTATAAAAATATTCTGTTTTGTTATTTTAGTTATTTTATTACGGTGTAAGTGTGAATTGTAGCGAATGATGCAATCCGAAAAAGATACATGCAGTAAAATTCATCTTTAATATTTACAAAATCTACATTTAGCGCTCACATTTTTTGACACTCACACTTATTCTTA
>FR886163.1:5663-6104 GCA_000436475.1 Eubacterium sp. CAG:248
CTTCAGCAAGTGTGTGAAGCAAACCTTCACAACCAGCCTTTACATCTTTATATGTTGCTTCAAAATCTCCTGTATACCACGGATCCGCTACATCTAGGCCTGAACCTGCAAATGTAAGCAGCTTATATATCTTTTCATCTGGATCTCCACCTGATATACGCTGCATATTTCTTATGTTCTCTGTATCCATGCCTATAAGATAATCATATTCCTCATAATCATCCAGTGTCATCTGCACTGCTCTATGTGGAATGACCGGTATTCCTTCTGCTTTTAATCTGGCAACCGTCCCATGGTGTGGGGGATTGCCTATCTCTTCACGGCTTGTTGCCGCTGAATTAATATAAAACTGGTCTGATAAACCAGCTTGTTTAACTAAATATGTCATGACACTTTCGGCCATGGTGCTGCGGCAGATGTTGCCGTGGCATACGAAAAGTA
>FR886164.1:0-409 GCA_000436475.1 Eubacterium sp. CAG:248
ATTCAAATCTCCTTTATCTGTTTTCTTTTATTTTACACCATGTAAACGTTCAATTTTTCCAACCATATATTACTATATTTTTCAATTTTTCCAACCATATTAACACTTTATAATCTTATATCTATTTTGTGCAAGATATGCTTATATTGTGTCTATTACTTATATTCTATCCAGCTTCACATTTTTCTCGCACTTTCTCCTTAAGCACAATACCCATATATCAAGACACCATGTAACAGCATGTTCATATGGCATATTCATTTTCTTCATAAAAAGCTTTATCCATCTGTTCATCAAGTAAAGCTCCAGACTCGTTATTGTACAACATAGGTAAATGTATCAACAATCCTCTTCCCCCGGACTGTCGGACTGTCGGACTGTCGGACTGTCGAACTGTCGGGCTGTCGGG
>FR886164.1:417-2905 GCA_000436475.1 Eubacterium sp. CAG:248
TCGAACTGTCGGGCTGTCGGGCTGTCGGGCTGTCGGGCTGTCGAATATTCATCCTAAATGAAGCATCTTATCAAGCTTTGCAAACACATCTCCCATGGAGCCAGTGTATTCTATATCGTTTTGTGCATCCAGCTTAAAGTCAAGAGGTTCTCTGTTAAGTACAACCAGATGATTTCCTTTAAAATCCCATACAAGTCCTGCCGCCGGATATACCTTAAGTGATGTTCCCGCCACTATAAACATATCTGCCTCTTTTATAGCTTTAACTGCACTTTCGTATGCACCTGCTGGCAGCTGCTCACCATATAATGTTACATCAGGACGGACTATTCCACCACATACTGTACAGTGCGGTACTGCTTCTTTACTTTCATATATATAATCTGATGGATATTTCTTTCTGCATTTCTCGCAATAGTTTCTTGTTGTAGCACCATGAAGTTCTATAACATTTTTACTGCCAGCCAGCTGATGAAGTCCGTCTATGTTCTGCGTAATCACAGCTTTCAATTTTCCCATTTTTTCAAGCTCAGTCAGCACTTTATGGGTTATATTTGGCTGAATTCCTCTTGCATCCATCTTCTGCCTGTAGAATTCAAAGAACACTTTAGGTTTATGATGAAGGCATTCTGCACTAAGAAGATATTCTGGTTCATACTTATCGAATTCAACGTCATGCTGGTTGTACAAGCCGTCTTTACTTCTGAAGTCTGGTATTCCTGATTCTGTTGACACACCAGCTCCACCAAAAAATACTATATTTTCTGAATCCATTATGAACTCATATAACCTGTCAGCAGCTTGTGATGCACGAAGCAGCTCTTGTGCTCTTTTATATTCCGCTTCTGCTTTTTCGTATTCCTCTTCTGAATACTTTGTAATTATCTGCTCCTTTGTAAGCCCTAATTCCAGCATAGATACTATTGCTTTTATTCTTTCCTCGCTACGGCCAGTTTCTAATCCTTCCTGACGACCTGCTTCTAGCCCTTCCTGGCGACCTGCCTCTAATCCTTCCTGGCGGCCAAGCAATTTACTTTCATCCTGCAATTTCTTTAAAGCATTACACATATTTACCTTCCCCCTTCTATTATTATCAGCTATATTCATTAGATATGGCGCATCTGTCATTACACTGATCATTCTTAACACTTCTATTGATATATTTCTATGATTATATTTATCATATATATTATTGAAGTTTTCCTCATAAATAGACTTTGTAATATCAAATACCATCTTTACGTCTTTATTCTTAAACTTATACCTGTCTGAATCCCTCACCTGTACAAGATTCATTTTATAATCTGTAAATATATTTTCTATCTCTGGTCTCATATGTATCATCATATCTTTTATACTGACAGGACCGTCCCACGGCATCTCTGAATAGTATAGCACAATTATTATTATAGGATGAAGTCTATCATCCTTCTTCATACCAGACAGAAATTCATCTGATGTCATTCCTGATGTATATCTGTTCTTACTTTTAAGTTCATTATACTCTTTCAGATATCCAAGTCCATCATATATCATCGTTCTAAGTGGCATAGCATAATGTACTTTATCCTGTATTTCTATTCCTAATATATTAAATTCTACACCATCATACTCTTTCTTGACAATATCTGGTTTTATACTTTCTTTACTGTACATAAAGCACCTTCTTTCATTAAATAATCAAATCCATAAACATGCCTAAAATATTGACATATTATATATCATATGTTATATATACTACGACAGATATACTATGTCTGTCGTAGTACGATAAGCGTAGTATATGCATACAATTATCAGTGAACTGCAAAATTTACTTTTACACTCACATAATTAAAAACAACTACTCTATAGCATAAAGAATAATAATATAAGGAGGTCTTGATATATGGCTGGTATCAGCAGCGATATCATAAGAGGATACAATGACACTATAATTCTATATCTTCTGCTTGACAAACCATCTTATGGTTACGAGATATCCAAGCAGATTAAAGCACTATCAGATGAAAAATACATTATGAAAGAAACTACTCTTTATTCTGCATTTACACGTATGGAAAAAAACGGATATATAACCTCTTTTCCAGGTGTTGGCGAGAATGGAGGGAAAAAGCGTACATATTACAGCATAACTGATGCTGGGCGCGAATATTATAAAGCGCGTTGTGACGAATGGACTTTGACTAAAGAGGTTATAGAACATTTTATACGTAAATAATAACACCACATATATATGAGGAGGATTTTATGGAAACTATTAAAAGCTATCTTGAAACCATGTTTGCCAATATGCCAGACACTCCTGAGGTTATCAGAGCTAAGTCTGAACTTTTTGGAATGATGGAGGATAAGTACAACGAACTTATATACGAAGGAAAAAGTGAAAATGAAGCTGTTGGAACAGTTATATCTGAATTCGGTAATCTTGATGAGCTTGCCGACACTCTTGGTCTTAATGCCAACAGCCATGAGGAGTCCAGCAAAA
>FR886164.1:2928-4586 GCA_000436475.1 Eubacterium sp. CAG:248
AAACTGCCACACCTGATAAAAGAATACTGACACTTGATGAAACCAGACATTACATACGCACCTGCTCCAAAAGAAGCTTACTTATTGCCCTTGGTGTTATGCTATGCATAATTTCACCAATATTTCCTATAATAGGCGACATGGTAGATATATTGATAGTAGAAAATATCATGATATCCCTTATGTTCTTAACTATTGCAGTTGCAGTTGCCATGTTTATTTTTGCTTCCACATTTCTTAAAGATTACGCATACATAATGAAACATACATGCGTTCTTGACTATCAGGCATCCCAATATGTCCAGAATGAAAAAGAACGCATGAAACCAGTATATAGCATATGTCTCGCGATTGGTGTCCTGCTGTGTATAGTATGCGTTATACCACCTATTATTATGGATAGCTTTAACATTGGCCTGCTTGAAGATATTTCCGGAGCACTTGTTCTAGCCATCTGCTCTGCCGGCGTAATGCTCATTGTCTTTCAGGCAAATGCAGCTGCTTCATACAGAAAGCTTCTATCACTTAACGGCATAACTGCAGCATCTGGTACGTATACAGATACAGGTATTCAAGTAAAAATTATAAAAATTTTGAATATATCAATCCAACAGCAGCCTCTGTCATGTCCGTATTCTGGCCTACTGTTTCATGCTTATATCTGTGTATAAGCTTCCTGACTTTTGAATGGCATGTGACATGGATAATATGGCTTGTTGCCGCTCTTATCTACAACGTACTTAAAAGTTTTTTATGTAAGTAAATGTACACAAATGTATAGTAAATATATAGTAAATGTGTAGATATTACCTACAACGCACTTATATCACCAAAATCGTAGAGAAACGGAGATTATTAATATGGGAAAACGAATATATTTAGGCATCATATACAGCATAACAGCTATATGCATAATTATTGGAATTATTATAAATGTATGGGATATACCTTCATTATCATGGATATCTGATTCTTTTAAAAGTAAAAAAAATATAACTTATACAGAGAATCTTGAAGCCTTTGATAATCTTGATATCGATACCTCTTTAGGAAATGTAAATGTGATAAATGGAACCTCTTTTAGTATCGAATATAAAGGAAATGCCTCATATTGTCCCGAATATTCAGTAAACAGCAGTACCTTAAAGATAACACAGCCTGATTCAGGCAACAAAATTATTAAAAATATTCATTTAAAAAATGTTAAATCTGAACTGACTATCACTATTCCATCAGATGTTACTCTTACAACTGTAAACTGTGATATCAATTTTGGCAACTCTGAGTTAGCCGGTATCAAGGGTTCTGATATTACATCTCATGTTGATATGGGAAATCTTACATTATCAGACTGCAGCTTTAGTCAGTATAATATTGATACTAATATGGGAAACATAGACATCAGCAGATGTTCATTTGACACTATGCATCTTGGCGTTGATATGGGTAACGCTTCTGTTAAACTCCCACGCTCTGATGCATACGGCTATAACCTTGAAACTGATATGGGCAACGTAAATCTATATGGCACAAACTATAAAAGAAACTGCTCATATAACACGGATGCTGAAAAAATGATTACGGCTAAGGTTAATATGGGGAATATTGATATTTACGAATAAAGTGAATATTGTTGTTTAGCAAACATTCGGTTGGCG
>FR886165.1 GCA_000436475.1 Eubacterium sp. CAG:248
AGGACGGAGAGTATAATGTTGTAAAAGTAATGACAATTCATACAGCAAAAGGACTTGAGTTTGATACAGTATTTGTACCAGGACTCGTTGAAGGACAGTTTCCAAGCAGCAGGCTTCGTAATGAAGACGAATATGAAGAGGAAAGAAGATTGTTGTATGTTGCGATGACGAGGGCTAAGAATATGCTTTACCTCAGCACTTATAGAAAGAAAGACGGGCGTTTTGGCGCAAGACCATCAGCATTTTTAAGTGACATTGATACTAATCTTCTTGACTGTATCAACAACAGCAGAGTATTAATCAGAGGTGTGACTGAGCAGATGCTGCCAAAGGCCGTATTTGAGGTTGGAGATAAAGTCAGACATAAAGTATTTGGAATTGGAGAGATTGTTAAGGTTGATAAGGTTACGCAGACATATGAAATCCAGTTTGAGAATATCAGGGGAACGAGAAGACTGATGTTTCGGGCAGAGCTGGGAAATGTTGAAAATTAAAGCAGGTTAGTAGGACTAGTTTTATTAGTGTCACTGGAATCATTAAGCCCAGTTGCAATAATGGTTATAAGGGAATTTTTATTATCCTCAAGTTGTTCTTTAGAAGAAACTGTACCCCACATGATTTTAGCTTCCGTTCCGACAATTTCCTGAATATACTGGATAGCAGATATTGTACTTCTTGATATTGGTGTTATAGATGCACTTATAATTATAATAATGCGGATAATTTCTTAGGCATTACCCAGTTTGTTTTCTATATATGGATTAGAATAAATTATATTTAAGTGGCTAATATATAGAATAATAAAATGTTACTCCCATTTCTCTTGTCTTTCTCCCAAAATATATTATAATTGGGAGAAAGAAGTGACATTTGGGAGAAAGGAGTACCTGATGCTTTTCAAAACAGGATGCCTTACTTTCATGTCCCAGCCTTGGCAGCTCCTCTGTTGAATCTGCGCTTAAAAAACTTGTAGAAGAAGGAGTTATTATTAAAACAGGAGCCGGACGCAAAACCATGTATATGAGAAACATCAATTAATACATTTATTATATTCTTGCGTTTAGTTTATACCCATGATAACTTCATATTATATCGGTAATTCCTATTTATTCTCTTGTTGAAAGGATTGACAATAGGTTTTGCACCTGCAGCAACTACTTTTGGAATTGTGTTAAATGTGATATTCTATATGTATTGCAGCAGAAAAACTAAAAATAATTATTAAAGGATTTCGTATGAAAGAAAATAAAAAGAAGCTTACACAGCTTTTTCAGATATTTACAACATTTATGAAAATAGGCATATTTACTTTTGGTGGTGGTTATGCGATGATTCCGCTTATTCAAAGAGAAACTGTTGTTAAAAGAAAATGGGTCGATGATGATGATATACTTGATATTGTAGCTATAGCAGAGAGTACGCCAGGTCCTATAGCGATAAATGCATCAACCTTTGTAGGATATCGGGTAGGCGGTTTTTTTGGAGCAATTGTAGGAACTGTTGGCATGATACTTCCATCATTTATAATCATACTTGCAATTTCTTTTGTGTTAAACAGCTTTCAGGATGTACAGGCAGTAAAGTATGCATTTAATGGAATAAGGGCAGGTGTACTTGCACTTATAATAAGGGCTTTATGGCTTATGTATAAGAATGTTAAGAAGTGTGCGGTGTCATATATTGTTATGGCTGCGGCATTTATTTTGAGTGCATTTACATCTGTTAATGTAATAATTGTTATAGCTGGCTGTGCATTATTTGGACTGATCACAGCTTATATAAACACCAAAAAAAGAAATGATTGTATGGAATAAAATGTTGCAGATAAGGTATTTTATGTAAGTTTAAGGTGTTTAAGTATTGCATTATGATTAAATATAAGGAAAGAAGCAGTGTATGATATATATAAGATTATTGTGGACATTTTTTAAGATAGGTGCCTTCACCTTCGGAGGAGGTTATGCGATGCTTCCTCTAGTAGAGAGCGAAGTTGTGGCACATGGCTGGATGAGTGAACAGGATATTATTAACTTTATAGCAGTTAGTGAAAGCACTCCTGGTTCCTTTGCAGTCAATGTGGCAACCTATGTAGGTGAAGAGGTTGCTGGTGTTGCAGGTTCTGTGTGTGCAACACTTGGCGTTGTACTGCCATCATTTATAATAATACTCATAATAGCCGGCTGCTATAAAAGGTTTAAGAATAGTGGTGTTGTAAAGGGCTGTATGAGTGGTCTTAAGCCTGCAGTTGTCGGACTTATAGGAGCTTCGGTTATATCAGTTGGCAGGCAGGTATTTATTCCAGAGGGATTTACATTAGAGGTTTTTAAAACATCTGGTACATATGTTTCTATAGGAATACTTGCACTTGCATTGATATTGTCGTTTAAGAAGGTGCACCCGGTTATAATAATTGTTCTAAGTGCAATACTTGGCATAGCTGCAGGGTATATTGCAGCCTGAATTTCGTCAGGTATATTGCAGTCTAAATGTTTGAAAAGAACTATGACATATGATAGAATTTCTTCTATATATTAAACAGATATAGAACAATCAATGTTAATTGATATGACAGATATTTTATGGTCATATATGGAGGAAAATATAATATGTCATTTACACATTTACACGTTCATACGGAGTATTCGCTGTTAGATGGTTCAAGTAAAATTAAAGAGATAACTAAGCGTGCTGCAGAGCTTGGCATGGATAGTCTTGCAATAACTGATCACGGAGTTATGTATGGTGTCATAGATTTCTATAAGGCAGCTAAGGAGGCAGGGATTAAGCCTGTTCTTGGATGTGAGGTGTATGTAGCCCCTGGCTCAAGATTCGATAAGGAAGCAGGAACAGGAGAGGATAAGTATAACCATCTTGTGCTGCTTGCTGAGAATAATACTGGTTATCAGAATCTGATGAAGATAGTCTCAAGAGGTTTCACAGAGGGTTTTTATTATAAGCCAAGAGTTGATAAAGAGCTTCTTAGGGAATTCCACGAAGGAATCATAGCCACTAGTGCCTGTCTTGCAGGTGAAGTGCAAAGATACTTAGCAAGAGGCATGTATGAAGAAGCTAAGAGGGTGGCACTTTATTATCAGGATATATTTGGGAAGGATAATTTCTTTCTTGAACTGCAGGATCATGGTATAGCAGAGCAGCATTATGTTAATCCACAGCTTCTTAGAATGTCAGAGGAAACAGGGATAGAGCTTATATGCACTAATGATGTGCATTATACATATGCAGATGATGCTGATGCACATGATATTCTGCTGTGTATACAGACAGGTAAGAAGGTTACGGATGAAAACAGGATGCGTTATACAGGCGGACAGTATTATCTTAAATCACCTGAGGAGATGGCAGAATTGTTTAAGTATGCACCGCAGGCACTGGCTAATACTGAAAAGATAGCAGAAAGATGTAACGTCGAGATTGAATTCGGTGTGACAAAGCTTCCAAGGTTTGCTGTGCCAGAAGGCTTTACATCATGGACTTATCTTAATTATCTGTGTTATGAGGGACTTAAGAAAAGATATCCTGAGCAGGCAGCGGATATATCTGTTGAAGAGTTTGTAAGGCTTGCGGAGGAGGAGTCCGTAGAAGACAGAAAAGATGTTGTTATAAAGATAGCAGAGGATACTAATAACATATTCCAAAGACTTGCTTATGAGCTTTCAGTTATCTATTCTATGGGATATGTGGATTATTTTCTTATCGTGTGGGATTATATCAATTTCGCCAAAAGGCATGATATTCCAGTAGGACCAGGAAGAGGCTCTGCGGCAGGAAGTATAGTATCATATTGTCTTGAGATAACTGACCTTGATCCTATTAAATATAGTCTTATTTTTGAACGTTTCCTTAATCCGGAGCGAGTATCCATGCCCGATATTGATGTGGATTTCTGTTATGAAAGAAGACAGGAGGTCATAGATTATGTCGTAGAAAAATATGGCAAGGATTGTGTTTCACAGATAGTTACATTTGGTACTATGGCGGCAAGAGCTGTTATAAAGGATGTAGGAAGAGTACTGGATCTGCCTTATGCCATGGTTGATAACATAGCAAAGATGGTGCCAAGAGAGATAGGCATAACTATAGATAAGGCACTTGCAGAGAATCCGGATCTTAAAAGTGAATATGAAAACAATGAAGTGGTAAAGGACCTTATAGATAAGAGTAAAAGGCTTGAAGGTCTTCCAAGACATGCTTCTATGCATGCAGCTGGTGTTCTTATCTGTGGAAAGCCAGTTGAGGATTATGTTCCGCTTTCAACAGGTTCAGATGGTGCAGTTGTTGCCCAGTTTGTCATGACAACACTTGAAGAACTGGGGCTTCTTAAGATGGATTTCTTAGGGTTAAGAACTCTTACTGTGATAAAAGATGCAGAGAATCTTATAAAAAAACATAATAAAGGCTTCTCTATTCACGATATTGATTACTCCGACAAGGGCGTTTTTGATGCCATCAGTACTGGTAAATGTGATGGTATATTCCAGCTTGAAAGTGCTGGCATGAAGTCGTTTATGAAGGAACTAAAACCAAGATCGTTAGAAGACCTTATAGCCGGGATTTCACTGTACAGACCGGGTCCTATGGACTTTATTCCACAGTACATTAAGGGAAAGAACAACCAGGATAGTGTAACATATGCGTGTCCACAGCTTGAGGCTATACTTAAACCAACATATGGCTGTATTGTATATCAGGAACAGGTTATGCAGATAGTACGTGATCTGGCTGGATATTCCTGGGGACGAAGCGACCTGGTAAGGCGTGCCATGTCTAAGAAAAAGGCTTATGTTATGGAGCAGGAGCGTAAGAACTTTATATACGGCAATCCAGATGAAGGTGTTAAGGGCTGTGTTAACAATGGCATAGATGAGAAGGTGGCTGGTAAAATATATGATGATATGATTGACTTCGCCAAGTATGCCTTCAATAAGTCACATGCTGCATGTTACGCTGTTGTATCATTCCAGACAGCATATCTTAAGACATATTATCCTGTTGAATTCATGGCAGCCCTTATGACCTCGGTTATTGATAATACATCAAAGGTTGCAGGATATATATATGCATGTAAACAGATGAATATAGGTATTCTTCCACCTGATGTTAACGAATCACAGATGGAGTTTACAGTAGAAAACGGAAAGATAAGATTTGCGATGGCTGCAATCAAGTCACTTGGAAGACCTACTATACAGGCTATTCTAAAGGAACGCGGTGAAAATGGCAGCTTTATATCTATGCAGGATTTCGTGACAAGGATGTCACATGCACTTAATAGGCGTGCGATAGAGAATTTCGTTAAGGCAGGTGCATTTGATACATTTGGACATACAAGAAAATCCATGATGATAGTCTCAGAAAGCATGCTTGACAGTGCAATAAAGCATAACAAGGATTCCATGACAGGACAGATGTCGCTTTTTGATTTTGCAGCCGAAGAGGATAAGAAAGCTTTCGAGATAAGAATTCCGGATGTTGCAGAGTACACAAAGGAGGAACTTTTAGGTTACGAAAAGGAGATTCTGGGTGTGTATGTAAGTGGACATCCACTTGATGAATATACAGGTATGGTCAACAAATATATAACCAATGTTTCATCTGATTTTGAAGTGGATGATGAACTTGGTGAGACAAAGGCAAGAGATGGTGCTATAGCAACTATAGGTGGATTGATAACCGAAAAGACTATTAAGACAACAAAGAAAGGACAACTGATGGCTTTTCTTACAGTAGAAGATGTTGTTGGAACAGTTGAGGTGGTGGTATTTCCTAACAGCTTTACAGCAAACCGTGTTGTTATAGACCATGCTGAAAAGGTTTTTGTTACAGGAAAGGTACAGGCCAATGTTGATGAAAATGCAAAGCTTATATGTGATAAGGTTGTGGATTTTGCCAGTATTCCAAGAAAATTGTGGATAAGGTTTGCCAGTCTGTCAGATTATGAGGATAAGAAGGATGAATTATATGGAATATTATATAATTCTGATGGAAAGGATACAGTGGTGATATACTGCACTAAAGAAAACAAAAGGCTTACACTTCCAGCAAGTCGCACTATAAGGGTGGATTCTGAACTTATACAGAAGCTTCAGGCGATGTATGGTGAGAAGAATGTGACTACAACGTAAAATATGATAAATTTTTTGTAAAACAATATATTATTTTTCAATTTTGTGGTACTATTAATGACAGTGATATTAAAATATTATAAGGACAATATATCTTTTACGGTAAAAGGTCATAGACTTTAGATGAAAGGGGAAATATATATGGCTAAAGAAATTAAGACAATCGGTGTGTTAACAAGCGGTGGCGATGCCCCTGGTATGAATCCTGCGATAAGAGCTGTCGTAAGAACAGCTATCAACAAAGGACTTAAGGTAAAAGGAATACAGAAGGGTTACAATGGTCTTATAAATGATGAGATTATAGATATGGATAAAAAAAGTGTATCAGATATCATACAGAGGGGTGGTACAGTTCTTTATACAGCCAGGTGTCTGGAGTTCATGACAGAAGAAGGACAGAAGAAGGCAGCAGAGGTATGTAAGAAGCATGGTATTGATGGCATGGTAGTTATCGGTGGTGATGGTTCGTTCAGAGGTGCACAGAAGCTTGCAGATGCAGGTGTTAACACGATTGGACTTCCGGGAACTATTGACCTTGATATTGCATGTACAGATTATACTATCGGATTCGATACAGCAGTCAATACAGCTATGCAGGCTATAGACAAGATAAGAGATACTTCTACATCACATGAAAGATGCAGTATTATCGAGGTTATGGGACGTAATGCAGGCTATATTGCACTTTGGTGTGGTATTGCGAATGGTGCAGAGGATATTCTTCTCCCAGAAAGATATAACGGAGACGAGCAGGCTATTATTAACCATATTATTGATGGCAGAAAGAAAGGCAAGAAGCATCATCTTATTATCAATGCTGAGGGTATCGGACACTCAACAGGCATGGCAAGAAGAATCGAAGCAGCAACAGGTATAGAAACAAGGGCAACTATTCTTGGCTACATGCAGAGAGGTGGTTCACCTACATGTAAGGACAGAATGTATGCATCTATTATGGGCTCGTATGCAGTTGATCTTTTAGTTGCAGGAAAGAGTAACCGACTTGTAGCTTATAAGAATGGTAAGTTTGTTGATTATGATATAGATGAAGCACTTGCCATGACAAAGGATATAAGCGAGTATGAGTTTAATATAAGTTCTATGCTTTCTAATTAAGCGTGGCTGGTGTTTATGCAGCTTTTATATTAATCAGCTTTATTAAATCAGTATTATTAATCCAGTATTATTAAATCAGTTTTATTTATCCGGACGGGTATCTGTGGATGACAGGTATCCGTCTTTTATTAGTTACCGCCATTCAGAATTGCTACATTGCTATGCAATTCATGCCATTTTATTCCGTTTTCGGTGTTTATCGTGTCTCAAATAAAAAGTTTTTTTCTGCAAGCAGAAACGTAAATAAAAATTACAATAACTATTGCTTGCTGGATTGTTATTAGTTTAGTATTATGGAATTACATTTTAGAATTTAGGAAAGGAAAAGCTGGTAATTAATTAGATATAATTACTGGCTGCTAAAATAGAATGATTACAAGTACAAGCAGTTCACAGGTTAAGCATATAGTTAATCTGCAGAAGAAGTCAAAGTTAAGAAAAGAAGAAAAACAGTTTGTTGTTGAGGGAATAAAGATGGTGTCAGAAGCACCTAGAGACAGACTTGTTAAGGTATATGTTTCTGAGACATTTAAGGCTGATAATGAGGAATTCCTTAAAAAGATGAATTATGAAGCATTAGGAAAAGACATTCTTGAGGATGTGTCAGATAATGTGTTTATCCGTATGTCAGACACACAGACACCACAGGGAATAATGGCTGTTGTTAAGATGTCAGAGATTACTATTGAGGATCTGTTTGGAAGAGATATGCATATAAACAGCAATACAATACAGCCATTATTGCTTATACTAGAGAATCTTCAGGACCCTGGAAATCTTGGTACAATAATAAGAATGGCAGAGGGAGCTAGTGTTACAGGTGTTATTATGAGCTGTAACACAGTAGATATATATAATCCAAAGACTATACGTTCAACTATGGGTTCGTTGTACCGTGTGCCGGTTATATATGTGGATGATATATGTGAAGCTGTAGAAGAATGTAAGCAGAAAGGTATCAGGGTGTATGCTGCCCATCTTAAGGGAACTGATAATTATAATGTAAAGGATTATACACAGCCAACTGCATTTATGATTGGCAATGAAGGAAATGGGCTTACAGATAAGCTTACAGATAAAGCAGATGAGTTAGTAAGGATTCCTATGCAGGGGAAAGTAGAATCGCTAAATGCAGCAATAGCATGTACGATATTAACATATGAGGCTGTAAGACAGAGATTATAATTATTACAGCTATATAACATGATATCAGGGTCAAAAGGTCTAAACCCACATGAGCTTGCTCATAGATTGGTGACAACTTAATAAATATTTTATATTTATAAAATGGATAATGTTGCCTTTAAACCGCAGAAGTATGCACTTCTGCGGTTTTTTGTAACAAATTTGACAAAACGGCTTAACTTTGCTATTATACTTTCGTAACAAAATGTAACAATTCTGTAACATTTTGTAGGCGCATTTAACAACTTGTGCCGGAAAGGGAAAAACTTTATGAAACTTAGAAGTAGCAAAGCTGCTTGTTGTTTAGGTGCTACGCTGGTAGTGATGATGATGCCGGTGCTTCCTAAAGTAACAGACGCGAAACCTACCTATGAGCAACACGAAAGTACAATTACTGATACCGAGATCAGAGTTGCATCATACGCAGCCAATGTTGAAGAAACAGTATTAACAGTACAGGAAGAAACAAAAGGCCAGATGCATGACAAAGCGCTTGCGATTACAGATCCTTATCTTGATGTATATCAGGGTATGGATTCAGATTCAGAGGTTGTCGGAAGACTTTACAAGAACACAGAAGTAGATGTGTTACAGATAAGTGAAGGCTGGACAAAGATAAGCTCTGGTAATTGTGAAGGTTATACTAAAACGGCAGCTCTCCTGTTTGGTCAGGAAGCAGAAGCGATTACAGCTTCGATAAGTGAGGAAGATATTCTTACAGGATATACACTTGAAGAAGCTGAGGCTATGGAAGCAGAAGCCGAAGCTGCAAGAATAGCTGAAGAAGAAAGAATCGCAGCCGAGGCTGAGGCAGCAAGAAAAGCTGAGGAGGCCAGAGTACAGTCGATTATATCAAACACTATATCTGGATCAGATATAACATATAATCCTACGATGAGCGTGAGTGATGAAGAATTATATCTTCTTGCATGTATCATTGACTGGGAAGCTAACAGCGAGTCATACGAAGGTAAGCTTGCAGTAGCTAATGTGGTATTAAACAGGGTAAGAAGCTCTGCATACCCTAATTCAATATCTGGTGTTATATATCAGAGATCCCAGTTCTCTGGAGTATCAGATGGAGCAGGTAGTCCATCAGCGAAGTTCCAGAGCAGAATCAACAGCGGATTACGTTCACAGGCATGTATGGATGCCGCAGTTGAAGCATTATCAGGACATAATAATATCGGTGGATATACATCATTCAGAATGATATCTGCAGCGAATATATCATCTATGTCCAGCTATGTTATTATAGGGAATCATGTATTTCACTAGAATGGCAGAAGGTTTAATCAAATAGTGTAAGAATGATGACTTGCACTTTCACCGAATAGAATTAAACTTATAGCATTAATCATACAGGTTGACAGAAGTCAGCCTGTATTTTTTTTGCAGTATATGCGATATGTATATGTATACATGAGAAAATGTTTTAATGTGTGTATTTTATAGAATGTATTTACAATATATTTCATCATACATGTTCATATAATACATTTCATCGCACACTTTTATACAATGCATTTATCGTAAACGTTTATACTTGTATTTATAAAACAAATGAGATAAAATATATTTCATGTTTTATGCTGAATTTGTGTCAGGGCGTACATGCCACAGATTCATTATGCTTAAAAGTGTGCGCAAAAATGGAGGATTATTATGAATCTTAAAGGCAGGGATTTTTTAACATTAAAGGATTATACACCGGAGGAAATAGAATATCTTATAGAGCTTGCAGCTAAGCTTAAGAAGATGAAAAAAGATGGTGTTGTAGAACAGCCACTTCTTGGAAAGAATGTTGCGCTTATATTTGAAAAGACAAGTACACGTACAAGATGTTCTTTCGAGGTAGCTGCACACGATCTTGGTATGGGTGTTACATATCTTGATCCTAAGGGTTCACAGATAGGAAAAAAAGAGAGTATAGCAGATACTGCAAGAGTTCTTTGCACTATGTTTGAGGGTATTGAATACAGAGGATTCGGGCAGGAAATAGTAGAAGATCTTGCAAAGTATTCATCAGTTCCAGTATGGAATGGACTTACTAATGAATATCATCCAACACAGATGCTTGCAGATATGCTTACAATAAAAGAAAAGCTTGGCAGATTAAAGGGTGTTAAGTTCGTATATATGGGTGATGCAAGATACAATATGGGAAATTCACTTATGATAGTATGCTCTAAGCTTGGTTTACACTTTACAGCCTGCACAGCTAAGGAATACTTCCCTGATGAAGCACTTGTTAACCAGTGTAAGGAGTGGGCAGCACAGAGCGGTGGCTCAGTAACACTTACAGAGGATGTAGAAGAAGGCACTAAGGGAGCTGAAGTACTTTATACAGATGTATGGGTATCTATGGGAGAACCAGATGAAGTATGGAATGAAAGAATCAAGGTATTACTTCCATACCAGATTAACAAAAAGGTTATGGATAATGCAGATAAGAAAGCTATATTTATGCATTGCCTTCCAGCTTTCCATGATCTTAAGACAACTATTGGTAAACAGATACATGATAAGTTTGGTCTTGATGAAATGGAAGTTACAGATGAAGTGTTTGAATCAGAACAGTCAGTAGTGTTTGATGAAGCTGAAAACCGTATGCATACAATAAAGGCTGTTATGGCAGCTACACTTGGAGCATACTAATATAATTTACAGCAATATGTTAAAGATGTAACGGAGAGGAATTATATGTATTATACAACAAGTGGTTCATACAAAAAGACAAAAATGATTATAGATTATACAAACATTGTTCTTACAGTTGCGGCTACAGTTATATTTATTATTGTCTTATTCTTAAGAAGCAGAAGTGGAATACTGTTTCCTATAGAGTTCCTTCTTGGAACAATAGTCAATGCTCTTACTTCTGTAAAACATTTTATTAATGGCAATAAGGTATCTGGTCTTATAGTAGCTGTAGTTGCGGTAATGCTTGCAATTATGACTGTTGTTACAGCACTTATCGTTTTATAAGATGATGTAGGGGTTAGTGTCTGGGCGATGAGGTTTTAATAATCTGCCTAGAGGATTGAGATGGATTCAGGTGGTATGAATATATGAAATCAGAAATATTGCATCTGCTAAGACATGCAGATGGTTATGTGTCAGGACAACAGCTGTGTGAAACATTTGGTGTGTCAAGAACGGCTGTGTGGAAAGTGATTAACCAGTTAAAGGAAGAAGGATATGTGATAGATTCTGTTCAGAATAAAGGCTACAGAATCACAGAATATCCTGATATAATAACAGCCTCAGAGATAGAGAGCCTTCTTCTTGATGATAGTGGAAATATGCAGGGAATATGCAGGCATATTCAATATTTTGACAAGACGGATTCAACGAATAACCAGGCAAAGCTTGCAGCAGAAAAGAATGCACCAGAAGGTACACTTTTCGTGGCGGAATGTCAGACTGGTGGACGTGGAAGAAGAGGAAAAACATGGGAATCGCCAGCAGGAAGCGGTATATGGATGAGTCTTCTTTTAAGACCAGATATTAGTCCAGAAAGTGCATCTATGCTTACACTTGTACTTGCTGTTGCCATGGTTGATGCTATCAATGAAGAAGTACAGGATGCAAAGTGCTATGTTAAATGGCCTAATGATATAGTTCTTAACAACAGGAAGATAAGTGGAACGCTTACAGAGATGAGTGCTGAGATGGATAGCATACATTATGTTGTCATAGGCATCGGAATCAATGTTAATACAACAGATTTCGATGAGTCTATAAAGGATATGGCTACATCAATATATCTTGGAACTGGGAAGAAGGTTAAGAGAAGTAATATAATAGCGGCATTTTCACATAGCTTTAAGAAATATTATGAAGCATTTTTAAAGACACAGGATCTAACATATATAGTAGACAGATATAATGAACTTCTCATTAATAAGGGAAGGACAGTAAAAGCTATATATGCCAACAAAGAACTTGTGGGTGAGGCTCTTGGAATCAATAAGGGTGGCGAACTTATTATAAAAACAGAAGATGGATGTGAAACCGCTATAAGAGCAGGTGAGGTTTCAGTGAGAGGATTGTACGGATATGTATAATAAAGAAAACGAAAATGTAGTATTATGCGCCTCAAACTCGTATGAGAAGAAATACTACTTTAATCCGGACTTTGATAAACTTCCGGAGGATATAAAGAATGAGTTAAAGATTATGTGTGTGTTATTCACAGAAGAAGTAGGTGGCATACTCGATCTTGAATTTGATGATGATGGAACATTACTTTTTAAATCTACAGCAGATGAGGGAGACCTTTTATATGATGAGATAGCATGTGGACTGCTTGTTAAGAAGAACCAGTATGAAAAAAGAGAGTTATTAGAGTCTCTGGAAATGTTTTATAAGGTGTTTTTCTTAGGACTAGATGGTTGATGTTTACATTTTATTAAGATGTTAAGAACAAAAGTTTTGTTATGCAGGCACAAATGTTTTTGATATTTTGATCTTTCATTTTATTAGTAGTTATAGAAAAGAAAGGCTTTAAAGTATATATGAATATAGGTTCAGTTAATATAAAGACTCCCATAGCCTTAGGACCAATGGCAGGTGTAACAGACCTGCCATTTCGTCTTTTATGTAAGGAACAAGGATGTGGACTGCTTTACACAGAGATGGTGAGTGCCAAAGCAGTTTTATATAATAATAAGAATACAGAAGAGCTGCTAAAAACAGATCCCATAGAGAATCCGGTCGCTGTGCAGCTTTTTGGTTCGGATCCTGATATTATGGCAGATATTGCAAAGAGAATGTGTGAAAGAGAGTTTGACATAATAGATATTAATATGGGCTGCCCTGTTCCGAAGGTGGTTAATAATGGAGAGGGTTCAGCACTTCTTAAGGATCCACTGTTAGTAGGAAAGATAGTTGAAAAGATAGCACATGCAATAGATAAGCCACTTACGGTAAAGATTCGTATAGGATTTGATGAAAGCTGTATTAATGCGGAAGAAATAGCATATATTATACAGGAATCCGGTGGGGCAGCAGTTGCTGTACATGGAAGAACAAGAAGCCAGTATTATTCTGGAAAGGCTGACTGGGATGTTATAAGAAAAGTAAAGGAAAAGGTCAGAATACCAGTTATAGGCAACGGAGATATACGAAGTGGTGAGGATGCAGCACGGATGCTTAAAGAAACGGGCTGTGATGGAGTGATGATAGGAAGAGCTGCTCAGGGAAATCCATGGATATTCAGGCAGGTTAAGGATTATCTTGAAAAAGGAATAGTAACACCAGGGCCATCCATAGACGAAGTTGCTGATATGCTTATAAGACATTGTCAGATGCTTGTTGAAACAAAGGGCGAATTTACAGCAGTGCGCGAGATGAGAAAGCATTTTGCATGGTATACAACAGGAATAAAGCATGCTGCAGCATTAAGACATGAGGTGAATCAGGTGACTAAGCAGGAACAGTTTAACGAATTCGTTGAGAGAATACGGACGTTAAGCTGATATGACAAGAATAGGATTTAATAGAGTAAAGATTTTGTGAGTTGAATAAGAATTTCATTACATTGACATTAAAGTTTAGGTGAGATATAATATCTTGAACATTTTATCCGATAATGGTAAAAATGTGAGTGCCAGAATTGAAAGAATTTCACAAGTATACAGACTGTGATAGAAAGGTTTATGTGTTCGCACAAGTGACTTTTAACGTTTTAACCCTGGCATCATTATATGAATATTTAATGAATATATTTATGGGAAAGGTGACGAACAATGGCAGAGAAGCAGTTACTTACAAAAAAAGGATATGAAGAAAGAGTTGCTTTACTTGAGCACTTAAAGGTTGATAGAAGAAAGGAAGTCGCTCAGAAGTTAAAGGAAGCAAGAGAACAGGGCGATCTTTCAGAAAATGCAGAATACGATGCAGCTAAAGATGAACAAAGAGACATTGAAACACAGATTGCAGAGCTTGAAGAGATTCTTAAGAATGCAGAAGTAATCCAGGAAGATAATACAGATTCAGATGCTGTTAAGATGGAGAGTACAGTAGTACTT
The DNA here is from genome assembly GCA_000436475.1 of Eubacterium sp. CAG:248. GTDB lineage: Bacteria > Bacillota > Clostridia > Lachnospirales > Lachnospiraceae > Lachnospira. Next base: position 14,480 of record FR886165.1, read on the forward strand.
CATGATATCGAATTTGATGAAGATATTGAATATGTAATCGTTGGTTCATCAGAGGCAGATAGTCTTAACAACAAGATATCTAACGAATCACCACTTGGAGCAGCTATGCTTGGCAAGAAGGTTGGAGATATCGTAAAGGTTGAGGCACCTATTGGTGTAGTAGAATATAAGATTGTTTCTGTTAAGAATGACTAGTTATAGATAGATTATAGATTGAGATAATTGTTAAGAGGCACATAAGGTAGTGTCTTGTATTTACTAACAGTAACGGATTAAGAAGGAGAATAAAAGTGGCAGATAACAAGAATCAGGCACAGCCAGATGTTAATGAGCAGATTAAGGTAAGAATGGACAAGCTCGCTGCATTACAGGAAGCTGGCAAGGATCCATTTCAGATAACAAAGTATGATGTTACACACCATACAGATGAAATCAGAGCTATCTATGAAGCACACGAGAAGGAGCTTCTTGGTGACAGACCAGAGGTTAATACTGATGGTATGGATGAGCAGCAGGCAAGAGAGGCGGTTAATGCTGATTACAATGAGAGAAGAGCTATCATGGATGCATCTCCTATTGAGGTAAGCTTTGCAGGAAGAATGATGTTCAAGAGAGTAATGGGAAAGGCATCTTTCTGTAATATTGCAGATCTTAAGGGTAGAATGCAGGCATATATATCAAGAGATGCTATCGGTGATGATGCTTATGCAGATTTTAAGAAGTCTGATATAGGTGATATATATGGTATAAAGGGCTTTATATTCAGAACTAAGACAGGTGAAATATCAGTTCATGCAGAAGAAATAACACTTCTTTCTAAGAGCTTACAGGTACTTCCAGAGAAGTTCCATGGAATTACAGATACTGATATGAGATACCGTCAGAGATATGTTGATTTAATAATGAATCCTGAGGTTAAGGATACATTTGTAAAGAGATCACAGATCATAAAGGAAATCAGAAGATTCCTTGATGGCAGGGACTTTATGGAGGTTGAAACTCCAACACTTGTTTCTAATGCAGGTGGTGCAGCAGCAAGACCTTTTGAAACTCACTACAACGCACTTGATGAGGACGTTAAGCTTCGTATATCTTTAGAGCTTTACCTTAAGAGACTTATCGTTGGTGGTCTTGAAAGAGTATATGAAATCGGACGTGTATACAGAAATGAAGGTGTTGACACAAGACATAATCCTGAGTTCACACTTATGGAGCTGTATCAGGCATACACAGATTATGAAGGTATGATGGAGCTTACAGAGAGCATGTTCAGACACCTTGCAAAGACTGTATGTGGAACAACTGAAATTACTTACAACGGTACTAAGATAGACCTCGGAAAGCCATTCAGAAGACTTACTATGAATGATGCTATCAAGGAATATGCAGGCGTTGATTTTGATACAATAAAGACAGATGAAGAAGCTAAGGCTCTTGCTAAGGAAAGAGGAATTGAGTTCGAGGAACGTCATACAAAGGGCGATATCATTAACTTATTCTTTGAAGAGTACTGCGAAGAAAAGTTAATCCAGCCTACATTTATTATGGATCATCCGCTTGCAATCTCTCCACTTACTAAGAAGAAGCCATCTGATCCAGAAAAGGTTGAACGTTTTGAGCTTTTCATCAACACATGGGAAATGTGTAATGCTTATTCAGAGCTTAACGACCCAATCGACCAGAGAGAGCGTTTTGCACAGCAGGATAAGAATGCAGAGAATGGTGATGAGGAAGCACAGCACACAGATGAAGACTTCCTTAATGCACTTGCAGTAGGTATGCCTCCAACAGGTGGTATCGGATATGGTATCGACAGACTTGTTATGCTTCTTACAGATTCACCAGCTATCAGGGATGTACTTTTGTTCCCGACAATGAAGTCATTAGGCTCAGACAAGAGTGCTGCAAAGGCTGAAAAGAGCACTTCTACAGAAGCAGCAG
>FR886166.1:0-8535 GCA_000436475.1 Eubacterium sp. CAG:248
GTCATCAACTAATATTCAATTAAACAACAATTCATTTTATAGCACCTTAGACAGGAAATCCCTGAGTCTTTCACTCTTAGGCTGTTCAAAGAATGTCTTAGGTTCATTTTCTTCCTCGATGCGGCCTTCGTTAATAAACATACACCTGCTTGATACTTCTTTAGCAAATCCCATCTCGTGAGTTACGACAATCATAGTCATGCCGGAAGCTGCAAGCTCTTTCATGATAGAAAGAACCTCACCAACCATTTCAGGATCAAGAGCAGATGTAGGTTCGTCAAAGAGCATGATTTCCGGATTCATGGCAAGAGCTCTGGCTATAGCGATTCTTTGCTTCTGACCGCCGGATAACATATCTGGATATGAGTCAGCCTTATCTAGAAGACCCACTCGCTCAAGAAGTTCCATTGCTTTTTTGTCAGCTTCTTCTTTGGACATTAGTCCAAGCTGTACAGGTGCAAGCGTGATATTTTTCTTAATAGTCATATTAGGAAAAAGATTGAAGTGCTGGAACACCATTCCTATACTCTGTCTTAGCTTATCAAGGTCTACACCTTTTTCAGTAAGATCATTACCTTCATATATAATATGACCTGAAGTAGGTACTTCAAGAAGGTTAAGAGATCTTAAGAATGTAGACTTACCACATCCGGATGGACCGATTATGGCGATAACCTCACCTTTTTTAACAGTAGTATTAATATCCTTTAGTACTTCGTGGTCTCCAAAGGTCTTTTTTAAATTCTTAACTTCAAGTATTACATTAGTGTCGCTCATTGCTTCTTAATCTCCTTTCTAGTTTCTTTACAAGTGATGAAAGGATAACAACTAATACAAGATAGATGATAGCCACACCAAAGAGAGGAAGCATAGGGTCATAAGTTATGCTTCGGATAATATCACCACCACGTGTAAGATCGTTAAGTCCTATATAACCACTGATAGAGGTTTCCTTTAACAGAACGATGAATTCGTTGGCAAGTGCAGGTAAAACATTCTTGAATGCCTGAGGAAGTATTACAAGCTTCATTGTTTTTTTGTAACTTAAGCCAAGGCTTCGTGCTGCTTCAAACTGTCCGTTATCAATGGACATAATACCTGAACGGAATATTTCAGCCACATAAGCTCCAGAGTTAATACCAAAGGCAAGTATGGCAACAATTATTTTGTTAACCTGGACAGAACTGAATATTACATAGTAAATAATAAGTAACTGAACCATAGTTGGTGTACCACGTATGACCGTCAGGTAAATATTACATATAAAGTTAAGTACTTTCATGCCACCAGTTTTATCGTGGTTAGATCTTACGACAGCTATAAGGAAGCCTATGACAATACCCATAATAGCTGCACACAAAGCAATGATTAAAGTGTTTTTAAGACCAGTCAGAAGATATTGATATCTGCCGTCTTTAATAAAATCAGTTTTAAACTTGTCTGAAAAGCTTATTCCCTGGTTTGCTGCATCATTATTTCTTACAATGATAACCTGGCTTGAAGTAGTGTATGGGATAGTAAAATCAATATTTTTCTTACGTTCCTCTGTTACAGTTATACCAGATATACCCATATCAGCTTTTCCAGAAGATACGGCAGTTATTATAGAATCGAATTCCATATCCTCTACAGACAGCTTCATTCCAAGATAATCAGCTATTGCATTAGATATATCAATATCAATACCACTTACCTTACCATTATTATAATATTCATAAGGTTCAAAATAAGCATTAACAGCTATTGTAAGAGTACCGTTTTCACCTGAACCTGTAGGTTCATATGGCTGCTTTGAAGCATTTTCACCAATATAATTACTGATTATGTTATCAATAGTTCCATTATTAATAAGTACATTAAGTGCATCGTTGACCTTAGATGTGAAAGAACTATTATTCTTTGCTATACATATAGCATATTCCTCAGTTACAAAATCTTCATCAAGCATGCAAAGGTCGCTATTGGCATTGACAAATGCTTTAGCAGGCTGTGCATCGATAACAACAGCATCAATTTTGCCCTGCTTAAGTGCCTGTATGGCATCATTTCCTTTGTTATATCTTTCTACCTTAGTTCCGGAGCCATCAGATTCCATATCGGAAACATATATATCACCGGTAGTTCCTAACTGTACGCCTACTGACTTACCAGCAAGGTCATCTGCTGAAAATACAGTATTTTCAGGAATGTTACTTTTACCACATGCTGTCAGTGAAAATGCTGCAGTAAGAGTTAACATGATAACCGCTGAAAGCATAGAGATACGCTTTAATACGGAGAGTTTTTTCTTGTTCATTTTCTTATCCTTTCTGTGCTTTATAATATCAGACAAAATATAAAGACTGATATTAATATAATGTTATAATTATACACTTAAAGTGCATAGTATTTCAATAAGGAAAACAATATCCTATCAATGAAAAATATGTTAATAACAGCAGCTTTGTTATTGTTTTGTCAGTTAATTATGTTATACTAGATATGTTTTTGGATTTTTGGGGAATTTTAAGGATAACAGGTTATGTTGACATCATATTGAGGAGAATGGTGTGAAAATAAGATTTTTCATACGCAAGAATGGAGGATTATTATGCAGGATAATAATGGAAGAAGATTTATAAATATAATATTCAGAGTGATAATTATAGGTGCGTTTTATACAGGCATTAAAGCAGTTTATAATTTCTATATGCTTATGGCACAGTATCCAACACTGCAGGGTGAAAACTTATTTAGCAGAGTGGCACTGCTTATAGACGATTATATGTTTATGATAGTACTTACTGTAGCTGCTATTATATTTAATATACTTACAAGAAAGCAGATAGACAGTAAAGCATTTATAGTAAGAACTGTGAGCATAGTGGTGGCACTAATAGCTGGCTGTATGTCATTTCCGGCTATAGGTATGCTTGCGTATATAGCTATAGCAAAATATCCACAGCTTATGCAGATGACACCAGTGTTTAACGACATGTTTACGCTGAATGAAGTATATACATCACCTATGACAGAATGGCTGATAGCAAGACCATATCTTTTTTACATGTATTTTATTTCATGTGCTATATTTGCAGTGCTTTTTGCAACCACAATATATACATTTATTAAGAATATGACAGATAAGAAAAGAATGCAGTAAGAGGAAAATATATGAAGATAGTAACGCCAGCTTATTATAAGGATTTTAAGTGTATAGCAGGGGCATGTACTGATACATGTTGTGCCGGATGGGATGTTGATGTTGATGAGGCTTCTTATAAGCATTACAAGAAGGTAAAGGGAAGCTTCGGGAAAAGACTTAAGAGTGTAATGGTGCCATCAGAGGATGGTGGGTGTACATTTACACTGAATAATGGCAGATGTCCTTTTTTAAATGATAATAACCTGTGTGATTTATATATTGAACTTGGTGAGGATAAGCTGTGTGAAACATGTGCAGAGTTCCCAAGATTTATTAACGAGTATGGAAGTGTAAGAGAGATTGGCATAGCACCATCGTGTAAAACAGCAGGTGAGCTTATATTAGGATATAAGGACGAGCTTACATTTGACATAAAAGACAGTGATGAAGAGGTGAGTTCATACAACGACATAGATCCTATGACCTATATGCAGCTAAGACAGGCAAGGACTATAGCTTATAACATAGTTTCAGACAGAGACTATACAATAGCTGAAAGAGCAGTGCTTCTTCTTATGTTTGCAAAAGATATACAGCATTATCTTGACAGGGAAAGAGATGAACTTATAATAGGGGTCTGTAAAAGATACGCGAAGGAAGATTATAGGGAACATAAGCTTGACAAGGCACGCGATAGTGCAGCTATGCGGCCTGATGCATATATGTATACAAAACGTCTGTTTGACAGATTCAAAGGAATGGAGATTATTAATACAGACTGGAACATATATACACAGGAGATTAATACTTTCTATGAAAAATGCAGGGATGCCATGACATTCAGGAATATTGTAAATGAATTCAATAAGTATTATGAAGATAACCAGCATGAGTATGAACAGATACTTATATATTATGTTTACAGATATTTTCTTGATGCAGTATATGATTATAATGTTCTGCTTAAGATGAAGGGGGCGGCTGTCGGACTTCTTGCACTTAAGATGATGGATGTAGCGGACTGGTATCTTAACGGTAAAAAGCTTGAATTCGTAAGACAGGTTGATCTTGCACATTTATATTCAAGGCAGTATGAACATTCTTATTACAACTATGAAGAATATAATAAGTTCTTTATGACTAAGAGAAAATATAGCTATGAGAATCTTATAGCACAGTTGTTTATGCTGGAGTAGAAGCATTAAAAGAATATATAAGGCATTATGCATTTTAAAGCAGATGTCCATGAAAGGAATGAAATTAACTATGAAAATGATACTTAAGTATCTGGAAAAACTTAAGAAGGAATGTGTTCTTGCACCTCTTTTTAAGATGCTTGAGGCACTTTTTGAACTTTTTGTGCCACTTGTTGTGGCATCGATTATAGACAGGGGTATAGCCAGTCAGGATACAGGTTATATTGTTAAATCCTGTCTTATGTTACTTTTACTTGCAGTTATAGGACTTACGTGTTCCATAACAGCACAGTATTTCAGTGCGAAAGCAGCAGTTGGATGTGCAACAGGTATAAGGCATGCACTTTTTAAGCATATCCAGTCACTTTCATTCACAGAGCTTGATGAGCTTGGTACTTCAACGCTGATAACACGTATGACAAGCGATATTAACCAGGTACAGAATGGTGTAAATCTGGTGCTTAGATTGTTTTTACGTTCACCATTCATAGTGTTTGGTGCCATGATTATGGCATTTACCATAGATGTTAAGGCAGCACTTGTGTTTGCAGCAGCTATCCCGGTGCTTGCTGTTATTGTGTTTGGAATAATGGTCGGTACAAGACCTTTATATAAAAAGGTTCAGGCAGGCCTTGATACCATACTAGGTATAACCAGAGAGAATCTTACTGGTGTAAGAGTCATAAGAGCGTTTAACAAGCAGGATGATGAGCTTAAGCATTTTAAAGAGAAGAATGAAGAGCTTAATCATCTTCAGAAGTTTGTAGGTAAGATATCAGGACTTATGAATCCACTTACTTATGTAGTTGTAAATGTTTCAATCATAGCACTTATATGGATAGGTGGCGTGAGAGTAAACCAGGGAGCTTTAACACAGGGACAGGTTGTGGCACTTTATAACTACATGTCACAGATTCTTGTGGAGCTGATTAAGCTTGCTAATCTTATAATCAATATAACTAAGGCTCTTGCATGTGCAGGACGTATACAGTCAATATTTGATGTTAAACCAGGCATGCAGGATGGAACAGCCGGTGTGAAGGAATCTGATGATGAAGTGCCGGTAGTAGAGTTTAAAAATGCTGCACTTAAGTATAGTGGAGCCGGTGATACAAGTATAGCAGGTGTAAGCTTTAAGGCGTACAGAGGTCAGACTATAGGTATCATAGGTGGTACAGGCTCCGGTAAGTCAAGTCTTGTAGGACTTATTCCAAGATTTTATGATGCCACAGAGGGAGAAGTTCTTATAGATGGTGTCAATGTTAAGGATATAAAGTTAGAAGAATTAAAAGATAAGGTCGGCATAGTCATGCAGAAGGCTGTGCTGTTTAAGGGCAGTATAAGAAACAACATGCAGGTAGCTAAACAGGATGCAACAGATAGTGAGATAGATGAGGCACTTGCCATAGCACAGGCGAAGGAGTTTGTTGATAAAAAAGACGGACGTCTTGACTATATGATAGAGCAGGGTGGAAAGAATCTTTCAGGTGGCCAGAGGCAGAGACTTACAATAGCAAGAGCTGTTGTTAAGAAGCCAGATGTCCTTATACTTGATGACAGCGCATCAGCACTTGATTTTGCAACAGATGCAGCACTTAGAAAGTCAATCAGGACAATGCCAAACAATCCTACTGTATTCATAGTATCACAGCGTTCAGCATCACTTATGCATGCAGATAAGATTATCGTACTTGATGATGGTAATGTGGCAGGAATCGGAACACATAGTGAACTGTTAGCAAACTGTGAGGTTTACAGGGAAATATATAATTCACAGTTTAAATCAGCTAAGGGTGCATAAATTATCAGGATGGTCGAAAGTTTAAAAGCTTGTGTATGAAATGGAGTAGTTATGAAAGATAATAAAGATAGGAAGAAAGCCCAGAAGGGCACGCTTTTAAAGGTTCTTAAAAGAATAAAAAAGTATAGCGGATTTCTTATATTGTCTATACTTATGGCAGCAGTGACAGTAGCATCAACTTTATATGTTCCTATTCTTGTCGGACGTGGAATAGATCATATAGTAGGACCTGGTAATGTTGATTTTGCAGGTATAAGCAGGATTCTTGTGACGATAGGAGTTATAGTTGCTATAACAGCACTGTCACAGTGGATAATGAATATATGTAACAACAAGATAACATATCATGTAACAAGAGATATACGAGATGAGGCTATGGAAAGGATACAGAAGCTTCCACTTAGGTATATAGATGGACAGTCTTATGGTGATATAGTGAGCCGTGTCATAGCCGATGTTGATCAGTTCGCAGATGGACTTCTTATGGGATTCACACAGTTTTTCTCAGGAGTTCTTACTATAGTTGGAACACTTGTATTCATGCTTACAATTAATGTGAGGATAACACTTGTAGTAGTACTTATCACACCAGTATCCTTCTTTGTAGCAAGCTTTATAGCAAAGAAAACATTTTCAATGTTTAAGCTTCAGTCTGAAACAAGAGGTGAGCAGACAGCCTTTATAGATGAGATGATAGGTGGAGAAAAGGTTGTAAAGGCGTATGGTTATGAAGAAGAAGCAGTAGCACGCTTTGACGAGATTAATGAAAGGTTACAGAAATACTCATTAAGAGCAATCTTCTTCTCATCAATCACTAATCCATCAACAAGATTTGTTAATAGTCTTGTATATGCTGGTGTTGCTGTATCAGGTGCATTTATAGCTATATCAGGTGGAATTACAGTAGGACAGCTATCAAGTTTTCTAAGCTATGCCAACCAGTACACCAAGCCATTCAACGAGATATCAGGTGTCATAACAGAGCTTCAGAATGCACTTGCATGTGCGGCAAGAATGTTTGAGCTTATAGAAGAAGAGCCAGAGCTTCCAGATGCTGAAAATGCAGCAGATATAAAGGAGGTTGATGGAAGGGTTGACCTTAATAACGTATACTTCTCATACACACCGGATAAGAAGCTTATAGAGGACTTTAATCTTCATGTAAAGAAAGGCCAGAGAATAGCTATAGTTGGACCTACAGGCTGTGGAAAGACAACAGTTATTAATCTTTTAATGAGATTCTATGATGTTAATTCGGGAAGCATAGATGTGTCAGGTACAGATATCAGGGATATGACAAGATATTCATTAAGACATGGTTTTGGAATGGTTCTTCAGGAAACATGGCTTAAGGCAGGAACTATAAGAGAGAATATCGTCATGGGCAAGCCTGATGCAACTGAGGAAGAGATTATACAGGCAGCAAAAGCTTCATATTCATATGGTTTCATAAAAAGACTTCCAAACGGTTTTGATACAGTTATAGGTGAGGATGGAGGAAGCCTGTCACAGGGTCAGAAGCAGCTTTTATGCATAACAAGGATTATGCTTACACGCCCACCTATGCTTATACTTGATGAAGCCACATCATCTATAGATACAAGAACAGAAATCAGGATACAGAACGCATTTGCAAAGCTTATGGAGGGAAGAACGAGCTTTATCGTAGCACACAGACTTTCAACTATACAGTCAGCAGATGTGATACTTGTTATGAAGGATGGCCACATCATAGAAAAAGGCAATCATGAAGAGCTTCTTGCAGCAGGTGGTTTCTATAAGACACTTTATGAGAGTCAGTTTGATACTGTTACAGCATAGTAATACAATGTTAGGAAAGTGATTATGAAAATATTTCTTACAGATATATCAGATATGAATGATGACATTATGAATAAAGGACTTAAACTTGTACCAGCTTACAGAAAAGATAAAATAGAGCGGTACAGGTTTATGGAAGATAAAGAAAGAAGCCTCGCTGCGGGGCTTCTTCTTAATTATGCAACGAAGCTTTACAGTATATATATGTCATATGCCGGTGAGATTGAGCTAAAGACAGCTTCAGATGATATATTTAACGTAAAACTGGATGAACTGGTGAAAAGCTATGACACTTCATATGATTATAATATAGAATATGCAGGAAATGGAAAGCCTGTATATAGTGGTCTGGAGATACATTTTAACTTATCCCATGCAGGCACTTGTGTAGTGTGTGCAGTATCAGACAGACCAGTTGGAATAGATATTGAAAGACCAAGAAAAAATGCTATTAAGGTTGCAGAAAGATTTTTTACACAGGCAGAATGTGACTGGATAGGTGATGATAGCTTAAGATTTGCCCGTATATGGACACTTAAGGAGGCATATGCAAAGCTTACAGGAGATGGGATTGCTGGTACAGTATCAAAAGT
>FR886166.1:8569-19152 GCA_000436475.1 Eubacterium sp. CAG:248
GAGTTCAGGCATGAGACGGCTGCTAATATGACATCAGTTGTAAATATGTATATATCTGGAAAAAAAGCAGATAATATAAAAATATATGAACTTAATATTATTAAGCAAAAGTACGTTATATCTGCCATGGAATACATTAAAAACTAACGATTGTTATAAAATTAAAATCTATAGTTTTTTTATTAAAAAAGGGGTAGAAATTAAAAAAAAATGACTGTATAATGTAGAAAAAATTTTGCGACGAAGAAGTAGCCGGTAGTAATATGTGTACTGCCGGATATTTGTTTTTTCGTGGTTTATGTGAACTGCAGAGTGGTTCACACAGGTATCATATTATGCTAAACGGACGTGCCATATGGCAGACAGGAGGAAAAATGGCTGTAAAGTATGTATTTGTAACAGGCGGTGTTGTTTCAGGACTTGGAAAAGGTATAACAGCAGCATCATTAGGAAGATTATTAAAAGCACGTGGATTCAAAGTGACTATGCAGAAGTTTGATCCATATATAAACATTGATCCAGGTACTATGAACCCTATACAGCATGGTGAAGTATTCGTAACAGATGATGGTGCAGAAACAGATCTTGACCTTGGACATTATGAAAGATTCATAGATGAGAGCCTTAACAAGAATTCTAACGTTACAACAGGTAAGGTATACTGGTCAGTGCTCCAGAAGGAACGTAGAGGAGACTTTGGTGGGGGAACAGTACAGGTTATCCCACATATCACTAACGAGATAAAGAGCCGCTTTTACAGAGATTACTCAACAGATGAAACTAAGATTGCTATTATCGAGGTAGGTGGAACTGTAGGTGATATCGAGTCACAGCCATTCCTTGAGGCTATAAGACAGTTCCAGCGTGAGGTAGGCCGTGAGAATGCTATACTTATCCATGTAACACTTATCCCATATCTTAAGGCATCAGGTGAAATGAAGACGAAGCCAACACAGGCAAGCGTTAAGGAACTGCAGGGAATGGGAATACAGCCAGATATCCTTGTGTGCCGTACAGAGCATCCACTTGAACCAGGTATCAAGGATAAGATTGCATTATTCTGTAATGTGCCTAAGTCACATGTATTACAGAATCTTGATGTTGAGATCCTCTATGATGCCCCACTTGCTATGGAAGAAGAGCATCTTGCACAGGTAGCATGTGAGTGTCTTGAGCTTGAGTGCCCAGAACCAGATCTTGATGAATGGAGAGCTATGTGTAAGGCATGGAAGAATCCAACAAAGAAGGTTACAGTTGCACTTGTTGGCAAGTATATCCAGCTTCATGATGCATATATTTCAGTTGTTGAAGCACTTAAGCATGGCGGCGTAGCTAACTCATGTGATGTAACTATCAAGTGGGTGGATTCAGAGACAGTTACAGCAGATAATGCGGCCCAGATTCTTTCAGATGTATCAGGTATTCTTGTGCCAGGAGGCTTCGGTGACCGTGGTATAGAAGGCAAGATACAGGCTATAAGATATGCAAGAGAGAATAATATTCCATTCCTTGGTCTTTGCCTTGGTATGCAGCTATCTATTGTTGAGTTCGCAAGAGATGTCATCGGATATGATGATGCACACAGTGTAGAGTTAAAGCCAGATACAACACATCCTGTTATCCATCTTATGCCAGATCAGGAAGGTATTGACGATATTGGTGGAACTTTAAGACTTGGTTCATACCCTTGCGTGCTTGCCAAGGATTCTAAGGCATATGAATTATATGGCGAAGAGACTATCCATGAAAGACACAGACACAGATATGAAGTAAATAATGACTACAGAAAAGTTCTTGTTGAAAATGGTATGCAGCTTTCAGGTATCTCACCAGACGGAAGAATCGTTGAGATGGTCGAGATAAAGGATCATCCTTGGTTTATAGCAACACAGGCTCACCCAGAATTAAAGTCAAGACCTAACAGGCCACACCCATTATTCAGAGGATTCATTGGCGCGGCGCTTGAGTATCAGGAAAAGAATAACTAAGAGCGTGGCAATGAGAATTTGTGAGCAAAGGAAAGAAAATATATTAATTTGAGCATAATAAAAACGTCCACAGTTGGAAATTTGATTTCTGGCTGTGGACTTTTTATGTGCGGTGAACTTTTGGAAATTGGATAATAAATTTAATATCAAAAATGTCACGTTTTAATATTGATTTCGTTATATTAATAAAGAGAAACTTATACGTTGATTACATATAAAACTTAAGGAAAAAGATGGAAATAAATAAAAAAGCTAAAATGGAGCAATTATATTCCCTTTATGAGTCAGCCGTCTATGCCATCGCTTATTCAATATTGAATAATGTTGAGCAGGCAGAAGATGTAACACAGGATACATTTTTAAAGATATATTCTTATCTTGATGATATAGAAGAAGTTGGCTCTAAGAGAACGAAAGTATTTATAACAAAGATAGTAAAAAACACAGCTATAGATATATATAGAAAAAATCAAAAAATATCAACATACAGTGAGAACATTGAAGATACTATGAGCGAGGATACAGACCCTGCCAATATAGTAGAAAGGCAGCTTGTAACATTATATAAGCTTGATGCACTTGATAGTGCAATGTCTGATATTTCTGATTATCTGCGTAAGATTATTACAATGAGATATGGCTATGAATTAAAGATGACGGAAATAGCGGATATATTAGGAAAAGATAGCGCAACAATAAGAAAACAGATGGAAAGAGCTAGAAAATATCTTGCGGAAAAGTTAGAAAATGTAACGGAGGATATAAGATGACTGATAACAAAAACATTTTTACCAATAATAAAAAAAGTGATAATCAGAATGTTAAAGATAATCTGCTTATAGATGAATTGGATACTTACAGTGATTATGTACACGAATTTTCAGATAGTTACAAGAATAGAAAAGAAGAATTTCTTAGAAGTCTGGAAAGTGTAAATGAACATAAAGCAACAGGCAAAGAAAATACTGTAATAAAAAATTTAAATAATAATAGAAAAATAAGTTCAATAAGAAGTATTAAGAGGGTATTTACAAGAAAATATGACAGGATTGCGGCTGCGATAATATTCGCAATGATATTAATTCCGTGTACAGTATTAGCGGCAGAGAAGATAGTTAGTTACTATAATATTAACATTAAAAAGACTGGAAATTACAGCTATGATTTAGGCTTGAGAAAAGACAGCGATTATAATGCAAATACTAAATTCCATACAAATGTAAAAATAAATTTCAATACAGATTTAAGTGGTTACGATATAGAAACAGATGGAAGCAATTATAAGCTTTCGTATGCAGGAAATGATAATTTAAAAGATAAAAATATATCGGTAATGCTTATAGGACTTAATGACAATGAAGATATACAGCTTAAATATATAACTGATGTAAAAGAAATAGAATACAGTGATAAGAAAGTAGTATGGTTTACGCATAGTTATGGGGAAAATGCTGTAAATACTAAAAATGGTAATTATATTGATGATATATTTGCAATATATAGTGATTATGGATATGCAATAGAGATAAAAGCACAGAATAATACATCAGAAGATTTATTACAGGAATTAATTAAGAATATTGAACTTGTGGAATGTGATGAAAGTGAAGCGGCAAAGGCTAATTACAGGATATATAGGGATGAGTATGTGAAGGAAGATAATGAGGACATATATGCAGGTGAGTATACTGATATAAGTTATAAATTAAATGATAAATTTAATATGCCGGATATGGATATGTATAGCAGTAATAAGCTTGAATATACAGTTAATAATTATACAGTTATAAGTTCAATACAAGATTTGGAAGACAGTCTGATTAATGAAGAAAACAATAATATATCAGATAAGAGTAACTGGATTTCATCAGAATTATCATGTGAATTAATTAATGAGGATGGAACATTTATTAAATATAAAAGACCTGTAACTTATAATATGGGCGATGGGGTGAGCACACTTAATTCATATTATGAAGCAGAAAATATATCGACAAGATTGGTATTAGTGGATATAAGTGTTGAGAATACAAGTGATGAGTACATACAGAATGTAAGACTTATACCTCAGATATGTAGTCTGTACAGACATAATGGCAAGCTTATGATACCAAGGGAATGTTATTCTAACAGCTTTGTTAATAGTGAGGGATATCCATTGTGTGTAATGTTCAAGTCTTCATTGGGAATAGTCAGAGATGCACAAAGCGTTAATAGAACAAGTGTTAATCCTAATGAAAACATACATATAATAGCGGGATATCTTGTAGATGAGGACAGGCTTGATGATATGCTTTTATTTTATAATTCGTATGGAAGTCTGACATACAAAAAAGGAAAGCTGGCGGGTATTAAGCTGAAATAAAATAAGAAACAGCCACAGAAAGGAGGGGAAAGGCTTGTATAGCTGATGTTATACAAGTCTGTAGATTATATGAAGAAATATATAGTGTGTGTAACTGTGATAATGCTTATTATGTTGTGTGGATGTAATAAGCAGAAAGCTACAGATATAGTTATAGATAATTCCAGATATTCACAGACAACAAAAGCTGACAATCCGTACAAAGACCAGCAATCAGAAAGCACAACAGAAAATTCACTTACAAGTATGGAAGCAAATGCAGTTGAACATTATGGTGGTGTGTATAAATGTAATGACAATGTGAATATTTCAGATTTTGAAATAACGGTTCAGAAAGTAATAATAGATAAGACTTATGATGAAATAGAACTGGAAGCATCACAATATTTTAAGACAGAGTGGATACAGAAAGGTTCACTTAGTAATTATAATTCGGAGAATATGAGCCTTGTGTATGTGTATATAAAAGTAAAGAATATTGCCAGCAGTACAGCAGAGTGTCCGATAGGAATGGCAAGCATAGGCAATTATTATGATGATAATAAATATTACCGTTTATCTGAATGTGCGGCAATATATCCATCTTCATATGAAAGGACAACACATTGTTTATATGATGATATAAATGCAGGTGAAGAAAAAGTATATATTGTTTTATTTAAGGTGCTAGACAACTATACAGACAATGATGGCAGTTATAGTCAGTTGCTTATAAATCCTTGTCTTGAATTAGAAATAAATCCAGCTACTCAAGGAAAAAAAGCACCATTAGTAATATTGGATAATATATCAAGAGAGTGAATAGGAATTCCTGGTTAATTATAGAAAGGAACAAAACTATGAGGATAGGTGCATTGTTAAGAATAGAAGTGGAAAGAGCTTTTAAAAGCAGGATGTTTTGGCTAATGTTGTTGTTGGGGATTATAATAACAGGAATAGAATTTGTTATAGCCCCGTTAAGATACAGTAAAGATATAATAGGTGCATTTGATGGAAACATAGGAAATACTATCAATACAGTTTTTAATTCGTGGTTTTTCTCATTGCAGAAAAATGCAATTCCGCTTAGACAGTTATATATTATGATAATGCCGCTTATGGCAGTATTCGCATATGGTTATAGTGCAGTTTCTGATATAAAGAGTGGGTATATAGAAAATATATATACCAGAATTGATAAAAAATATTATCTTATAGTTAAATGTGTAGTTTCACATATAGCTGGAGGAATAGTTGTTGTAGTTCCGTTGTTGATGAATTTGATAGCTTGTTCAATGATACTGCCTTCAGTAAAAATGCAGGCAGTAGTTGGATTTTATGAACCACGGGGATTTAGTCTTTTATCAGGAGTAGCATATACACATCCGTATATTTATATATTTATTGAATTGATGATTATATTTTTTTATACCGGTTTATTTACCACTTTTAGTGTTATGTTAAGCCAGATAGTTCCAGTGTATTTTATAACAATGATATTTCCATTTCTTCTTAATTATTTTTGCTATATAATTCAGGGATTTTTTAATTTAGAAAAATACAATCCTATCAGAATAATGACGGTTGGATATTCATATAATAACACGCTATTGAACCTGATTATTGAATACATAATAATATGTGGCATTACATTTGCTGTATATATGTATAGGGGGATGCATAATGAAGTTTTATAAGAATTTTAAATTAAACAGCAGGATTAAGCTGATTGCTATAGGTATTTGCATAGCTGTAATGGTACTTGTGTGGGCAGTCAATTATATTAAGATAAATGCGGCATTTCCAGAAGCACAAGAAGTTATTTATACATGTGAAGATGCCTTGGAAGTTGAAGGGCTTAATATTGAACTTGAGGAAAGTGAACTTATGGATAATACAGAGCAGACAATAACTAAGTTCACAGATGAGAATATAATAACAAAGCTGAAAAAAAGTAAAAAAGATTATAGATATATATATGTAAGGCTTAGTGTATGCAACCAGTCAGATGAGGATAAGGATATTGAGGCGTTAATTTATAATTTTGTTATGGAATGTATGCCATCTGGATGGAGTAACGGAGCAAACAGTGAGTGTAATAAGGTCAAATTAAAGTCGGGGGAAAGTACAGATATAAAGATGGCATATGCTCTTAATGTGCCGGAAAATGCTGATATATCAAAAGAGGAATTTCATCTTGTATACCGTACCTATCCTCAAAAAATTATGTTTGTATTAAATATATAAAGTGGGTAGATGAATATAAATATGTTATTGAAGAAAAATGGTTTTAGAACAGCAGCATATGAGATGAAATTAAGAAAAGAAATATTGATTTTATGTGAAATTCTTATAATTGCTGCATTTATTTATACATATATAGTGTATGGAATTAGCTATCCAGACAAAGGAGAGGTATGTATATATGATAATATTTTATATAGTGAATATTATGGTTTTGAAATGATACTGCTTATTTTTTTGTCTGTTATAATTCAGGCAGATTTAAGAAGCAGTCATAGATGTGCAGTTATTATCCGCTATAAAAGCATAAGGCATTATTGGAATAATATTTGCAAAAATATAATGGCAAAATGTATGGAAATGACAAGTATTCTTCTGGCTAATATTATTGGGTTATGTATTATATTAAAAATATTTAATGCACATATTAAAATATGTAACTGGGATATGGAGAATAGCAGATTTAGATTTGTATCAGGTTATATTATGGAAAAATATCCATCTGTATATGAAATGGCTGTATATTTAAGTGTGCAGATATTTTCAATATTGTTTATAACAGTTATTATTTCGCAGATTGTATATTGGATAAGCAGTAATAAAAGTATTGGAATGTTGGCTTCAATTATATGGGTATGTCTTGACAGATATACATATTTGACCAAAGTGTTGTTTAGCAGAATTACAATGATGCCGGGACAGATGGTTAGAAAATATGGTATTGGACCAGTAAGGTGTCTTTTATATCCTGCGCTTCTGTGTTTGATAATATATATAATTTCACTGTGTATTGTGCAAAAAAAAGACATTATGTATAAGGAATAATGATATGGTTTTATTAGATATCAAAGAGGGGATATTACGGAAGTTTTATAAATATATTGTTATAATTGTTATAACCCTATTAATTGCAGTTATGTACATATATACATACAATAATTTGGTACTGGAAGGGAAAATAGATAATACAGGTTTTACAATAGCTGACATATGGATATATTGTTTCAGGGGAAAGCTGATACAGGTATCCAACGGGATATCGGAACTGCCATCAGCTGTATATCTTTTATTTCAGTTAATTATAGCATTTGTTATAGGTGATTATGCAAGGAAAGATTATGACAGCAGGGCAAGATATATAATAATCAGAACAAAGAGCAGAATAAGCTGGATTACAGGAAAGATGGTCTGGGCATGGTGTGCTTTATCAATGGTGTATTTGTGTATGCTTACAACGCTTGAATTAGTCTGTATAATTCATTCACAGGGTAATATTGGCTGCGCTATTAATACAGAACTTGCATATAGGATTACAGGTGTTGAATTAGAGTATAACTATGATACATCGGTTGTGTTTTTTAAGCTGTTGATAATGTCGTATATAACTTCATTGGCACTGGGAAGCTTACAATTAATGGTATCATTTATAATTAATTCGGAAGTAGGATATATGATGATAGTTGTGGTCGTTATATTATCTGCATATATCAGAAATGCTTTGTGCATAGGCAATGCTTTTATGTATGTTAATATATCTTATATTTCAGGAGGAATAATAAATCCCTTGCATATTATAGCTGTAAGTTGTCTTGTCAGTATGATAAGTAATATTATATTGATTAAAAAGTTCAGGCGGATAGACATATTTTAAAATGGTTTTTGACTGGTAAGTATATTTTAATTCTTAATAAAAAATAAATAGTGTAAAACCTTTGATTAGAGGTTGATTTATAAATATTCCTTCTTTATAATGAGTAATGTCTGTTAATGGCAGACTATGAGAGTATAAAGAAACTAGGAATGGAGACACAGGATGGATAATTACAACAACGGTAATAATTACGGTGGTGGTAATAACAACAATAACCGTGACAACAGAAACGGCAACAATAACAATAAAAAGCCAAAGAATGTCAATCTTATTGTGTTTGTTATAATAGCTGCGGTTATAACTTTTATCGGTATAACTATGCTTAATAGCATGTTAAAGAATGCCACATATAAGGAAATATCTTATAACCAGTTCATAGAGATGGTGAATAATGATCAGGTTAAGAAGGTTGCACTTGAGCAGGATAGAATTCTTATAACACCTACAGATGATGCCCAGGAAAATAATGGTGTTAATAAGCTGGGTTACACATATTACACAGGATATGTTAATGATGACAGTCTTGTATCGCTTCTTAAGAGAAAAGGAATTGAATTCACAGGATATATACCAGATTCAAGTTCTTCTATAGTAGAGTTCCTTGTTGTGTATGTTCTTCCATTCCTTTTCATATATGTTATATTTGCTTTTGTATACAGAAGAATATCCAAAGGCGGCGGTATGATGGGCGGCATGGGTGTCGGCAAGAGTAACGCTAAGGTATATGTACAGAAAAAAACAGGTGTTACATTTAAGGATGTAGCAGGACAGGATGAGGCAAAGGAGTCACTTACTGAGATAGTTGATTTCCTTCATAATCCGGATAAGTATTCAAAGATAGGTGCCAAGCTTCCAAAGGGTGCTCTTTTAGTAGGTCCTCCTGGAACAGGTAAGACACTTCTTGCAAAGGCTGTAGCCGGTGAAGCGAATGTTCCATTCTTTTCACTTGCAGGTTCAGATTTCGTAGAGATGTTTGTAGGCGTAGGTGCTTCACGAGTAAGAGATCTTTTCAAGGAAGCTACTAAGCAGGCTCCTTGTATTATATTCATAGATGAGATAGATGCCATAGGTAAGAGCCGTGATTCAAGATATGGCGGCGGTAATGATGAGCGTGAGCAGACACTTAATCAGCTGCTTGCAGAGATGGATGGTTTTGATTCATCTAAGGGTATATTCATACTTGCAGCAACTAACAGACCAGAGGTTCTTGATAAGGCTTTACTTAGACCAGGACGTCTTGATAGAAGAGTTATAGTAGATAAGCCAGATCTTAAGGGACGTATTGAAACACTTAAGGTTCACTCTAAGGATGTTCTTATGGATGATACAGTTAACTTTGAAGAAATCGGACTTGCAACAAGTGGTGCTGTAGGTTCTGATCTTGCCAATATGATTAATGAAGCTGCTATTGCAGCTGTTAAGGCGGGAAGAAAGTATGTATCACAGAAGGATCTTTTCGAAGCTGTAGAGGTAGTTATAGCAGGTAAGGAAAAGAAGGACAGAGTACTTAGTAAGGAAGAAAAGCAGACAGTTGCTTATCACGAGGTTGGTCATGCACTTGTTACAGCACTTAAGAAGGATTCTGAGCCAGTTCAGAAGATTACCATTGTTCCTAGAACTATGGGTTCTCTTGGATATGTTATGCAGGTTCCAGAGGAAGAGAAGTATCTTCAGAATAAGGATGAGCTTATGACAAGACTTGTTACTTTAGTAGCGGGTCGTGCAGCAGAAGAGATTGTTTTTGGCAGGGTTACTACTGGTGCTGCCAATGATATAGAGAAGGCTACCAAGATAGCAAAGGCCATGATAACACAGTATGGTATGTCAGACAGATTCGGTCTTATGAATCTTGCTACTGTTGATGATCCATATCTTAACGGTAATGCAAGACTTGACTGTTCAGATGAAACAGCAGCTCAGATAGATGAAGAAGTTAAGAGTATGCTTAAGGAGTGCTATGAAGAAGCTAAGCAGCTTCTTACAGAGAACAGAGATGTACTTGATAAGATAGCTCATTATCTGTATGACCATGAAACTATCACAGGTAAGGAGTTTATGAAGATATTCAGAGAAGTCAAGGGACTTCCTGAGCCTACAGATACAACAGGCTTTACTCATTCTGAAAAGGTTGCAGAAAGCGTAACATTTAACGAAGATGGAAGCTATTCATCAACACTTAATGGTCCTAGTGAAACAGATATCTGGAAGGGTATCGGTGAGGTTAATGCTGAGAAGGATGACAGCTATTCGATTGGTGAATCTTCACAGAGTGCAGATGTTTCTAATGCCGATCATCAGAGTGCGGATGTTTCTGATTCATAGTATACTTAGGGGAGCATAGCTTCAGGTACAGTTG
>FR886167.1:0-7066 GCA_000436475.1 Eubacterium sp. CAG:248
AACTGCCTGTAGCTTATATTTGTCGTCCGTTCATCACCAACTAATATTCAATTAAACAACTATATTTATAAAAAAATCATATTTTTTCTCATTAAGTACTTTTAAAATTCCCTGTTTATGTATATAATGTTGATTAGCTATGAAATGTATTTTTTATTGCTAATATATTAATAAAGTAAAAATGTTTGTATATGTTTATAAGATGTATTGTTTATGTAAAATATGCGGATTGGACATAATTAATGATAACAAACAATAAGCTGATTAACGAACTTGATCAACAAGTCAGATTAACAAGTCAGATTAACGAATTTGATTAACGAGTCAGGTTAATAAACTTGATTAACAAGTTAAATTAACAGGTTAGATTAATGAGCTGGATTAATGAGTAGGATTAATGAGTTGGATTTTAGGAGGAAAACAGAATGTTATCAACTGATATTGGAATCGATCTTGGTACTGCAAGTATTCTTGTATATATAAAGGGAAAAGGCGTAGTTTTAAAGGAGCCTTCAGTTGTCGCATTTGACAGAGATACTAACAAGATTAAGGCTATTGGCGAGGAAGCACGTCTGATGCTTGGTAGAACACCAGGAAACATTGTAGCGGTAAGACCACTTCGTCAGGGTGTTATTTCAGATTATACAGTTACAGAAAAGATGCTTAAGTACTTTATCCAGAAGGCTATCGGCAGAAGAATGCTTAAGAAGCCTAGAATAAGCGTATGTGTACCTTCTGGTGTTACAGAAGTAGAGAAGAAGGCAGTTGAGGATGCAACTCTTCAGGCAGGTGCAAGAGAGGTTGCTATTATTGAAGAGCCTATAGCAGCAGCTATTGGAGCTGGTATAGATATTTCAAGACCTTGTGGAAACATGATAGTTGATATCGGTGGTGGCACTACAGATATCGCAGTTATATCACTTGGCGGTACAGTTGTAAGTACATCTATCAAGATTGCAGGTGATGATTTTGATGAAGCACTTGTAAGATACATGAGAAAGAAGCACAATCTTCTTATCGGTGAAAGAACAGCAGAAGATATTAAGATAAAGATTGGATCAGCTTATCCAAGACCAGAAGTTGCCAAAATGAATGTAAGAGGACGTAACCTTGTTACAGGTCTTCCTAAGACAGTAGAGGTGACTTCTGAAGAGACAGAGGAAGCTTTAAAGGAAGCTACTTCACAGATAGTAGAAGCAGTTCACAGTGTGTTAGAAAAGACACCACCAGAACTTGCATCTGATATTGCAGACAGAGGAATCGTCCTTACAGGTGGAGGAAGTCTGCTTTCAGGATTAGAGGATCTTATAGAGTCAAAAACAGGAATTAATACTATGACAGCAGAGGATCCTATGACAGCAGTTGCTATAGGAACAGGTAAGTTTATAGAATTCCTTTCAGGTTACAGAGAAGATTAGAAGCTTATGTTAACAGTATATATGTTATGATATCCGTTATAACATATAAAATAGCTGTTAACATAAATTCGCAGGAAAAAAATAGCTGTTAACATAAATTCGCAGGAAAAGAGGTCAGGTATGGTAAGAGGTTTATACACTGCTTATACAGGATTAGTGAATCAGCAGAAGAGACTTGATGTAGTATCAAACAATCTTGCAAATGCTACAACAACAGGTTTTAAAAAAGAAGGTGTAACAACACAAAGCTTTGATTCAGTATATGGAATAAAGATAAAAGATGCTACAGTTGGATATATGAACCAGAATATAGGTAGTATGAGTCTTGGAGCAAAGATAGGTGAAACATATAGAAGCTGGGATCAGGGCTCACTTAGAAACACTGACAGTAATTATGATTTTGCACTTTCTGGTAAGGGATTCTTCTCAATATCATTTACTAACAAAGCAGGTGAAACATCAACACTTTATACCAGGGATGGATCTTTCCAGATGAATCAGGAAGGTTATCTGGTTACCAAGGATGGTGATTATGTATTAGGTGAAAGTGGAGACCCAATACTACTTCCTACAGATGCATCGCAGTTATCTGTTGATTCAACAGGTGCTATATACGCAGATGGACAGTATGTAGATACATTTGGAATAGTTGATTTTGAAGACTATGATTATATAGAGGCGTACGGTGAGAATCTTTACAGAGCGGTTGATGGAGCTGTTACAAAGGATTCTGATGCCGTGGTTAATCAGGGATATATTGAAGCATCTAATATTAACGTAGTTACAGAGATGGTAGACATGATTAACATAGCCAGAGAATATGAGAGTAATCAGAAGATAGTTAATGCAGTTGATGAGATGCTAGGCAAGATGGTAAGCATATCAGAACTATAAAGTATTTATTAGAGTAATTAGGAGGACAAGCATTATGATGAGGTCATTGTGGACTGCAGCATCAGGTATGATGGCACAGCAGACAAGTGTAGATACAATATCGAATAACCTTGCAAATGTTAACACAGTAGGTTATAAATCAGAGTCAACTGAGTTTAAGTCTTTGCTGTATCAGAATCTTCAGGCAAGAACAACATCAGCCAATGGTGAGTTTAAGCCAGTTTCTGCGCAGGTTGGTCTTGGTGCAAGAGTATCATCAATAACATCACACTATACACAGGGTGCCATGAATGCGAGTGACAGTGCAACAGATTTTGCTATTAGTGGAGATGGTTTCTTTGCTATACAGAATGAAGATGGAGATACATTATATACACGTAATGGAAATTTCTATTTTTCAACATCAACAGAGGGTATGATGCTGTGTACAGCAGACGGATATCCAGTATTAAGCTCAGATGGACAGCCTATAGTTGTATCATCAGGTGAATATGATTTAACAAGAATCAGCATGAATTCCGATGGCAATGTAACATATAAAGAAGATGATGGCAATGTTACACCTATAGGTGTAAAGATAGGACTTTTTCAGTTTACGAATCCATCAGGACTTGAAAAGCTTGGTGGTAATTATCTTGCTGAGACAGATGCATCAGGTATCGCTTTAAATGAAGATGCAGATGCCGTTGGCAAAAAGAGCCAGTTAAAGCAGAAATATCTTGAGGCTTCTAACGTTGAAGTGGCAACAGAGATGGTTAATCTTATTACAGCACAGAGAGCATATGAGTTATGTTCAAAGGCAATAACAACATCCGATACTATGATGGAACAGGCTAATGCACTTAAGAGATAAACTTAAGATATAATAGGAGATATGTATGGATTATATGACAGGTATTAATACAAGTTATGCAGATACATATGATAAAACATCATCAGATCTTACAGATAAGATAAATGGTACAGATTTTTCCAAGGCATCTGATGATGAGCTTATGAGTGTATGCAAGGATTTTGAAAGTTACTTTGTAGAACAGATGCTTAAATCTATGGAAAAGATGGCTAAGATAGATTCAGATGATGATAGCAGTACTTCATTGTTTAACAGTATGGCATCTATAGGTGGAGAGTCAGACTCTGCCATGAGTACACTTGGAAGTTACTTCGGTGATGAGATGATTAAAAACTATGCTGAGTTGTTTACAGAATCTGATAATGGTAAGGGACTTGGTATTGCACAGACACTTTACCAGCAGATGAAGCGTAACTACACATTAGATGAAGCGTAGCTATAGTTATAGTTTGGTAAAAAGTTATAAAGAGAGGGAAAAGCAGATTGGATTACGAGTCTGTTAAGTATGTAGAAGGATTTGTAGAAAACATTATCTTTCGTAATGAGGATAATGGTTATACAGTTTTCGAAATAGAATACAAAGGTGACGATATTACCTGTGTTGGCACACTAAGCAGTGTTGACACAGGTGAATTTATAGCTGCAGATGGTGTTTTTGTTAAGCATCCATCATATTATACAATGCAGTTTAAGATAAGTTCTTATGAATTCAAGACGCCTACAGATGCAGAATCTGTAAAGCGTTATCTAAGTTCCGGGGCTATAAAGGGTATAGGCGCTAAAATGGCAGAACGAATAGTTAAGGAGTTCGGCGAGCAGACCTTTGAAATACTCGACAAAGAGCCGGAGCGTCTGGCAGATATTAAAGGAATAAGCTACAACAAAGCAATGGATATAGCACAGCAATATGCCGGTAAAAGAGATACCAGAAAAGCTGTTATGTATCTTTCAGATTATGGTATCCAGATGAACCTTGCCAATAAAATATTTAAAAAATACGGTAACAGCATATACACGATAATCACTGATAACCCTTATAAGCTGGCAGATGATATTGAAGGCATAGGCTTTAAAAAGGCAGATGCAATAGCGACAAAGGTAGGAATAAAGGGCGATTCTGATTTCAGAATAAAAAGCGGACTTTTATACTGTCTTAATCAGGCGACACTGCAGGGGCATACATATCTTCCATATGATAAGCTTAAATATCAGGCTGAGATACTGCTTGACGTCAAGATAACGGATTATGAACATTATATAAGTGATCTTGCTATTGATAAAAAGATATATATTAAGAAAAATGCGGATGACGTGCCAGATGATGAAAAGGATATGTCATACAGCATAAAGGAACAGGAAAGTGATGGACATACATCATGGAATGTATATTCAGCCATGTATTATCGCATGGAACAGAATGTTGCAAAGAATCTTCTTGAGCTTAATATACAATGTGATGAAGATACAGGAAATGTATATGAACGCATAGCAGATATCGAAAAATCAGAAAACATAATACTTGATGATATACAAAAACGTGCGGTTGCATTAGCGGCACTCAATGGACTTATTGTAATAACAGGTGGTCCTGGTACAGGAAAAACAACAACAATTAACGCCATAATAAAATATTTCGAAATGGAAAGACTGGATATACGGCTTGCTGCACCAACAGGAAGGGCTGCGAAGCGTATGACAGAAACGTGCGGTGTTGAAGCACAGACAATCCACAGATTGTTAGAGATAGCAGGAGGTGGGCTTTCTGAGCTTGATAACGAAAAGCGTAATGCTTCTTCAAGTCTTGGCATGCATTTTAACAGAGATCAGGATAATCCTCTCGAAGCAGACGTAATAATAGTGGATGAGATGTCCATGGTTGACATTAACATTATGAATGCATTGCTTAAGGCAGTTCCAGTAGGTACAAGGCTTATACTTGTAGGAGATGTTGACCAGCTTCCTAGTGTGGGACCAGGAAATGTGTTAAAGGATATTATATCATCAGGATGTTTTAATGTTGTAAAGCTTGAGAAGATATTCAGACAGGCAGCAGAAAGTGAGATAATAACCAATGCCCACAAGATTAATAAAGGCGAACAGGTTACGTTAAACAAGTATAGCAAGGATTTTCTTTTTATACACAGACAGGGTTCTGAGGCCATAATAGCTGCATTGAAAACAGTTATTAAGGATAAGCTGCCAGGCTATGTTGGTGCAGATATAAACGAAATACAAGTGCTTACACCTTCAAGAAAATCAGCAGTAGGTGTTGAAAGACTTAACAATATTCTTCAGGATTTCCTCAATCCTTCCAGTGCCTCCAAGATGGAAAAAAAACATGGGGATAATGTTTTCAGGGAAGGCGATAAGGTTATGCAGATAAAAAATGACTATCAGCTTGACTGGACGAAAAAAAATGATCGTGGAATGGCTATAGAACAGGGAAGCGGAGTGTTTAACGGAGACACAGGGATAGTTATGGAGATAGTACCATTTAATAAAAGCATGACAGTAAGATTTGAAGATGGAAGATATGTCGAATACAGCTTTGATGATCTTGATGAGCTGGAGCTTGCATATTCAATAACAGTGCATAAGGCACAGGGAAGTGAATATCCTGCTGTTATTATACCGATGTATGCAGGTCCAAGAATGCTTATGAACCGGAATATTCTATATACAGCTATCACAAGAGCAAGAAAATGTGTGTGTATAATAGGAGAAGAGCCGGTGTTTATGCAGATGGTAAAAAATGAATCTGAAGCTAAAAGATACACTTCATTGGACGAAAGAATAAAGGAAATATCAGAAATTAAGTAGATTACATATGATAAAATGCGAAATTAAAAACAAAGAAAAAAGATATTTAGAAGAAAACTATATTTAAGGGGAAAATGTATTCAAAAGAAAAAAGATATTCAAAAGAAAAAATTAAAAAAATCATTCAGGATATAATAAAAAATACAGAAGATGTTTTGTATCCTCCGGCATGTCACATATGTGGAAAACCGCGTGTAGTAAAGAACAAAGAAAGACTGGATATATGTCCGTGGTGTCTTGACAAAATAACATATGTTGATGAGCCGACATGCATAAAATGTGGCAAAGCTCTTGATGATGACAGGGAATACTGCCAGGATTGTATGAAAACAGAACATATTTATGACCAGGCAGTAAGCTTATATGAGTATTCAGATGGAATAAAGCAGTCGATATATAGATTTAAGTATCATAATAAGAGAGAATATGCGGCTATATATGCAAGAGAAATTGAAAGAATGTGTGGTATGGTTATAAGAGCATGGAGACCTGATGTGATTATACCTGTACCAATACATGAATCAAAGCTTAAGCAGAGAGGTTATAACCAGGCGGAGCTTATTGCAGATGAACTTTCAGGCAGTATGGGAATTCCCATCAATAATAAATATATTATGCGTATCAGGAAGACAACGCCAATGAAGGAACTGAGTAATGAAGAAAGAGTTAAAAATCTTCAAAATGCTTTTCAAATCTGCAATAATAGTATAAGATATAATAAAGTATTAATTGTGGATGATATATATACAACGGGTGCAACGGTAGACGCGTGTGCAAGATGTTTTAAAGAATCTGGGACAGATAAAGTATATGTGGTCACGTTGTGTATAGGAAAAGGATTTTAGACACAAGAATGGAGGAAAATTATGGATATAAGAAATTGCAGAATGTGTGGTAAGTTATATAATTTTATAGGTGGTCCTTACCGCAATCTGTGTCCTAACTGTATAGAGAAGATGGAAGAAAAGTTTGACGAAGTCAAAGAATATATAGAGGAACATAAAGCTGCAACTATCAATGAAGTGTCAGAAGAATGTGATGTAAGCTCAAGACAGATAGAACAGTGGATAAGAGAAGAGCG